>JACZJN010000095.1 GCA_014860565.1 Bacteroidota bacterium
GACCGCTACTTCCTCGACGCGGTGGTGAACCGCATCGTGGAGATGGAGCAGCAGCAGCTGATCGGCTTCCCGGGGAATTACGAGGAGTATCTCGAACGCAAGGAGGCGATGATCGCCTCGCAGGAAGCGGAAGCGGATCGCAATCGCTCGCGCCTGCGTCAGGAACTGGCGTGGCTGCAGCGCGGCGCGCGCGCGCGGCGCACCAAGCAGAAAAGCCGGGTGGACTGGATCAAGGAAATCCAGGCAGCGCCGCGTCCCGTCGTGATCAAGGACGTGCAGATCGAGGTCGGCAACTCCTTCCTCGGCAGCAAAGTGATCGAGGCGGTGAATATCAGCAAGTCCATCGGCGGTCAGTTGCTCTTCGAACACTTTACGCATCGCTCCACCGCCGGGGAACGCATCGGGATCATCGGTCCCAACGGCTGCGGGAAATCCACCCTGCTCAACGTGCTCTGCGGCGACATGGAATCCGATACCGGAAGCGTGAAAATCGGTTCGTCGGTGAACATCGGCTACTTCAAGCAGGAGAACAACGACTTCGATCCGAGCAAGAGTGTGATCGCCACATTGCGCGAGGTGGCCGAGTACATCGACACGGGCGTGGGACGCGACCGCTACCTCTCGGCCTCCGACATGCTCAAGCGCTTCCACTTTCCGCACAAGAAGCAGGGTTCGCTCATGGGGACGCTCTCGGGAGGCGAACGCCGCCGGCTCGCGCTGCTCATGGTGCTGATGAAAAACCCGAACGTGCTTTTTCTCGACGAACCCACAAACGATTTCGACATCCAGACGCTCAACGCGCTGGAGGAGTACCTCACGCATTTCTCGGGTTTCCTCGTCGTCGTCTCGCACGACCGCATGTTCCTCGACCGCACGGTGGACTACATCTACTCCTTCGACGGCGAGGGAAAGATCAAGCAGTATCCCGGGAATTACTCGGCCTATCTCGAGCGCAAGGAAACGGAGGAAGGGAATAAGGGAAATGAAGGGAATGAGGGGAAAAAAGAAAAAAGCAGCGAAGCGGAAGCAGCGGCGGCGGAGCGGAAAAGCCGCAATGCGAAGAAACTGACCTGGAAGGAAGAAAAGGAGTACTCGCTGCTGGAGGGTGAAATTGCGGAACTCGAAGAGGAGAAAGCAGCCCTGAGCGCAACGCTCAACGACGCAGCGACGGACTACTCCA
Organism: Bacteroidota bacterium; assembly: GCA_014860565.1. Classification (GTDB taxonomy): domain Bacteria; phylum Bacteroidota; class Ignavibacteria; order SZUA-365; family SZUA-365; genus SZUA-365. Next base: position 1,181 of record JACZJN010000095.1, read on the forward strand.
TTCTCGCCGAACTCGGGCAGCGCGTTCACGACATCGACGCGCGCATCAGCGAAATGTCAGACCGCTGGCTCGAACTCGCGGCCAAACTCGAGGAGTGAGGTCGGGGACGCCTGCTATTGGGACTGGCGGGCGAGGCGTTCGACTTCGGCCAGGATCGACTTGCACGCGGGATCATTCTTGAAGCGCTTCATGAGACTGGCTACCGATTCCACGATGAAGTCAAGGCGCTTCATAAGATTCGGGTCATTCATATACTGGTCGATGGCCTTGTCGAATGCCTTTGAGCCGGCATAGTTCGGGTCGAGCTTCCCTGAGAACTCAAGGTCCAACTGCTGCATCGAGCGCGCAAACCGGTTCTGGATGTTCATGTACTCCTTGAGCGCGGCTGCGGCTTCCTGCCCATCGTTGATCGTGTTGGCGCGTTCTGCCCACTTGTACTGCTCGTCATAGTACGGGACCTGCAGCGCAACGGAGCGCTTGAAAATCTGCCTTTCGATTTCCGTCAATCCTGAAAGGTCAGGCAGATTCTCCTCCGGTACTTCGACCGGATTGATGGCATTGGGCTGATTTTCCGCAAGGGGAATATTCACCGCCTGACGGGCGTTCGGATCGGGTTCGGGTTTTTTCTCACCACCGCACGCAGCGATCGTGAGCGCCGAAACCAGGAGAAGCGTAATCGGGGAGAGTGGAAATTTCACAGGAATCCTCATCGTAATTCGTTTCATGGTTGTAAGTAAATGCAGATGCCGGAGAAATCCAATGTGCTCGCCCTCGAGCGAGTGGCATTTGCGGCGTTTGATTTACCCTCGCGAATAATTACTTTAAATAGAATCATTAAATCCACGACACGGTGCTTGCGACGGTTGCGGGGAAGCTACGCATACCGAGGAGGTTGATTGGCGAAAATACATATCCTGTTGATCGAGGATAATCGCCTACTGCAGGAAGGCATCGTATCGATGCTTGACTCGCAGTCCGAGTTCGAAGTTGTTGCACGGTTCGAAGACAGCGACGCGGTACGCCAGCTAAAGAGTTTGGCGTTGTCCCCCGAGGTGGTTCTCATGGATCTCGGTCTGGCGAGGACAAACACGTTGAGTCTGATGGCCCTGCTCCAGAAGGAACTTCCCCTGGCGAAGTTCATCGCAATGGATATGATTCCCGATCAAATTGATATCATAGAATTCGTAAAAGCAGGCGGGCATGGTTTCATTCTTAAAAATGCGCCTATTGAAGATTGGATCAGCACCATCAAGGCCGTCGCGAGGGGGGAGAAAGTACTGCCACCGTCCCTGACCAATTCGCTTTTCATGCAGATTGCAGATTCCATATCACAGCACAGCGACACCCTCCCGACCGAGTCCATTCTCCTGACGCAGCGTGAACGCGACGTCGTCAAGCTGATCGCTGACGGACTGAGCAACAAAGAGATCGCAGAATCCCTTCACATAGCCACGTTTACCGTAAAAAGCCATGTGCACAATATTCTTGAAAAACTGGCACTGAGTACGCGGCTTCAGATCGCGGCCTATATCCGCAAGCAGGAAAACGAGTAGTTCATATCCTGAAACGCCCCACCGAGCTCGCATTCGACCTTTCATCCACCGCAACTCTGACCCCACCTTTCCCCACCGATCATTGCCCTTTCCAACTCGTTCCAATGGACTAGTCTCCTTTTCAATCTCTTGGCTGATTGTATGAGCAGCTGGATATGCGGACATTGTTGTTGACAACAATCAACAGCGAAATAACGAAGCATCCAGACATCTCCAGGCCTCTTCCCTGTGTCAACGCAAGGTGTCAACGCAGGAGCGTGACGGGGGGCCGTGATCAGATGAGCGCGGCGGCTTCGGTATTCCACGATTCGCAAATCGGAGTCTCTCATGTCAATTATTAGCGTCGTCCTGGTCTTAATCGTGGTCGGCGTGATCCTGTGGTTGATTAATCAATTCATACCCATGGATCCGAAGATCAAATCCATCCTCAACATCGTCGTAGTGGTGGTGCTTATTCTCTGGCTCCTGCAGGCATTCGGAATATTCAATTTCGCGTCCGGCATCCACCTTTTGAACTGATACGCCGCCATTGAGGCAGCATCCGCTGTGTGAAATCAATAGAACCAACAAGTCCCACCATTATTTTAAAGGAACGGTCATGTCAGCAAGAACAATTTTCGGATTCATTGTCCTGGTTTTCTTCCTGGCCCAGGCTGGCTATGCCGGCGGGACAGGCGAGATTCAAAAGTACTTCAACAACACCGCCAACGATGTAAAAGCCGCTTCGGCTCCGGCCGAGAAGCGAGCAATACTCGAAAACTCCCTGCAGACAGTCTCCAGGGCGCTTGATCGGGTCGAGAGTTCCGGCATGGTTACCGATGCCGATCGTTCCGGAATCGACCGTTTCCGCAATTCTCTCCGCGAGAAGCAGAGCGAATTACAGGGGACAGACGGTTTCGATCGCGTTGCAGATTCACAGCTCGACGGATTTGCCAATTACGTCGTACAGGATATGCAGCAGGCCGATCAGTATATCACTATCAGCCTTGTCGCCCTGCTCCTGATTGTCATCGTTCTGATACTGATTCTATAAAAGAGAATGGACTCATGTTTCCAAAATGAGATGCTCGCAGCACAAACGGTATTCCGGCAGCAACCGCCTGTTTCCTCCAATCCTTGGAGGGAAAGGCTGGTTGTTGCTGACTCTTATCCTGTTTTCCTGCGGTTCTGTTGCTCCGAGCTCTCCGCGTTCGACGCTTGAGGAGATGACGGCGGTTCCATTGCGCTACACATTCGTTTTCGTCATTCATGGAGACGGAGAATATGTGTATCACGACACCGGAGGAAAAGAACACAAAGCAGACGAAAAGGCGTTGACGGGGGCGATAAAGGTCGCGCTGCGAAATCCACACGCAGAGGTATTGATCTACCACCAGCGGCCCAGGGGTCACGCCTTCTTCGTTTTTCCACTCCGGGACGGAGACTTTCGATACTACCGGCATGGAAAGCTTGTCGCAAGAGAATCCTACTGGCGTGATGATGATTTGTCGCACTCGGATCCCGAGACTGAATTGTTCGATCGATATCACAATGCGAAGGATTCCCTGACGACGAAGTTCTTTTTCTATTTCGGGCATGAGATTCCCGAGATCGGTGGAACAGGATATGATGCGTCCTATCCGGAACGAACATTCACTCTGGCTGATCTCTCGGACAGAATGGCACGCATAACCCGCCATTCCTGGAAATTCGATCTTGTCGTACTGTCTACATGTTTCAGCGGCACGCCCCGCACTATCGCGGCACTTACGCCGTATGCGCAAACGATCATCGCCTCGCCAGACAATCTGCACCTGTCGTATCTCGATCTCCAGCCATTCGCGACAGTCGAGAAAAGGCTGCAGTCCGAAGACGTTCGCACCTTTGCCAGAGAGTATGCCCACTGGGCATTTCAAAGGCTTTCAGCAAGGGTTGAGACTGCGGTGACGGTCGCTGTCTATGACATTGTGCGCGTTCAAACATACATTAACTCCGTCGACACAAGCTACCGACGCACGTTGACTGCATTCGGCGGCCAATTCGCGGGTTCGATTGAGTATTACGATTGTGCGGAAAACCCTGCCTATGTGCTGCCAGGAATGAATGATGGCGTTTATCTCTACTACCGCCCGGCCCGTTTCGGACGCACGAAAAACAAACGCGAGCATTCCGGCTGGGAATGCAGCAGATATCTCCAATGACCGGACCGCATCCTCCACAGCAGTTGCATCGTGCACCGTTGCTCTCACGTCTTACCTCCCGAACCGCAGGCATACAATGAAACCCAGCATCCATTATTACATCCTTTCACTCGGGGACAAGACAAACAGATTGTTCGAAGCGTTTCGTGATGATATCATAGACATCCACGATTCACGGTTTCCGCACCATTTCCCCTATGACGCAAATACCGAGATACAGTCGATTTCCCGGAATACGCAACTACGGACTCATATCTGCGCGACGGAACAACGTTTCAACGAGTATTACGAACGCGATCCGCTTGGGTTAGTCCTTGCCGGCAGCGACGAAAGTGTTTCCGTGTTCGAATCGTTTGCAACGCATCCCGACGGGATCGTCGGCGCCTTGAAGGGTGATTACACATACACGTCGGCGCACGATCTCGGAAAAATCGTTTGGCCGATCATTCGGGAAGCGATGTCAGGGAAGATGGAAAACGCGTTGCTTGCCCTCGAGTCGGCGGATGGTCAGAAAAGAATAATAGCCGGGATCGATGCCGTTGCCGCATCCCTTGAGTCAAGTGAACGTCGCACGCTGTTTGTTGAGGAAGACTATCGCATGAAGGGAGGAATGAGCAGGAAGCATTATTCACATCTTGTCAGCAAGTACATCGATCTGGGTGAGATTTTTGATGATATCGTGGATATCATCATCGAGAAGGTACTGGAAGCCGGTGGGAAAGTAGTATTTATGGACAGCGGCTCACTCGTTAGATTCCAGAGAATCTCCCTCATCCGCAATGACTGAATAGCAGATCCTTGTACGAAACCCGCTCCCGCGAAAGCGCGGGAGCGGATCCTATGTCTTATTTCCTATGTCTTATATCCTATGTCGCAGTGCCGAAGGCGATGCTTACGACTGGTCTTCGAGCTTCATGGTGGCCGCGACGATCTCGTCTTTCTTAAAATTGCTCAGAATATTCACGCCGGTAGCGTTCTCGATGATCTCATTGAGAGAGATGACCGCATTAGGGAGTTGGCTCATGAGTCCGCCGACGCTTTTGCCGTTGCCGCTGTCGATGACGCTGATCTTATCGATATTCAATTTGCCGACAGTGCCAACGAGCTGATTGATGATCTCGGGAAGCATGTTGAGGACAAACACCTTTTCGCCCTCTCCTTCCGCGGTCTTGTACGTCGCGATCATCTGGTTGAGGATGTTGACGTTCGCGAGGCCGTTTTCGATGATCTTGGCGGCGTCGCCCTTCGCTTCGAGTTCCATCGCCTCTTTCTTCGCGCGGGCGGGTTCGATGACATCCGCGCTCAGGCGTTTCTTCTGCAGTTCGATGCGCTCTTTCTCCACTTCCTGCTGGAAGACCACGCGTGCTTTTTCACCGGCGACCTCGGCTTCCTTTTCCTTGATGATGGCCTCGCGCTCGAGTTCCGCTTTCTTGATGCGCAGCAGATTGTTTTCCGTTTCGACGTCCTGCTGTGCGCGGGCGCGGTTGACATTGACCGTACGGTCGGCTTCGATCTGTGCGCTCTGGATTTCCTTTTTCGCATTCGCCTGCGCGATCTCGGCGATACGCTGCGCCTCGGCTTCCGACTGCTCGGCTTCGGATTTGCGCTCGGCCTCCGCCTGACGCGCGTGTGACAGCACTTCCGCGGTCTTCCGGCGACCGATGGAATCGAGATAGCCGGCGTCGTCGGAGACATTCTGAATCTTCAGCGTGTCGAGCTGCAGTCCGAGTGCCTTCAGATCGTTGTCAGCTTCCTCGATCAGGCTGCCGGCGAATTTCAGGCGGTCGTCATTGACTTCTTCCGGCGTCAACGTCGCAAGAACACCGCGGAGGTTTCCTTCCAGGGTATCCTTGGCGATTTCGTGAATCTGCGCCATCGATTTACCGAGGAAACGCTCGACCGCGTTGCCGAAGGTCGGTTCGCTGCTGTCGACCTTGATGTTTGCGATCGCCTCCACCTTGAGGGGAATGCCGCCCTTGGAGTAGGCGTTCATCACGCTCAGGTCGAGGGGAATGGTTTCGAGCGACATGCGGGCGGCTTTCTCGATAAGGGGAACGCGCATGGCGCGTCCGCCACGAATCAGACGATAGCCGACGATGTTCCCGTCGGGCATGCGGCGCTTGCGTCCGGAAAGGACGATGACCTCGTTGGGATGGCAGATGAGCAGCAGGCGGCTGATGGCCACCATGATGATAATGACCGCGAAAAGCGCCACTCCGAAAATGGTGACGATGAATTCTTCCATGACAGTACCCTCACTTTATTGGAAAGAAGTTCAAATATCGGTCCGAAATACTGGACGCGAAGAACGGCTACGGCAGATGAAACGATGGATGCATGAAAACCGTGCACTCTGCTGATACACCGTTCGTGGGATAAATATTCAACCGGCAGAAGCCATGATCAGTCGTTGTCCAGGAAATCACCACGATCGACATAGGCGACATCCTTGTCGATAGCGACAATGAAGACATGCTCGTTCGGACGCACTTCCTCCGCCTCGGAATCCTCATGCAGGAGTGCAAGCATTTCGACGATCTGTCCACCCACCACAATCCGCACCTTTCCCTTCCGTTCTTTTGTCGGTGGGAGAGCAACGGTCGCGGCATGACCGATGAGCGTCGAGACGTGCAGTGCCTGTCCACTCTCAGAACCACGGAGATAACGCATGAAACGGTGCCCGACATAGCCGGCGAAAAATCCCATACCGATGGAAGAACCCAGCGCGACGCCATACGGCATCTCGAACCAGGTAAGCAGACTGCCGGTGAGGCCAAAAAACGTCGTGGTGTAGACGAAATTCCGGAAACTCAGGTATTCGAATGCCGAATGCACTGTCGGTGCCTCGCTCGGTGCAACCCCATGCTGCATGGAGACGATGGCCGGGTGTCCCGCCCCAATTTCCGTATCCGTCGGAAGCGCGCCCGCGGTATCCGCATGAATCTCCATGGCCTGATCCGCGATGAATTCCGCTGAAGCCTCGGCATCCCCTCCCATGTCCACATCCCCGTCCAGGTCCGCCTCAGCCGCAAAGTCGGCGCCGGCATGCATGTCGAGGGCGTGGTCAGCGGCAATGTCACCATGCACATCCAGGGCGGCGTCCCCACCGATATCACCGTGGGCGTCAAGGCCATGGTCCATGTCGGAATCCGTGTCCCCTCCCGAGAACAGGGAAATCGCGAGCAGCACACCGCCAAAAACCAGACAGGCCAGATACAAGGTCAGCATCACCAGTTCCTCTGCCGTGAATGGGAGTATTAACAGTTCATTACAATCAGACTCGGGGGTATTCTGTAGAGGAAAATGTACGTAAATTCTGTCTCATAGTCTGCAAAATTTTTTTTTATGAAAACTTGTTTTTTACTGCATCTTTTTAAGAAAGTACTTAAGTTAAAGGTAGTAGTCTCTTTAATAGCAACAGGTTAAGAGGTTGATTATGCCATCGTCCGTTACTTCGAGACCTTTTGCCCTGCTGACGATGCCCCTGGTGGCGCTTCTGTTCATAATAGTAGGACAGCAGACCACCCTCGCACAGAACATCACGACTGTGCTGACGGTATTCGACAACGTGGGCAACAGCACCGACTTGCGCATTGGAATCAATTCCGCCGCGTCGGATGCCATCGACGCCTCGCTGGGCGAGGTGGAGCTTTCTCCGCTCGTTCCCGGCGCGTTTGACGCGCGTCTGATCGACAATGACTTCCGTTCGCCGTCGCTTCTGGGGAACGGTGTACTCAAGGATTTGCGCGGTATTTTCACCGCGCCGCCGATTTCCCAAACCTTCGAAGTAATGGCGCGCCGCGACCCCGGCGCGAGCAACACCTGGATGCGCTGGAGCCTTCCGCTCGCGACGGGCATCTCCACCATGCGTCTCGTGTCGTACCCGAATCCGGGTGTCCTGGATGTGGACATGAGCACGCTTGCGCAGGTTGAGCTGCCGGTTGGCACCAACCGCTACTTCATCGAGGTGACCTATGGCGATCCGCCTCCCACGCGCTACACCCTCAATGTGGAAATCGATCCGCCGCTGACGGGACAGGTGTTCCGCATCCCCTTCCAGCCGGATTACGCTCCCGGACAGCCGGTGACCCTGGTCGCGTTCAACCTCCCCGCGCCAGATACCTGCTACCGTTTCTCCCACTGGGAGGGCGACGCATCCGGCACCGCCAACGTGCTGAACATCAGCATGACCAAGAGCAAGAACATCACCGCCCACTTCGCCCCGAGGAAGTTTCCGGTCACGACGACGCAGCTCGATACTTTCGTCGTTGATTTGAATCCGCCCGACCCGCAGTGGCTGTACATCACGCCTTCGGCGCTTGCCTGCAACAACTGGACGGTCGCGGCGACCGTGCCCTGGCTCCGCCTTTCGAAAAGCGCGGCATCGGGCGTGGATTCGATCGAAGTCGAGGTCGTGACCTCGGCCATCCCCTGTCCCGGTACGCATGCCGGAACGATCGAGCTTCGGTCGCCCTTCCATGATCCGGAAGTGCTCGAGATTCCGGTCATTCTGCGCATCGGACGCACGACGCTGACCGCGCGGGTGGACGGTGTTCCCTCGATTCTCAGCTGCCAGAAAAAGGCCGTGGACCTGATCACAGTCACCCTGTTCAATGACGGACTGAACGCGGTGAACTTCGGGACCGCACCGAATCTGGGAGATGGTTTCATACTCAAGAATCCGAATATCTTCCCGCTCACGCTTCCCGCGCGAGACAGCGTCAAGATGTATGTCGAGTTCGCGCCGCTGGACAATCAGCGTGGAACCATCATCGAAAATGTCATCCTCTCCGCCGACAACTGCGGACAGGAGATTCTCTTCAAGCTCGAAGCTTCGCGGGTCGCGCCGACGGTGACGGCCGATGCCTTCGAACTTGATTTCGGACTCGTCAACTCCTGTGACGTCGATCCGCTGCCGCGGCGCAGCATCGTGCTCACCAACGCCTATTCCCAGCCGGCGACACTGCGGTACACCATGCCGTCGGGCTTCACACTCGTTTCCGCACCGGCAAGCATTCCTGCCGGCGATACCGTGACGATAACCGTCGAACCCGCGCGTAACGGCGCGGCGACATTCAACGCCACGATGAACATCGACGCCGACTTCGGCATCTGCATGGAGAGCTTCTCGATCGACCTCTTCGGCGAACGGCAGGATCCTTCTTTCTTCGCCGAGGCCGTCGACACACCGGGATCGCTTCCCCCGCAGTTGTTCGATACGACCTGCGTCGGTTCCTACTCCGGAGCCAAGAACATCCGTCTCGTCAATGACGGAAGCGCCGAGCTGATGATGACCATCGCTGTGGCGCCACCGTTCGAGATCGACGCCTTCAGCAACACCTTCCCGCTCGCACCGGGCACGGATCGCATCGTGTCGATCCGCTTCCATCCCGTCGCCAGCGGCACTTTCGAGCAAACGCTGACCATCAGCGCGAATCTCTGTGCGCTCGAAGCCAGCGTGGACCTGCGCGGCGGCACATTCAGCCAGCAGATTCTCACTTCGACGGTCACACCGGCGCATCTGACGCTGGCCGATTGCGAGGAAAACGGAAGAATGCTCCTGCGCGTCACCAACACCGGCTCGGAGCCCGTGCGCTTCGACGACCTCCCGTCGCTTCCGAACGGATTCTCATGGGACGCCGCCGTCACCTTGCCGATCGTCATCAATCCGGATCCCACCAACCCGTTTGAGGCATACATCGTCTTTGCGCCGGAACTCGGTGACGGCGGGGCCTTCGGCGGAAGCGTGCAGTGGTTCGGCAAACCCTGCGGATCGACCGTGTACTTCACCGTGTCCGGCGAACGCATCCTACCCCAGGTTACCATCACCCCTCGCGCGCTGGATTTCGGACAGATCATCTCGTGCAGCAGCACTGATATCGGTCCCACCCGTGTAATCACGATTGAGAACAACAGTCCGCTTCCGATCACGCTCAATGCTCTCGCCGCCGCATCCAAATACGAGCTGCGGCTCGGACCGGGACCCTTCCCGACACAGGGCGTGCAGATCGCGGCAAATGATTCACGCGAAATTGACGTGGTCGCTCTCGCCGGCAACGGCGGTGCGTTCAACGATACGCTCATGCTCACGATCATCGCCGGAACCGGCGGCACCTGCCGCGAAGATATTCCGGTGGTTCTGACCGGTGAGCGCTTCGAACCCAAATTTCTTGTTCGTGAAAACGGCTATAGCACCAACTTCGGCGACGTCTGCGTCGACGGCAGCCAGGTGCGCGGCTTCATCCTTGAGAACACCGGCGACCGTCGTCTGACGGTAACATCCAGCGGCTTCTCACCGCTCTCGCCCTTCCAGCTTCTGGCCAAGCCGTTCAAGATCACGCTCGAACCCGGTGCATACCGTGAATTCCCGATCCGCTACAATCCTCTTCAGGTCGGTCAGGACGTCGCGACGATACTCTTCCAGTCCGACGTCTGCAGCGACACGGTGGAATTCACCGTGCGCGGACGCGGCGTACAGCCGAGCTTCGCTGTCACCTCGGTGATGCCCGACACACCGATCCAGATTCTCACGTGTGAAAACATCAAGTCACGTCAGATTCGTGCGACGGTGAGCAATACGAGTTCGACCCCGGTGCGCGTCGTGGACGGCAGTCTGCTTCCCGCCGGCTTCGCCTACGATCCTCCCGAGCAGTTCCCCTTCACCCTGCAGCCCGGACAGACCCGCGATGTGCTCGTGCGCTTCAGCGGTACCGACCCCGGCAACTACAGCGGACTGGTGAACCTGATTGGCGAGCCCTGCGATATCTCGGCCAGCTTCGCTGTAGAGGCAACGGTACTCAGCACCGCGTACACAATCACCCCCGAGGCGATTGACTTCGGCATGATCACCATCTGTCCGGGAGGCGCCGTGCGTCCCTCCGACATGGAGAAGCTGCGCCAGTCGATCGCCTTCCTCAACGGCGGCGACATCGCGCAGAACATCAGCGTGAGCATCAAGCCCGCCAACGCACCGTTGTCGGTTCTTTCCCCACTCACCTGGCCGACCATCGTTCCTGCAGGCATGATGCAGGAAATCACACTCGCCCTGACCCCGCCCTTCGATGAAATGACGAACGCGTTCAGCGGCGTGATCGAGGTCACTGTGGTGCGCGACCAGCGCTGTGTTCCGGAAACACGGAGCATACCGTTCTCCGGCATGATCAACCGCATGGATTACGCTTTCAGCCGCGACACCGTGCGCGCTGCTGTCAGCTGCATCACCGAGCCGGTCGAGCTGACTGCCGAAGTGGTGAACATGAGTGCGACTCCCATGCAGCTCAATCTCCGTATCGAAGGTTCTTCAGCCTTCATGCTTGAGGATGGCCAGAACATGCTGTCGCTGCAGCCTCGCGAACGCCGAGCGATTCGTGTGCGCTACGCACCGACAGACGGCCAGCCAAACATGGCATTGCTTTTCGCGACCGAACCCGTCTGCCGGAGCGAAGTCGCCGCAGTGCTGATGGTAGACTACACGCAGCCACAGATCGCGCTTTCATGCAGCGAAACCGGCGGTGCGGCACCACAGGTCACGGCCCGTCCGGGTGACATGGTCGAGATTCCTGTGTACCTTCTCGACGCGCTCGACTGCGAGGTCACCGGTGCCACGCTGAGCTTCGAACTTGCGTACGATCGCCAGGCGCTCACTCCTGACCGGGTGATTTCGGCGCAGGGCACGACAACGTTTACACGTCCTTCCCCCGACAAGCTGATGGTGAATGTCACCGGTACGCGCTTCAGTTCCGGTGAGCTTCTGCGTGTCGTCATGGAAGTACTCGTCGGCCGCACCGCGACGACGGAATGGACGGTCAGCGCCGCGGCGATGACTCCGCCCATCGCACTCGTGGTGACGGACGAAGCCTGCACGGGGACGATCAACGTACGTCCGCGCAACGGCGTGACCACGCTTTCCGATCTCGGCATCACGTCGCTCAATCCGCCGCGGCCAAACGTGCTCGACACGAAGACTGGCCGCACGACACAGGTGACGTTCACCCTCAAACAGGAAGGTTTTGTGGAGCTGAAAGTCTACGACATGCTCGGCGTTGAAGCGGAAGTGCTTCAGTCTGGCATGCTCAAGCGCGGCACCCACAGCCTGCAATTCGCGACCGACCGCTTGCGTCCGGGCATCTACTTCATCGTGATGACCTCGGGCACGACGCGCAGTACTCAGAAACTCATTGTAGCCAACTAAGGAGCTGACCTATGAAACGCATCAGCATTTTCCTCCTTTTCGCACTGACGCTCGTCGGCATGCAATCTGCGCATGCGCAGGGTCTCCGTGTTGGCGACAGGGCCTGGTACACGGTGCGCGGCGGCCTGTTCGTGGGAGTCAACCAGAGCTTCCACAAGGGCAGCGTCCCTCTGCTTCCGTCCGACGAAAACGCATTCTATGCCAAGGGCAACAGCAGCAACTTCATCTTCGGCGTTCACGGCGAGAAGGCCCTCACCCGTTTCGTGGTGTTGGGCGTGCGCCTCACCTTCGACCAGATGTCAGGCATGATCGACGGCCGCTATACCGAGCCATACCGCATCGCCGACAATCAGGGAACTCCCTGGGATGTCGTCCGAGATCATTCCGTGGATTACACCCTGCAGTACCTATCCCTCGGAGGCTACGGCAAGGTGTACCCGATGGGCGGTCCGGGACTCTTCGTTTCCGGCGGAGTGAACATCGGCGCCCTGATGAAGCACGACTACGCTCACACCGCGACCATCGTCGAGCCCGAATGGGCCGTCGGCAGTCAGGCGCCCGAGCAGTCGGGTGTTATCGACAACGTCAACGGCATCCGCTACGCCGCTGCCATCGGACTTGGGTACGATTTCTTCTTCCGCTATGGTTTCCTCTCTCCCCAGGTCATGTATGAATTCGGCCTGAATCAGGTGGTGGACGCTCCGTACGCAGACAGCTGGAAGATCAATAACATCCGGGCCGTGGTGGATTTGACGTTTCCGATTCCCTAAGCGGGCACATTCGCAAATAAAAAACCCCGCCAAATGGCGGGGTTTTTTATTTGCCGTTGGCTATTGGCCATTGGCAAAACAAGATCGGAATGAGTCACGGATTATTGGCTGGACCCGGTTTATGGGACATTGTAAATTCGAGCATACTCATCAACTGGGAGACTTTGATGCGGGATTTCACGAAATATGATGTGACTCATGAAGCGAGACAACTCGCCGTTAAAATCTATTCGATCGTTCAATATTTCCCTCAAGAGGAGCGCTACGCTCTCAGCCAGCAGATGCGCCGAGCGGTCGTTTCCATTGGCGCCAATATTGCAGAAGGTGCTGGAAGGAAAACGGAAAAAGACTTCGCACATTTTCTGACACAGTCAATGGGTTCGACTTGCGAGTTGGAGTATCTAACTATTCTCTCACTCGATCTGAACTATATCAACGAGGGGACGTGGCAAAGCGTCGATTCAATGATTCAACGTGTTAAGAAGATGTTGTTTCGTTTCAGGAATTCCATCTACCCGGGTTAATTGGACGCTCGAGTCGATCACTCTTGCCAAAAGCCAACAGCCAAAGTAGTCTTTCCGGGCCGCTACAGCTTCCGCCGCACCAGAGTCTCATTCCCCACCTTGTCCTTGACGCTGACGCTGAGTTCTCCTCTGCCGAATTCCTTGAAGACGTCGTAGGGGAGGACGAGAAGGCCCCGGCGTTCGTCGAATTCAAGCGGAACGATGGCTTTGTCGATGCGGACCACGACGCTTTCCCAGTCCACGCCGGCGATGCTGTCGGTGATGGCGATGCGTACCGGCTCGCGGCTTTTTCCTGCGATGTTGACAAGGACGGTGGGAGGAGTATTGTCCTCTGTCAGCGTAAAGGAGCCGAGATACCGTCCGATGCGGGCACCGACGGAATGCGGGAGATTCACATCCTCATATTTTTTTATTGGCCGCGGGGCGAGAATCAGCGGATGTTTCATGCCCGGATCCGGGGTAATGCTCACCACGGGCCGACCTGCCAACGGCATTTCTTCCGGTCCGACGGTGTACGTCGTAGACGAATCGCCGCCCTTCTTCTCCACGGTCAGTAACATATCGCGGTAGACATCCGCCGGTGCGAAGCTCATGACGAATCGACCGTCTTTCGACCGCACCTGTCCCCCCAGGGTCGCGCTCACATGGAAGGCGCGGAGTTCGTCCGTCCATTCGATTTCCTTTTCCCCCATCCCGTAGCGAACGATCACCTTCGCATCACCGCCGAAACCGGGCCAGGCGGTGAGTACGGCGCGGTACTCATTCGTGGAAATGGGAATCACAACGCCCTGTTCCTCACGCTCACCCTGTACAAGCGAGACAAGCGGTGGATCGCTGAACGGTGCGGCGGTTTTCAGATCGTAGACGATCTGATCAAACAACACCTGGCGTCGCGGATAGAGTCGCCCGGCCGAACCCCGGAGCGGTCCCGGCGACCATGTCGCGTGAACGGTGCGATTTCCGTAGGCATCCACGGTCACTGCGCGCAGGTCGCTTCCTCGGAACCGCTTGAGATCCACCTGTACGCCAGCGGCGGATTCGCTCCCCTGCCATTGACGGGCCGTGGTCCACCCTTTCGCACCTTCCTCTTCGAGCAGAAGCATCGCGCAGTGGCCTTCCGTCTTCATGCTCAGGTCGGTACCCTTGCGTTCATATGTCAGAGCCGCGTCGCCTGCGATCATCACCGTCATCGTAAGGGTCGATTTGTTTCCCTGCAGATCCTGCGTGACGATGCGCACTTTCTTCTCTCCCGCGCCGAGATGCGCCGCAGAGAACACCCCGGCTATGGGATCTCGCGGCCAGTAGGTTTCGAGAAGATTGCCTTCCTCGCGAAACAGTTTGCGGAACTCTCCCTTTTTGTCCTTCATCAGCGTGTGGTCGCGATCGATGCGGATATGGAAGCCGAGAGAATCCTGGATGCGGTTGCTGACGGCGGAGAAAATCTCCTTGCCATCGACGAACAAGGCGATGCGATATGGAGTGGGATAATCGGTGGCCCCTTCGGCGCGATCGTGCGCACGAAGCATGATGCCCACGCGCCCGCGCAGCACGGGCAGGCCCGCCACCTTCCACGTATCGCGGGCGCCGCTGACATTGTACAGGCGCTGGTCGTACTTCTCGTCCACGCTGCTCGCGGCGTCGAGGGGGACAAGCATCAGCTGCTTCATCTCAGGCGGCAGTGAATCGACGGGACGCAGATGCTTCGAAAGACCTGGATTCACGGGATTGAACTGCGGATCTCGCACTTCGAAATGCAGGTGTGCGGGTCCCGCCCCCGTGGCACCTGTGAAGGCTATCACTTCGCCTTTTTTCACACGGACGGTATCCTGCCCGAATTCGACGTAGCCGTAGGAATGTTTCCCTTTCACAAGACGCGCGCGAAAGGCGTTGAGCACCTTTGTATTGTAGCGATCGAGATGTGCGTAGCAGGTGTAGTAACCGTCGGGATGACGGAGGACGAGGAACCAGCCGTAGCCGCCTGGTTCGAAATACGCTGCGTGCAGCCAGCCGTCGCGCGATGCAAAAACCTTGAACCCCGTCTTCCCGCCGGTGCTGACATCGAGGCCCGCATGGAAATGCGTGGATCGGAATTCAGCGAAATCAGAGGTGCGGGTCGTGCCCGCATCCGTCGGCCAGAGGTAGTCGTTCCAGTCCGTCGTCTTGGGATCGTAGCGTGCGGCCTCTTTCGACTCGAGCGGATCTCCTCCGGGCGTACCGCTGCCGGCGACGCCGTTATGGATGAGGTATCCCGCGGCTCCAAAAACAACAACGAGAAAACTGACCAGCAGTAGTCGAATCACGTTCTGCCTGCCTCCCTATGCGCCCTGGACCGTGAAGGTCGCCGTGAGTTCGTGCATGTTGAGTTCGAGCCGGTCGCCGGCTGCGAGTGCCGCGACGCCGTGTGGCGTGCCGGTGTAGATCAGGTCCCCGGGGTGCAGTGTCACGATTCCGCTGATGAATGCGACGATGCGGGGCACGGAGAAAATCATGAGTGAAGTATCGCCCTCCTGCCGAAGCTCACCGTTGACGAGCAGGGAGAACCGGAGTGCGGAAAGATCCGGGAAGCGCTGTGTCGGGAGAAAGTCCGAGACACAGGCCGCGGTTTCAAAGCCCTTGGAGATCGTCCAGGGAAGTCCTTTATCCCGCAGCGCCGTCTGTGTATCGCGCGCGGTGAGATCGAGTCCGACGCCCACTCCGGCGATATGATGCAGCGCCTGTTCCTCGGGGATATTGCGTCCTTCCCGGCCGACGAGCAGGACTAGTTCCGTTTCGTGATGCACATCGTTGCTGAAAGCGGGCAGCTCAATCTCGCGATGCTGTGTTATCAGCGATGCCGCGGGTTTGAGAAAGAGCACCGGTTCAGCGTTGACCTCGTTTTCAAGCTCCTGGATGTGTTTGATGTAATTGCGTCCGATGCAATAGATCGTACCGACATCGACGCGCGTGTTATCGGGGAGAAGATTGATCTGGGGCATACTCAGGCTCTTGTTGTACTCGGATTGAAAAATACGAATATCCGTGCTGATATCATGAAGAGGAACGCGGATTACACGGATTGAACGGATTTTCACGGATGTACGAAAAGACGAAGGGCACTCTTGAGAGCGCCCTTCGTCTTTGTGTTCAATCTGTGTGCATGCGTCCTATCTGTGCAATCCGTGTTCCTCTTCGAGGAAACAGACACCGATATCACGTACCTGCGCTGTAGTCGTCCATGTAGGCTTTCTGCTCGGCCGAGAGGCGGTCGATCTTCATGCCCATGGTCTGCAGCTTGACGCGCGCGATGTCCTGATCCTGTTCGACAGGGATGTCGTGCACGGAGATGTCGAGACGCTTGCCTTTCTTCGCGAGCTCCGCGATACGGATCTGCGAAAGGAACTGGTTGGCGAAGGACATATCCATCACTTCCGAAGGATGTCCTTCGGCGGCGGCGAGGTTGACCAGGCGTCCCTGAGCGAGCAGGTACAGCCGGCGGCCGTTCGACTTGATGATGTATTCTTCGTTATTCGCACGAATGGTACGCTTGCTCTTGGCGACCTTTTCGAGTTCCGGAATGTTGATCTCGCAATCGTAGTGGCCCGTGTTGCAGATGAGCGCGCCGTCTTTCATCGAGGAGAAGTGCTTCTCACGGATAACATCCTTCACGCCCGTCGCAGTGATGAACACGTCGCCGATCTTCGCGGCCTGATCCATCGTCATGACGGTGTGTCCTTCGAGCGTCGCCTTCAATGCCGCGGTCGGCTTGATTTCGGTGACGATGGTATTGGCGCCCAGTCCTTTCGCGCGGTCGGCGACGCCCTTGCCGCAGTGGCCGAAGCCGGCGACGACGACGTTCTTTCCTGCGAAGAGGATGCTGCTCGCGCGCATGATGCCGTCGAGGGTCGACTGTCCGGTTCCATACACGTTGTCGAAGTCCCACTTGGTCTCGGCGTCGTTGACGGCGATGACGGGGTACTTGAGTTCGCCCGCATCGGCCATGGCACGAAGGCGATGCACACCCGTGGTGGTCTCCTCGGTGCCGCCGAGCATGTCGGGGATGAGCTTCTTGTACTTGTTGTGGATCGTGAAGATCAGATCGGCGCCGTCATCGAGCGTGAGGTTGGGCTTGAAATCCAGTGTGCGTTCGATGGCCCAGTAGAATTCCTTCACGTTCATTCCGTGCCAAGCGTAAATCGAGGTGCCCTTCGCGGCGAGCGCGGCGGCGACTTCGTCATTGGTCGAGAGCGGGTTGCATCCGCTCCAGCTGACCTGTGCGCCCGCTGCCTTGAGGGTCTCGACGAGCACGGCGGTTTCCTTGGTCACGTGCAGACAGCCCGCGATACGGAAGCCCTTGAGGGGTTTGGTCTTGCTGTACTTTTCGCGCAGCGCCATCAGCACCGGCATGCGGCTTTCGGCCCATTCGATTTTCATGCGGCCTTCGGCTGCGAGGCGAATGTCCTTGACCTTGTAGTTCTTGTTGGTGGCTTTTGCCATGAGAAAAAAACTCCGTCTATGAAATGGAAAAGATTACGATAATGCTTTCTTGATGTCCTTCACGAGGTCGAGTTTCTCCCAGGTGAAGTTCTTTTCGTTGCGGCCGAAATGCCCGTATGCGGCGGTCGCCCGGTAAATCGGACGGCGCAGCTTCAGGCGTTCGATAATGCCGGCGGGCGTCATGTCCACGTTTTTCATCACCCAGCGCTCGATCGCTTCATCGGTCACGCCATTCTTCGCACTTCCGTGGGTGTCGATGTGAATGGACACCGGCTTGGCGACACCGATGGCGTAGCCGATCTGTATGGTGCACTCATCCGCGATGCCCGCCGCGACGATATTCTTGGCGAGGTGGCGCGTGGCATAGGCCGCACTGCGGTCGACCTTGGAGGGATCCTTGCCGGAGAACGCTCCGCCGCCGTGGGGAGCCCAACCGCCGTAAGTATCGACAATGATCTTGCGTCCGGTAAGTCCCGAATCTCCGTGCGGACCGCCGATCTCGAAGCGACCGGTCGGATTCACATGCAGCTTCACTTTGCCATGGAGCAGTTCTTTCGGAAACACCTTTGCGATGACATGCTCTTCGACATCCTGCCGAATCTGCTTCTGCGAGACGCCCGGGTCGTGCTGCGTCGACACCACGATGGTGTGCACGCGCGTTGCCTGGCGACCTTCAAACTCGAAGGTCACCTGCGACTTCGCATCGGGACGCAGATACGGCATCAGTTTCGAATTGCTTTTCCGTATGTCTGCGAGTGTCTGCACGAGCTTGTGCGAATAGAGAATGGGCATGGGCATGTATTCCGCGGTCGCGTTCGTCGCGTAACCGAACATGATCCCCTGATCCCCCGCACCGCCGGTCTTCACACCGCGGAAAATGTCGGGTGACTGCTGGTGGATGTGTGACGCAACGCCGCAGGAATCGGCGTCGAATCGATATTTTGGATCCGTGTAACCGATTTCACGCACTGTGTTGCGCACGATTTCCTGCACGTCGACATACGCCGACGTCGTAATCTCGCCGCCCACCAGCACGAAACCCGTGGTGGTAAAGCACTCGCACGCCACGCGCGCATTCGGATCGTCCGTGAGGATGCTGTCGAGCACTGCATCCGATATCTGGTCGCATACCTTGTCAGGATGCCCTTCGGAAACGGATTCGGAGGTAAAGAGATAGGACATGGATATGGTATCCTATAAGAGTTTGAAAATGTCGTAAAGGTTCCTTCCGGTGATCCTGCAGCTTACAGGCTCAGTACCGGTCATTTGCTCTCGCTCTCCAAGCAGATTGCGATATTATAGTAAGTTAGCAACAATATTTCAGAATTCGAAATCGAATGGTCGACCGCCGAATGCGTGAAGATGGCGCGCCGGAGCGCGCCGCTCCGGAAGCGCTCCGGCTGCCCTTGCAAAATATTCCATTCCGGTTTATATTGTGGTTCTCCGCCATCCTAGCTCAGTTGGTAGAGCAGCTCACTCGTAATGAGCAGGTCGTCGGTTCGAGTCCGATGGATGGCTCTCCCCCGAAAAAACCCGCCTACGCAACGGCGGGTTTTTTCATTTCCCCCCTCCGACTTTCTCCCGTATTTTGCCGGTACCATGCGCATGCTCATGATCGACAACTTCGACTCCTTCACCTACAATCTCGTGCAGCTGTTCGCCGCTCTGGGAACGGAGGTGGTGGTCCGGCGCAATGACGCGTCGCTTTCCGATCTTCAGGACATACGGCCCGATGCGCTTTGCATCTCGCCCGGACCCGGCACACCGCGCGCGAGCGGGGTGAGCACCGCGGCGCTCGCGCACTGGCACGACCGCATCCCGGTTCTGGGTGTCTGCCTGGGCATGCAGGTGATCAACGAATTTTTCGGAGGCCGTACCGTTCATGCACCGATGCCGGTGCACGGCAAGGCACATGCAGTGCGGCACGACGGAGACGGACTTTTCGCCGGACTCCCCTCCCCCTTCGCGGCCGCACGCTACCATTCACTCGCGGTCGAGCGAACATCGGACGAACTGATCGAATGCGCGTGGACGGACGATAGGACGATAATGGCCCTCCGGCATCGCACCTTGCCGCTGCATGCGGTGCAGTTCCACCCGGAATCCTTCCTGACGGAACATGGCGTTTTGATGGCCCGCAATTTTCTCGCTCTCGTGCCGGGAGGAAATGCATGACCGCCGGGACACAGAAGCTTCACCCCGCCCTCCCGCGCATCAAGGCGGAAAGCATCGCACTGCCGTCGCGCGCGATCGCGGCCGACGCCCCGAACACTCCCGCATCCTTTGCGAAACGGGCATACGACGCGGCAGCGGGATTACCGTCTGTCGTGCTGCTCAGCGGAACCGACCATCCCTGCAGCCGGCGCTCCTATGCAGCGCTCAAACCGGCCATGATTTTCGAGTCAAAAAACGGCCGCTGCCGTCTGCTCAGCGCACGCGGCGCCATGGAATTTGACGCCGATCCATTCGAGACTCTCGGACAGCTGCTCGCACATTGGTGGATCGATGATGCGGAAGTGGGAACGCCGATCGTCGCCGGATACGTCGCCTACGAAGCGGGACGCGCGATTGAAGTCCTGCCCGGCCGCGCCACGGATGCGCTCGCACTGCCTGACATCTGGATGTGCTGTCCGACCGAACTGCGCTTGCTGACACACGGAAGCATGCAGGAGGCGCGATTCGAGATTCGATGGAGCGATGAGATCGGCATTCTGCCTCCGCTTTCTTCCAGGGATAACGGGATGCGATTCTCCGACACCGCGACACCTAGGGTGAACGCGTCGCCTGGCACCACCGGCACCACGCCGGATGCGAAGCGGACCGCGGACCGCACTTTCGACCGGGAGAGCTACGCTGCCGCCGTGGAGCGGGTCCGCGCACACATTTACGAAGGTGACGTCTACCAGGTGAACCTTTCACAGCGGTACCGCTTCCCCTTGCTCGAAGATGCCTTTTCGCTCTGGCTGAAACTGTTCGGCGAAAACCCTGCTCCCTTCTATGCGTGGATCGATGCGGGAGATCATCAGATTCTCTCGACATCGATGGAGCGTTTTTTCCGTATCGACGGGGAACGGATCGAGACGCGTCCGATAAAAGGGACGCGTCCCCGGGGTGCCAATGAGGAAGAGGCCCAGCGCTTCGCCGCGGAACTTCTCTCCAGCGAAAAAGACGACGCAGAACTTTCGATGATCGTGGATCTCGAACGCAACGATCTCGGGAAAATCTGCGGTGCCGGCAGTGTTCGGGTGGCCGCGCACAAACAGATCGAGCGCTACGCGAACGTGCAGCATCTCGTATCCGTGGTCGAGGGCACGCTGCTGCCGGGGACGGGAATCGCGGAAATATTCCGGGCGCTGTTTCCCGGCGGGTCGATCACGGGCTGTCCGAAAATCCGGGCAATGGAAATCATCGACGCCATCGAAGCGGAGACGCGTCATGCATATACCGGGAGCATCGGCTTCATCGCAGCCGACGGCAGCGCTGATTTCAACATCGCCATCCGTACCGCGATCGTACGGGACGGCATGTGCAATCTTTCCGTAGGCGGCGGGATCGTCTACGATTCCGATCCACTTGAAGAGTATTTCGAAACCCTGCACAAGGGAAGGACCTTTTTCCAGCTCGCTGGTATCAGCTCGGAACTGGACTCGGGCCTCGCTCCCCTCGCAGGAGCCTGACGCCGGTTCCGGTGCAGGTCCCCTGCGAAAGTCGTTCATGCAAAGGAGAATCGTTCATGCAGCCACTCGTCTTTCTCAACGATGATTTCATTCCCGCCGTCGACGCGAGGATCTCGGCCTTCGACGCCGGATTCCTTTTCGGCGCCGGCGTCTTCGAAACGCTGCTTGCGACCGGGGGCAGGCCCTGGTACTTCCACCGGCATCTCGAACGGCTGCGAGCATCCTGCGGCGCACTCGGGATAGAGTTCTCCGCAAGCGACAGCGCGTTGCGCGGGATCGTCGGCGAACTGCTCTCGCGCAACGGACTCGATGACATCGAAACACGGGTAAAGATTCTCGTCACGCCCGGCGACACCAGCGTGCACATTTCTCATCGGGGGAGCACGGTGCTCGTGAGCGCGATTCCCTATATCCGTCCGAGCCTGCACATCCCCTGGAAGCTCAGCATGCCGGGTATTGTCCACGCCTCCTCGATCGCCACGCACAAGACTACCAGTTATCTCGCCTATCGAATGGCGCTGCATGCCGCGCACTCACGGGGCTTCGACGACGTGATCCTCTTTGACCGGCATGGGCATGTCGCCGAAACATCCGTGGCTTCGCTGCTCGTGTTTCGCGAAGGACAGCTGCTGCTTCCTGCGTCTCCCGACGCACTGCGCGGCATCACGCGCGGGGTAATTGCCGAACTCGTGAGAGAGAATGGGATGGAGGTCGCCGAGGTACCGATGTCGCCGCATGAACTGACCGAGGGAGGCGCGGTGTGTGTCTGCAACGCCTTGCTGGGACCCTATCCTGTTGCACGGATAAACGAGACGGAGATTCCGACGCTCGATGCGCTGTTCCTCTCATCGTTGCGGGAGAGTTGGGAAGCTGCTTCCGGAGCGTAATACAAGATGGCGCGCTGGAGCGCGCCGCTCCAGGGGACGTCCGCGCTTCGTGCCGGCGGCCAGGGGAAGATGGCGCGCTGGAGCGCGCCGCTCCAGAGGACGTCCGCGCTTCGTGCCAGCGGCCGGGGGAAAATGGCGCGCTGGAGCGCGCCGTCGATACCGGACTTGTTTGTAACAAACGGCGTGCTGGGCTATATTCGTATGATTACGAGCTGATTCCCATTCTTTATCGGAGAAATTGTGACATCCGAATTGATCGTTTTCATAGTATTGGCTGCCGTGGCTGTCCTTTCGGGGATACTCATGATTACACGCACCAATCCCGTCAACAGCGCTCTTTATCTGATTCTCAATTTCATCTCGCTCGCGGGCATCTACCTGACGCTGCACGCCCAGTTCGTCGCGATCATCCAGATTCTCGTGTACGCCGGTGCCATCATGGTCCTGGTGTTGTTCGTCATCATGCTGCTGAACCTGCAGGATGAGGTGAAGCTGAGTGAAGAGCTGACAAGGCGCCATTACGCTTCCCTGCTCTTTGCCCTCCTTGTGCTGGCGATGCTGATCGAGACCATTGGATGGATGGGCGGGGACACGCTGAACCGTATGCAGCAGCAGTCTCCGCTCGCCGTCACAAACGGAACCGTGGAGCGCATCGGCGACGTCCTTTTCACATCCTATGTTTTTCCTTTCGAGTTGACTTCGATTCTCCTTCTTGCCGCCATGCTCGGCGCGGTTGTCATTGCCAAAAAGCGTTTCCCCTG
This sequence comes from Bacteroidota bacterium, assembly GCA_014860565.1. Lineage (GTDB taxonomy): Bacteria > Bacteroidota > Ignavibacteria > SZUA-365 > SZUA-365 > SZUA-365. Next base: position 24,197 of record JACZJN010000095.1, read on the forward strand.
ATCTCCACGATACCATTACAGCATAGCACATGATTCCAGTTCATTACTATCTGATTCTCAGTGCCGTCATGTTCACCACCGGCGTGGTGGGCGTACTCTCGCGGCGCAATGCGATCATCATCTTCATGTGCATCGAATTGATGCTCAATTCGGTGAACCTCACCTTCGTCGCCTTCTCTTCCTATCTCGGCAACGAAGCGGGGCAGATGTTCGTGTTTTTTGTCATGGCCGTGGCAGCGGCGGAAGCAGCGGTGGGTCTCGCGATCGTCATCGCCCTTTTCCGCAACAAGCAGACGGTCAATATCAACGAGGTCAATATCCTCAAGTGGTAATTGCTCCGCGGACGCCAGACCGGCCGATTGACCGCGCCTGAATCGTCCTTCTACAATCCATCTGAACCAGTCCTTTAACGTTCCTCAGGATCCATGTATCAATACGTCGGACTCATCGTACTTTTCCCGCTGATCGGACTGCTCGTCAACGGTCTGCTCGGCCGGAAAATCAAGAACGAAACCATCGTGGGGATCATCGGAAGCGGCGCCGTCGGCCTCTCTTTCCTGGTCGCGGCGGCGATTTTCGTGGAAATGCTCGGCATGCCCGAAGACGGCCGCAGCCATGTGGTCACCCTCTTCACCTGGATCGCAGCCGGCAGTTTCAAGGTGTCGGCCGCGTATCAGATCGATCAGCTCTCGGTGCTGATGACGCTGGTGGTGACCGGAGTGGGCTTCCTCATTCACGTGTATTCAATCGGATACATGCACGGCGACCGAGGGTTCTGGCGCTTCTTCACCTACCTGAACCTGTTCATCTTCGCGATGCTCAACCTCGTACTCGCCGACAACTACCTGCTGATGTTCCTCGGCTGGGAAGGAGTCGGCCTGTGCTCGTACCTGCTGATCGGATTCTGGTATGACAAGAAATTCCCGGGCGTGGGCATCACATGGACCGGAGACGCAGCGAACAAGGCCTTCTGGGTCAACCGCATCGGCGACTTCGCCTTCATGATCGGCATGTTCCTGATTTTCCGTGAATTCGGGACACTGACTTTCCGCGAAGTCATGGGCGGCGCCGAGCATCTCGCCATCGGCAACAACACGATGTTCTGGATCACCCTGCTGCTTTTCATCGGCGCGACCGGAAAGTCGGCACAGATTCCACTGTTTATCTGGCTGCCCGACGCGATGGCCGGTCCCACCCCCGTCAGCGCACTCATCCACGCCGCGACGATGGTCACGGCGGGTGTGTACATGATAGCCAGAAATTCCGCGCTGTATGCGCTCGCTCCGACCACCATGATGATCGTCGCAATCGGCGGCGCACTGACCGCGATCATGGCCGCCTCTATCGGTATCGCACAGAACGACATCAAGAAAGTGCTGGCCTACTCCACCGTGAGCCAGCTCGGATACATGTTCCTCGCCCTCGGCGTCGGTGCCTTCACCGCCGGAATCTTCCATGTCATGACGCATGCGTTTTTCAAGGCCTGCCTCTTCCTCGGATCCGGATCGGTGATCCATGCGATGCACGAGGAGCAGGATATCCGTCACATGGGCGGACTCAAGAAAGTCATGCCGAAAACGTACTGGACCTTCCTGATCTCGAGCTTTGCCATCGCGGGCTTTCCGCCGCTATCCGGCTTCTTCTCGAAGGATGAGATTCTCTGGAAGGCCTTCTCCGACGGTTCGCTGGCACTCTGGATAATCGGCGCCCTGGCGGCGCTGATGACGGCCTTCTACATGTTCCGCATGGTGACGCTCACCTTCGAAGGCGAACCGCGCTGGGCCAAGGACAAGCATCCGCATGAGTCGCCGTTGACCATGACCATTCCCCTCATCGTGCTCGCGGGCCTCGCGATTCTCGGCGGCTTCGTCGGTATACCGGCCGCCCTCGGCGGAGGCAACGCGATCGAGCACTGGCTCCATCCTGTTTTCGCGCAGGCGCATCATACCATGTCGCTCACCGAGCATCACAGCCATGCGACAGAGTACATCCTGATGGGCATCAGCGTCGTGATCGCGCTGACCGGCTTCTGGTTCGGCCGCAAGATCTTCCTCGCCGATCCCGGCGCCGACACGCGCATCGCCGCGAAAACCGGATTCCTCTATCGCATTCTTGCGAACAAGTATTATGTGGACGAGATGTACAACGGCAGCGTCGTTCGTCCGCTGGTGAAAACCAGCGACAGCTTCCTGTACCGCATCTTTGACGTCCGCATCATTGACGGCGCGGTCAATGGTCTGGCGAAAACAACGGGCTGGGTCAGCTCGATGATGCGCTACATGCAGACCGGCGTGGTGCAGAACTACGCGGCCCTGGTCGTTCTCGGTATCGTTGTCGTACTCGGTCTCCTCATTTTCAGCTGATAGAAGCGATGATCCCACACGTATTGAATTTCATCCTGTTTCTCCCGCTCATCGGCGCCGTTGCAGTACTGCTTGCGCGCCGCAGCGATAACGCCGTCCGATGGACTGGGCTGGTTTTCTCCCTCATCACCTTCGTGATTTCACTCGCGTTGTATTTCGAATACGACCCGGCGAATCCCGCGATGCAGTTTGTGGAGAAAGTGAGTTGGATTCCATCGCTGAACGTCAGCTATCATATCGGCCTTGACGGCATTTCGATGCTGCTGGTCGTTCTGACGACCTTCCTCACTCCCATCGTGCTGATTTCCTCGTGGAAGTCGATTGAAAAACAGATCCCGGCCTACATCGCGCTGATGCTCGTGCTCGAGACCGCGATGATCGGCGTGTTCGCCTCCCTCGATACGTTCCTGTTCTACGTGTTCTGGGAACTGATCCTGATTCCGATGTATTTCATCATCGGAATCTGGGGTGGCAAGGAGCGCATTTACGCGACGGTGAAGTTCTTCATCTTCACGATGGTGGGTTCGCTGCTGATGCTCATCGCCATCATCTGGTTGGGATACTACGCATCGACCCTGCCCGGCGGTGTATTCACGACCGACATCACGCAGCTCTTCGACATCGCGCCGACAATCCCGCTCGACATTCAGGCCTGGATGTTCGGCGCCTTCGCGCTCAGCTTCCTGATCAAGGTGCCGGCCTTTCCCCTCCACACCTGGCTTCCTGACGCGCACGTGCAGGCGCCGACAGGCGGATCGGTTATTCTGGCAGGTGTGCTCCTGAAAATGGGCACGTACGGCCTTATTCGTTTCAATCTTCAGCTCTTTCCTCAGTCTACACTTGAATACGCCTCCCTGCTATCCGTGCTCGGCGTGGTCGGCATTATTTACGGAGCGCTCGTTTCGATGGTACAGAAGGACGTGAAAAAGCTCGTGGCCTACTCCTCGGTGAGTCATATGGGCTTCATCCTTCTCGGCATCTTTGGTGTGACGGTACAGGGTCTCCAAGGTGGGCTCATCCAGATGCTCAACCACGGCCTTTCCACCGGCGCACTCTTCCTCATCGTGGGCATGCTTTACGATCGGCGCCATACGCGCATGATTGAAGAGTTCGGCGGACTCGCCCGACAGATCCCGGTGTTTTCGACATTTTTCATGATCGTGACGCTGTCATCCATCGGCCTTCCCGGACTCAACGGTTTTGTTGGAGAATTCCTCATTCTTATCGGGTCCTTCCAGTCCGCTGTGCTGGGGTCCATCTGGTATGTCGTTTTCGCGTCCACCGGCGTGGTGTTCGCGGCTGTGTACATGCTGTGGATGTTCCAGCGCGTGGTGTTCGGAGTATCCCGGAATCCGGAAAACGCCAAACTCGTCGATCTGTCCGCACGTGAGATCGGGCTGCTCCTGCCAATCGTGCTGTTCATCGTGTGGATCGGCGTCTACCCGAGCACGTTCCTCTCCAAATCGGAGCCGACCGTGCAGCGCGTGGTAGAGAAGATCGAGCAGGTACAGCGGGGTGATGTATTCACAACCTCTGTATCACCATTGAAATGATCAGGAGCGATCTCTTGAAACCCCTCTCCCGTGTATTCACGGCATGTCTCGGCATGCTCGCGGCTCTGGTGCTGTTTTCGATTCCGGCGTTCGCGTCGGAAGGCGAGGCGGTGCATATTATCGAGCCCAACCCCCTGATGATCATTCCCTTCGTGCTGCTGCTGCTGGCCATCGCACTGATGCCCTTCATCAGCAAGCACTGGTGGGAACATTACTTCCCCCACGTCTCCGTCGTACTGGGTCTGATCACCATCACCTATTACGTCTTTTTCCTCCAGAATCCCATCCGCATGCTGCACTCCGGCATCGAGTACTTCAGCTTCATCTGCCTCGTCGGATCGCTGTTCGTGGTCGCCGGCGGCATGCATATCAATCTCAAGGGCTACGCCTCGCCGATCAAGAACACCATCATCCTGGCGATCGGCGCCGTGCTCTCGAATCTCGTGGGCACCACAGGCGCATCGATGATTCTCATCCGTCCGTTCATGCGCAACAACAAGAGCCGCCTGCACGCCTACCACATCATCTTCTTCATTTTCATCGTCAGCAACATCGGCGGCGGACTGACCCCCATCGGTGATCCCCCTCTTTTTCTCGGTTATCTGAAAGGCATTCCGTTCTTCTGGGTGCTGCAGAACGTCTGGCACATCTGGCTGCTGGCCATCGTCATCGTTCTGGCCGTATTCATCGCCATCGACTGGTACTATTATCTGAAGGTGCCGGCACATGTGCGTGAACTGCAGAACGAGGCGGGTGACGTCACCAAGCTGCAGGGCATGCACAACATCGGCTTCCTGCTGCTGATTCTCGTGGCCGTGTTCATTCAAGACCCGCCCTTCGTGCGCGAGTTCATCATGATCGCCGCCGCTGCCGGTTCGTATTACACGACCAGGGAGCATGTGCACAAAGCCAACGATTTCAATTTCTTCCCGATCAAGGAAGTGGGCTTCCTGTTCCTCGGTCTGTTCGCCACCATGGTGCCCGCGCTCGACTGGCTCGAACTCAACGCCAGCAGTCTCGGCATCACGCATGCGGGACAGTTCTACTGGGGAACCGGCATTCTTTCCAGCTTCCTCGACAATGCCCCCACCTATCTGAATTTCCTGAGCGCGGAAGTCGGATTGCTGGTCAGTCCGCAGTTCGTGCAGCAGGTGCAGGAGGTGATCGCAAACGGCGCCGTGCAGGCCCCGAACTTCATGCAGTATTCACAGGAAGTGCGCACGACGGTGGAAACGCTTGTCCACTACCACAGCGGCCTGGTCGCCTCGGGCGTCGTGCCTGTCGACGACATCAACGTTTCCTATCTTATCAGCGTACAGCCGCTCTTTGTCATGGCGATCAGCGTCGCCGCCGTGTTCTTTGGTGCGATGACCTATATTGGCAATGCACCGAATTTCATGGTGAAATCGATAGCGGAGCAGTCCGGCGCAAAGATGCCCTCTTTCTTCGGGTATGTGATCCGTTTCTCCATACCGATACTGCTTCCGATTTTCGTCATCATCTGGCTGGTCTATTTCTTCTAGCATTGCAATAATCGACTCTCGAGTATTCAGGCATAAACGATGAATCAACTTCTTACCGACACCCTGCACACCGCACCCATCACGGGCACGATCGTGCTCGCGCTGGTCGTGATCATGATCAACGCCCTGAAAAAGGATTCCCTCAGGATGGAGTACTGGGTCTCCCTCATCGGCATCGCGGCGAATATCGCGCTGGCCGTCTGGGCATTCCCTCTTCGCGGCTCCGCCTTCGCGGGCACCGTGATGACCGGCGGCTTCGCCAGTCTCACCGCCGCAATATTCCTGGTCGCGGCAGGACTCACCATCATTCTCGCCCGCGATTATATCGCCAAAATCGGTGTGAATTTCGGTGAAGTCTTCCATCTGATCCTCATGGCGGCCGTGGGAATGATGACCTTCGCGGCCGGGACTGATCTGGTAGTCACATTTGTCGGTCTGGAACTCATGTCCGTCTGCCTCTACGTGCTCGCCGGCATTTCCCGCCGCGTGCTCAAGGCGAACGAAGCATCGCTCAAGTATTTCCTTCTCGGCGCGTTTGCCACGGGGTTTTTCCTCTACGGCATCGCACTGATTTACGGAATGACGGGAACGACCAACATTCTCGCCATCGCGCAGAACATCGCAGCATACAAGTCCGAGCCCCTCTTTCTCGTAGGGGCCGGACTGCTGTTCGTCGGCTTTGCGTTCAAGGTCGGCGCCGTTCCTTTCCACATGTGGGTACCCGACGTGTACGAAGGTTCGCCCACCATCGTGAGCGCGTTCATGTCCACAGGTGCGAAAGCCGCTGCGTTTTCGGCTCTTCTGCTGGTGTTCACCGCCACCTTCGATTTCAGCCACAGCAGCATGAACACGGTGTTCGCCGTGCTCGCCGTTGCATCGATGATCGTCGGCAACGTGGTCGCCATCGCGCAGACCAATGTCAAGCGCATGCTCGCGTACTCGAGCATCGCCCATGCAGGCTACATGCTCATCGGCATCACCGCAGGCGGCGACGTGAGTCTCGCCGGCGTCCTCTTCTACCTGATCGCCTACGTGTTCACCAATCTCGGCGCCTTTGGGGTCACTTCGATTATTGAGAATGCCGAACAGCAGGGCACGGATCTCGAGAATTTCCGCGGTCTGTATTACCGCCGTCCGCTGCTCGCGGTTTTGATGGGCGTGTTCATGTTCTCCCTTGTGGGCATTCCCCCGCTCGCGGGCTTTTTCGGAAAGTACTACATTTTCATGGCCGCGATTGAAAGCGGCTACACCTGGCTGACCATCGTCGGCGTCATAACCAGCATGATCTCCGTGTATTACTATCTGCGTGTTGTGGTGCTGATGTTCTTCCAGACTGCCGAAGAAGGAGAAGCTCCGAAGGTTACCGCCAGCGGTACATTCGCGCTTCTGGTCTCCGCCGCAGGCATTTTACTTGTCGGTCTCTTCCCGTCGATCGTGCTCGGCTGGATGGGCGGTCTTTTCTAGAACCATGCTTCCTGTCTATACATCGGATGAAATGCAGCGCTGCGATGCCGCGGCGACCGCACATTTCGGCATCCCTGGCATCGTGCTGATGGAGAACGCCGCCCGCGGAGCAGTGGATTTTGCCGAACAGCTTTTCGGCAGCGCGTGCGGACAGTGGATCGTGCTCGTCTGCGGCAAGGGAAACAACGGGGGCGACGGTTTCGCCATGGCCCGCCATCTGGTGAACCGCGGCGCCAGGGTGGACGTGCTCACGCTCGGCCCCGACTCCGCTTCGCAAGGGGACGCAAAAACCAATCTCGACATCATCCGTGTCATGGAGAAGGAAACATCGCTTCTGCGCATCAAACTGCTCAGCAGCAGCGCGCAGCTGGCGGACATGCTGCACCGGCGTCCCGCCTGGGTGGCGGATGCCATGCTCGGAACAGGCCTCTCCTCCCCTGTAAAAGGCGAGATCGCTGAAATCATCGAGGTATTGAATTCTTCCTCCGTTCCGGTGCTCGCGGTCGACCTTCCGACCGGCATCAGCGCCGACACCGGGGAAGTGATGGGTGGCGCCGTGATGGCCGACCATACGGTCACCATGAGCGGACTGAAGCGTGGACTTTTGCTGAGGGGCGGACGCGAACACGCAGGCGACGTGCATGTCGTCGACATCTCCATGCCGCGGGAAGGCGTGGCACGCGAAGCCACGAACACCTTCCAGATCGGTCTCGACGATGTGCAGCAGTGGTTGCCGCGGCGCCGTTTCGACGCACACAAGTATCAGCTCGGGAATGTGTTTGTTCTCGCCGGATCCACCGGGCTCACGGGAGCCGCGGTCATGTCGTCGGAATCGGCCATGCGCAGCGGCGCGGGTATCGTGCATCTCGGCATCCCCGCCAGCCTCAACAGCATTCTTGAAATGAAGCTGACGGAGGTGATGACCATTCCGTTCAAGGAAACCGGCGAGGGAAGCTTCAGCCTGCATGACTACGAGGCCATTCTCGAACGTGTGAACACATCCACTGTTTCGATTATCGGACCGGGAATTTCCCGCCAATACGAAACACAGAATCTCGTCCGCAAGCTGATCGAGCATGCCACCATGCCTCTTGTACTGGACGCGGATGCGTTATTCGCGTTGAGCGGACATCTCAGCATTCTTCAACAGACGAAAGCGGAGATCATCCTCACGCCGCATATGGGAGAATTTGCCCGGCTGGTGAGCCAGACGAAGGAAGAGATCGACAGCAAGCGCATCGACATCGCCCAGACCTTTGCCGTCGAATTCGGCGTGACGCTCGTGCTGAAAGGTGCGCCCACGGTCATCGCGACGCGCGACGGACAGATCCATGTCAACCCCACGGGGAATCCCGGTATGGCAACCGCAGGAGCCGGAGACGTGCTGTCGGGAATCATCGCCGGATTCGTCGCGCAGGGAAGTACTCCGGCGCACGCAGCCGCCTGCGGCGTCTACCTACATGGGCTCGCCGGCGATCGCGCGAAAGACAACGTCGGAGAGTACGGTCTGATCGCAACCGATCTCATCCGTTCCTTCGCCGAGGTGCTCAAGGACGCTGCCCCCCCCAACCGCCGACAGTCATCCTGACGACGCCCCGCCATCCCGTGCCCTCATCCGACAACATGTTGAAAAACGATCCGGGCAATACCCGCATCCACCGGTTCAAGACATCCCTTCCCGCTTCCTTCTGGTTTCTGCTGATCATGGTCCTGCTCTCTCTCCCGGGACAATCGTTTCCCGTGGTTGAGATCTGGAAGCCAGACAAGATCGCGCATCTCATGCTCTTCGGAATGCAGGCAGTGCTGCTGTGGCTCGCGCTGGAGTTGCCGCGACGCATCAGGGTTCTGCGCCTTCCCCCGCTGCTCTTCGCAGCAATCGTCACCTCTGCATTTGGCGCGCTCAGCGAGGGCTACCAGGCAGTCTTCACGACGCGCATGGCCGACCCCTACGACATCATCGCGAACGCCGTGGGCGTTGCCCTGGCTCTCGGTATCGTGCGCGCAGTGGGTCCCGCTCGCCTTCTGCGGACAACACGCCGCGTTCTCCGCATACCGGATTGAGCCTCATCGAAAAATAATTTAGATCAAGTCTTGACAAACGTAATCAGATCGTGTATATTGCTTCATACCTTTCTGAAGACCTCAACAGCATTGATAAAAAAACCGCCCTGCACAGGCGGTTTTTTTATACACGCTACTTCCCCGGCAATAACCCGGTAGGTATACGCTCCGGACACGGTACGTATACGCTCCGGACACGGTACTTGTAGGGGCGCAGCATGCTGCGCCCGTACGCGCCCCTACGCGCCCGTACGCGCCCCTACAAAGATGCGGATAATTTCAATTTTCCAGGTAATCCTACCCGTGGCGAATGGTAAGCATATCGCCGTCCTGGACGATATACTCCTTCCCTTCGAGACGCCATTGTCCCGCGTCCTTGCAGGCCTGGATGGAGCCGTGCGTAACGAAGTCCTCAAAATGCACGACCTCTGCACGGATGAAACGGTTCATAAGATCCGTGTGAATCGCGCCGGCGGCTTCATGCGCGTGCAGGTTGCGGCGAATCGTCCATGCCCTGCATTCATCTTCGCCGAATGTGAGGAAGGAAATCAGTCCGAGCATTTCATAGGCGGCCCGGATGATGCGTGTAAGAGCGGATTCCTCGATGCCGTAATCTTTCATGAACTCCGCCGCGTCTTCATCTTCCATCTGGGCAAGTTCCATTTCGATTTTTCCGAAGAAAGCATCCACAGCGATACCGTTTTCGCCATACTGTTCCTGGAGTTCGGCGACGAGACGGTCGCGGTCGGCCATGGCGCCGTCTTCAAGATTCAGCACAACGAGCACGGGCTTGAGTGTGAGGAACTGATACCCCTTGATCAGCGCCGTATCCCGCGGATCCATTTCCAGCGTACGGAGCGGCTTTTCCGCCTCGAGCGTCTGCTGGAACTGCTCGAGAATCACCAGTTCGCGCTTCAGTTTATCGTCCTGCTGCTTCTGTACCTGTTTGCGAAGCTTCTCAATGCGGTTTTCGATCATCGCGAGATCGCTCAGGAGGAATTCCGTTTCGAGAATCGCCACATCGCGCGAAGGATCGATGCTTCCCTCGGGATGCGGATACAGCGGATCGTCGAACGCGCGCACGACATGCATCAGGGCGTCGTTCGTTTTCACGCTGCCGAGAAAGGCCCCGGTAAACTGTGTCGAACTGTGGTCGCCCTTTTTCAAACCGACGACGTCGACGAATTCGATCGACGTGTAGACCGTTTTTTTCGGGTTGAAGAATTCCGCCAGTTTGTCGACACGCGCGTCAGGAATTTTCACCATGGCGACATTCGTCTGCTGCCGCGCAAGCGTCGCTTCGTCGAGATGTGTGCGCGTCATGGTCTGGAAAAGGGTGGTTTTGCCGCTGAAGGGCAATCCTACGAGTCCTATTTGCATTGGAGTCTGGTGTTCTGTGAAAAATGTGCGGAGACTAAGATAGTCAATCCGGCTGTGAATTGGGAATGGCGGTGGTGCACCTGTCTCGGCGCGGGGGTGCGCGCCGCTCCCAGGGCGAGCATCGTAAAATAAATGCGTCCCGTGGAGTACACGGGACGCATGGAAAAAACGAAACGCTGTGGAATTACGCGCTCTTGATCTGGTCCTTGACCCAGGTCGTGGGAACGGATTTCGGACGCGTGATCGGGAGTCCGTATGCGCGGGCAACAACTGCCTGCGAGGTGATGCCGAGTGCGCGGCTGACGGAGAAGAGCACCGTGTAGTAATCGAACTCGGTCAGTCCGTAGTGGTAGAGCAGCGCGCCGGAACCGGCGTCGACGTTCGGCCACGGATCCGCGATCTTCTGAACCTGGCGAAGAACGCCCGGCACGACATCGAATACATTGGAAACGGTTTTGAATACGTCATCGCCGCCGCAATATTCCTTGCCGAAAGCGAGGAACGCGTCGAAGCGCGGATCGGTGATGCGGAGCACGGCATGTCCGTAGCCCGGAATGACCTTGCCGGATTCGAGGGTCTCCCAAGCGAACTTCTCGAGTTCTTCAGGAGTCGGAGCGCCGCCGAACTTCTCATTGACTTCAATGATCCACTTCAGGCACTCCTGGTTCGCCAGACCATGCAGCGGACCCGCGAGACCGTTGAGGCCGGCGGAGAGCGCATAGTACAGATCGGAAAGCGCGCTGTTGACGGTCGCGGCCGAATAGGCGCTGACGTTGCCGCCTTCATGGTCGCTGTGCAGCACGAGATACAGGCGCATGAGTTTGGTGAATTCGCCGTTGGGGTCGCCGAGGCCAAGCATGTGCACATAATTCGCGGACCAGTCGAGATCGGGATTCGGTGCGATGGGATCGCCCTTGCCGAAACGCTTGCGGTAAATCCACGCGGCGATTTCGGGCAGCTTCGCAACGATCGCAATGGCGTCGGCCAGCGTCGCATCCCAGTACTCGTCCTTCGTCATGCCCTCGTTGTAGCGCTTGGCGAAGATCGATTCTTTCTGCATGATGAGGATGGCGGTGTTGAACATGGCCATCGGGTGGGAATCCGCGGGCATGGCACTGAGCACGTCCCAGACGTAGGACGGCACGTTCATGTTCGCTTTCAGCTGTGCCTGGAGGTCGGCAAGTTCTTCGGCGTTCGGGAGGTGCCCCGAGAGCAGGAGGTAGTAGATTTCTTCTGGCAGCTTCTCTGTCAGCTCTTTGAGCTCGATGCCGCGAATGATAAGACCTTTGTCCGGCGGAACTACCGAGGTGTCGCAAACGAGACCCTTCACGCCGCGCATGCCGCCGTAAACCTGCTTGATGGTTACCTGGGAAACAACCTGGTCCCCGTGCTCTTTGAGAAGCTGACGGATTTCGTCACGCTGGGGAGCATAGATTGCAGCCAGTTTTTCCTGGAGTATGGGCATACGTCCTTCCTTGTTGAATGAATATTGAGAAAGTGGATTAGGGATCAATAGTTAATAAAGTATCAATTCGCAGACAAAAAAGAAAGACGCGGTGGAGAAAAATGCGTTCCCGATCTCAAACACGCAGAATCGGATTATGATACGTTGATAATCATTTATTCTGGTCGCTGGATTTCGTATATTCCCGCAAATCTCTTTTACTGAAGGGAACGGTCGCTGTTCTGCAGCAGCGTCGTCGGCACTCTTCACGTTCCGTAGTACCACAGGTGACGATATGTTTGATGAACACGATGAACTCGTACGCGTGGCCGCCGCCGTTATCATGGATGGCGAAAAAATTCTTATCTGCCAACGGGGCATCAATCATCGTTATGGCCTGAAATGGGAATTCCCGGGAGGAAAGACACTGCCGGGAGAACCGCTGCGCGAATGTCTCGAACGTGAACTCTGGGAGGAACTCGACATCGAGCCCGTTCGTCCGAAGGAACTGAAGACCATTCAGGTGACCTACAGCGACGGCGGCAATTTCCTCATCACGTTTTTCATGGTCACCGAGTATACCGGCGCGATCCGGAATAAAGTATTCGAGGACATAAAATGGGTCACCTTGTCCGATATCACATCCTATGAGATGCTCGAGGGCTCCCTTCCGATTCTTCCCTATCTTTCATGATCCCGGCGAGAGACAGCGAGTATCCTGATCCTGATCTCTCCCGCCGGCGTGTTCTGCGTCAGCGCGTCCTGCGATGGTACGCGCGGCATCGTCGCGTCCTCCCCTGGCGCGACGTCGATAACCCCTACAGCATCATGGTCAGCGAATTCATGCTGCAGCAGACGCAGGTCTCCCGCGTCCTCGACCACCTTCCTCGCTGGCTCGAGCGCTTCCCCGACCTCCCCGCGCTGGCGCGCGCATCCCGCCGCGATGTGCTGCTCGCCTGGTCGGGCATGGGCTACAACCGCCGCGCCCTGCAGCTGCACGCCGCCGCGCAGTCCATCGTCGCGGAATTCGGCGGCGTGCTCCCCTCGGATCCCGCGCTTCTGCAGCAGCTCCCCGGCTTCGGCCGCTACACGGCGCACGCGGTCGCCTGCTTCGGCCATCGTCGGCGCCTGCCGCTCGTCGAAGTGAATATCCGCCGCGTCCTCTCGCGGTTGACGACGGACATGCAAAGCGAAACGCGGCTCCTGCCGGAAGCGGAAACCTGGCGCCTCGCCGAACTGCTGCTTCCCCCCCGCGCGTTCTACGACTGGAACCAGGCGCTGATGGATCTCGGGGCGACGATCTGCACTGCCCGTGCCCCGAAATGCGACCGCTGTCCACTGCAGGCGGAATGTCCCTCCGCGCATCGGCTTGTTCCAGATACTATTCGGCGTTCGCCAGCCGGAGTCACCGCATACAATCTGGTACGGGAAGTTCCCCGCCGCATATATCGCGGACGTGTGGTGGAATTCCTCCGTGGCGCCGAGGGACATTGCACCTCTGCCTCGCGTCTCCACCGCGTTCTCTTCGATATCGACGGTGAAGAAGAGCGCGCGCGTCTGCTCGACATCCTCGCCACGCTGGAGCGGGACGGCATGGTGCGTGTCACGCGGAGAAAGAAACCGGTGGAGGTACGCAACTGCGTCGCTCCGCTCGCTGAACTTCGTGTCTGCCTGACGGAGTGATGATGAGAATGAAGAAAACCGATCGCGACGAACTCCTCGCCCGGTACGCGGAACACCGTCTGGCAATCCGTACCCGGCTGAGTGAATTTCGCGCCGTTGCTCCGGAACGCCATTTCTACGAACTCTGCTATTGCCTGATGACCCCGCAATCGAGCGCCCTGCAGTGCCATGCCGTCGCGATGGAACTGGAGCGGCGGGGATTCCGCGAACAGCCGTTCGATCCGGCTCCCCTCCTGCGTTCGTGGCAGAACGGCTACGTCCGCTTCCACAACACAAAGGCGCGCCGTCTGCTCGAGGCGCGGGAATCCTTCCCCGCCATCGCGGAAATACTCGCGCAGGAGACAGAGGATAAGCAGATCCGCAATACGCTGGCCGCGAGCGTTCGCGGCATCGGACTCAAGGAAGCCAGCCATTTCCTCCGCAACATCGGCCGCACGCAGGTCACGATCGTCGACCGGCACATCCTCCGGAATCTCGTGCGGCTCGGCGCACTCCCGGATTGGCCCGCGAGCATTTCCACGAAACGGTATCTGGCAATTGAAGCGCTGTTTGAGGATCTTGCGGATACGCTCGCGATTCCGGCCGACGAACTCGATCTCCTGCTCTGGCAGCGCGAGACCGGCTTTGTTCTCAAGTGAACCGGGAGGTTTCTGCCGCTGGCGGACCAGCCAGGTTGGAAGAACTCATGAAGCACAGGACAGCATTGACACCGTCGACTCCCCATATCATTCCCCCCGGCATCGTCTTCGATCACGTACAGTTTTCGTATGGTGAAACTCCCGTACTGCGCGATGTGACCTTCGCGGTCGAGCCAGGGGAATTCGTGGGAGTGATCGGACCAAACGGTGCAGGAAAAACCACGCTGCTTCGATTGCTGACAGGCGTGCGCGCGTCCAGCGCCGGACAGGTTCGCATCGGAGAACGCGATGTGCTTTCCATTCCCTCGAACGAACGCGCGCATCTGTTGGCGGTGGTCCCGCAGAACGAGTCCGTGATCTTCCCCTACACCGTCGAAGCGATGGTACTGCTCGGCCGCTTCCCGCATACCTCCTTTCTCGGCTACGAAAGAGAGGAAGATCTACGCGTCGCGCGCAGCACAATGGAACTTGTAGGGGTTGCCCATCTCGCCGCGCGCAGCGTCACCGATCTCTCGGGCGGCGAACAGCATCGCGTACTCATCGCGCGCGCACTCGCACAGCAGGCGCCCGTGCTTCTCCTCGACGAACCGAACGCGCATCTCGATCTGCATTACCAGGTTGCGCTCTTCGATCTGCTGGCGAAGCTCCATCGCGACGAAGGACGTACCGTGTTGATCATCACGCATGACCTCAACCTCGCGGGAATGTACTGCGACCGCATCATCCTTCTCTCGGACGGCAGCGCAGCCGCCTGGGGCACGCCGGCCGAGGTACTGCGCGAGGATATCCTCGAAGAACATTTCCGCGTCAACGTCCGCGTCGACGGCGGCGATCGTCCCCACGTGCGCGTGGTACGGGCGGGATAAAACGCATGTGCGGGCGGTGCGGAGGGGGCAGGCAATGACCGAGCCGTTGGCTCGGCGCGACGGCTTGCCAACAGCCAAAGGCCAATAGCCAAAGTCGCCCCGCATTGTTCCATGCACGTCTACAGCGTATCTTTGTGCATGCAACCGACGAACAGGAAAACCCGGCGCGAAGTGCGCGAGAAGGCGATGCAGGTGCTGTACGCCTATGAAATTTCGCGCGAGCCGATTGAAATGCTGATGGAGACCATCGCGGGCGAGGAACTCAACGACGACGAAGAGATGTACCGCTTCGCCCAGGCGCTGGTGTATTCCGTTTTGAATCACAAGGCCGAAGCAGACATGCTGATCCGGGAGAAGGCGCAGAACTGGAATTTTGACCGCATCGCGACGCTCGACCTGATGCTGCTGCGCATGGGCATTGTCGAGTTCGTCTACTTTCCCGAGATTCCGGTGAAGGTGACCATCAACGAATGCGTCGAAATCGCCAAGCGCTACAGCACAGAACAGAGCAGCCGCTTCATCAACGGCATGCTCGACGGCATTCACGCTGCACTGAAGGATCAGGACCGCATCAAGAAGGAAGGCCGCGGCCTCGTCGGTAATTCGTAACACCCTGACGTAGAGAAAGGACGGCATGACAGTATCCGCCGCCGCATTGCAGTCGCGCCGCGCGCATGATCGCGTGCTGCATGGCTGGTACATGTACGACTGGGCCAACTCCGCCTTCGCCGTCACGATTCTCTCCGCGCTCTTCGGTCCGTATCTCAGCCGCGTCGTCGTGCCCGAGGCAGGAGTGGACATTCCCCTGCTCGGCATACACGCTCTCAGCGCCACGTCGCTCTACGGCTACACGCTCGGACTCTCCGCCCTTCTCGTCCTGCTCTCCTCCCCCATCCTGGGCGCCATCGCCGACTCCACCGCCTCGAAAAAACGCTTCCTCATGTTTTTCTGCTATCTCGGCAGCTTCAGTTCGCTGATGCTCTTTTTCGTCGAGGCGGGAGATGTGTGGCTGGCGCTGATGCTGTTCATGCTGGGGAATTTCAGCTTCGTCTCCTCGAATGTCTTCTACGATTCCTTCCTTCCGCATATCGCCACGCCGGAGATGCAGGACGTGGTGTCGGGCAAAGGATATTCCTACGGCTACGCCGGGGGCGGATTGCTGTTTCTGCTTCAGCTGCTGCTCGTCCAGTTTCACGAGACCATCGGCCTCGCGGAAGTGACCGCCGTGCGCATGTCGCTCGGCAGCGTCGGACTCTGGTGGGGCGGCTTCGCGATGATCACCTTCTCCCGTTTGAAGGAACCGCAAATCACTCCTTCCGGCAAGAGCAGTGCGCAGCTGGTGGCGGACGGCTTCCGCCGTATCATGCGCACTATGAAACTCGTGCGTTCCCTGCGGCAGATGGGACTCTTCCTCCTCGCGTTCATGATCTACAACGACGGCATTCAGACCGTCATCGCCATGGCCACGATCTACGGCAGCGAGGAACTTGGTTTCGATACGCTGACGCTGATGGGCGCGCTGCTCATGATACAGTTCGTGGGCGTCGCAGGCTCGCAGCTCTTCGGCATGCTCGCCAAACGCTTCGGGGCGAAGGTGATGGTCCTCGTCTCGCTCGTGATATGGACCTGCGTCGTCGTATACGCCTTCTTCATGACGCAGCCGATGGA
Source organism: Bacteroidota bacterium (assembly GCA_014860565.1). GTDB lineage: Bacteria > Bacteroidota > Ignavibacteria > SZUA-365 > SZUA-365 > SZUA-365. The sequence goes on from JACZJN010000095.1 coordinate 40,840, forward strand.
GTTCTGGATTCTAGGCGCCGTGGTGGGACTCGTGCTTGGCGGCAGCCAGGCACTTTCGCGTTCGCTCTACAGCCGCATTATTCCGCCCTCCGCCTCGGCAGAGTTTTTCGGCTTCTTCTCCGTGTTCGAAAAGTTCAGCGCGATCTGGGGACCCATCGTCTTCGCCGTCATCCGCCAGCTCACCGGAAGCGCGCGCCTGAGCATCATCTCGCTCGTCGCCTTCTTCCTCGTCGGCGGAGCCATTCTGACTCTCGTCCGCATGCGGGAAGCGGAAGCCGAACGCGATACTCTGGAGAGCGCACTGGGATAACCCCTAGGCGCCCTCCCATGCCGGTTCGAGTAATCCCTCATCCGTCGCATGCCAGGGCATCCATGCAAGAGTGAAAGGCGAAACCGAAATGTCGGATTTGCGCGGGGCGACGGAGATTTCTTCCAGTGTGAATGTCGATGCATCCATTGCCTTGAGCCGTGAGGCTTCGTCGCGGAACTGATCCTCGAGCTTTGCGAGTTCGCTCTGCGCTGCGGTGAGATCCGCCTGCGCACGCGCGATGTCGCCGCGTTCGCTCGACGCGCGTCCGACACGCGAAGCCGTACGCCGGACCGCGCTGCCTGCCGATACGCGCCTGCCGAACAGGGCACCCAGAAGCGTCGCGCCGACGTCCACCGCGGCGGCCATGCCCTGGTCGCGGTACTGCGCTTCTTCCTTCGCGACACGCTGCTCCGCCTTGCGGATGCGCTCCTGCACGCGGCTGAACTTCGGAAGGTATTTTCCGCGGAGCTTCTCCATTTCCGCGTCCCGCTGCTCGCGCAGCATGTCGGAAAGCCGGATGCGAAATTCTCCTTCACTCTCCCCTGCTTCTGAAATGGCCTTCAGTTCAGGACAGCTCCAGAGGGCGATCGTTTCGTGCTGGTAGAGCCAGGAAGCGAACTGCTTCTGCCACGATGCCACGAGCTTCGCATCGCCCAGCGCCGTGGGCAGTCCGGAGAACGCGGCGGCGTCGGCCGGGCTATCGCTGCCGGGCAGATCGTCGTCGAAGCGCATCCCCTGCTCCCACAGGGGTTCACCGCCCCCGTCATCGAGCGGAAGAAGCATCGACATCGTCTGCCAATCGTCGAGGCGGGACTTCGCATGCACATGATGCACCCGGGCTTTCACGAGCAGCTGGGGACGGTAGGTGATCTCCCCGGCGGAAGCGGCGGCGGGAAAGAAATACTCGTCGAGTCCGGAAGGGAGCACTGGGCGTGCACCGGCCGCGGTTCCTGTCACCGAGGCCGCGGATGCAGCCGCGCTGGGAGACGGCATGGGTGTCGCCTCGGAAGTGTCCGCACCCGATGACGACTCCACTGCCGCCCTCGCCACACTCCCCGTACCGCCGACCAGTTTCTTCTCCGCCATCAGGATTTCTATCTGCGACCGGGTCAGAGGGCCGCGGAGGTAGGACATCGCCCAGCGCGTCTCGAAGAGCACCGGGGCGTCGTCATGCACGTTGTTGAGGAGAAACACCCGCTTGCCGAGTCCTGAAAGTGTGGCATCTAACTTCGCCCTGTCAAAGGACTTGCCAGCCGCGCTTGAAGCGCCCTCGAGTCCATCGAGCACGCGCAGCTTATCGCGCTCGGTCTGCAGGCGCCCGATGAACCAGGTGCCCGTGTTGCCGAGTCCCTTGTAATCGAGATCCACCGGGTTCTGCGTCGCCAGCACGCATCCCACCCCGAACGCGCGTGCCTGCTTGAGCAGCGTGAGCATCGGGGTCTTGGAGGGAGGATTCGCCGTGGGCGGGAAGTATCCGAATATCTCATCCATGTAGAGAATCGCGCGTAGGCTCGATGTTCCCGCCTGCCGGCGCATCCACGTGACGAGTTCATTGAGCACGATGGTGACGAAGAACATGCGTTCAGCGTCGGAGAGATGCGCGATGGAGAGAATGGAGACGCGGGGGCGTCCTTCCGCCGTATACAGCAGTCGCCCGATATCCAGCGCCTCGCCCTGCATCCACGCTGCGAATCCCGGCGAGGCGAGCATGTTGTTGAGCTGCATGGCCAGTGTCCGGCGGTCCTTTTCAGGATAGAAGGATTCGAGGTCGAACACGCCGAGCTGTGAAAACGGCGGCGCGAGAATCGCGCGGATGACGTCCGCGATTTCCATGTCCTTTCCTTCCCGCCAGGCGCTGTCGAGAATATTGGAGAGCAGGATATGCTCGCGGCTCTGAATCGGATCAGCATCGATGCCGATGAGCGCCAGAAGTCCCGATACGGTCGAGAGGATGCGGTCGCGCAGGGTGTCGAGATCCGCGCGCTGTTCGGCAGGAGGCGCGGAGAAGGAGCGCAGCACGCTTAAGGGGAGTCCGGCCGAACTGCCCGGCGTATAGATCGCGAGATCCACGGCATTGCGGAGCATGGCTATACGCGCGCCGTCCTGTCCCCACGCCGCGAGTCCCTTGCGCCACGTGTCGGCGGTCGCCGCGGCGAACGCATCGGTGGACATTCCCTTTCTCGCCGCTTCGGCATCGTCCACCCACGGACGAAAATCTTCCGCACGTAATTCCGGGAAGGTGAGCAGCAGGTTTCCGATATCCCCTTTCGGATCGATGACGATGGCGGGAATATTGTCGATCGCCGCTTCCTCGAGGAGACCGATGCAGAGTCCGGTTTTCCCGCTGCCCGTCATGCCGACGCAGAGGGCGTGCGTCGTGAGGTCCTTGGCGTCATAGAGAAGCAGTTGATCTTCCGCCGTCGCGCCGTCCGCATTCCTGATTTTTCCGAGATAGAACGATCCGAGTTTTTCGAAATCCTGCATTGCCGGTTACCCATGGAATTGAAGTGGTACGAAATATTAGTGGTTCGCGGAGGATTTCGCAAGCGTAAGCCAACTGTAATGCAGGATTCAGCTGTCTGCAAGGTGGCGATGTTACTTTTCGGCACATCTTCCCGCGAAGTATATCTTCTGCGGGGGAGATGCGTCCATACCCCACACCGGTCGCCCGCGACCGATGCCAGTGCCATGCTGACATAGGCCGGGGTATGCACATGAACGCCGCTCCGAGCGTTGCTGCAAGCGTTGCGTGCGTGCGTTGCTGCAAGCGTTGCTGCCCAGCACTGCGTGCGTGCGCAGCGGGGCAATGCCATGGCGGCGGTGCCGACTTTTCAATATGAGAGGTATTGTTTCATATACAATCAAGGAAGGACAACAGCATGGACAAGATTTACACGTATCTCCTTCTCGCGGTAGCATCAGCGGTGCTGTTTGGTACCGTGAAGCATTTCGCTGATGACCCGGCAGCAAATGCAGAAAGCGCAGTGCACAGCAAGAGCATCCAGGCGCACGATCTCGCATTGAGCGGCATTGATTACGCTCTGCTGAAGCTTCGTGACAATCCCGCATGGGAAAGCGCGGAAGAATCAGCGCAGCTTGAAATACCGGGCGTACGCGTTCAGGCAGCGCCGACGCCTGCCGAGCGAAGCGATCTTCCCGGTGTTCAGGCCGAGAACGCGCGTTTCGTGACGTCGAGCGCCTCGGTCGAAAGTGCGCATTCGTCGGTGCAAGCCATCATCGAATGTCCGACGACGCCCGAACTCCCCCCCGCTCTTCGTTACGCACTCTTTGCCGGCGGCGATCTGGATGTCCGCCAGCAGCTGCTGGTTCGGGACGAGGACAATCAGCTCCGCAATGCGAACGTGCATGCGAATCAGCAGATGATCGTCGGCAGCCGCAGTCTCGTTCAGGGATTCGGTACGTACTCGGGCATGTTGCGCATGCGCGGAGATGCCGCCAACAAGGTGTTCTCCCCCAACTATGCCGATGGCGGGAAACCCTTGTATCGCCATCCGGAAATCAGCGTGCCGCAGATCAATCCGCATGACTGGGAACGCATCGCGACACGGACCTACGCATCCAGCACCATTCTCGCCGGCGATCTCGACATCGGCAGCATGTACGAGCCCGGTGTCTGGCTGATCAAGGGCCACCTCGATCTGCGAGACGGGATTAAAGGATCCGGAGTTCTGCTCGTAACCGGCGACCTCCGTCTTTACGGTAAAAAAGCGAAAAGCCTGCTCAACGAATCGCTCGAAAACCTGGTGATCGTCGTCGGCGGCAACGTGTTCGCGGAGGATGCGAAGCTCGGTGGTTCGATCATTTGCGGCGGCAGTTTCTACGGCAGCGGGCATGTGATCATCATCGGTTCTCTCGTCGCGCAGGGCAATGTGAAGAGCGAAGGCACGCTGGACCTTTACTACCGTCCTCTCCCCGATCGGCTGGCCTCTCTGCTGTGGACTCCGCAGCTGCAGTTGCCCCGCATCGTACGGTTTTATGACGCGGTGCCACCGGCACAGTCAACAGCCCTGGCAGCGGCCGACGCGCTCTGAGGTTACGGATCGAGGGTCGTTCTGGAATGCGACCACCGACGGAATCCGAGCCTTTCCACCAATTGTTGCCACTCTCGACGCGGATGCTTTATCCGCGTGGATACTGGTTCCGTATTTTTACCCTGTCATTTTGTGTGACAAAGCAGCCTCATTGATGTCTAGTGACTATGCATGCCCTCTGGAGGTTCATGATGTCACTGATAATGCGTTACCTGTTTCTGCTGCTCTCGCTCGGGCTGTTTCCGCAATCCTGCGCCGAACGTCATGACACACGCTTCCCGACAGCGCCCTTGCCGTCGTCCGCTGCCGAACCACCATCTCCCGCTCCCGACAGCGCAAGCACGGAAAACCTGGAGCCGATCGAACCGGCACCGCCGGGGGATGCCGGGAGACTGACGCTCCTCACGCGGTACGACAGCATCCGCAGTTATCCGGGTGGAGGCGGTGTTTTTACCATCGCCATCGTCCCGGATCAGGATTTCACCGGCCGCGCGATCCTGTCGATCGACGCCGATCCTGCGCTGCACGCGCGACTTGATCGAAGCACGCTCAACCGCGGGAGGTCCGTTGCGGAACTGAAGCTGCGGCCGTCGCTCGACATCGCAGCGGGCCTCTATACGATTTCGCTTCAGGTCATGCATAATGGTATGCGGTACACGCACTCCCTCCACGTGCGCGTATTCGAGTGGTCGCAGGCCGTACCCGGTGTTGAAATGGAGAAACGGGCGGCATTCCTTTCCTGGCTCGCAACCGCTCACCCTGAGCTCGGTGATATCTCCGCCCGTCCATTCACGCGATACATCACCTACCCGGAAATCCTCATCGTCGAGCATTGGACGTTTCTGGGCAGCGCCTGGGACATGCGTCTCTGTTTTCACGTGATGATACCCCCGGACGACTGGTCGATGATGCTGCTCCGCCGGACCGGATCGTTGACTCCGCTGCTCGCCGCCAGGCGGGAAAGCGATGGCAGCATCCACGAAATTCCCATCGCGGAATACCCCCTTCTCTGCGGTTACTGAGGCATTCGCCGCGCATTGTCTTTCTGCGGGTTTACGCGTATCTTTGTAGACTTCGGGGTGTAGCGTAGCCCGGTATCGCGCCTGCTTTGGGAGCAGGAGGTCGTCGGTTCAAATCCGGCCACCCCGACAGTCACGGCCCTCATTCGAGGGCCGTTTTTTTTGGGGGAGACAAGGTTTTCCATTAACGACATGGCATCCTCGCTACTTGTTCACTCGTGTTCCAACAAGCAGCACCGCTCGGTTGGCTCGATAATCTTCGCCAACGACGTATACTTTGTTTTTGGTAACCGTCACATCCAGCAATGAAGCCGTTGGACATAATTCGCCAACCTCATCGTATTTGTTGACGGAATGGCCATTGAAATGAAATACACGTCCATTATCTCCAACGAAAAAAACATCATTCACCGTGGTACCTGCAAATTTTCTGACGACTCCCTGTGGTGAATTGATTCGTGGGATGGCGTAGCGAACATAATTGCTCTGATCTTTTACTTCTTGAACTATCAGCTCTTGATTATGGATCGCAAACAACCTGCCATCGACACTCCACAGTGATTGAAACCAATATTCCGAGGTATCGGTCTCCCCTCCAACTTCGGCCGGTGATATTTCCCCTTTATTCCATTTCCATAAATGAGACTCGCCTGTATTGGTCCACCAGCAACTTAAATAATACTGGTTCGGGCCTACTTCCGCTAATGATGCTACCGGGACTTCTGTTGGAAGCAATACGCTCTCGCATATGATCTCCGCTCCAGGCGCTTTCCGGACAATCATTCCCAACGAGCTTCCCCCACCGTAAAAAAACACGTTCCCAGAGCCGGCCTGATCCACGAGATGGTGGGGGCGACCCAAATATGGTATGTCTCGCAAGTCATGAAATAGTATTGTATCGCCACGGAGCTCGGTGCACCCCATGGATGTAATAAAGACGGTAGCCCCATACGATCGGAATACACCAAATATGTACGTCGAATTGATAGACCCATCGTTTTTGATCCCTTCGATGAGCATATCCTTGAATTGCGTCCCGTCATACCGAATTGCGTTTACTCGACGTCTAGGGATACGGTGAGGACTTGAGTACACCAAGGTGTCAATCCCGATATCCCCAGTGAGCCATATCTCCGTATCTGACACCGCGAATACATAGCTCAGCTCGGGTGCCAGTCGCGTTCCACCGCTGAATGAAAACACTTCCCATGTAAACAAATGGCTCGTTGTGTCCAACGTTGTTTGGAGCGAAGGAGTCCGCTGCGGGCTTATGGAATCATCGCATGCTGTGAACAATAGTGCAAGCGAGAATGACAGCCACCCGAAGCCTCGGCACAACCAATTCAGTCTTTCAATCATCCATCCTCGGCCTCTGTTGATCATACGATCCTATGGCGCTGATGATGTCCCTCTGCGGTGTAAAGATCGAATGGTTGCAGGTTCTTTTCGGACCTTCATACAATTTGTCCTCGCATCCACATCCGACGATCGCACCGGTCTCGTCCCAAAGGAAGGCACAGTTGTAACAGAGATCTGATTCCCCCAGGTGCGTGGTTCCGTCGGGCTTGATCAGGATGTTGCGGCCTTCCTGATAGCACTCGAAGGCGAAAATGACTCCATTGATTTCGCAGACAAGGTACGGTGTCTGGCCCGCCGTAATGTGCGCATCCATATTCACCATCTGCACCCTTTCGCCGGTACTCGTATTTTTCACTTTCTGACAGGCGGCATAGACGGCACCTTGAGATACAATGAGCTCAATGGTTCCGTTATTGGAATATTCTCCAACAACAATGGATGACTCCTGCGCGCTACAGGTGACGGCGGCAATCAGGATCATGGAAAATGTGATGAGGTTATGCATGACGTCCCCTGTCCTCATGTGGTTGCAGAATTCGTGTCACCACGCTCATCCTCCGCGGCGTCTGATTACATTAATGTACCGGAGATCTGGCGCTTATATTTCGGAAAATAGTGCCTGCACTGGCGAGAGTCAATGGAACGTCGTATCATGGAGACATGCTCCTCTGCGAAAGATGTACCCGGATTCGAAAGAATCTGCGCAGGGAGTGAAAGACCGCCGCAAGCGTTTTGTGCTACATTACTCCCTCGCACCGAAAAAGTACGCGGAACGCGTCCACTGATCTCTCAAGATTCTCGGATATTCGGAGGTACAATGAAAAGCGCAATTATCATGCTGCTGTTCCTTACGTGCGGCAGTGCACTGCAGGGCCAGACCACTATCGTCCTCCAACCCGGTCCGGAAGACGGCAAGGACGGCATGGTGTGGGACGATCCCATCTATAGCAAAGCGAAACGGAATTACGCGAACAGTACTGAGATGCTCGTCCATGCGTGGACCGATCAGGGTGTGCCGGTCTATGCGCGCAGCTATCTCGCGTTTGATCTGACAAGCATTCAGCGCACGGACCTGATCAACGCAACCCTGGTACTGCATAACAATCCGGAAGGGACATTCAACGGAGAACATCAGCCGTGGAGCGGACCCAATCGCGCATGGGTTCGGCGCGTAACCACGCCATGGGACGAAACGGAATTGACCTGGTACAATCAACCTGCCTCCACGGAAGAACACCAGGTTCTGGTACCCGAATCCGTCGATCCCCATCAGAGCTATTTCCTGAATGTCACCCCGCTCGTTACCGAGATGCTGGGCATCCACCGCTATGACAGCCACGGATTCATGATCATTCTTGAAAATGAAACGCATTACCGCGCGCTTGTCTTCGCCACCAGCAATTACGCCGATCCGGCCAGGAGACCACGGCTCGAACTGACGTTTTCATCCCAAACTCCTGTCAATGCGTTGACGCACTTCGCGGCGATCAACATGGAAATCTACCCGAACCCCGCGACGGATCGTGTGGAAGTGCAGGTAGACCTCCCGACGGGGAAAACGGGTCACGTCGAACTGCTCAACGTGCTGGGACAGGTCTTGCAATCCCGCCGCATCCATGAGAGCACACGCCTGCATCTCTCACTCGAAGGGCTGTCACAGGGGCAGTATTGGCTGCGCCTCGGCACTACCGACGATGTCGTCATCAAACCGATTATCGTGCGTTAGGCAGCGCCTCCCTTCCCTTGCGCATAAATGGCTGAATCGGGTAAACACGAACGAGGCTGACGGTTGTGTCCCGTCAGCCTCGTTCGCTGAAGTCAGGCTTTTCTGAAAATACGTAAGAGCGTTGGATCGAGAGATCGCCCGGTTTACCGCAGCGCTTTCTCCGCATTCACGCGTCCATAGCCGAATTCGCCGTCGCGTCCGGGGGTACCGAGATCGTCGGCGGTGTTCTTCAGCTGCGCGACGATCGCGCCGGAATGCATTTCCGGATGCGCGCTTTTCACAAGTGCTGCGACGCCGGAGACAATGGGCGCGGCCATGCTCGTTCCGCTGGAGAACATGTACCAGCCGTCGGGATTCTTGAGTCCCAGCCGACGCGCTACGGCAGGCGCCATGGCGGAGATGACCATGTCGCTCATGGTTCCGTAGGACGTCTCGTTGCAATCGATGCTCCCGCCCGGCGCGGCAAGGGTGATCAAACCGTCGCCGTAATTCGAATAGCATGCGCGCGCTTCGGAGCCGTCCTGCGACGGAGGCGTGCTTGCGCTGACAAGGACGGTGCCCGCTTCATCCGTCGTGACGAATCTGCGCAGGACATCGGAACAGAGGTCCGTGTCGTCATTCCCCGCGGAAGCGACGACGACGACGTCATGGCTGGCTGCGTAGTCGATGGCGCGGTGCAGGATTTCCGCGAGATGCCGGTATTCAATAAGTGCACCGATGCCGCCGAGACTCAGATTGATGACATCCACATGTGCGAAATCGACTGCGTACATGATACCCGCGATCAGACTCGCGAACGTTGCGTTGCCGTTGTCATCAAGGACCTTCACGCCGACGAGCGTGACGTCCGGCGCGACGCTCGCGACACCGAGATTATTCGAGGCGATCAACGCGGAGACGTGCGTCCCGTGATAATGCCGATCAATATAGTCCTTCGGATCCGAAGGATTCGAAGCACTGAAATTCATGCTGGCATCCAGATCATACTTGCCCATAAGGTCCACATGATCAGGACTGATACCCGTGTCAAGAATGCCGACACGCACCGCACGGCTGCCGCGCGTCACGTTCCAGGCAGCGCCGACACCGATTTCCTGAAGACCCCACTGGATATCATAGAACTCCGCGTCCGACAGCCGCGACGTTGATGTATTGTCCGCCGCGGCCTGGACACGCACGTTCAGGTCCATCGAAAGTGCATTGACCCAGTGCACGGACACATCCTTCACAAGCCGGGTCACAAACGACTTCCTGGAAAGCTCTTCCAACTGCGCGTCGGAGAGACCGCTGATCGAAGCGACGTGGATACCGTCCCAGATTTCATCCACCATTCCGCCTTCCGCGCTGATTGCAAAACGAAAATAGGTGGCATCTCCTCCGAATTCCACCAGGTAATGGTCTGATGACGCGACTCGCGCAGCAGACACACCCGCGTCGGGATTCGGACCATTTCCTGCCTGCCCCGCTGTTGCGAACAGTATGACGCCGAGCACGACGGCAATGCCTGCTTTGGTAATCTGGTGTTTCATCTGGGACCTCCTGAGTTTCTTTGTACGTGAACGATTTCACGGGGATGACAGAACCCTGCGGTCGGTGAACCATCTGCAGCGTCGAAACGGCTGCACACCTTCTTTTGGACTTGGTCTTTGTAATTAGAGTTGCTGACGGTATTACGGGGGTGGTCACGGAATGTTTCACCATACAAAATATATATTCGTTTTTATCTTTTATCCCGGATTTCTGCGGCCCATGTGGCATTTTACGCGAATTCTGCTATCTTCAGGCTAGTAAACTCCGAACTGTAGTTTCATTCACATCACGGAAAAGAGCCTCATGCGAGGTCTGTTCCTCTGTATTGTTGGGCCTTTGCTCCTTTTTTCGAGCGTGCACGCGGCACCGGACAGTCTGGCGGTGCGGCGCTATACCATCGAAAACGGGCTGCATACCAACAATATCCGCATGCTGCTGGAGGATGATCGCGGATACATCTGGCTTGGAACAGAAGAGGGATTGCTCCGCTTTGACGGCTATGATTTCAAACTGATGGGTTCCGCTGTCGATGGTGCTCCCGAACTGCAGGATCAGCGCGTGATGAGCATGTATCAGGACCGCTCCGGGGCGATCTGGATAGCAACGGCGCTTCGCATGTACCGTTACACGCATCGCGGCAACCGCTTCGTCTCCTTCCCGCTGAATGAGAAAACACCGGGAGGAATCCCGGGCGCAAGCGTACTCGGCATGATGGAGACGCAGGATGGTGTGGTCCTGGTTGTCACGGAATTCGGCCTCAGCGCATACCTGACAAAGGATCAGCGATTTCTCCATTATCCGTTTGAGGGCAGCTGGGAAGTGGGCATACTCACCGAATTCAGTTTCGCTGAAATCGGGCAGGAAATCTGGATGGTCGCCGCCGGCAATCTCGCACGGCTGGACCGGCAGACAAACACCTTGCGGCTTGTCACGTGTTCGGAAATCGATCCTCCGCTGCATCGGCCCGACCATTTCCGCATGGTGACCGCGGAAACGGATTCCACTCTGTTGATCGTCATCCAAGACGCGCTCTACCGCTACAACCTCACGACAAAAACCACGACGCGGCTTACCGCATTCGATCAGGATTGCTTTTCCACCGCCGTGCGTGGAAACACTCTTTGGATGGGCCTGCTCGACGGCAGTCTCGTGCGTTTCGAGAAGGTCACCGGGAAGGCCGAGTTCATTTCGATTCCCGCACGTTTGACAACGGTGTCGCACGGGCGCAGTCGTACGGTCTCCCCGGGAAACACGTATCAGCAGCAAACGATGTTCATCGACAAGGGAGGAAGAATCTGGTTCCACCTTGGCGACCTTGGACTCATCATATATCATCCTGAGAGCTCGCTGGTAGAGAATCTCACCACCGAAGAACTTGGCTATCCCGCGATTGGGTCGATGATCGAGGACAGAAGCGGATGCATCTGGTTCGCTTCGCCTGGGAAGGACCTTATCCGCATCGAACGGAATATCGCACGCTTCAAATCCTGCCAACCGAATCTCGATCAGGTGAAATTCCCCATGACGAGCAATAACGTTCGGGGCTTCCTGCATTGGCAGGGAGATTCGTATCTGGTCGCATCGCTTTCCGGCCTGTTCCTTTTCGATGCCTCGACAGGCAGGATTCAATCGGCATCCTTCCTTCCCCCCGCGCTGGCAGATCTGCAATCAGTCCCCATTTGGTGTCTGAAGCGCGATGCGGAGGGGCGCCTCTGGATCGGTACGGGTGAAATGGGTCTCCTCATTCTCGACCCGCGCAGCGGCCGTTTCTTCCAGATCAGCAGCGTTCCACCATCGGTCGGACACATCAGCGACAGACGAGTGCGCTGCATTGAAATTGACAACGGGAAAGGCGCCTGGGTAGGCACGTGGGAAGGACTCGACTTCATTGATACAAGGAAGCTCGACTTCAGCGATACCTCATCAGTTACGATGAAGCATTACAAAAATGATCCACGTGATCAGAACAGCCTCAGCAACAATCTTGTTTTTGACATTCACCTCGATGGAATGGGACAGCTCTGGATCGCAACGGAAAACGGCCTGAATCTGTTTCGTCCGAATGAAGGGAAATTCACACGCTTCGTACACAGCAACAGGAATCCCGTCAGCATCCGCTCGAATAACATCCGGAGCATTTTCGAAGACAGCAAGGGCGTACTGTGGTTCGGAACACACGGTGGCGGGCTCAACCGGTTTGACCGCGACACCCGCGGCTTCAAAACCATCGATGCGTCAGACGGCCTCCCCTCCAACATCATCTATTCAATTCTGAATGGGGATGCCGGGGAACTCTGGCTCGGAACGCATAACGGTCTGTGCCGCTATGATCCGGAGACCGGGAGCACACGGAAATTTGGGCGCCGCGATGGTCTCGTGCATCGAGAATTCAACACCATCGCCTGTCTGCGCGCGGCAGACGGTCGGCTGTTCTTCGGCAGTCCCGCCGGCTTCAACTATTTCTATCCTGACGATATCCGTGACCTCCTCCCCCCTCCTCTCGTCACGATCACCGGTCTTCTCGTCCGGAATACGGGCTTCCATTTCTCCGAGAAACCGATCGTTCTCAATCATGACGAGAACTTTCTCTCCTTCGAATTTTCCGCGATGAGCAACTTCGCCAACCAATCCAACCGCTACCGCTACAAACTCGAAGGGGTGGACGAGGATTGGGTGGAGAGCGGCGGACGGCGCTTTGCATCGTATACGGAATTACATCCGGGGAAGTATGTTTTCCGCGTCATCGCAAGCAACAGCGAAGGGCTCTGGAACACCACCGGCGCAACGCTCGCTTTCGAGATCCGCCCCTCGTGGTGGAGCAGCTCATGGGCGATCGCGGGCTATATCTTTTCCCTGATAGTATTTATCGTGGTTGCAACCCGGGTGCAAAAACACAGGGTCCTTTCGAGAGAACGGCTGCGGACGTCTATACGCGAGACCGAATTACGGGCGCAGACCACGGAGGCCGAAAACAAGGCACTGCTCGCCGAAAACAGACGACGGCAAATCGAATTGGAGAAATCCGAGGAAATTCGCAACACCTATGGCGAGCTGGAGGCCGCGCACGAGGATCTCAAACTCGCACAGAAGCAGCTCGCCACCGTCATCGCCGGTGCGCCGATCGTCCTTTTCGCACTTGACCGCGATGGGATTTTCACGTTATCGGATGGTGCGGGACTCAAGCAGCTCGGACTCGTTCCAGGTCAGACGGTCGGTCGATCCGTTTTCGATGTCTACCGCGACAATCCCCCCGTAATCGAGTCCATGCAGCGAGCTTTGAAAGGCGAGGAATTCGTAACGGTCAACTCAGTCGCCGGCTTGGTATTCGAGACACGCACTTCTGCCTTGAGAGACGGCAACGGGGAGTTGATCGGGATGATCGGCGTTGCCACCGACATCACGGAGCACACGCGCATGGAGGACCAGCTGCGCGCTTCACAGGACAAGCTCGCCGGCATTCTTGCACTTGCCTCGGACGCATTTATCTCCATCGACAGTGAGGAAAACATTACGCTTTTCAACCAGCAGGCGGAAAAAATATTCGGCTATACGCAGCAGGAAATCCTTGGCCAGCCGCTCGGCGTCCTTCTTCCAGCGCGTTTCACTCCGCTGCTCGATGCACGTATGAGGGAGCTCGCTGATTCACCTGTCGCGACTAGGAAAATCGCCGAAGCAGGCAAGGGATTCGGCCAGCGCAAGGATGGGAGCGAATTTCCCATCGAGGCCTCAATGTCGCGCCTGCAGCTGGGCGACGAAATCATTTATACGGTCATGCTTCGTGATGTCTCGGAGCAACTGCAGACACAGCAGGAACTCGAAAAGCTTTCAAGCGCGGTCGAGCAGAGTCCCGCGATCGTCATCATCACCAATACCGACGGCATAGTGGAATATGTGAATCCGACGTTCACGACGGTTACCGGCTACGAACCTGGTGAGATCTTGGGACAGAATCCCAGGATTCTGAAGTCGGGAGATATGTCAGCCGAGGCATACAGACAACTCTGGGGAACTCTGAAATCAGGGGCGCAATGGCGTGGAGAACTTCATAACCGGAAAAAGGACGGCAGCACATATTGGGTTTCTGTCTCCATTTCTCCGCTGAAAAATCAGGATGGCGACACGACGCATTTCATCGGAATCCAGGAAGATATTACGGAGCGCAAGCGCACGGAAGAAGTGCTGGCACGGCGAACCGCCGAATTGGAAACGATCGATCGCATCGTTCAGGTGGTCAACAGCGAACTGGAATTCGAGAAAGTCGTCCATACGCTGCTCGAGCAGGGCATGCGCCTGCTTCCACAGGCCGACAAATCCGTCGCCTTCATGTTCGACCCGAAGCGCGGCCAGTTCCTTCACATCGATACAATCGGATATGATTTCAACGGCACGACATTAAGCTTCAGCAGGGAGGAATTAACCGCACGCTATATCATGTCGACGGAGCGTCTGGAAAACGGCGTCTATATCCTTCATCACCGAAACGATCTTGTCGGCGAAGCAAAACTCGGTGATATCCCGCGAGCGAGATCAATGCTGATCATGGCTCTCACGTTCAGTTCTTCAAGGCAGACCGACGACGGGTACCTGGTATTCGACAGCATGACACTCGACGACGCCTTCGGTCCGGCGGATGCACACAAGCTCACGCGCTTCCGCCAGCATGCCATTTCAGCGCTTGCGAAGGCAAGCACGCTGCAGACGCTGAAACAAAAAAATGAAGAAATCCTCCGCACGCAGGAACAGCTGGTGGTTCAGGAGAAGCTCGCGTCGCTCGGACGTCTGACCGCGGGAATCGCGCACGAGATCCAAAATCCATTGAACTTCGTGAACAATTTTGCCGAGGTGTCCGAGGAACTGATGGCGGATCTGCTGGAAGCGATCGAGGATCCGGAAGAGCGCGAGATCGTGCTTCGGGAACTTCAGCGCAGCATCAGAAAGGTGCATGAGCACGGCAAACGCGCACAGGGCATTGTCGGCAGCATGATGATGCATGCACGCTCTTCGTCTGACGACCGCGAATGGACCGACGTCAACCTCCTGCTTCGGCACGCCGTGACGCTCGCGGAACATAGCGCACGTTCGAATCGGTCCGTTTGCAACCCGGAAATCATTGTCACCCTCGAGGACGAGATTCCGAAGTTGAATATCGTCCCGCAGGAATTGAGCCGCGTGTTTTTGAACCTCCTCGAGAACGCGCTGGACGCCGTCTGCGAAAAGTCGCAATCGATATGGACGGATACGTTCAGTCCTCAGATTCTCGTCAGCTCCCGGCAGGTCGATGAAACACTGGAATTTCGTATCCGGGACAACGGCGCCGGTATCCCCGAGCCGGTACGCGCCCACATTTTCGAGCCCTTCTTCACGACGAAACCCCCGGGGAGAGGAACGGGGCTCGGCCTCTCCATCAGCTACGATATTATCCGGCAGAACTACAGCGGAACGCTTCTGGTGGAATCCGAAGAAAACGTGTTCACTGAATTCATTATTTCACTGCCGATCTGACCCGTCAGGTGGGCAGGTGCTGCCGCGCCGCGCTGCCAATGCGCGAGCATCATCGGTGCGGCTGTGAACTCAGAAGGGATTTCTTTCGTTCAGACACATACGCACGTGCTCAGCGCGTTCACTCGGATGGTCACGTACGAGCATGATGTTCATTTCCCGAGCAAACGCAACGAAAGGAATAGAGTTTTGATCCTCCCCATCATCGCAGTTTTCCTCCTCGTCGGAGGAGCCCTCTACGTCACTACCGCCCCGCAGTTCGGCGCAGCGCCCGACGAGGCGTCGCAGGAAATATTTGCATCGTCGCCGCAATTCCGCAACGGACGATTCGAGAACCGCGGCAATGTCTCCGTTGATTTGAAGGGCGGCTCCATGTTCAAAACCCTGATGGAATTCATCACGTCTGCCGACACGAAACCCGCGCAGCCGCTGCCGGTCGCCGCCGAGGCACAACAGGCCCCGCACGCGATCCCCGATACAGCGGTACGTGTCACCTGGTTCGGGCACTCGGCGATCTTTCTCGAGTTGGAAGGCAAGCGCATTCTCATAGACCCGATGCTCGGTCCTGCCGCCTCTCCATTGCCCATTTTCGGCAAGCGTTTCGCGTTGAAGGATCGCATCGATATGAGCCGCTTTTCCCGTATCGATGCGGTCATCATTTCACATGATCATTACGACCATCTCGACTATCGCAGCATACGAAAGCTGAAGAAACACGTACGGCACTTCTATGTCCCACTCGGCGTCGGATCGCATCTACGCCGCTGGGGCGTTCCCGCGGAACGCATCACCGAACTCGACTGGTGGGAGTCCGCCTCGTTTGACGGAATAGAATTGACCGCTACCCCTGCCCAGCACTTCTCGGGACGCGGGCTCAGCGACCGAAACAGCACGCTCTGGGCCTCATGGGTGATCCGCGGAAATCATGGCAATATATTTTTCAGCGGGGATGGCGGGTATGGTCCGCATTTCAAGGAGATCGGGGAGCGCTTCGGACCCTTCGACCTCACCATGATGGAATGCGGTCAGTACAATGAGAAATGGGCAAAGATTCATTCCATGCCCGAAGAGAGCGTGCAGGCACATATCGATCTCCGCGGGGAGATCATGATGCCCATCCACTGGGGCGCCTTTCAGCTCGCGGTGCACCCGTGGACGGAACCCGCCGAACGCGCAATCGCGGCGGCGGAGGAACGACAGGTTGCGATCATGACTCCCCTGATCGGCCAGCCAGTGCTCCTCGGAAGCGAATTCCCGAAGCGCCGCTGGTGGGAAAAAGGCACTGCCGCGTCTGCGTCCACCAACACAACTGGCACTGATCTCGCGATGATGCACACTCGATTGAAAACGGCCGGTTCAGAAAAGTAAACCGGCCGGAACAAGCTCGATCCATCACGCAGGTTGCTGGACTACATACCCCATAAATCTCCAGTGTCGACGGGCTGCCCTTGAAGCTTCAGGTAGTAAAAGAGCTGCCCCTTATGCTGTTTGAGATGGTCCACCATCTGCAGCATGCGAATGCCGAGCGGGAAATCCATTGGATCCCACGGGGCCTTTGCAATCTGTGTCGCAAGCTGCTCCTCACTCACCGATTCGAGCATCTCAATCGCGACTGCTTTGTCTTCCGCGAGCAGTCGCGTCGCCTCATCGACGCTTTCAACGGCCGGCAGCTTTTCCGCCGGGGGCAGCATGTCTTCGGGCGCCATCGCACTCATGTCCATCCCTTCGGGCATCCCCCAATCGCCTGTCACAAATCCCTTGATGCTTGAACCGCACGCATTGGTAATATGCATGAGCAATTGCCGTGTGGACATCCAGTTGCTCCCCGAAGCGGGCTTCCAATCCAGCATCGACGGATCGACCCGGCTGATCAGTTTCTCCGCCACGCCATAGTTGTACTCGATGGCGCCACGAATCATTTCCTTGTACATAGCGACTCCTATTATAAATCATACTGGAAACGGATAATCTTATAATATACCGACGAGCTTTCTTCTTCGGCAATACCATTTTCCGGTGCCTCGTGCGTCGAGCTCGATCCGGCTATGAAGTTCCAGGGAAAAGGGATATCTTCACCTTGCATCCTCATCAAGAAACAACATAGAAGACCCCGGGGCTCAATGTCATCGGAACACAAAGCGGGATACCGATGAATACGTCTGCGTTTTTTCGCGTAGGACTCTGCATATGCCTTCTGGTGTATGCGGGTTCACTATGCGCCGGCAGTTCGCGGACATCTGGAAGAAGCAATGCACCCGATTCCGGGAAGGGACCGAGCAGACAGTCCGTCATCGATACGACGCGTATCAACAAGCTGATCGATGTCGGCTGGAATATCCGACATAACGATCCGGAACTGGCACGGACCGTTTCGGAGGAGGCGCTGGAACTTGCTACACAGATTTCCTTCGACGACGGGATCGCATGGGCACTCCGCAATCTTGCGGTCGTCGATTACATACAGGGCAATCTCGTCCGGGCGTTGGATAACTCGATGAAATCGCGTCGGATCTTCCAGCGTCTCGAAAATGCGGATGGACTCGCATCCAGCGCGATCAATATCGGGCTCGTATACTGGAAACTGGGTGAGAGCCAGAAGGCGATCAAGGAATTCTCCGATGCCGTCGCTCTCGAACCGGGCGCGCAGCAGACAATGATCGCGAACGGGAATCTCGGACTCCTGTACTCTGAAATCGGACAATACGATCGCGGGCGCGTGTACACCAATCTCTCGCTCAGGAAGGCGATCGCGCTGGGCGACCGCTTCAACGAATCCGTGCAGCTCAATAACCTCGGTTGGATAGAGGAACTGCAGGGCAATCCCCGCGAGGCCCTCCGTTATTACCTGAAATGCCTCGAGATCAGGGAGGGACTCGGGGACAAGCGGCGGCTCGCGAGTTGCTGTGCATCCATAGGCTCGGTGCTCAAGGATCTTGGCAGATACGACGAGTCACTGCAGTACTTCCAGCGGGCGATGGCGCTGAACAGGGCCCTCGGCGAAAAGATCCAGATACAGGAAACATATCAGGATATTGCAAGGATGTACGAGGCGAAAGGCGATTTCCGCAACGCCTATCAAAACTATATCCTTTATGCCGGCATGAAAGACAGTGTCATGAATGAACTCAAGGCACGGGAAATTGTGAAGATGGAGGCCTCGTATCTGATGGAAAAAACCCAGCAGGAACTGCAGGCACTTCGCGACTCCAATCGCATGCAGCAGATTCTGGTTTTGACCATTTCTTCGGGACTCCTTCTGGTTCTGATCCTCACCGTGGTTCTTTTCCGCGCCTACAGAAGCAAATCACAGATCAACGACGAACTGCGTGCAACACAGCAGATGTTGATCACGCAGGAAAAACTTGCGTCTCTCGGACAATTGACGGCCGGCATCGCGCATGAAATGCAGAACCCGATGAATTTCATCAATAATTTCGCACAGCTGAGCATGGAATGGATCGACGATCTCGAGAACAGCGACAACGATCCGGAAGAACGACTTTCCGTGACCCCCGAGCTGCGGCAGAATATTGAGAAAATCATCCATCATGGGAAACGGGTCGACGGCATCATCCGAAGCATGATGATGCACGCACGTACGTCGACCGAAGGCAGGCAGGCAGCGGACATCAATGCACTGCTCCTGGATGCCACGCAGTTGGCCTCGCATGGCAGTCGCTCGCTTGGCCGGACGTGCATGCCGCAGATTGAGACGGAGATCGACACTTCCCTTCCCACCGTCAGGGTTGTCCCGCAGGATATCAGCCGGGTGTTTCTCAATATCCTCAACAATGCCATCGACTCCGTGTGTGAGCGAGCGGAAAAAGAAAACCCGGCGGAGTTTACTCCGACGGTTCACGCAAGGACTACGACGTCAGGAAGAAGCGTTGTCATCCGCATCCGTGACAACGGAAAAGGGATTCCGGTCGCGGCGCGGGATAAAATCTTCGAACCATTTTTTACTACGAAGTCACCCGGCCATGGGACAGGGCTCGGACTCTCCATCAGCTACGACATCATTGTCCAAAAGCACGGTGGCATGCTGGACTGTGATTCGCATATGAACGACTACACCGAGTTCACAATCACACTCCCTCTCGGTTAGCGTCGCCCCCCCTTTCCCTCATGAGAGACGGAACGTGAGAATGACCGTTCCAAAGTCTCCGGTTTCATCACGGAGCGGACTGATGACGCGAGTCAAACCATTCTCGATCGTATCGACGATCGGTGTTTCGACGCTGCCGATCGTTCGGCGCAAGTTTTCATCCACCGACTCTCCAACCATATCACTGGCTGCGGCTGCAATGATTACCCCGGAAGTATTCACGACGAGATAATCATTCACGGTGGTGCGTCGGGCGAGCACCTGGCATGCATTCTTCAATTGTTTCTCATCTCCGCTTCTCACAGCCTGAAGCACGGCAAGACTGAAGGCCTCGCCGGCAGCTCTCCCGAGCTGCGCGGTCCGATCTGCGATTCGTTGTTCGGTGGAATCTCGCAGCGCCTGCAGTGCGTCTTCCTGTTCGCTCTCGAGCACGCTGACCGCAATCAACTTCCACACAAGAAGGGCGATGCCGATCAGTGCGAGCAGCCGAATCGTGTAGCCCGGGATGCGGGTGCGAAACCGGCGTGGCTGTCCCTCCCCTGCGGTTTCGACCGAGTCGGGATTTTTTCTGAGCATGTTCATGGGAACCTCCTGGTCTCTAACATAGGAATAGACCGACCCAATGTAAAGGGAATTACATCCTCCGTACGTCCTCACCCGTCAGTTATCGGAAAGATCAGCGAGCCTGACTGATTCATACCGAGGTTCCTTACAGAAATGTAATGCAGGGTTAAGTCTCCTGTAGGGAAGCATACCGTAGATTGCACCTCGTACATCACCCGATTTCCATCGGCAACGGCCCGTGAGGTCGAAAAAGACAGGTTCAGCAATGGTCCATTTTCAGAGGCTCAAGAACAGATGGAGAATAGCCGCGTTCGCGGTGTTGTTCTGCACTGCGGTTCCGGCTCAGGCGCAGCCAGTATTGGCGCGTCTGCTGTTCCCAGCCCTGGGAATGCAGGAAATGTTCCGTTCGAGCGATATCCCATTCCACACGGAGCTGAGCAAGCTCCGGGCGAATCGCATCGGTCCGGATGTCCTTCTCGAGTGGATTACACTCAGTGAAGTGGGCAATCGGGGTTTCGAAGTGCAGCGCGCCTCCTCAGACAGCCGCGGATGGAAGCAGGCGGGATTTATTCCCGGAGGCGGCGACGGCAGTTTCGCACGCACCTACAGTTTCCGTGATCGCAGGGTTCCTCCCGAAGACCTGCGCTACATGCTGCGCATTATCGGCGATGACGGGATGATCCAGTACTCACAGATTATCAGTGTCCCGGTGTCGGGAACGTTGCGCGCGTTTGTTGTCCGCACCGAGGAAGACGATCCACGCACTGCGCCGAATGTAACGGTGGATCTGTTGAACGACGACGTGATTTCACTGCAGCTCACGGACCATCGCGGCAATATTATCGAGAACATCGTTTCGAAGCGAGAGATTTCAAGCGGAAAACATGAATTCGCTGTCGACTGCTCCCGGCTTCCAAGCGGACAATATGAATTCCTGCTCTTCACCAGCGAAGGGCGTTATAATCGGGCTTACGATCACCGGCGTTAAGAAACGCTTTCCGGAATCCCGGCCCTCGAGAAATGATAACGACGAGATGAAGTACCCTTGGCGAAAGAGGTGATCCGATGAAAAAAGAATATGCAACGATGGTACTGGCAGCGCTTCTGCTGCTGCTCATGGGTTCATCTGTCGTGGCCCAGATCAGTGGTCCACGATTCCGGGCCGATGATGACAGGTATGTTCGTTCGACATTCGCGCGCAGTGCGAATGATGCCGCTGCGATGAACGTCCTCCCCGCGGAATGGACTGGGCTCGCAGGCGTGCGTTCTGCCGACGGAACGCTGCTCCGCTGGTCTACTTCGAGTGAACACAGCAGCGCCTGGTTCAAGATCGAATGCCGCAAAGAGGGTGATAATCCATGGCAAGTGGTGGACATCCTCCCTGCCGCTGGTGAAAGCAGCACGCCACGGTTCTATTCGTGGGTCCATGCGAATCCACCACCCGGAACGGTTGAGTACCGCCTCCGTCAAATCGACACGTACGGCAAGGAAAGCTCCACGGGGGAATTACGCGTCGAAACCGTATCCGCAAAGCGCTTCTCGCTCAGCCCCTGCTACCCGAATCCCGCAAACGGCGAAACGCTTGTGGCCCTTAACACTGGCATGGAGGTGGTCGGTTCGCTTGTCATCGTGGACCTGATCGGACGGATTCGACAGATCGTTTTTCAAAATCAGGAATTGCTGCAGGGCTCCTACCGATTCCGCATCGGTACGGCGACCCTGCCTCCCGGAAAATATCTGCTTCGGCTTACGACCTCGGAAGGCGTCTCGACCCAGCGGCTGATCATCGCCCGCTGATCGACGGACAGTTTTTTCATCAGTATCATCGCGGCAGCAGGGAATTCTGCCACCACCCTCCTCTGATCGCCGCCTCCTGGAACAAAGAGGCGGCGCCTCTCTGTTAGAGAGTATTACGGACATCAGGTATCCCTTTTATGCGATTTCTTCTGCATACTCTCACTCTCGTGCTGCTGCCTGCCGCACTCAGCGCGCAATTTCTTCCTCCCTCAAGTTCGATTTTCGAGAGAGATGGAGTTGTAATCCCGGTATACGAAAACTTCGACGCTCTGGCCCCGCTTTTCGACCAGCGCAGCGACACGACGGTCATTATCAATTTCTGGGCGACGTGGTGTGCACCCTGCGTGGAGGAATTGCCGTATTTTGAGGAACTGACGCGTGATCATGGTACAAGGAAGATCCGCGTTATTCTCGTCAGCCTTGATTTCCGTAAACAGCTCACCAACCGGCTCCTCCCTTTCCTCCAGAAGCGGCAGATGCAGTCAACGGTGGTCGTGCTCGTCGATCCCGATGCGAATGGGTGGATCGACCGCGTTGATTCTTCATGGAGCGGTGCTATTCCCGCGACGCTCATCTTCAATGCGACAAGACGTGAATTCCGCGAGCAGACCTTTTCGAGAGAAGAACTTCAATCACTGGTCAATTCATTTACAGGAATACAAGAATGAAATCGATTTTCCTCACCACACTGGCGCTACTCGTTTTCTCCTCCCTTTCCGCAACCGCCGGAGGATACAGTGTCGGCGACAAAGCGACGGATTTCCGTCTTATGAACGTCGACGGGAAGATGGTGTCCATGGCGGATTTCCCATCCGCATCGGGGTTTATCGTAATCTTCACCTGCAATCACTGCCCCTATTCCATCGCGTATGAGGATCGCATCATCGCGCTCGACACCAAATTCAAATCCCGCGGATATCCCGTCATCGCGATCAACCCCAACGATCCAGATGTCCAGCCCGAGGACAGTTTCGATGCCATGGTGGAGCGCGCACAGGAAAAAGAATTTCCCTTTCCCTATCTCCTGGACGAAGGACAGAAAATCTATCCGCAGTACGGAGCGACCCGCACACCGCATGTATTCGTGCTGCAGAAGGACGGCAGCGATTTTCGCGTGCGCTACATAGGTGCGATTGACAATAATCATGAAGACGCTGATGATGCAGACGAGCACTATGTCGAGGCAGCGGTCGACGCACTGCTCACCGGCGCGGCACCGGCAGTGGAGAGTACCAAGGCGATCGGCTGCAGCATCAAGTACAAGAAATAGTTCTGTCGTTGCAGTTGACCCGATGCATCGCTACTTTGCGATGTATTGAGTCAATTTCGTCGCATTCGCGACAGCAGAATCTTGTACACTAGTCCAGAGGAGGACGCATGAAAGCGGTTATCTTCCTTGCTTCCGCTATTGTCTTACTCTCCGGATCACTCAGCGCCCAGGGGATGCTGCGCATGTACCGCATGATGTACAGCGTCGGCGGATCCTTTTCTTCAGGGCAGAATGACTTGGATATCAAGGGTACGACAGGTAGCACAGGTTCCGAGCTGGATCATGAAACGGTCCGTCTCTCCACACGGAACGGCTATTTCATCTCGAGAAATGTCGTGTTCGGATTCGAATTCACGTGGGACCAGACCCGCGGTGAAAGCCGTCCGAAGCCGAACCCAACCAACGCACGTTACAAAAATTACGATCGCAACCTGTTTGTCGGTCCTTTGCTTCGGTGGTATCTACCCCTGAGCATGCGCTGGTTCACCTATCCAGAAATATCAGTGGGATATCGGCATTATCTCGGAGAATCGGAGGCGAGTAGTTCAACGGTCAGTACACTCCCGGTCACGATCTCTGCGAGGGGATTCGGGGCAAACGCGGGCTTGGGCCTTGGCTACTTCATATCACGCAACGTCGTTCTGGATGCCTCTCTCCGTTATTCCTACAACTGGCATACAGGGAGCTATGAAATCCCCGGACAGCCCGATCTCGACGTCGACTTCCATGGATCCGAAATCGGTATCCTGCTCGGGCTTGAGCTGCTGATGTAATTTCCCCGTCGGGAGGGATTCGGGGTATGCTTTCTTTCAGGCCGAATGTTGGGGGATTTCCTGAACAAGAGGAATTGTAACCGTGAAAACGGAACCTATTCCCACTTCGCTTTCGACATGGATCTCACCGCCGTGCAACGCAACAAAGCGATGGCACAGGTCGAGACCAAGTCCGTGCGCGCTTTCGCGTGACGCCTCGGAATCCGGAACAATCCCCGATCGATTGCGAATCCGTTCGAGACGCTCGGCGGTGATGCCGCTACCGTTGTCGCTGACGCGGATAGTACACCGCGTCCCCGACCGCTCTATCCGAAGTTCCACCCGTCCCTTCTCCCCCGTAAACTTTATCGCATTCGAGAGAAGATTCTCCAGTATTACTGTCAGCATGTGTTCGTCGAACGAGCAGGGAACCGTGGATGGACAAAACCAGTCGAGCTGAATTTGTTTGGACCTTGCCTGCGGCTGCAGCAGTTTCATGACTACTGCCGCGATCTCCCGTAGGTCGCCTACAACAGGATTGAACTGGATTTCTTTCCGCTGCGCACGCGCCCAGTCGAGCAGCCGGTTGAGCAGGGCCAGTGTTGCATTGGCCGTCTCACTTGCTCCAGTGAGAAGTTCCGCTTTCTGCTCGGCACTTACCGCACCATCATCCGCGGAGGCAAGAACGAGCATGCCGGTGATATTACCCATTGCGCCGCGGAGGTCATGGCTGACGATACCGAACAGCCGCTCCCGGGTTTCTATCTCTCGCGCAAGTTCCGCGTTTGCGTCTTCGATATGCTGCTTCTGCACAGTAATGAGCCGGTTGCTGCGCAGCTTTCCCCGGAAGGCGAACAGGAGGACACTGAGCAGGATAGCGAGTAGTATGGTTCCTGCGATAAGAGAATTCCGGATCAGTGCCTGAGATCGCAGTTTCGCCTCGACCTCAAGCTCCCGCTGCCTGGTTCGAAACGCGAGTTCTTTCTCGCGCACGGCAATTTCGCGCTCGATATTGAGTTGTGCCACCCGACGGAGCGCGGCCTCGTCTCGAAGACTGTCGTCCGTTGCCTTGAATAGTGTCAGGTACTCGTAGGCCTTCCGGTATTGTTTCGAGGCCGCATGAATGTCTGCAAGCACCTGCGCGGCCTCGCGGATGGCGAAGCGGGAATTGAGCAGCAAACCGTTTTCCAGCGCCACCACGGCCTCTCTGCGGGCCTCGTCGGTTCTCCCTGCAGTGAAAAGTACCCGCGCGATGTCGGAAGAAACAAGGGAAACGCCATTTCTGTCTTCGAAATAAATATAGAGCGACAACGCCTTGCGCATCAGCACGAGCGCCACTTCTGCTTTCCCTCGTGCGTTTTCGATGCGTCCGAGATGGTAGAGATTTCCTGCGATGAGCAGCGTATCCCGCGCCGCTCGGGCGAGCTGCAAACTTTGTTCGTGCAGGGCATACGAGGAATCCAAACGTGCGCTTTCATAGAAAATCAATCCGAGATTCATCAGACACCGGGAGAGTCCCGCATCGTCTCCCATCCGTGACCTGATATGCGCGGCGCGGCGAAAGCAGTCCTCCGCCCTCTCTGACATTCCCAGATTGCGGTACGCGAGCCCAAGATTGTTGTAGCTCTGACCGATGTCGAAGCGGCTTTCGAGCAGTTCCGCCAGGCGCAGTGCCTCGATGTGGTTGTGAACGGCAATATCGTATTCACCCCGCATCCACCTGTTTGCGCCGATGGCGTTCAAAGCCCGCACCTGCAGGATGGTGTCACCGAGCGCGACTGCCCTTTGATATGCATGCTCCCCAGCCTTCAAACCCAATTCCGCGTTGCGTCTGTGTTCCACCAACGACTCACGAATGAGCGCACGGATTTTCATCCGATCCAATGCGGTATCCTTTTCCGCGGCGATGAAATCTCTTTCCACCGGAATACGATCCACGGCAAACGCCGGTACTCCCTGCGCAGTGACAGCAAGGAGCACAAAAACAAATTGCCACGCCTTCATGCATGACTCCGCATAGACATTCGTATTGAGGCTCAGTCTCCCTATTTCCTGGGACACTGGGTGCATACCCGAGTCTATCATACAAATTTTTCAGGATTGATGCACCATTTTCTCGGAATTGATTGAAGCCTCTTTTTCCGATGAACACCAACGGTGCGGGTGCAGCGTCATATCGGCATTACTCCTTGCGAATGAGTGTAACGTGCTCCGCGACTATATTCAAGACCTCATACTCCTTTACAACTTTCCCGTAAATGAGGAACGGACCTGTGCTGCGCAGCAGATGGGCGTATTCGTCGAAGCATCTCGGGAAGAGCACGACGTCGATGCGTCCGACGGCGTCGTCCAGATTGATGAACATCATGCGCTCCCCTTTCCTCGTTCTTGTGAGTTTGGCGGCAATCATCCAGCCCCCGACGTGGACACGGCGTCCCACGTAGCGATCGAGGTCCCGCGCTTTGATCGTCTGCCGCAGTTCCTTCTCGAAATGTTCGAGCACATGGGTGGAGACGGTATAGGTGAATGTTTCCAACTCGATCTGCGTCACCTGCTCGGCCGTATAGGGCCTGAGCAGCTGCAGATCCTCGCTGAAACTCTCGAAGCGCAGTTGCAGAGCCGGTTCGGCGATACCGCGCCGGTTCCGGTTGAAATGGAGTTTTGACTTCACCAGCAGTGCCGGACGCTGTTCGCCAAAACAATCGCATGCCCCGCAGCGAACGAGAATGACGGTATCCTCCGCGGTCGTTCCTCCGCGCTGCAGGAAATCATCGAAATCAGTGAATTTGCCGTTCTCTCGCCGTTCTCGAAGCAGTTGGAGCCGCGAACGGTCGCTGAAATCCTTGACATGCAGAAATCCAAGCTGGATCGTCCTGTCGTCGGGACAGAAATGCAGTTCGTCGCTCGCGTTCACATCCGGCAGCAATATGCGCAGGTTCAGGCGGCGCGCCTCCTGGATATACACTTCCGGTCGATAATACCCGCCCTGATTATTGAGGACGCTGCACAGGAAGAGTGCCGGATAATGCGCCTTGAGATACGCTTCCTGAAACGACAGCACGGCATACGATGCCGAGTGCGCCTTGCAGAAACTGTAGCCCGCGAAGGACTCCATCTGCCGCCAGATTTCTGCAACGACTTCTTCTGTAATGCCCTGGCGGCGGCAGCCATCGAAGAACGTATTGCGCAGTGCGTGCATGGCGTCGCGCGAGCGCATCTTTCCCGACATGGCGCGTCGAAGGAGATCCGCCTCTCCCAGGCTGAGTTTGCCGATGAAATGCGCAACCTTGATCACATCCTCCTGATACACCATGACTCCGTATGTCGTGCGAAGCAGCTCCGCCATCATCGGATGCGGTGGATTGACTTTCGATGGATCATGAAAACGTTCGATAAACGCCTGCATCATTCCCGACTGCGCCACGCCCGGACGAATGATGGAACTTGCGGCGGTGAGCATTTCGAAGGTGTCCGTACGCAATTTCTTCAGCAGCTGTATCATCGCGGGCGATTCGACATAGAAACAGCCGACAGTCTCTCCCTTTCGCATGATCGCGCGTGTTTTCGCATCGTCGCAGGCATTTTTGTAGTCGATGACGGGAGGAAGCTTCCCCGTGCGCTGGCGTACCTCCTGCATCGTGTCTTCGAACGTCCCGAGTCCACGCGTGGAAAGGATGTCGAGTTTTTCCAGCCGCCAGTCTTCGGTCGAATACATATCCTGCTGCGTGATGCGCACCCCTTTCGGCGCGACCTGCGTGGCGGTGTAGCGCGTCATCGGTTCCGGGGCTAGAATCACTCCTCCCGAATGTATTCCGTAATGATTCGGGAATTCGAGAATTGCATGAGCCGCGCGAGACCAATCCTTGCCGTAACGCGTGCTGAGCATCGGACCCATATGGCGGCGAACGGGGCTGTTCGGATCCATCAGATCGCGTACCGAGCCGTACCCCGGCAGCATCGAGGTCAGCTGTTTGATTTCCGCGGCGCTGTAGCCGAGCACCTTCCCCACCTCACGCAATGCTCCTCGCGGATTGAAGGTCGAAATCGTGCAGATCATCGCCGTCCGGTCGCGGCCGTATTTCGCGAGCACATAATCGATCAGTTCGTCACGGTTGCGCCAGGAGAAATCGATGTCGAAATCCGGCGGTGATTTTCGCTCGGGATTCAGGAAGCGCTCAAAAAAGAGGTCGAGTTCGATGGGATCGACGTTGGTAATCTGAAGGCAATAGGCGACGATGCTGTTGGCGCCGGAACCGCGTCCCACATACGGATAGGACCGATGTCTGGCATAGCGGATGATATCCCAGCTGACAAGGAAATAATCCAGGAACCCAAGTTTCTCGATTATGCCCAGTTCCTTCTCGATTCGTTCTCGCGCTTCGCGGGGCGCGTGTGGATAGCGGAAGCGGAATCCCTCTTCCGTGAGTGTGCGGAGACGATGCCGCTTCGACGAATCCGGGATATCGGTATAGGAGGTGAATTTACTCTGTTGAAGATCGAACCGCACGTCGCACATCGCGACGATCTCATCGCGAGCGGTCAGGGCCTCCGGGATATGCCGAAACCACGATCGGAATTCCTCCTCCCCGATGAACCAGTTCGTCGCCCCCGAAAGGATCGAAGGATCGAGCGTACCCATGGTGCTGTTCGTCGCTATCGCACGCAGAACGCTGTGCAGTTGGCGTCCTTCAGGCACGCCGAAAAACACGTCGTTTGTGGCGACGACGGCCATGCCACGCTCCTTCGCGGCGCGGAGGAGATGCGGCCATCGGGCCTCCCTATCCTTGCTGAGTTCCACATAGCATGGAAAGGGTGCGACGCCACCCAGGAATGTGAGGAGCTCGATATCCGAAGAGAGAAGGATGACGTGGTCGCTGCAGTAGCGAAGGAGAATATCCGCAAGGAAGGCGCTTCCTCCCTGAACGTCCCCACCCTCTTCCATCTCCTCACCGCGAAGCGGTTCATCGCTGAGCACGACGCGTGCGGCAGGATGGTGCACCACAAGCTCGGTCAGCGCGGAACAGATCTCCGCATAGCCATCCCAGGTGCGCGCAAGCAGGACGGCACGTGTGCGGCCGGCGAGAAATTCCGCCCCGGGAATGGGTTGTATCCCGGCCGTGAGACAGCCGGTATAAAACTCCATGATCCCGCTGACATTATTGGTGTCTGTCAGCGCGAGCGCGGAGTAGCTCGCCTTGCGCGCGAGGTCGATCATCCGTTCGATGGAAAGCGTACCCGCGAGGAAGGAATAATTGCTGTGGAGATGCAGATGCACTGTTTCAGAGCCGCGGCAGAGATCAGCGCATCCTGGGCGATAACAGACGACAGGAATGGATACCGGCCGTCAGCTCTTCCCTTCTATCGCATCACCGCCATGCGGCCTATATTTTCAAATGATTCGTCAGTGAATTTCGCAATGATCTTGTAGAAGTAAACGCCGTTCGCCAGCTCATCACCGTCCTCGTCACGTCCGTCCCACTTCAGGGCGTTGTAGCCAATGCGCATCGACGATGCCGGATAGGAAATCCGACGGATGAGACGGCCCGCCACGGTGTAAACCTTCACTTCCACCTCCTGCGGCGGTTCGACACCGGTCAGCAGGAATGTGAAAGACGTTTCGCCCTGGAAGGGATTGGGATAGTTATACATCTCCGCGATGCGACTTTGTGTGCTGACGCGCAGGCGCACTTCCGGAACTTCGTCATAAACAGGCGTTTTCTTCGCGTCTTCCGCATTGAAACCGAAGTAGTAGATGCCGTCTTTCAGCGTGGGCTGGAAGCGTAACGTCGCTGGTTGACCATTCGACGCCGGCGTCATCGTGAAGCCTATGCTGTCGAGGTCCATCGCTTCGCCGTCGATCGTCACGGTGAAATTGTCTTTGCTGGAAACCGGAACCGGATTATCGCTGCGCAGCGTCAGAACGATCTCCGGATTGTAGCGGATGTAATCGTCGTCGATCGGAGCGAAGCCGTCGAAGGTGACGTCGAGTTGAGGTCTGCTGGTATCGGGTTTGACGTACACCGATGAGACAAAGGTGTTGTTGTCTTCATACTGTTCGAGCACGATGTCGTCGCGATCCACGCGCACGAACACCTGATACGCTCCGCTGAGGAAATCGGTGTTGATCGTGGCCGTCGTGTCGAACCACTGACCGGAACGGAGTCCCGCGACGGTGAACTGTCCCGCCGGACGCGGGATGTTATCCGAGCCGACAACTTCGAGCTGCACGGGAAACGCCGCAGCATCGCCCTCGCCCGCATTCAGAATGCCGATTTCGATTTCCGCGGGTTCGCCCTGCTGCACACTGTCCTGCAGCATGGCGACGGACTGGTAATTGAGCGCAAGTTCCGGCGGCTGCGT
Source organism: Bacteroidota bacterium (assembly GCA_014860565.1). GTDB lineage: Bacteria > Bacteroidota > Ignavibacteria > SZUA-365 > SZUA-365 > SZUA-365. Next base: position 71,183 of record JACZJN010000095.1, read on the forward strand.
GTACGACACCGACCATGCGTGCAGCTTCGCCGCAAGGGGATCGCCGCCTTGCGGATAAAACGCCGCCTGCATGCGGATATACGGATAGATTGCGCCGTCGATGGACGAAAGGTCCGCCTCTGTGACATTCCCGGCCTCCAGCAGCAGATCCTCCTGCTGGTTCTTCCGTATGCCGTATATCGAGAGCCGAATATCGCTGATCGCAGGGTCGCTGCGTTCGAGCCTGGCCGTTTCCCAGCGCAGCGCCGGACCGATCGGAGGCGAGATTGCCTTCCCGGTATCGGGTGCGACGTAAAATGTGGTGTCGATGATGCCGGGCAGGCGCATTGCCTCCGGATAATACACTTCCGGCATCGTTCCAATGGGGGCGCCCCGGCGACCAATGAAGGCCCAACTCGGGCGCCACGCCTTCGTACGCACGGAATCGATGTACTTGGAACCAAGTGCCTTGATCTGCTCGGAGAAAATATTGCTCCCCGCCTTTGGTTCATTGCCGGTAGTCACCATGAAATATTCCCCGAAATCGACTTCCTCGGCCCACCGACGAATCGAGTCGCGCGATTCGGGATAATTATAGTTATCGAATACACCGACGCGTTTTACGATCAAACTTGCACTATCGACGATGGCGATGCAGTAGGCCCAGGCGATGGATGAAGGGAGTACGTTGACTCCGTCAATACTGATGTGCACTCCGCTGCCAAGAGTAAAATTCGAACTGAGCAATTCCACCCGGCGTCCGGGCGGGAATCCTATCCCCGAGTCATAGCGGACGAAATCCAGCGTGGTCGGCAGAAATTCCACCGAATCCGTCTGTACAAAATCGGAAGGCACCGCAGTATTGCGCCGAATATAAGGACCAACGAAATCCTGACCGGATGCATCGAGTTTCACACGCCAGTAGCGTTTTGCTCCAGCAGGGAAAAGCGAGGGCACGTCGCCGCTGCTCATGGTCTTTCCGTACGGGAGGGTCACACGTGCCGGAGCGCTGAATTGTGTCGTGAGATCACTCTCCACCGTAATCGTCGAAACAGCGCCTTGATCAAGAGCCGGATTGAGGATGGTGATGTCTGTTCCGCGAGAGGAAATATTCCCCAGCTGGTCATTGACCACTTTGAGGAAAGTGCTGAATATCTTGTAGTCCAGCACGGCGAGGTTGTCGTTTTCGAAAATCTCCTCCAGCTTCCCATCCGGATCGAGTGTGACCCGCAGCAGGCCGCTCCCTGCGGTCTTGGTCAATCCAAAGCGAAAGCGCAGCGTGTCATACAATGCCGGCATCGGCACGGTAAGGCGATCCGAGGAAATGACCGCGGCATTGAACAGGTTTTCAACCAGCACATCGAGCGAGTCCGGCGTCTGCAGTCCGTAGTTCCCCACCGTCACTGTGAAGGAGACGGAATCCATGACATCGGTAATGATCTCCGGCGTTGGTCGTATCCAGGAATCCTTTACAATCGGGTTTCGCTGCTTCGGCATGTCCAGCGCCACAATGGGATCACCCACAAGCGTGTTGGTCTGGATGGAAACACGGTTCACGGCGTTCCATGTGCCGAGCTGCAATCTGGTCATGTAATGGGCGTAGCCGATGCTCGGTGCGTGCTGTGTGATCAATTCCTTGTAGAACAACCCGGGAAGCACGGTGGCAGTGAAATCGAATCCCGCTGCGGAATTCCCGATGTACGCGATGGCATGACTTTGATCACCGACAACGAATATCTCGGAAAACGCATTGTAATCCGGTTCCGCATAGCGACCGGTCGAACAGCCAAAGTCCGTCACGAGCGCTGCGCGTCCTGCGCTGTTGGCGAGCTGATCAGCGCGTGAAATGGAGTTGTCCCAGGTCTGCGTTCCGCTATGTCCGACATAGCAGATAAAAACGCCCCCTTCTGCGATGCGAGACCGGACATCGGTAAGTGGGAGGGGCCCGAAGTCCGATTGGGGATCGAGCGTCTTGTAGAAATGCGCGGCGCGACCGGAGAACTCCGGCTGCTCGACGACGGATGAGATCAGAAAATCGTTGACCGACTTGTAGCGTTGAAGTTCGGCTTCGCCGCCGCTGAGATTCCCGCCGCTGAAATGCAGCGCGGATTTGTTCCAGAGCGTCGGCTCCTGAGCGCGATATGACTGGTGGCGGGCGAGGTACTGACGCACCGAGCTTTCGTCACGGACGGGAAGTCGCCCAACCTGGAGTTGGGGCACCGCGGAAAGGGAATCGAAGGCGACGAACCACGTATCGCTGACCGGATTCCCGTAGGACGGAACAACATTCGATGTGAACCACGCTCTGTAGTTGTAGTTGGCATCGCCCACGAGAAAGAGATACTTCAGCGTGTCGGTTTTCCCGTTGTAGTATGCGTCGTAGGTCAGAAGCTTGATCGCCTCCGGTTGAAACATGCCGTAGCTGTACAGATCGTATATATCCTCCACCGCCACGACGCGCGTACTGACACCATAGCTGCTTCCTATGAAATCCGCGTACTCGCGTGTCGCGGTTTCGAGGAAGCGTGCCGTAATCATCAGGTGCTCGGCTTCTTCCAGATCGAGTCTGGACACCGTGACAGTCTCACCCTTCACAGCTGGGGGAATGCTGTCCGCATTCCACACGTAGAACACGTCGCCGGGCGAGACGGAATCCGATACGAACACGGTGAACGGACCGGATCCCTGGACTGCTGCCACGGACATGATCGAGGTTCGCCCGTCGCGGACACGGAGAATAACGGGAGCCGGGGTCTGCGATCCCTGAAACTTAAGGGATTTCGGCCCGTCCGAAAACACGCTGTCGATGCGGAATACATGCGACGGGCCTTCGAGTACCAGATACCGAGGATATTCGACGTCGAACCAGTCGAGCCGGGTAGCGCTGCCCGCGGTGTTGATATTCCAGCTTATTGTCTTGATAGTGTTCAGCGTGTCCTCTCTCAGCGTCAACGCGGATTGAGTACCGTACAGCAGAATCTGCTCATCATGCTGAAAGACAATGGAATCGAGCGATGGCTGTTTGTTGACGCTGAGTGTCGCCGAATGATTCGGAACCTGATTCCGGTCACCGTACCAGCTGAGAATTTTTCCCCAGAATCGTGCATTGGCATTGGGATAGACGGCGGATACGCGAAATGGCTGCGAAAACTCGGTGGAGGGCCTCGGATCAGAAGGGTTGAAATACAACTGTCCCATGGCCCACGTGTCCTCGGAAGTCCAATCGGACGTCTGTCCTCGAACCAGATCGGTGGTATGCGGCAGGAGCTGATCCCATGGGTCATACTCCAGATGCACGGTCTCATACGTCCAGTCGAGTGTGTCGGCGGGAAGCGGGGTGATGGGTGTGCGGACCTCCGCCCGCGCGGCTCCGTCAAAATTGAAATGCAGCCAGTAGGCGGTGGAGTCGGTGTAGATGCTCAGATACTGCGGATACGGATCATCGATGGAGGCCGGCAGATGCCGGTAGCCGCCTTCGTCGTAGTTGCGCATGCCGGGGAAAACGAAATAATCCCCGTCATCGAAACGGCCGTCGTCCATGCCGACGGCATACATCGGTATGGGTACGCCCTTGCGATACAGCTGCACGCGGGCAGGGTCGACCTGCGCCGGGTCCTTGCCCGCATCCCGCATCCACTCGGCGGTGATCTTGTAGAGACCGTCCTGCCGGACGAAGAACTTCACCATCGGTGCGGTGAAATCGATCCATGCCTGGGAAGTGTCTACATTCTTGCTGCGCGTTGTAAAAGGCATGCTCGCGTAAGGGGGCTTCCCCTCGGCGGCGACCGCTCCGGCCTGTCCGTCGGAAGGAACGCGCAGCAGCGTGTATTCTTCAATCCATCGCGTCTGCCGTGTCTGCGGATCCCAGAGTACCAGCGGCAGCTCTATCTCGAGCATGGGACGCTTGCGTTCATATACGATGCGTCGGGAAAGGACTTCTACTCCTCGACCCACGGCCGGGTCGGCTGTCGGAACATCCTGCGGCACGATCCTGGTGAGGATCGTGGAATCGGCAGCCATGTTCATCTGGACGAGATAAAATGGAGTCGCGTCAACGGCGTCGGACATGCGTGCGTCCTTCACCACGACGTCAAACGGCGCGGTTCCCTCGAACGGTATGCGCAGGACGCGGCGGGGAACCCGCACTTCGCGCGGAAGCACCGGATTCACCTCGTCGATGAAAAACACCTGCACACCGTCGATCGTACGCACTCCGTAGCGATACGCATCGTTGCGCACCTGTTCGACGGATTGCGCCGACAGAGACGCCGTGCTCAACAAAAGGATGAAGAGAAAAAGACAGGGATTTCCGTGGCGCGTGATCATACCGCTCCCCAGGTTAGGTAATTTTCGTTCTGTATCCGGCAGCGATGCCGCAACAACTCCGGCATGTGTCCATTCCATTTGTGGATTGAAACGAAAAAATAAGAAGATTCCGGTTGTATCGCCAATGCGCGTCGCATTTTCAGCCCACGAAATCCGGTATGCTCAGTCGCCGCGAAGTACGGAACACCGAAGCGCCACGAGGTATTCTTCGCTCAGGGCATGCTCAGCGCTTCGGAACTCTCCACTTCGAAATGGAAGCAGTCTCCGAGATCACGCAGCAGCAGCATCACCCGACCGACAATCTGGAATTCGTCATCCTTGCTGACCTCGATCGGCTTGAAAGCCGGATTTGCGGGGAGAAGCCGCACCTGACGATCGCGGTATTCGAATTTCTTCACCGTCAGACCTCCATTCAGGTAGGCCACGATGGTGTCACCGGTATTCGCCGCCTGCTGCTGCTTGACCAGCACAATGTCTCCCGGGAGCATCCCCGCGTCACGCATGCTGAAACCATCCACACGGAGAGCTACAGGATTGTCGAACTGCACGATGTTTCGATCGACCCGCAGGTATTCGACGACCTCATCCTGTGCCCAGGCAGGCGGCCCCGCTTTCACATCGCCGACCAGGGGCACGCGGCGGAACTCACTTGCGAGCAGCCGAATCCCGCGACTGATGCCTGGTGTGATCTCGATGAAGCCGATTTTTTCGAGTCCCTTGAGCACGATCTCCACCGACCGCTTCCAGAGACCCGTGGCCTTCGCGATCTCGTCCATGCTCGGCGCACGTCCGTTGCGCTCGACATACTGCTCGAGAAAACGCGCGACCTTGCGCCTGTTATCTGTCCATTCCTTGCTCACTGCGACCTCCAATGTATACAAATGTCTAACTCATTCTAGCAAATTCAAAATCCAGATGCAAGCTGGATGGGGAGTGAGAGCCGTGAAAATTTCGTATTTTTCGTGCCATGAAGACAAAACAGCTCGCCCCGATGCCATGGTCGATGCTGGGCACAGCCCTGGTGATCCCGCTTGCCGTGCAACTGGCTGCGCTCGTTCTTCCGATGGACCGCCTCTGGGGCGTGGACGCACTGCGCTCCCTTCCCTCAGCGATGACGTGGACGATGCTGCTCCTTCCTTTTGTGCTGTACCTCGTCCTGCGTGGGATGGATGTCGATCCCCTGCGCACGCCACTCGCTCTCCTGCTCCTGGCGCTCGCACTCGCCCCGCCCTTGCTCTGGCCCATGCACACGTACTTCTACGGGGACGGCGGACTGCTCATCCCCCAGGTTCACCGGTTCTCGGTGAACGGCGGCTTCGAACAGGACCTGTTGCTCAACTTCAAATCCTCCCCTCTCGCGGGGATGCTGATCATTGCAGCGATGAAGGCGGCGCCTGCCGTCGGCTCCTCGCTGCATTTCCTGATGCCCGAGGATGCGCTCTATCCCTTCCGGTGGGTGTCGTTTGCATGCCTCGCTGCTGTCGTCGCCTATATCCTCATCACCGCACGCGGAAGGCACCGCTTGGCGCTGCTGCTTGCACTGGCGGGAACGGCAGGCGTGCTCCTCTACAGCGGATATGTGGAATTTTACGCACCGGTCTTCGCCGCCGTCACCGTCTATCTGATCGCAGCGGAACGCGCGATCACGGGGAAATCCGCGCTCTGGCCGGTGCTGCTCGGCTTCGCGGTGGCGGTCGCCGCGCATTATATGGCGCTGGTTCTCCTGCCTTCGCTGCTCCTCGTCGTCGGATACCGCAGCGAACCTCTCCGCGGTCGGCTGCGCGTCCTGCGGCATCTCGACCTGAGGAAGGGACTCCTCGGCGGCGGCGTCATCCTCGCTGCATGGACCGTGATATATTTCCTTGCAGGATTCGCGGATTCCCCGAGCCGTATCGTCATGCCGACGGTCGCGCAGAAATCAGCCGCGGGACTGCAGTCCTATACGCTGTTTTCTTCCTGGCATCTCATCGACATGCTGAACCTGCTGATGCTGCTCGCTCCTGCGGCACTGATCGCACTGCTGTGGACCTGGATCAGCAGCTGGCGCGGCAGGAAGTTCGGCGACGCGGTCGACGCCTTCCATGCCATGAACGTGCTGGCCTTCTCCGGTTTCGCATTCTTCGCAAACGCTTCGCTGGGATTGGCGCGGGACTGGGACCTCCTTTCTCCACTGGGGATTATTGTCCTGCTTGCGGCACTCTCGGCGCTTCGAAGGAAGTACGACGATCGCGCGGCGGTGGCGCTCGCCATGATCTCGGTGTTTCTTGTGCTGCCGTGGACGCAGCTGCACCGCGATGACAACGCAACGGCTGATCGCTTCACACGGATCCTGCAACTGGACGATGCGCACATGTTCGGCGATTACGCGCTCAGCGGCTACGACGCGCTGAGAAAGTACCGCCACAGAAGCGGCGACCTCGCGGGTGAAATCCGGCTCACTGAACGCATGATTGAAATTCTCGACTATCCTCAACACTACCGCGAACTCTCCGGCATGGCACAGCTGCTGCATGCGACTGACCCGCAGCAGACCGTCGCGACGCAGCAGTTCATGCTCCAACGTCTGGAAAATCGTGCCGCGAAGCTGAGCGATTCCGGAACGGATCGCGACTACAGTATATCCCTCCGACAGATCGATTCTCTCGTCCAGTCCATCGGCTATCTCGCGCTCGGGAATGGCATGTTCCCGGAGATCGCGCCCGCGCTTCAACGCGTCGCCGGATATACACGTGAGCATCGGGCCTACCCTGCGATCGAAGGACTCGCACTCTACCAGCAGGGCCGCTACGCGGACGCCGCCGAGCGATTCACCGCGGCCCTGAAGGAGGGATACGCGTCGCCGAACATGTACCTGCTCTTCGGAAATGCTCTTGCGCTCTCCCAGCAGTATTCCGCATCGCTTAGCCGCTTCGAGGAAGGAGTGCGCAGATATCCCGACGACGGGATGCTGCGTTTCACTCTGGGCAAATATTACGTCCGCGCGCGCATTCAACCAGCACGCGCCGCGGAGCTTTTGCGCTGGTGCATCAGGCACGGCGACCCAGCCGCGGGAATGGAAGAAGCCAGACAACTTCTCACGGAACTCGGAGCCGCTGAATGAGCCTCGGCCGAGGAATCGCCCCACTCGCGATGAAGGGTATTTTCCCGGGCAGGCATCCACAGGACATTGGAGCTGAGAGAACGTTAGCGTATTTTTTTATGATAGACTTTTCTGAGTTTCGAAGGCAGCATGTGCGGATTCGCAGGAGTTTTTGAATACACCTCTTCGTCGCAGGGCATCGACGACGCCCTGCTGACGCGCATGGGCGCAGCCATCTCGCATCGCGGTCCCGACGACGGTGGCATCTATCGCTCGGAGTGCGGACGGGTCGGACTCTCCTTCCGCCGTCTTTCCATCATCGATCTCTCCGCCGCGGGACATCAGCCGATGAGCACGCCCGACGGAAAAATCTGGCTCGTCTTCAACGGCGAGATATACAACCATCTTGCGTTGCGCGCGGAGCTCGAAGCGGCGGGATACAGGTATCGCTCGCGCACCGACACCGAGACCATTCTCTACGCCTACCGGCACTGGGGCGAACGCTTCGTCGAACGCCTGCACGGCATGTTCGCCATTGCGATCTGGGACACGGAGAAGGAAACGCTGCTGCTCTATCGCGACCGCATCGGCATCAAGCCGCTGTACTACGCGCAGAAAAACGGCATGTGGCTCTTCGGATCCGAAATCAAGGCGATGCTGGAACATCCCGCGCTGCAACCCGCCGTCAGCCGCGAAGCGCTGTACCATTATTTCACCTACATCCACACCCCCGCACCGTGGACGATGTTCGACGGCGTCTTCAAGCTCGAAGCCGCCCATTACGCGCGCATCACGCACGATGGAACGATGCGTGTCGAGGAATACTGGGATCCGCTCGGACATCGCGAACCAGAATTCAACTACAGCGACGAAGCCGCGGTGACGTCACGCATACGCGAACTGTTCCGCGGTGCCGTGGAAAAGCGCATGATGTCGGACGTGCCGTTCGGTGTTTTTCTCAGTGGCGGCATCGATTCCAGCGCCAACGTGGCGTTCATGTCCGAGCTGATGCATCGGCCTGTAGACACCTTCACCGTCGCCATACGCGGGCAGGAAGACACCAACGAATTCCAGTGGGCGCGCCGGATGGCCGCGCATTTCGGCACGAACCATCACGAAGTGATGATCGACGACAGTGGTTTCCTCGATCTGCTGCCCACGATCATCCATCATCAGGACGAGCCGCTCGCCGACCCGGTCTGCTTCCCGCTCTACCACGTCTCCAAGCTCGCGCGCGACAACGGCACGATCGTCGTACAGGTGGGGGAAGGCAGCGACGAACAGTTCGCCGGCTATGCCTCCTACATCCGTGCCGCGCGCATGATGCGCCTCGAACGCGCGCTGCGTCCCGTGCCACGTTCGTTGACCATGGCGGCATATGCGCTCATGAGCCCCCTCCTCGCCCGAAAACGAATCGACTACCGGCAAAACATCATCCGCAATGTGCTGGAGAAACAGCCGGCATTCTGGGGCAATGCTATCGGTTTCTATGAAGAGGAGAAACGCCGCGCGATCAATCTCGCGGAGTTCGACGGCCGCGGAATTCCTTCTTCCTACTCCCTCGCGGAGAAGCGTTTTCAACGCGCGGCCGAAGCGGGCTACGGCGACGATTTGCAGCGCATCATCTATTGGGAAATCAAGCATCGGCTCGCCGAACTCCTTCTCATGCGCGTCGACAAGATCACGATGGCGACCAGCATCGAGGCGCGCGTGCCCTTCCTCGATCATCTGATGGTGGAATTCTCCATGAACATTCCATCGTCGATGAAGTTGAAGAACGGCAATCCGAAACATGTACTCAAGCAGGCACTGCGCGGCATTCTGCCCGACGACATTATCGACCGCAAGAAAATCGGCTTTGCCGGTTCCGGGAAAAACATGATGACGCCGGAAATATACCAGCATGCGCGCTCGCTGCTGCTCTCCGCCCGTCATGATTATTACAATGTTCCGTATATTCGCGCTATGCTCGACGAGTACGAGCGCACGAAGATCAACTTCACGCCGCAGCTCTGGACGCTGTACAACTTCGAACTCTGGCACCGCTGGTGGATCGAAGGTGATCGCAGCCTGAGCTGAAGCGTTTCCTCAGCATATCGAGGCCGTATGCCTGAACAGCAACTCCGTCTTCCATGGGTCGACACCCTTCGTGGACTGGCAATCATTCTGATGGTGCCTGCGAATCTCGCACCCTACCTGGCTGAACCGCACCCGGTCTGGTTCCGCATTCTCGGGTCCTTCGCCGCCCCGACGTTCATCATGCTGAGCGCAGGCATGATCGTGCTGCGAGGCGAAAAACACAATCTGGCATACTACCTGAAGCGCGGCGGCATCGTGGTCGGCGTCGGCGTCCTCCTCGATACCCTGCTCTGGGGTATTTTTCCCTTCACGTCTTTCGACGTGCTCTATCCCATCGGCATCGCGATGCCTCTTTTGTATCTCCTGCGGCGTTCCGATTCCCGTGAACTCCTCTACATTTCCGTCATCATCATCCTCGCGACCTACGTAGTCCAGGCGCTGTTCGGCTATCACGCGGAACCGCTCGAGGTGTACTTCGACGATATCTGGATGCCATCGATCGTGCGTATCCTCCAAAGCTGGTTCATCGACGGCTGGTTCCCGATTTTCCCATGGCTCGGCTACGCCTTCATCGGCGCCCTCTTCTTCCGCACGCTGTTCGCCGAAGGCACGGGCACGTCGCATCATTTCGTCACACTCGGAGCGGGATTGACTCTCACGGGCTTCATCCTGCTGTTCGCCCCGATCCCGTTCATCCGCAACATCGCCGACGGCACCATCCTCGTCACGCGGGCGGGCTACTCCGAGATATTCTATCCGCCGACGTTCGCTTACATCTTCACTTCCATCGGCATCGTCGTCCTTTTCTCGACGCTTCTTCGACGCATGACATTCAATCCGACGCATTCCGTGCTCGGGTTTTTCGGACGCCACTCCATGATGGTGTATATACTCCATCAGGTGATCGGTTCGCTGGTCGTGCAGCCGATCATCGCCGGGTACGGGGAGGAATCCATCACCTCGGGACCGATCTTCACGCTGGTGAATCTCGCCGTGCTTGCCGTAATCGCACTCATCTGCTTCGGGATAGAGATGCTCAAGCACCGCTATCCACCGAAGTCTACCATAGTCCAGGTGTTGTTCGGGAGATAGGTTCGTTCAGAAATACAACCCGTAATACACCGCCGACGGAGTAATGCGAATCGCCGGCGCGGGAAGATGGAAAATATTGAACGACTCCTTCAGCCATCGCAGAAACGGGGAGTCACCGGGGAGTTTGCGCAAATCGTAATCGAGGGAAATGTACCACTCCTGCTCCCCCTGCCCGACGCCATCGGCGGAATTGTAGATATTCTTTCCCAACATTGTCCTGTTCGCTCCATACCCGACCGCGACGCCCAGCCAGTCGGGCCACCAGGGTTTCAACGCGGCGGGGAGAACATCGTCCACTGCGAGCGTCAGCCAGTACGTGAAGCCGTCGTAGTCGCGCAGATAGTCGTGCTCGACCCAGTCCTTCTTGACGGAGGCGGATGGGTGATAGCTCATCTTGAGCATCACTGGTTGCAGGGCGGGATAGATGCGCTGCAGGTTCGGCCACATGGCCCCGACGGTGTTCGCTCCCATATCCCACCAGCTGAATCCCCATTTCGCATACAACCCGTCCGTGATTTCCATTTCCAGCTGATAGAGCAGCGCGGTGCCGCTCGACCAGTACATCGCGTCCCGCTCCTGCATGTTGGTCCAACGGAACATATGATACAGCGCCTGCACGTAGGCCTGCGTACCCCACACATGTCCGAGCTTGTCGACGTTGAGATCGGCGTTGTACCAGTCGTTGAAGGTATGGAACGGCGCGCGCGCGGCATATTCGTCGTTGTAGAACGTCGTGAAATAGTAAATCATGATCGCGGCATTGGCGGCGAACATCGTGCCCCCCACCAGCCAGAGACGCGTGCTGTTTACTGGTCCGATAGTTTCGCCGTGCAAATCCGCGGGCAGCGCCCCCGGGGAGAAGGTCCGTGTGGTACCCGGATAGCGAAGCGAAAGACGCAGCGCCGCCCGAACGGCGGCGCTGTCTTCTTCGAAAGGGACGTTGGAGGAATGGGCTTCCGATGCAGCCAGGGAACCTGCAAACAGCGTCAGGAAGCAAACGAACAGGAAACGCATCACCGCACTATTTCCCGATGTTCATCGCGGCCTTGAGAAGTGCAGCGACCTTCCGCTCCGTATCGGCTTCCGCGTAGAACCGCAGAATAGGCTCCGTGCCCGATGCACGTATAAGCAGCCAGCCACCGTCGATGCGGAACTTGTACCCGTCGAGGGTTTCGACGCTGCGCACGGGGAAGCCGCCGAGTTTGGCGATGCCCTTTTCGCAGGCGGCAAGAATCGCTTTTTTGTTTTTTTCCGTCGTGTGAAAATCGATACGGTCGTAAAACACTCGGCCGAATTCCGCGAATATTTCTTCCACGGCCTGGCCGAGCGTCATTTTCTTTTTCGCCAGCGCCTCGCAGAGCAGCAGATTGTTGAACACGCCGTCACGCTCGGGAATGTGCAGTGAGGTCCCCACGCCACCGCTTTCCTCGCCGCCGATCAGCACGTTGTCTTCGAGCATGAGTTCGGTGACGTACTTGAAGCCGACCGGACGTTCGTACAGTTTCAGGCCGTATTTCTCGCACATGCGTGGCACGATGTCGGTGACGGAGACCGTCTTCACGACCGCGCCCCTTTTGCCGAGATCCTTGTGCAGATATTTCAGGAGAATCGGGATCAGCAGCTGCGTGCTGATGAAGTTGCCGTGCTCATCGACGCAGCCGAAGCGGTCGGCGTCCCCGTCGGTGACAAGTCCGATATCGAATTTCTCCTTCCGCACCAGCGCAATGAGTTCCGTCAGATTCTTCGCGAGCGGCTCTGGAGCGATGCCCTTGAAGCCCGGGTTGTGCTCGTCGTGGATGCAGCGCACCGACGGAAGTAGCTGTCCCATCACTCCGTAGGACGCACCATACATTACGTCGTACGCGATCTTCATTTTCGATTTCTCGATCGCGCCGAGGTTCACCTTCTTGCGGATGTCCGCGAGATACATCGTGTGCAGATCAATCGGGACGATGAGCTTCTCTTTCTTGAGTTCCTCCATCGAACGCAGCTTCGGCGTGGTGCCTTTCGCGAGGATGTCCTGTAGCATCGCTTCGACTTTCTTGATGTCCTTCATCAAAGCGGAACCGCCGAACTCGGCCTTGATCTTGAAGCCGTTCCACTCGGGGGGATTGTGGCTGGCGGTGATCATCACGCCCGCGGCAGCACGCTTCTTGATGATGCCGAGTGAGACCATGGGAGTGGAAACGACGTTCTCGGCGAGCCACACCTTGATACCCTGGCTGGCAATGACCTGCGCCGCGGCGGCGGCGAAATTCTGCGAACCGAAGCGCGCATCTCCGCCCACGACGACGCCGTTGGCGGTCTTGGGATGCTTGCGATAGTAGCGGGCGAATGCCAGCGCCACCTTCCGAACATTGTCGAAAGAATAGTCGTCAGCGATAACCGCGCGCCATCCGTCGGTTCCGAATTTGATGTCAGCCATATTGCACCTGTCTGTGATGAGAATTGATGAATGTCCCAAATTACGAAAAATCAGCGCATCGCTGAAATTGCAGGCCAGGACCGCGTCACCGCCGCATCGAGCAGTGCTTCCACCTCGCGCATGGCATGCGCAGCCGACCGTCCGCCCTCATTGATGCCTATCGCCCTGGCGAGTCCGAGAGAGGCAGCGATGTCGGTCGACTCGCCCACGATGTCTCCCGCGAATGCCACGACGGGAATCTGGTATTGCACGGCGGCACCGCAGATGCCGGAAAGGACCTTGCCCTCCGTGCTCTGTGCGTCGATGCGGCCTTCACCGGTTATCACGAGGTCGGCATGCATGAGCGCGGCATCGAAACCCGTGTATGTACGGACGAATGCGGCGCCAGGACGCAGTTCCGCGCCGGTGAAACAGGACAGGGCGAAACCCAGTCCACCGGCTGCTCCCATGCCGGGAGCATCGGGATCGACGGCTCGCACATCCCGGCATGCAACCGATGCGAAGTGGGCGACCGCCTGATCCCAGTCCTTAATATCCGATAGTGGTATCCCTTTTTGCGGACCGTAGACCGCCGTTGCCCCGCGTTCGCCGCAGAGAGGATTTCGCACATCCACGAGGGCAATCATGCGGCAATCATCGCAGGCGACCGCCTCGATGGCGTCAACCGCAAGAAGGGTTTCGCGCACGGTACGGCGCGTGCTGCTTCGGTACTGCATACGCACTCCGAGCGCTTCCGCCATGCCCAGACCGGCGTCATTCGTGGCTGATCCTCCTAATCCGCAATACACCGTGGTATACCCCCGTTCGTGCAGATGGCGGAGCAGGAGGCCAAGTCCGTCGCTGCGCTGCAGATCCGGTTCTCGTTCGTCCTCGCGCAGCAGCGGCAAACCGATGCAGGCGGCGGATTCGACGAGCGCGCTGCCGTCGGGAAGCTGCAGCCAGCGTGCCTGCACGGGACGCCCCAGAGGATCGGTCACCATATGCAGGTGCAGACGGCCGCCGAGGCCGAGGTACAGTGCGTCTACCGTTCCCTCTCCCCCGTCCGCCTGCGGCAGCATAAGACAGCGGGCCGCCGGATCCACGCGCGCAATCGCTGCGGCGATGATTTCGGCGGCCCGTACAGCCGACAGACTCCCCTTGAATGAATCCGGAGCAACGAGTACGTTCAACGGATCTCCGGCATGGCGATGCGCTTACGAAGCGTCAGCGCGTGATGTTGAAAGCCGCCACGCCGGCAAAAATGGCATTGGTATCGAGTTCTTCCTCGATGCGGAGCAGCTGATTGTATTTTGCGATACGATCTGAGCGCGATGCGGAGCCGGTTTTGATCTGTCCCGCGTTGCTGGCCACGGCGATATCCGCGATGGTAGCATCCTCGGTTTCGCCCGAGCGATGACTGATCACCGACGTATAGCGCGCGCGCTTGGCCATTTCGATGGCGTCCAGCGTCTCGGTAAGCGTTCCGATCTGATTCACCTTGATGAGAATCGAATTGGCGATTCCTTCGTTGATGCCCTCGGCCAGGATGGCGGTATTCGTCACGAAGATATCGTCTCCCACGATCTGGCAGCGATCGCCGAGACGGCCGGTGAGACGCTTCCAGCCGTCCCAGTCGTTTTCGCCGAGACCATCCTCGATCGAAATGATCGGATATTTCTCTACGAGCTGCGCATACATCTCGATCATTTCGTCGGCGCTTTTCAGGCTCTGATCGGATTTGAAGAAGCGGTACATCGCCGAACCGTCGGCCTGCTTTTCGTACATCTCGCTGGCTGCCACGTCGAGCGCGATGTAGCAGTCGTCCTGCGTGTACTTCGCGGCTTCCATCGCCTTGAGGATGTACTGGATCGCCTCCTCGTTGCTCTTGAGACTCGGGGCGAACCCGCCTTCATCACCGACGGCGGTGTTGAGACCCGCGTCATGCAGCACTTTCTTGAGCGCATGGAAAATCTCCGCGCCGCAGCGCAGCGCTTCCGCAAAGGTCGGCGCGCCATAGGGGACGATCATGAATTCCTGGAAATCGACGGTATTGTCGGCATGCTTGCCACCGTTCAGGATGTTCATCATCGGCACGGGCAGCACTTTCGCGTTGGTGCCGCCGATATAGCGGTACAACGGCATGTCGAGCGTCTCCGCCGACGCCTTGGCGATGGCCATCGAGACGCCAAGAATCGCGTTGGCACCGAGACGCGCCTTGTTCGGCGTTCCGTCGAGTTCGATCATGTAGTTGTCGATGCCGACCTGATCGAAGGCATCCCAGCCGATCAGTTCGTCGGCGATTTCGTCGTTGACATTCTCGACGGCCTGCAGCACGCCTTTGCCGACGTACCGATCCTTGTCGCCATCGCGCAATTCCACCGCCTCGCGTTCGCCGGTGGAGGCTCCGCTGGGCACAGCCGCGCGTCCGCGCACACCGCTCTCGAGTTCGACTTCGACTTCCACGGTGGGATTGCCACGGGAGTCGAGGATTTCACGGGCGAATAAATCCACAATAGTCGTCATGCTGATATCTCGCTTTTCTGGTCTGTATGAAAGGTAACTGGAATCTTTGTCAGGGCATGAAAGCCCGGGAACATGGGCGTCCGTGATGGACGCATTCTACAGTGGACGCGCGTCTCCGGCGAACGCAACATCGGCAACGGTTGCGGCGAGGGCCACGGCTTCGGTGCCATCTGCCGCTTCGGCGATCACACGCATGATGGGTTCGGTGTTGGACGCGCGCAGATGAACCCATCCCGCATCGAAGTCGATGCGCACGCCATCCCGGGTATCTATGCGCTCAGCCGAAAAAGTGGCGGCGGCGCGCTCGAGCACAGCCGCGGTGTCGAGGCCGTCCGTGCTGTATTTGAACTTGCGAATCTCATACTGCGGGAGAGCCGCGCGGTAGGCGGATGCGCTTCCGCCCGATGCGGCAAGCGCATGCAGGACGAGGGCGATGCCGACAAGGGAATCACGGCCGGCATGCACGGCCGGCATGATGATCCCGCCGCTGCCTTCACCACCAATCACCGCATCGTACTGCTTCATGATCTTCACGACGTTGATTTCTCCGACAGGTGAACGCAGCACCGTCGCGCCGTAACGCGCGGCCACGTCATCCACCGCCCGCGTGGTGGAGAGATTCACGGCCACGGCGAGACCACTCCGCGGCGCAAGCATGCGCAGCACGGCGTCGACCGCGGTGGTAATGGAATATTCCTCGCCGAACGGCTTTCCCTCTTCGGTGAAGAGGACGAGACGGTCTGCATCCGGGTCGACGGCGATGCCGAGATCCGCACCGAGACTGCGGACCGCATCTCCGAGACTGACCAGGTTTTCCGGCAGCGGCTCCGGTGTATGCGGAAAGACGCCGCTGCCATCGCACGCGACACGAAGCACTTCGCAGCCGAGACGTTCGAGCAGGCGTGGGACGATAAATGAACCGGAGGCGTTGACCGCATCCACAGCCACGCGGAACCTCCGCGCGCGGATGGCGTCCAGATCTATCGGGACCGAAGTCAGCACCCGGTCGATATGCTCATCAAGGACATCCGTGCGCGGATGCAGCGTGCCCAGGCCATTCCATGCCGCCGTATGACGCGCTCCGGCATCCGCCAGGGCAAACAGGGCGGCGTTCTCCTCGGCGTCGAGAAACACGCCCGTGGAATTCAGAAATTTCAGGCCGTTCCATTGCGCGGGATTGTGGCTTGCCGTGATCGCGATACCGCCAAGCGCTTCGCTGTGCTCCGTGACCAGCTGCACTGTCGGGGTAGGCACGACACCGCAATCAATAACATCCACACCCGAGAACTGGAGCACTGCGCGTGCGAGATCCGTGAGCACCTGCCCGTGCGGACGGCCGTCGCTGCCGAGCACGATGGGACCGCCGCCGCACCATTGCGCGAAAGCGGAAACATACGTCACCACAGTCTCCGGCAGAAGCGTCTCACCGACGATTCCCCGTATACCGGAAATGCTCCTGATTAACCTGCTCATGGATGATATCTTATCCGTTGGCCTGCAAAGATTGATTTCTTCGTGTTAAAACTACGAACCGACCGCCCGAGAAACAAACGGCAGCACAGCGGACTTGCATGAAGCGCACATCTTTGATAGTTTGCCTTGTTATACGAGTTTCTTCATGCAGATATTCCCATACCTACGGCAATCGTCGGCCCGATTCGAAGAAATCAGCAGACGCATCAACACGGCCATGTTCGTCCTGGTCGCGACCGTGCTGGTTTCCCTTATCCTTGAATACGGGTTCTATTTCCCTGCCTCCGTGGAGAGGATGTTCGAATTCGTGGACGTCGCCGTTCTTTTCTGCTTCATCGTCGCCCAGTCCGTCAAGTTCCTTCTCGCACCGCACCGATGGGAATATGTGCGCGAGAGGAATTTCGAATACGCGCTTACGCTCCTGCTCATGCTCAGCCTCATCGCGCTGGCGATCATTCCTGAATTTTTTACGGGCATCGCACGTCAATGGCACCTGCACGGCTTGAGCGCCCTCTTTGTGCTGATCGCGCAGATAGTGATTGTGCTCAATCTCATTTCCACTGCAGTGCGATTCAGCAGGCGCATCACCCGTCTGCAGATTCAACCCGCGCGCCTGTTCATCGGAAGCTTCGTCTTTGTGATTCTCCTTGGCACCCTCGGGCTGTTGCTGCCTCGGGCGACGACGGGCGGCATCGGTTTTCTGGATGCGCTGTTCACGTCCACCAGTGCCGTCTGCGTGACGGGATTGATCGTTGTTGACACTGCTTCGGCCTTTACCCCGTTGGGAAAAGTGATCATCACCTTGCTCATACAGATCGGCGGACTGGGACTGATGACGTTCACGACATTCTTCACCCTCTTCAGTGGCCGTTTGAGCATCAAGGAACGCGTGCTGATGCAGGATTTCCTCAGCCGTGAAAGTCTTGGTGAAGTGCGACGCACTCTCTGGCAAATTGTGAGCGTCACCCTGATCATCGAAGCCATCGGCGCCGTGCTCCTCTACTTCTCGTGGGACAGTGCTGCCTTCCCCTCGACACGGGAAAAAGTGTTCAGTTCCATCTTCCATTCGGTCTCCGCATTCTGCAATGCAGGCTTCTCGCTGTTCAGCGACAACCTTGCCGGACCCGCCGCCGCAATGAACATGCAGGTCAACCTTACGGTGGCGGGACTTATAATACTCGGCGGACTCGGATTCATAACCATCGTGAACGTCGTGAGCATCCGTCCGTGGGCGCGCGCACAAAGCCGCCTGAGTCATCGACTCACCGCTCATTCGCGTGTCGTGCTCATCAGCAGCGCAGTGCTGCTTGCCGCTGGCATGCTGCTCTTCTACCTCATCGAATACAACAACACTCTTGCGGGCCTCAACTGGTGGGAGAAGCTGCTCGCATCTTTCTTCCAATCCGTGACCACGCGCACCGCCGGATTCAACACCATTGATATCGGGGCAATGGCGGTTCCCAGCACGCTGCTGTTCTTGGTGCTCATGTTCATCGGCGCTTCGCCCGGTTCCACCGGAGGCGGCGTGAAGACGACAACCGTCTCGCTCGTGTTTCTCTCCGCGATCAATCACGTGCGCGGAAAATCCTCGATAGAAATCGGCAACCGCCGCATCCTCCAGAGCAACGTCGACCGCGCCGCCGCAGCACTGTTCTTCAGCCTGGTCCTGGTCGGATTGTCCGTCTTTTTTGTCAGCTTCTTTGAGCCCTTCCCTTTGCTCGATGTCGTGTTCGAGTGTTTTTCCGCCATGGGTACCGTGGGACTTTCACGTGGAATCACCTTCGCCCTGTCCGATCCCAGCAAGATTGTGCTTATCTTGACCATGCTCATCGGACGCGTCGGCGCACTCACACTCATGATGGCGCTCACCCGCCGTGCGGCGCTCAACCGTTTCGACTATCCCACCGAACAGATTGTGGTGGGCTAATTCCATGATCACGCATAGTCCGGAGTTTCATTCATGGTAAAGCGTTTCGCCGTCATCGGCCTCGGCTACTTCGGCAGCAATCTCGCCCGCGAAATGACGCGGCAAGGTGCTGAAGTCATCGCCATAGACAACACCATGACGAAGATCGAGGAGATCAAGGACGAAGTCGCGTATGCGGTGCGGCTCGACAGTACCGACGAGAAGACACTGCGCAATCAGGGCCTCGAAGATCTCGATGGCGTCATCGTCTCCATCGGCGAGGATTTCGAAAGCGCCCTGCTCACCTGCGTGCTGCTGCTCGAATTCGGATGCAAGAATCTCATCGTCAAATCCACCTCTCCCATCCATACGCGCATATTCAAATCCGTGGGGGTGCATACCGTGGTTGCTCCCGATCTCGCGATCGCCGAGCGGCTCGCGATTTCGCTCGTGAGCACCACCATCCTCGACACCATCCCGCTCACCGAGGAATACAGCATCATTCAAATTCGCGCTCCCCAATTCATGGTCGGACAGACGCTGCAGGGGCTCGATCTCCGCCGGGAATACGACGTCAACCTGATCACGATCAAGCGTACGCTCAGGGCCCCTGACGGTGGCGACGGTCCCGACATGATCATCGGCGTTCCGCGTCCCGACACCAAAATTGAAAAGAACGACATCATCATTTTGATGGGTTCACGGAAAAGCATTGAAAGGCTGGTGAAGGAATAATATGCGCGAGGCCCGAAGCCATCCCGCCCTGTTCCATCGTGTGTTTCTCTCCCATTTGATCGTGGTGCTACTCTGCTTCACGGCGGCGGTGATTCTCATCGACTACCTTTTCGCCGAAGGCGTCACGCTCTTTCTCCTCCGCTCTCCGATAATCCTTGTCCCGGCGCTCCTCGCGCTGATCGGGATCGTCGGTCTTCTGGCGCTGTGGACCGCAGGCTCGACTGCCGTCCCGCTCGACCGTGCATCCTCCCTGCTCAGTCAGCGCGATGCAGCGGAGCGCCTGCTCGAACTCATGCCATCCGCCGGCACTGAGGAAGTGGCGCGCATGATCAACTCCGTACAGCACCGTCTCGCTCAGGAAGAGTCGCGGGTTCCCCAGCGGCCTTTGTTTCTCCGCATCGATGGATATCTGAACGTGCGCGACTGCGACATCGACACTGCAGCCCGGTTCGGCTTCACCCCGGAGGAACTCCGCAAACGCAACCTGCGCGGTTCATGCACAGGGGATAATGATGTGAAGGCGTTGCGCGCAGGGATCGAAAGTCTGCGCAAAGGAAGCGACCCTGTTGTTTTTACCTGTCATTTCCACGGTGCGGCGGGACGCGTTCTCCAAACCGCATGCACGCTCTACACACTGACCGGGGAACAATTCCTGCTCATCGGCATGGCCGAACGCCGCCCCGTTTGAAAGCGCGGGCAGAAGCGGCACGATGATTGTCGCGCCGCGTGTCCCTTCGACGCTGCCCCCCCTTTGCTATTCGCCTGTTTTTCTCAGGCTGATAACGCATTCGATATGAAACGTGTGCGGGAACATGTCCACCGGAGTGATGTGCTCGATTTCATACCCATGCTCCCGTAACAGGGCACAGTCGCGCGCGCTGGTCGTGGGATTGCAACTGACGTACACGAGACGCCGCACTCCCGATTTCCCGATGGCGTCGACCACCTTGGTGTGCATTCCGGCACGTGGCGGATCGGTGATGATCACATCCGGGGCGGGCACATCGTGCCCCGCGTCTGGGGCGAGAAAGTCCACGATATCAGCGCAGATAAACTGTGTGTTTTCAAGGCCGTTGGCCTCGGCATTGCTACCGGCGTCGCGTATGGCCGACTCGTTCAATTCCACCCCCACCACCTGCTTCACATCGCGTGCAATGTAGAGTGAAATCGTCCCTGTGCCGCAGTACAGATCCCAGACGACGTCGTCGGGACGAAGCGCCGCGGCCTGTTCGGCGAGCGCGTAAAGCCGTTCGGCCTGCAGTGTGTTCGTCTGGAAAAAGGATGTCGGCGAGATACGGAAGGTGTTGAGCCCCAGTTGTTCGCGGATGCTGCCATCCCCGAAATGCACGATATCCTCTTCCCCGATGGCGACCGTCGATTTCCGCTGGGTTACTCCCTGAATCAGCGTGGTGACGCCAAATTCCTCTTGCTGCAGCAGTGCCGCGTAATCCTTCATGACGGCGTCCATCCGCTGGGACGTCACGAGATAGACCATGCGTTCCCCCGTGTGCTTCCCTTCGCGGATGACCAGGTGGCGGAGGTCGCCGGTATGGGTACGGGTGGAGAATGCAGAAACGCCGCGTGCGAGGAAGAAGTCGCGCGTTGCGTTGAGAATCAGGTTGCTTTCGGGAGACTCGAGGTGACATTCATCAATGTGAAGGATGCGGTCGTAGCGCTTTGGAACGTGCAAGCCGAGGGCGAAGAGTTCCGCGTCGCGATTGACTTCACCGAGTTCGTCCGACAGCAGCCAGCGCATTTCACCAAAGGAGTACTCCATTTTGTTGCGGTACCAGAACGGCTCCACCGCGGGCAGCGTTTCGTTGACCACGACGCCCTCGAGTCCGCCGATACGCTCGAATGCGTCGAGCACGTGTTCGCGTTTCCAGACAAGCTGCTGCTCATAGCTCATGTGCTGCCATTTGCAGCCACCGCACACGCCGAAATGCGCGCAGGCGGGTTGCACGCGATGCGGAGACGGCACGAGGACCTCCTCCACCCTGGCCTCCGCATACTGTTTCTTTTTCCGAAACACCGTCGCGGAGACGCGATCACCGGGCACGGCTCCGTCGACGAACACGACGAGGCTGTTCACATGGGCAATACAGCGTCCTTCGAAAGCCGCTTTTTCGATATCGAGAATAATCGTAGCGCCGCGTTGCAGCGGCGCTGTTTCGTTGGGAATGTCAGTCATGAATGTTTCCGTCAATACACCGCGCGGTAGCGTTTGAGTCCGAAATACAATTCCGATGCGACCACCTTGGCCACACCGGCGACAGGAACGGCGAACAGCATGCCGAGAATGCCGAACAGCTGTCCCCCGATGAGAATCGCGAAAATGATCGTCAGCGGATGCAGCTTGACGCTTTGCGAAATGGTGAGCGGCTGCACGATGGAATCGTCGAGCAGACGAATGAGCGTGAAGGTCGCCAGAATGATCGGCACCTGTCCGAACGTGCCCAATGTGATCACAGAAATGCTGCTCGCCACCAAGGCGGCGGTCGGCGGACCGAGGTACGGCACCAGGTTGGCGATCATGGCAACCAGGCCGATCAGGATGAAATTCGGGATATCCAGCAGCCACATGCCGAATGTCGTGAGCAGGCCGATGACAAGCGCATCCATCAGAATGCCGCGCAGGTAGGCGCCCAGCGACCAGTCGATCTTGTGAAGGATGCTCAGCGCCATTTCGAAAAACTGATTGGGCACGATTTCAATCATCCCCTTCTTGAGCTTGCGGCCGTCCTTGAGCAGGAAAAACGTGGAGATGAGCGTCATCACCACGAAAATCATGAGACCGACGACGCTCGAGGCGATGTTGAGAATGTTGTCGAAAAGGCCGCCGATGAAGTCCTCGATCTTCGTCGTCAGATGCAGATGCTTGACGCCGAGAAAGGAAAAATACCGCACGACTTCTTTTTCGAGACGCGGGATACTCTTGCGCATTTCGCCGAAACTGACGCGTTCCTGCAGCACGAGCACCTGATCGAATATCAGCGGTGCGAGGAAGTACACCACGACGATGAACGCGCCGAGCGCGACCAGAAGCATGATGGTCGAGGCAAGCGCACGGGGCATGCTGCGGCTCTCGAGCCAGTCCACCATCGGAGAAATGATGAAGGAAAAGAGCATCGCCACCAGGAAGATGGCGACGATCGCGCCGATGGAATAGACCGTCATCGCCAGCAGCGCGGCGAGCAGGAGCACGAGCAGGACGATGAGAAGCTTGGTATTGGTCATCATGCTACGGATGTTCCTTCAGAAACAGTTCCGAACGCAGGCGCGCATTTTCAATCCCCGCCTTGTACAGGCGTTCGGCGAGAATGCGCGAGAGCATCATCACGACCTTCGTGCCGATGCTGGGGCGCGTCTCAAGCAAACCGAGCAGATCGGGCTGGAAGAAGCCAAACACTTTCGTGTCCTCGTACGCAAGTGCACTGGCCGTCCGCGGCCGGTCGTTGAACATCGACATTTCTCCGAAAAACTCACCCTTCCCCAGCCGAGAAATTTCGGTGGAACGGCTTTCACTGACGATGGACACCTCCCCTTCCTCGATGATATACATGCCGAGGCCGGGATCACCCTCGCGGAAGATGTATTCGCCCGCGTGATACTTCCGCCGATGCAGAATGCGTTCGACGGCGCGGAGCTGTCCGCGGCCGAGTCCCTCGAAAATCGGGACGCCGCGCAGCAGTGTCAGGATATCCTTTTCCCTGTCGCGCTGGAAGAAGTTGCTCCAGAGGAAAGAGGATTCAGGTTGTTCGTTTTGATCGGACATACGGTGTTTATTCTCCGAGTTTCCATTTTGTCCCGTCGCGGGAATCCTCGAGTACGATCCCGAGTTCCTTGAGTCCGTCGCGGATACGGTCCGACAGCGCCCACTGCTTCTGTTCACGCGCTTCCGCCCGCAAGGCGATCAGCAGCTGCATCACATCGCCGAGCAGCTTGTCGCCGCCTCCGGATGCGTTTTCCATGCGCACGACCCCGAACACTGCCACCGCGGTTCTGTGCAGCAAGTCGCGCGCCGCGTCGCGCGACGCGGCATCGAGTCCGCCGTCCGCATGCAGCACGGTGTTCACGTCTCGCGCCAGGTCGAAGAGCGCGCCGAAGCCCGCCGGTGTATTGAAATCGTCGTCCATGGCCGCGACGAAGAGCTGTTCGTGCGCGGCGACATCCACCGTGCCGCTGCCCGCGGGCGCATCGGCCAGTGCATCGAACAGCACCTGCAGCTTCTGCAGTCCGGTTTTCGCGGCCTCGAGGCCTTCCTGCGTGAAGTTGAGTGGACCGCGGTAGTGTGTCTGAAGGTAATAAAAGCGGATGACTTCCGCGGGATATTTATCCAGTATTTCGCGTGCGGTGAAGAAATTCCCCAGCGACTTCGACATTTTCTCATTGTCGATGTTGAGGAAGCCGAAATGCATCCAGTACCGGGCGAATGGCTGATGGGTCAGGGCTTCGCTCTGGGCGATTTCATTTTCGTGATGCGGGAAGATCAGGTCGTTGCCGCCGGCGTGAATGTCGAAGGTTTTCCCGAGATACTTCATCGCCATCGCCGAGCACTCGATATGCCAGCCGGGACGTCCTTTCCCCCACGGCGCATCCCAGGTCGGTTCGCCGGGTTTGGCGTTTTTCCACAGGGCGAAGTCCACCGGACTCTCCTTCCGCGTGTCCGCCTCCACGCGCGCGCCGACCTCGAGGTCCTCGATGTTCTTGCGGCTGAGCTTCCCGTATTCCTGATAGGATCCCACCCGGAAATACACGTCGCCGTCGACGACGTAAGCCGACCCGTTGTCGATCAATCCCTGGATATGCGCGATCATTTCGTCCATGGTTTCCGTGGCGCGGGGATGCAGGTCCGCGGGACGGATGCCGAAGCGTGCGCTGTCTTCAAGAAAAGCCGACGCGAATTTGTCGGCGACCTGCGACGAGGGCACGCCTTCGTCATTGCCACGGCGGATGATCTTGTCGTCGATGTCCGTGATGTTCATGACATAGGTGACCTTGTAGCCGCGGAACTCAAAGTAGCGGCGCACAACGTCCGACATCACGAACGACCGCGCGTTGCCGATATGGAAATAATCGTAGACGGTCGGACCGCAGCAGTACATGCGCACTTCCCCGTCATTTATCGGTGTGAATTCCTGAACGCTGCGGGCGAGGGTGTTATAGATCGCTATGGACATGAGACGTCTGGTAGTGATTGAATAATGTGGTTGCCGGCTGCGTCGGCGATGTAGGATATAGGACTTTGGACGCATGACCAAAGACGCCATCGCATGCGGCGCACGGAAAAAGTCGCATCCTCGATCCAGAGTCCATCGCATTTGCCAATGTTGCCACATTTGCAGCGCGACTGCCCTCTACTTCAGAAAAGGAGAGGGATGATTTTAAGGACGTAAAATACGGGATTGTCGGGCGAGGCCAAAACAGGAATGAGAGCTTTAGTACTCACTCACCACACCAACAGGGATGACCGGGCAACGGGAACACCGTCGCTGTCGTAGGCGATGAGTTGATACCGTCCGGATGCAAGGGATGAAAGTACCAGGGGGACGTTGCTTGTTGAAAGACCCTCCTGGAGAAGCGATTGTGACAGATATAAATGACCGTCGCTTCCAAAAAGACGGAGGGTGTAGTTCCCGGGTGCCGCATTGAACAGTACCGTGGCAGGACCACGGGACGGATTCGGATACGGAATGATGGTTACCAGCCGGGGCCGCGCCGGAGGAGGCAAGGACGCAGAGGCGGTGGGAAACCGCAGTCGTGCGATCAGGACTTCCCATCCTCCACTGTATGTCGTTCTCGCGCCCTCTTCGGCAACAGGTACTTGCTCGTCCACCCCGGCAATGAAATAGTTGCCGAATCGAGATGGCACAATGCGACCTACACCCAAACCCTTACCGAGATCCCATACATACTGCATCCTCCCGGTGGTGACTTCGGAATAATCGAATTCGACGATGAGCAACATATCGACATCGATCTCTCCCGATACATGCTTGGTCATGCCGAGCAGGGAATCGGAACTTGATTCCAGGAACAAGAGAACCCTGTTAGCATCGGTTCGCATGACATCACCTATGTACTCCACGCCATGACCGTTTATCAATAAAGACAGCGAAATGGAATCTTTCACCGGATCGTATATCACATAGACCGCTGAGCAACAAGCCAATGTGTCATATCCCATTTCCGGATGGGTCAGCCGAAAGCCAGGCGTCGCGTTCACACTCCCGACGATATGAACTTTCCCATCAATAAATCGCACGGCGTTGACCCAATCGTTGCTGATACCACCCAGGTACGTGCAGTACTCGATGGACCTGAACTCTTTATCTGTTCTCAGGATAAGAATATCCATAACGCCGCCGAAGGCACTCTGAAACGCAGTCGGTGTCACAGGAGTGTCGCTGGACCACGTCGTTCCCACTAGAATGAACGAACTGTCATTTTCGATTACGGCGTTTATTTCACCATCGGATTTCCCGCTGATGCACACGGCGTACAACAAGGTGTCGTTGCGCAGAACCAGTACAGCCGGGTCCCCGCTAATATCGGGTGGGCGGGAGAAGGACCCGGACTTCAGGTGCAGGTCCCTCGAATCCGTGTACCCGGCGATCAGCAGACGTCCATCGGCTGTGACGCTTGCGAATCCATCGCTTTCATATCCGTTCCCGCCGAGATACGTAATGTAGGTGAATTTCCGTCTTCCAGGATCAAAGCGAGCATACCAGAAATCTCGCGGTCCCTTCCTGTTCTTTTGCCCCGCATCGACGGTGACCGGAAAATCATCGGAGTATGTCGACCCTGCCAGGATAACGTTCTCGCCTGATTCATCCCAACACATGGAGTACGGCAAATCCACTGAACTCCCAGCCAGATAGCTCGCGTACAGGATCCTACTCCCCTCGAGATCGTAGATAACGAAATACGCGCTCACATTATATTTCATTGGACATTGTCTCTGGAACGCATCGTCTGTCGTGGGCAGATCCTTTGTGTCTGTATACACAAGACAAAGAAGCTCGCCGCGAGTACTATCAACAAGAATCCCAGAGATCCCTGTCCATTCTCCCTCTCCTCTCTCCTCTCCGCCGATCAACGTCAGTATCTCCGCCTCACCGATCTGCGCCAATGATCTCTGTGTATTCTCGATAGTGAGTAGCAGAACACAGATCGGAAGAACAAAGTATCGCATATTTTGATATATTATTCTCATGTATTTTTTCCTGTGTACAAATTCAACAGCCCGCATCCGCATCGGGGCGAACACGGGCTGTCGTCGATCCGGAAATCAGCGGACGATAATCCGGGTGGAACGGACACCTACGTCGAAAAAGCAACTGACTAAATACATCCCTTTCGGCAATGCCGGTAGACGGAGGGGATAGGGTCTACCCTGCTCCACCTCCGAGATTTCCACATGCCGATACTCCTGGCCGAGCATCGAATGTACACGTATGGTCATCGCCCCGGAGAATGGCGCGATGACGGTTAGCGTGCTGGAGCCGTTGCTTGCCGTCGGAAATAGATGCAGGTCATGCACTGCGGATGCGATCTCCCGCACTTCGTTGCGGCATTCCTTTGGTACCACTGGGTCCGCGAAGAGGTGTTCTCTCGATAGCAGCAGTTGACACGGTGCATTCGGGTCGAGCATCCCTCGCCAGACCTTCGTGTGGATACTGACCGTGGCAGCGGGGACCCCGCTGGGTAACTCGAGTCCAAACACCAGTGTCGTATCCGTTACGTTGGGCGGGACCCGGTACTCCCCACTGGTACCAAGTATATTTCCAGTGGCGCTCTCCAGCAGATATCCCTCGACAAACGTAGTATCGGGAATGGTGTCCGAGACAACCTGAATCGAATACCGCACATTCTCCGGTGCGAAAAGCGTCACTTCCTCCGTCGCCGTGAGCGTATCAAACGGAGTTCCTCCCGTGAATGTCCAGTACCTCGAAGGCGAGTTGAATGCGTACCGAACAGAGCCGATCCGAGCCCCGGTGCCATCATGGATGGTTGGCTCCCCATGATGTAATTCCTGGCGCATACCATTCCCCTCGAGCGTCACCGTTTTTCCGGTCACCAGGTCCAACCACACCGAATAGTCCGCTATATCTTCGGACCGGGTCTTCAACTTGAGTTGCCACAGATTCATCGGCCAACCAACCTCGGGGACATTCACGGTCGATCCGATCATCGGCTCGTTCCCCGCGCCCATGAGCGCGAGCGGATACGATGTCATCGATGGTATCACGGTGAACGAACTTCGCTTGGCTTTGAACCAGTCTTGCGGACTCCCTTGATTGTCTGCGAAGTACATACTTCTCCCATCGCCCTCGACCCAGGTGATCAGATGATTCAAACCGTCACCTTCTTGATATGTGACAATTTCAGGGTCACGCTTTACTATCCCATTGTCACCGGCTTGTAAAATATTGATTGGTTGCTGGTATGCACTCCCGTCTACGGGGACTTGCAGGAAATTTATAGAGTATTTATGGAGATTGGCATTTTGTGATTTCCCCATACATACAATCCTCAACTCACCATTACAATAAACATGGTGCGGGCTACTGAGATTCGCACTCGTCGATGTGATCATCGAATTGTGTTTGCTCTGTGAAGAATACCACCAGAGTGTACCCAAATTGCTTCCCTGATACACAGCATCATAGAAATATGCATCCGTACCCTGACCAGTATCGATCTTTCGAAGGGTCATGGATGCGTTTTGGGCTTCCGTGAGTGCGTCCATGGAAACATGTTGTGGATTGCCCCACGATACACCGTCATTAGTGCTGATCCAGGCATACAATCCCGCAGTGTCCAGCCGGAGGCTCCTTGTTTGGGGTATTACGAAGACGAGAACAGAGTCCAACGCGGCGATGGAGGATCGAAGAGGGCGACCTGCAAGTAAATCGACAGTCTGCTGATATGGCGTGTGAATTGCGGTCGTCACACGCTTGAAAAATAGATCCGATGCCGCATCGTTTTCATCATGACGCTCACACGAGGCCCATACAGCAATCGAGGTCTCCGTCAACGCCACGTTGTCGAAACCCTGATACTCGCGCTGATTCCCCTTGCCACTCGTCGGGGTCAGCACGAAGAGATCACGCCAGCTTGTCCCGGCGTCCGTGCTCCTGCTGACATACGCTACCCTGCCATCATGGAAACCCATGTAGAGGGCGCCATCGAACCAGCAGGTTTTGTTCTGGTTGTTATACTTTGTCGGGGAAACGTCATTCAGTGGGTCCGGCAAACCCGCCAGATTACCGTGATAGTCCTGTTCCTCAATAATCAGTCGATCGAGAATCAGCCGTCCGATCCTGTTTCGATTGGTCGTCGTCGTATAGGTTGGGAACGACATGAAGACATTTCTCGTCAGATCGGTGCTCGAAAGCGATGGGGCCGTCGCACGCATGCGGTCGAGCAAGCCGGGTCTGGTCCACACCCCGAATCGGTCTCCCCCGAATGGGTAGAAATCGAATGGATCACCATGTTTGTCGTGCTCATAGTCCAGGATGTAGTCGCCATCCGCCTCGTAGGGACGGAGCCAGTCAGGACCCAAGGTTCCGGCTCCCCAGACGAGGAAACCGCCCTCGACACCGCTGATGACCTGTCCGAAGGTTGGAGATCCGTGGTTGTCATCCCTGTTCAGATTGATATCCCACCCGAATATTCGCCGATTTTCTACGATGAGATAGGCTTTGTCGCTGTAGCTCCAGTCCGAGGTCGTCGGGTTCTCTCCCGTGACGGGAACAACGAGCACCCACGGTTTTTCGCCGTTATCACGTTCTCCGACCGCAGGGAGATCGATGTTTGTCCACTCACCCGCGGTATCGTACGTTTCCACGTTCAGCCAACCCAGGGTGATCCTGAGCCATGGATCGAGCAGTGGCGGCGTATAGGCGTTCAGCAAGCTGCTGCCCATCAGGGAGTAGTGTCCGCCATTCGTCTCATACAGATCGACGTTCGATTCGGTAACGGCGTGAACCAATTCATGAAACCAGATGCGCGGGGGCGCGAAACGGTCGTTTTCGCGTTCGGGTGCCACGCAAAACCAAACACGTTGTCCCCCGATGGTATCGACGTACGTTGCCGCTCCCGCTCCCTTGATCTGATTCCCCGCGTAGAGGATCAACAGCGTGCTGACATCACTCCAGTCCCAGCTCTGAGGCAGGATACTATCAAGAGCCGCGATGGCTGCCTCTCCGATCACCTTGTTCGTGCCGGCGGTTCCCGTGTCCGGCTTCGGCATGTCTATCGGTAGCCAATTGATCTTCGCGTTGCGGATATCGTTATCGCCTCCATTGTCCAGCGTATTAAGAATTCCGTGTTGCTCGTTCCCCGGATTTATTTGCTTCGGAAGGATTTCCCAGGAACCGAAGCTGTTGTCATGGATATACCGGGCAAAGCTCCCGTGCTGATACCATCCCATCCCGAATACCGAATAGATGGCGGAATCCGCCGCATTCGGGTGCGTCACAGGATCGGATTCCTGAAAGAAAATGTCGAAGTAGTCCCTATAGCGGTATTTGAATTCTGTATATGTGCTTTCCCCGGAGAGTCCGCGCGATCCACGCGCATCAGGATTCGACGCCGAGTCACTGAATTGCACCAGAACTACGACCACAGTTTTTATCACCTGTGTCTGTGCCTGCAGACAAGCGTTCCAGCCTGCCGCCATGATTATCCATGTCAGGACAGTTAGAAGGAGGAAGGATAGCTTGCTTGCTTGCTTGCTTGCTTATTAATTTCATGTTCTTCTCCATTCAATGTGAAGTACACATATTCATAACCCCTTGCTCGCGTGGCGGCACAAGCACGCCACATGCCACCGACAATCAATACAGGGTTCATGTCGCTCACCCACTTTCTCCATTCACGTTGAATCTGTTCTGTGCTCTATACGACCAGTGTGGGAAATTACCCCCGAACAACTCCCCATGACGGAGATGATGCGACCGACTTTTTCCTCTCACAAGATATTCACCTGATAATCACTGGCAACATATCTTCGAAAACGGATAAAGTCAACTGAAATGTTCCAGCCATCTCACGATCCACCGGGTTCCGTCTGACTGCCGATGTCCGATCCGATAAATCCGTTCCCTGTTCATCGAGTTCTCCTGAGCGAACCGGCTGCGCCGCGGGAGGCTACGCCGCGGGAGGCTACGCCGCAGGAGGCTACGCCGCGGGAGGCTAGGCCGCGGGAGGCACGATGAGTTCCCGGGCGCTCTGCAGCGCCGCGTCGGTTATTTTCTCTCCGCTGAGGAGACGTGCGATCTCATGGACGCGATCCTCCGCGCTGAGAGCGATCACCCGTGTCGCCGTGCGCCCATTTCTTACGTTCTTCTCTACCTTCAGATGCGCGCTGCCTACGCCGGCGATCTGCGGCAGGTGCGTGATGGCGACGATCTGATGCGCGCGCGCGAGTTTGCGCATCGCCTCGCCGACCTTGCGGGCGATACCGCCGCTGACGCCGACATCGACCTCGTCGAAAACCATGATGGGGATACCGTCACGTCCCGCGAAGATGGACTTGATCGCGAGCATGATGCGCGATACCTCGCCACCGGAAACGACCTTGGCGAGTGGCTTGGGTTCCTCGCCGAGATTCGTGGAAAGATAGAACTCCACGCTGTCCCAGCCGAACTCGTCGCAATGCACAGGTCCCCCGTCCGCCTGCAGCCAGCGTCTGTCCGCCGTTGTCACGGGAGTGACGTCGAGACGGGTTTCGAAGCGGGCGTTCTTGATACCCAAATCCTTCAGCGCCGAAACGATCTGCTGTCCGAGTGATTCGGAAGCCTTGCGACGTTCCGCGCTGAGCGCCTTCGACGCTGTCGTGGTTTTGGCCCGCAGCGTCTCGCACTGGCGTTCGAGGGATTCGATGCGGTCGTCGATGGAATCGAGGCCCGCCAGTTCGGCGGCGAGGGATTCCTTTTTATCGAGCAGTTCGGGTAATGCCATGCGGTACTTTCGCTTCAGATCCGTGATTTCCGCGAGGCGATGCCGCAGCTGTTCTGCTCGGTCGGGAGCGAAATCGATGCGTTCGAGGTAGTCCCGCACGGTGCGCGCGATTTCCGCGAGTCCCGTCGTGGCGGATCCCACCTCCCGCTGCAGGGCGTCCACCGAACCGTCGATGCGCGC
The DNA here is from genome assembly GCA_014860565.1 of Bacteroidota bacterium. Taxonomy (GTDB): domain Bacteria; phylum Bacteroidota; class Ignavibacteria; order SZUA-365; family SZUA-365; genus SZUA-365. The sequence goes on from JACZJN010000095.1 coordinate 102,929, forward strand.
GATATCGGCAAGCAGCTTCTCGCTGCGTCCGAGCATGTCGACGACGTTCTGTTCCCCATCGTAGAGGAGGGTCACGATTTCATTGGCGGCCGTGGCCAGCTTTTCGCTGTGCTCGACCACTTTCAGTTCCTGTTCGATCGCTTCGTCCTCTCCCGCTCCAGGATTGACGAGCGTGATCTCTCGCAGCTGATGCTCGGCGACCAGCCGGCGTTCGTCGATGCGATCGCGCGTGCGGCGGGCGTCTTCGAGCTCCTGTACCGACGCGACAAAGGCGGAGTAGAGTTCCTGGTAGGATGCGAGTGCGAGGGTCACGACAGGATCGCTGTCGAGCACGACGCGATGCGTCTCCGCGCGAAGGAGGGATTGATGTTCGTGCTGTCCGTGAATATCCACCAGGCGGTTGCCGAGTTCGTGGAGGGCGCTGACCGGCACGGGCGTGTCGTTGACGAACGCGCGGCTGTTCCCTTTGACCGAGACCTCGCGGCGCAGGATCAGCACCGGCAGCCATTCCGCATCCATTGCTTCGACCATCGGACGAAGATGCGCGAGGGATTCGGCATCGAGTTCGGCTTCCACCATTGCACGGTCGCTGCCCTGCCGCACCATGGTCGTATCGGCACGTTCACCGAGAACGAGTCCCAGTGCATCGACGACGATGGACTTCCCCGCGCCGGTTTCACCGGTCATCACGGTGAGGCCGGGTCCGATATCGATGCGAATTTCCTCGATCAGCGCGAAATTCCTGATCAGCAGAGAGGTGAGCATGTGTTTCCCGTCACATGGGTGGTATAAAGTTTCAATCTAGAAGTTCGGCGAGTGAGTTGCAAGGTATGCTTCCATAGGCGCAGAGGTAAATGCCCTGAGGCGCGATACGGGACCTCACTTGCCGGAGAGCGGGCCCCGTTTAATCCACTCGAACGTCCGCCGGCGCGCTGGAGCGCGCCGCTCCAGGGAAGCGCAGCCTCAGGATACTTCCGTCCCTTCCGCTCCTTCCACTCCTTCCGCTCCTTCCTCTCCCTCCACCCAGAAGGCGAAATCGGGGATGTCGCGATGAAGGCCGTGGAAGAAGGCCATCTGGAAAAACACCTGCAAGCCCTCGACGGCTTCCTCGGTGAAACGGTAGCGGAAATGGCCGGGCAGGGTCTCGGTTTCCGTGGCGGCATTGCGTCCCTGCATTTTCATATCGAGGACATGAAGCGCTTCGGTGTCGATTGCGTCTCCGGCCTGTCGGACTGCCGCGTCGATGGCGGCGTCCATGCGCGCTTCCCATCCGATGACGATCTCGCGAACGAGGGGAAGCTGCGTCATGTCGAACCATTCGTCGATCACGTCGATGTGCGAGGAGGAAGTGAATCCGCTGCGCTGCTCGCCTTCCGTCGTCAGCAGCGCGTCGACCAGGGACATCGCTTCTTCGGCCGGACCATGCACCTGCAGCAGGCGCGGCTTCATGCCGTATTTCTCCTTGAGCACGATTTCCGCGACGATGGTGTGCAATCCGCGTTCACCGTAAAAGCCCACGGTTTCAATACTCTGCAGTCCTTCATGAAAATGCAGCAGCCATTCGCCGGTCGCGCCCACCGCGGCCACGCAGGCCCCGCCAAGTATGGCCATGTCGCCTTCCCGCTGTCCGTAGAGCAGCGGCGAGGCGAGCGCCATGTCGGCCTCGGATTCGAGGAGGGTCCAGGCGGTTTCGGAGGGCGGGAGGTCGCGCAGGTCGAGCGTCGGTCCCATCGCCTGCGCGATCGCATCGAGAAGCGCGCGATTGTATTCGTGTGTCTGTGTTACGAAAGAAGGCATGATCGCTCCATTGCGACAAGAGACATGCGGGGCATGTCTCTCGTCCAACTCGAATAATGGGAGTCCGGATTACGTGGTCTTCGCGCGGACCTGCTTCGCGGCGAGCGTGCGCAGGTAGAAAAGTTTCGCGCGGCGGACGTTGCCGGTGCGCACTTTTTCCACCTTCGCGATGGACGGCGAGTGGATCGGGAAAATACGCTCGACGCCGACGCCGTTGCTGATCTTGCGCACGGTGAACATGCGGCGGAGACCGGCGCCCTTGATGGAAATCACGATGCCCTGATATTCCTGGATGCGCTCCTTGTTCCCTTCCTTGACGCGCACGTGCACGTTGATGACGTCGCCGGGTGCGAATTCCGCGAGGTCGGTGCGCATCATGGACTGTTCAATGAGATCGACTTTGTTCATGGGAAAATACTCCTTCGATTTTATCGTCCTACTGATTCAAATATACAGCTATTTTCGCTTCTTTTTCTCATGTGCCGGTTCGTCTTCCTGCCCTGCCATCAGGTCAGGCCGACGGTCGCGGGTGAGCTTCCGCGCGGCCTTGCTGCGCCATGCGTTCACGCGTTTGTGATCGCCGGAGAGCAGGTCTTCCGGCACGGGCATCCCGCGGAATTCCGGGGGACGCGTGTAGTACGGACAGTCGAGTTCGCCTTCCATGAACGAGTCGGTCAGCAGGGACTCTCCGTCGCCGATGACGCCCGGAATCAGGCGCACCACCGAATCGATGATCACCGCCGCGGCGAGTTCGCCGCCGGTGAGGACGTAGTCGCCGATGGAAATTTCCATCGTCACCAGCGCATCGATGACGCGCTGGTCCACGCCCTTGTAATGTCCGCAGATGATGATCAGGTTGTCGTGCATCGAAAGTCGCTTGCACATGTTCTGATCGTACACCTTTCCTGCCGGCGTGGTCAGGATCACCTTGTCGTAGGGCCGCTCGGACTGCAGCTTCTCGATGCATTCGAACAGCGGTTCCGGCTTCAGGATCATGCCCGCGCCGCCGCCGTAGGGGGAGTCGTCGAGCGTGCGGTGCTTGTCGTGCGCGTATGCGCGAAGGTCATGCACCACGATCTCGGCGTATCTGCCTTCCTGCGCGCGCTTGAGAATACTCTCGCTCAGCGGGCCCTGGAACAGCGGCGGAAACGCCGTGATGACGTCAATCCGCATCGGGATCCTCAAACAACCCGGGCACGGGCTCAACAGTTATCGTCTTCTCCGCCGTGTTCACCTGCGTCACGATGGCAGGGACGGCGGGCACCAGCACTTCGCGGCCCTCGAATTCGACGACGTAAAGATCATTTGCGGGAAGCAGCATTACATCGCGAACGGTGCCACGGTACTCTCCGGAGGCAGTTTGTACCGTGCATCCGATAAGGTCATGGATGAAATGCCGTCCTTCCGGCGGGGCTTCCATCTCCGTCTCTTCGACGTAGATGTTGAGCCCGACCAACGCTTCCGCCGCGTCGCGGTCATCAAAATCCTCGAACTGCAGGATCACGCGCGGACCGTCACTCGAAGCCTCGCTGATGCGGGCGGGACGAACCCTCGCAGGCGTGCGTCCGATCAGTACGACGTCAAGCCGCGAAAAGCGTCCGGGTACGTCGGAGAAGGATTGCACCTTCAGTCCGCCACGGAGGCCATGCGCGGCGACGATACTGCCGATCATGCACAATTCCTGGGCCATGGGTCATGCCTCCCGCAACGCGCGGTTGCCGGATGAATTATTCCGCCGCAGCTTCGCCTTCGGCGGGAGCTGCTTCGGCAGGCGCTGCTGCTGCTTCGGCTGCCGCGGTGGCGGCGGCTTCGGCTGCAGCCTTCGCTGCTGCTTCGGCGTCGGCCTTCGCCTTCGCGTCCGCTTCCTTCTTTGCCTTCGCCTCTTCCTCCGCCTTCGCCTTCGCTTCGACTTCCGCCTTGCGCTGCGCGCGGACCTGCTTCTTCGAAATCGTGTTCGCGGCGCGATTCACCTTCGCGGAACGCCATTTTTCCATCTCTTCCGCGATCTCGGCTTCGGACTTGCCCTTGCGGATCAGGTGGAGATTGAGCATCACGCCGGCGTTGCTGAGGACGCTGCGTGCGGTGTCGGTGGGCTGTGCGCCGACCTTCAGCCAGTACAGCGCGCGCTCTGTATCGAGCTCGATGCGTGCGGGATTGGCAAGCGGTTCATAGTTGCCGAGGGCCTCGATAAAGCGGCCATCGCGGGGATAACGGGAGTCAGCGACCACGACCTTGTAGATCGGGAGCTGCTTTCTGCCTCTTCTTTGCAGACGAATTTTAACCACGGAAAAATGCCTCCGGAAAAAGAATAAGTGAATTGAATATCGTTTACGATAATTTCCTGTTCATCATGCCCTGCGCGAACTG
>JACZJN010000010.1 GCA_014860565.1 Bacteroidota bacterium
CCAGCACTTCTACCTCGCGGAGCTTCTGGATGATCTGTTCGGGGGTGTGGCGTTTTCTCTTAGCCATGTCAGTCTCCTTCTTCGATGAAAGGTACTCAAAGACTAACATTCATGCTGGACCAAATTGAAGGGGCAACATCACTTATCAGGGGTGCGAAAGGTCGAAAGATCTTTTTGATATTGGACAACCTGAAAGTACATCATGCAAAGATCGTCAAGGCCTGGCTGGCTGGCCGAGAGCACGAGATAGAGCTTTTCTACTTGCCATCGTATTCCCCCGAGTTGAATCCGGATGAATACCTCAATTGCGATCTGAAGGCGGGCGTGCATTCCAAGCCACCGATTCGTGACAAGAATAATCTCAAAGCGGCGGTCTCGTCTCATATGCATAAACTGCAAAAAACGCCGGAGCGTGTGGCTAAGTATTTCCAACATCCGTATATTAGGTACGCTGCAAGATATGCGCGATATTATTATGCCGGGTTAATATACAATCAGCCGCTGCTCAGGCAACCATCGGAAAAGTTGTTTTGGACAGGTATGATTACATATCGTGTACAAAGTGCATCCTGGCGAAAAAAACTGATTTGTGATTGAGATAGAATATATTCTGTTGCAAAACATGAATCGAACCTTATACAAAGGGCTTTGATGTGTGATACGCAAATCGTGAAAAGATGAATATGGAGGTCGTATGATTAGAAGAATAAACAAAATATATTGGATATGTATTATTATCAGCATGCTCAATACTGCATGCGACGATAATAACCGCACCACGGTGGATCCGCCTAGTGTGGTCTTCTATTCACTACAGGATGCGCTGGATCACAGCGAGGATGCCCTGGAGCTTCGATTGCGGAATATCGGAGACAGTCTGGCGCCCGAGATAGGACTCTTGCCTCATCTGTATTTCCTGCGGATTGATGACAGCGACATTCGGTATCTGCCTGACGAAATTACAGCCCTTCGCCCACAGCTGCAGTTCCTGTATATGCCAAACTGTCAATTCGATCATATCCCGCCACAGATCTGCACCTTGAGCGGACTGAGTCATCTGATACTCGATGGCAATACCATAGAATCGCTACCGGAGGAATTCGTTCAGCTGAAGCAGATAGACGGCCTTTCTCTGGTTGGAAACAGGCTGCGAGAGTTCACCAGGGAGTCTTTCGCTTCGAAAGACTGCCTGCTTCTGGCGCTTGATTCGAACCGGCTGACTTCTTTCGATTTCACGCGGGCTGATCTTCCCAGGGTAAATACCTTGTCACTTGTTGGAAATCCACTACCAGATTCTGTTAAACAGCGCTTGAAAGAGGAGTTTGGGAGTGTGGTAAGGTTGTAGAAAAGAGTAGGCGACCGCCTACTTTTCTTTACCTCCCAGTTCGCCACGCCGCATACCAGATCGAAACTCTCCGTGACCACGGGATATCTGATATCCAGGACATGCAGGCGAAGGACAGGATGGAATATCTGGTCAAGGGGTGATTGGGTCTCCCATTGCATCTCTCGCCGCCGTTGCGCATGTTTCCGCTGAACCCGAGCACTGTTATACGCACGCCTCACCCTATCCGTTCCCACGAACTGCTTGACGAGCTATGTTAGAATGTTGTTGATCAGTTGTGGATACGGAGGTTGAGAACGGACAAAAAAATGGCGTATCCTGATCTTGTAAACCTTCACTCAAATTAAACAGTTTGGCGCGAAAAAATAGTAAAAATCCTCGTTTCTGAACCATATAGGCATATTTATGTTGGGTGATGCGTAAAATGTAGTGGTACAATATTTCGCACCATATAGCAGAAATACCTTGACATCGTTGATGTACGGCCGTATATTTGTAGTGACGCTATGTTTATCCGTGCCAAGAAACGAGGACCCCACACCTACCTGCATATCGTCGAGAACGAACGCGTCGGCGACAAGGTAGTGCAGCATCTGCGACACAGTCTCGGTCGCCTCGACAAACTCCAGGAAAGCGGCGCCCTCGATTCCTTTCTCGCCTCCGGTCTCAAATTCGCCCGGAACCTCAACGTCCTCGATGCGCACGCACGCGGAGAAACAACCACAACGAAAACCGAACGTATCGGCGCCTCGCTCTTGTGTGAACGCTTGTGGCAGGAATGCGGCATCGCCGGAATTCTCGACCGTGCACTCACGGATCGTCGCTTCGAGTTTCCAGTCGAACGCGCTGTTTTCGTCACCGTGATGCATCGGTTTTTCTCGCCCGGCAGCGATCGCGCCGCCGAGTACTGGATGCGTCGCTATCGCATTGACAGCAATCCTGCTCTGCAACTCCAGCATCTCTACCGTGCCATGGCCTGGCTCGGCGAAGTGATCGACGAAGGGGGCGAGAAAAGGTCGAAGGGCGCACCGCCGCCCGTACGCCGGGTCAAGGACGAAATCGAGGAAGCGCTGTTTGCGGCGCGGCGGGATCTTTTCAGCGATCTCTCGCTGGTGTTCTTCGACACGACGACACTGTACTTCGAAGGTGCGGGCGGAGAGGACATCGGCCATCGCGGCCATTCGAAGGACCATCGACCCGGGGATCCGCAGATGGTCGTCGGCATGGTGCTCGACAACCAGGGCAATCCGGTCTGTTCGGAGATGTGGCCGGGCAACACCGCGGACGTTACCTCGCTCGTTCCCGTAGCCACCCGGCTCAAGGAACGCTTCGGCATTGAACGCGTGTGCATCGTGGCCGATCACGGAATGATCAGCGAAGAAACGATCGCCGAACTCGAGAAAATGCAATGGGAATATATCCTCGGCGTCCGCATGCGCCGCTGCAAGGATGTCTCGCTGGACGTGCTCGGACGCGCCGGACGATTCCGGCAGGTTCATGGTGAGCGAAAGCAACCAAAGGATCCCTCGCCGTTGCGTGTCAAGGAAGTCCGGTACGCCGGACACCGCTTCGTGGTTTGCCGCAACGACGAACATGTGCGTAAGGACCGGCACGACCGCGCGGCGATTCTCGCCGCCTTGCGCGAGCAGATCAAGCGCGGAACGAAATCGTTTGTCGGCAACAAAGGCTTTCGCCGCTACCTGAAAACCAAGGGAGCGAAGTTCGAAATCGATGAAGACAAGGTGCGCGAAGAAGAACGCTACGATGGCACCTGGGTGCTGCGTACGAACACGGCGATATCGACCGAGGATGTCGCGTTGAAATACAAACAGCTCTGGATGGTGGAGGCGATGTTCCGCACGATGAAATCCGTGCTCGAAACCCGTCCGATCTATCATCACAACGACGCAAGCATCATCGGTCAGGTGTTCTGTTCGTTTCTGGCAGTGGTGCTGCGGAAAGAGTTACAGGATCGCATCGCCCGAAGGGGTTGGAAGCTCGAATGGAACCGGATCGTCGAAGATGTCGATGCCATCGAAGAGATCACGGTACATCATCAGAATCTGATCTTCCGGCTACGGACTGAAGCGACCGGTGTCGCCGGGAAAGTCTTCCAGGCGGCGGGAGTAGCGCTTCCTCCCGTCTTGCGTGACGGACCACCGGAGGGGTGAAAACCGTCCACTACACTCTTTCGAAGCCCGTAGTCCGTTGATATTGAATAACTTCACTTTTGAAACTGTTCAACTTGAGCTTCAAGAACCGCCCTTTTGCGGAGGGCATAATCAGGAGACGCCAAATGAATCAAGAACAATGTACGAAAGTGGATCACCTTCGTCAAATGCCAACGAGTCATGCAGACTGTAGAGAAACGCCTTCGCCTCCATCCCGCTCGATGCTCGACGAATACGTATACCAAGGAGCGCGGAAAATGCTGCAGCAAGCCATCGAAGAGTAAGTGCACCGGTACATCACCATACATGAACATCTTCGTGACGCCGTCGGTCATCGACTTGTCGTACGGAACGGATTTCAGCCACCTCGGAAAATCGTTACCGGTGCGGGCCAATTGGAAATCCGGCGTCTGCGGGTTCATGATCGTCGTGAAGGCCATCGATTTAGCAGCACCATTCTGCCGAAGTATCTGCGTCGCTCTCCTTCGATTGACGCCCTTCTCCCGGTCCTGTATCTCAAAGGCGTCTCGAGTGGCAATATGACCGAAGCACTCGAAGCAATTCTCGGTCCCGGTGCTCCTGGTCTTTCTTCGAGCACGCTTGTTGGACTCAAGGAGATCTGGCAGAAGGAATATCACGAGTGGACGCACCGTGATCTCTCGCAGAAGCAATATGCGTATTTCTGGGCTGATGGTATTTACCTCAACGTCCGCCTCGACGATGATCGCCCTTGTATGCTGGTGATCATGGGCGCAGTGGAGGATGGCACAAAGGAATTGGTAGGGATCCTTGATGGAGAACGCGAGAGCACTCTTTCCTGGAAGGAGCTGCTCCTGGTATTGAAGGCACGTGGATTGCGTATCAGCCCGAAGCTCGCCACCGACGATGGAGCCCTGGGATTCTGGGCTGCGCTGGAGGAAGTCTATGGTGCGACCCGTCAACAACGGTGTTGGGTACACAAGACGGCGAACGTGTTGGACAAAATGCCGAAATCCGTACAAGCCCAGGCGAAACGCAAACTCCATGAGATGTACCTTGCCGAGACGAAAGAAGCGGCACTCAAAGCGTTCGAGACATTCAGGGAGCTGTACGCGGACAAATATCCGAAAGCAACGCAGTGTTTAGTCAAAGACAAGGCCGTCTTGTTCACGTTCTACGATTTCCCACAGGAACACTGGCAGTATATTCGTTCGACGAACCCGATCGAATCCACCTTTTCCACTGTCCGGCATCGTTCCAGGCAAACGAAGGGATGCGGTTCGCGAGAGGCCACGCTCTCGATGGTCTACAAACTCTACCGAGAAGCGGAAAAGAAGTGGAGGAAGCTCAACGCGGCGCCGAAAGTGGCGCTGGTTCTGCGGGATGTAAAGTTCGAGAACGGAGTAGAAATGATCGCACAGGCAGCGTAATCTCATCGTGAATCAGGATGCAGCCAAAAATCCCTCATCCACAAAATTTGGATATATCTCACTGCTTGATACAGAATCGTCGACACCGCAGTCGGCCGAGCTTCTCACGTCCTGCCCGTGGTTCAGTAACTTGTTTTCACTGCATGACCTCACTTTCCCAATTCCCCGAACCACAGAGCCTTCATCTGCGTTATACGAGACAACCGACCTGCATCCCGGCAGATCCCAAACGTCTAACAGCCTGACGAAATATCACCACTTCACGAGCCAGAGTGCGACGATGGTACCATTCGCGATTGGGGACAACCGCGGCCTCCAACGGGAAAGAGATGATCGACCGTACACTGTATTTAATACTCGAATGTTGATTGCGTGAATCATCCGATATATAATCGAATACAACGCATCCAAGCCCATCGCCGCCCATTGTTTCGGCATGCCTGCATATTCCGGAGTAATCCGACCATAGATTCCGACGTTATCCGACCACGTCATGGGTACATGCTGCGGGAGCGAACCGAAGATGGCTCTTTTCCAAAAACTGCCGTATCCTCCGCTATTTCACAACGGAGAAGCGGCCATGTCCAGAAAGAGAGCATCCATGAGAAAGATTAAAGAGGTTCTGCGTCTGGCGTACTTCGAGCACATGAGCGAACGACTGATCGCGCTCGGTTCGAACACACCCAAGACCGCGGTGCATGACTATCTCCTCCGTGCAGAGGAAGCCGGGTTGACCTGGCTCGAGGCGGAAGGGATGGATGAGTACACGATTGAGTGCTTGTTGTTCCCACCAACGAACACACCACAAACGAAGAAGACCGTACCGGACTGGACGTATGTCCATGAGGAGCTGCGCCGACCGCATGTCACGCTGCAACTGCTTTGGGAAGAGTACCGACAGGAGCATCCCGAAGGTTATTCGTACAGTCAGTTCTGTGAATTGTACCGGGGATACGTTCGCACTCTGGACGTGAGTATGCGGCAGACACATGCACCGGGAGAAAAGGTCTTCGTCGATTACAGTGGAACGCGCGTGGAGGTTGTCGATCCGAAAACAGGTGAGCTGCGAAAAGCAGAAGTGTTCATCGCCGTGTTCGGTGCAAGTAACTACGCCTATGCCGAAGCGACTTGGACACAACGCCTGCCAGATTGGATTGGTTCACATACCCGTGCCATGATGTACTTCGGCGGGGTCCCTGCGGCGATCGTACCGGATAATCTTAAAAGCGGTATCAAGGATCCGCTCTATTACGACCCGGAGGTCAATCCGACCTATCAGCGATGGGCAGAGTACTACGGCGTAGCGATACTGCCGGCACGGGTGCGCACACCAAAGGACAAAGCCAAGGTCGAGGTCCTCCTGGACGGGGATTGTCGCACGCAACAATGCAAACGTGGAGCTTCATGGGGTCGCCATCAGCGCCGCCGGGGTCATTGCGGGATCGGATGCCTTCGTGACGCTCGACAGTTCCTGTTCCATCCTCAACACCTACGCAGCGTTGACGAACATGGGTGCGACGATCCGCAGTACGGGGACGCAATCAACCAGTGTCGCCTCGCATCTGATCTCGACAGGCAGCGGACGCTCGGTTCTCACCCGCGATGAGTCAACAGGCGCATCATACCCGACAGCGACGGCGATCGATGTCCTGCAGAACAGCCAGCATGTCAAGACGGACGAATGTATGTTCTCGGGATTCTGGCGCGGTGTCCGTCTCGAGGAAGCCACGCTGGTGGGGGACGCAAACGAGGACTTTCCTGCCGATGGAGGGAACAACAGCATCCGCGCCACGCAGTGGGGGCTGATGGCGATGGTGAAAAGCGAAATCGACTTCGGCACGTTCGTTTCTGTACCAGCCTGGGAATCACATAATGAAATCGTCCTCACCAGCGGGACGGGCTACCATGCCGCCGTGGACGGCACGAGCATCATCTATGCCCGTCAATGCTGGTGGGATCCCGTGGATACCAGCAGCACACCACCGATCAACATTCTCGGCAACGATGTCGAATATGTCGCGCGTTTGACTACCGATCCGATTCCATTTACCGGCAGCGGTGGCGCGAGCTTCGTGGGTGCAACCGCATTCGGGAAAACGACGACATCCCCGCCACCGGTGGATGTGCGCGGCTTGGTCAAGCAGGCCCTGGCGCAGCGGGATCCGGGGCGCGTTCGCCATCTCGGCGGGCAGTTCCTGCAATCCTCGGCGGCACCGACGGCGGATTTCAAGCTCCTGCGCTTCCTGCATCGGGCGCTGCGCACCGCGGATGCACGCGGCAGCGTCGATTCTCTGCTTGCGCTCTGCCTATCACGAACCGATGTGGAGTCGAAGTTGCTGGCAGCGGATATCATTTCCGAGGACAGTCTGTATTCCGACGCCTTGCAGGTTCTGAATTCCTACAGTTTTGCCGGATCCACGGAACTGACCAAACGGGCCCTCGTCCGCAAGGCGCTGCTCTATCCGCGGGCATACCGCGGGGGATACCGTGACGGGCTTCTCGCGATCGATTCCCTGCGTTCCATGAACGACAGCACCCTGCTCCGCTTCGTGGGGCTCTATCCGCTGCTCTACAGCAGATTATCGCATGCGGAAACCTCGATCATACCCAAACGGGCAGTGACTTCCTTCATCGATCCGTCAATTCCGTCAACCATCGACGTCTGGCCCAACTATCCGAATCCCTTCCGGGATGTGACATCCTTCACCTTCAAACTCGGGGAGGACACGCATGTACGCCTCGCCGTCTATGACGCAATGGGACGGGAGGTGGCGGTCGTCACCGATGCGGATTACAGCCGCGGTGTGCATTCCGCCGTCTTGCGCAGCAGTGGTTTACCGAGCGGATTGTATTTCTACCGGCTCACGACGGATCAAGGTGTGATTCAGCGGAAGATGCTCTTGATGCGATAGAAACCTGCATTTCGGGTGAATACTATGGCCTGAAAACGGCCCGATTCCCATCGCGAGTGTCGGGCCGATTGTATTTCACCCCCGCCCGCCGTATGTTTTAGATCCGACAGTATTGAAACAAACACAGCGAATCTCCTGATGGAACAAGGCCAGACCGAAGACCTGAATGACCTGAGGCGCCGCCGGCGCGAGGAATACAACGAACTGCTCGCACACGGCGTACAGCCGTTCGCCTACGAATATCCGGTCGATGCGGAAGCTGCCGAAGTGCTCGCGAGCTTCACCGACGAAGCGCCGCAGCGCACGGTGAAGATCGCCGGACGCATCATGACCATGCGACGCATGGGCAAGGCGTCGTTCGCGCATATCATGGATCACACCGGCAGAATACAGATGTACGCCAAACGCGACGACCTCGGCGAGGAGATGTATGACGCGTTCAAGCTGCATGACATCGGCGATATCGTGGGCGTGACGGGGTATGTGTTCCGCACGCGCACGGGCGAGGTGTCGGTGCACGCGCAGTCGATGACTCTGCTGGCCAAGTCCCTGCGTCCGCTGCCCGTGCCGAAGGAAAAGACCGACGAGCAGGGCAACAAGGTGGTCTTCGATCAGTTCACCGACAAGGAACTGCGCTACCGCAAGCGGCCGCTCGACCTGATTCTCAATCCGTCGGTGAAAGAGACGTTTGTCAAGCGATCCCATCTCATCCGCGCGATGCGGCAGTTCCTCGACAACCGCGGCTATATCGAGGTCGAGACCCCGGTGCTGCAGCCGCTCTACGGCGGCGCCGCCGCGCGTCCCTTCGTGACGCATCACAACGCGCTGGACATCCAGCTGTACCTGCGCATCGCCGACGAACTCTATCTCAAGCGTCTGATCGTGGGCGGCTTCCACGGCGTGTACGAAATCAGCAAGGATTTCCGCAACGAGGGGATGGACCGCAACCACAATCCCGAATTCACCATGATGGAGCTGTACGTCGCGTACAAGGACTACCGTTGGATGATGGAGCTGGTCGAGGAAATGCTCTTTACCATCAACCGGGCGGTCAACAACAGCAATACTGCCATGGTGGGAGGAAATGAAATCGATTTCACTCCGCCATTCAAACGCCTGACTATGTTCGATTCCATCGCCGAACATACCGGCGAACAGCTGCGCGGACTCGACGAGTCCGGTCTGCGCGCCGCCGCGCGCCGACTGGGCGTGCATCTCGAAGACAGCGCGGGTCCTGGAAAGATCATCGACGAGATTTTCTCCGAGCGTGTCGAGGACAAACTCATTCAGCCCACGTTCATCACCGACTATCCGCTCGAACTTTCTCCGCTCGCGAAAAAGCATCGCACGGAAGAGGGCCTGGTCGAGCGTTTCGAGCTGTACATCAACGGACAGGAAATCGCCAACGCGTTTTCCGAACTCAACGACCCGATCGACCAGAAGGAGCGCTTCACCGAGCAGGCGCGTCTGCGCGCGCGCGGCGACGACGAAGCGATGACCTTCGACGAAGATTACATTGAAACTCTGGAATACGGCATGCCGCCGACGGCCGGACTGGGCATCGGCATCGACCGTCTGACCATGCTACTCACCGGCGCGGAATCGATTCGCGACGTCATCCTGTTCCCGACCATGCGCCCGGAGAAATAAGCGAGCTTCATGTCCTTTTTAAGCAAACTCAATGCCGTCCAGCGCGATGCCGTCGAGACCGTTGACGGTCCCGTGATGATCGTGGCGGGCGCGGGCAGCGGCAAGACGCGTGTCCTCACTTTCCGCATTGCCCATCTCCTGCATCAGGGCGTGCCGGCCCACAACATCCTCGCACTGACCTTCACCAACAAGGCCGCGCGCGAGATGCGCGCGCGCATCGAGGCTGTCGTGCCCGGCGAGGCCGCGCAACGCATCTGGATGGGGACCTTCCATTCCACTTTCGCGCGGCTCATGCGCCGCGATGCCGAACGCATCGGCTTTCACCGCAATTTCTCGATCTACGACACGGAAGATTCCCTCGGTGTGATCAAGGGCATCATGAACGACATGGGCATCAACACGCAGCAGGTGTCCCCAACCGCCGTTCGTCATGCGATCAGCAGTGCGAAAAACCGCATGATGACTCCCGCCGATCTCGCCAACAAGGCCTTCGAGATATTCGAGCAGAAAGTGGCCGACGTGTTCGCCGAGTACGTCAAGCGTCTGCGGGCGTCAAACGCGATGGATTTCGACGATCTGATCCTGCATCCGATCCATCTCTTCGACAGCAATCCCGACGTACTCGAACGCTATCAGCAGCAGTTCCGCTACATCCTGATCGACGAGTACCAGGACACGAACCAGGCGCAGTACCAGATCGTACGGCGTCTGGCCGAGGCGCAGCGCAACATCTGCGTCGTGGGCGACGACGCGCAGAGTATTTACGCGTTCCGCGGAGCGGACATTCGCAACATCCTCGAATTCGAAAAGCATTTCAAGGATGCGCGCGTGTTCCGGCTCGAACAGAACTACCGTTCGTCGAAAAACATCCTCGCCGGCGCAGATTCGGTGATCAAGCACAACAAGAAGCAGATCCCGAAATCGCTGTGGACGGATAATGACGCGGGCGAACTGATCACGGTGCTGGAAACCGCCGACGAAGGCGAAGAGGCGTACAAAATCGTCACCTGCATGCAGGACGAATCACGCCGACGGAAACTTCAGCTCAACGACTTCGCGATTCTCTACCGCACCAACGCGCAGAGCCGCGCGATCGAAGACGCCATGCGCCGCAGCGGCATTCCCTACACCATTGTCGGCGGAGTGGAATTCTACCGTCGCAAGGAAATCAAGGATGTGCTCGGCTACCTGCGTCTGATCGTCAATCCCGATGACGACGAAGCGGTGCTGCGGGTGATCAACTATCCCACGCGTGGCATCGGGCAGACATCCATCGCCCGCCTCCGCGGCTATGCCGCAGATGAAGGCGTGCCGATGTTCGTCGCCGCGATCAACGTCGCGCAGGCACCCGGCATGACCGGCGCGGCGATCAAGCGGGTCGAGGAATTCGTCCGCCTGATCCAGAAATACGCATCGCTGCGACGGGAAATTTCGGCCGGGGAGCTGGTCAGTTCTCTGATCGACGAGCTGGGCCTGATCACGGCATTCAAGAACGAAGGGACCTCCGAGGCACGCATGCGCATCGACAACGTGCAGGAGCTGCTTTCGGCCATCGTCGATTTCGTGACCGACGACGGACAGAACACGCTCGAGGCGTTTCTCGAACAGGCGTCGCTGGTGGCCGACATCGACAGCTTCGACGAGTCGCGCAACGCGGTCACGCTCATGACGCTGCATGCCGCGAAGGGACTCGAATTCCCGGTGATCTTCCTTGTCGGCATGGAAGAAGGACTGTTTCCCTCCTCCATGGCGATCGAGCGCGACGAGGTGGAGGAGGAGCGTCGTCTGTGCTATGTCGGCATGACCCGCGCGATGCAGAAATTGTACATGACGCATGCACGTTCACGCGTGCGTTGGGGCGAGCGGCTCGAACAGGTCTCTTCGCGATTTCTCGATGAAATCGATCCCGCGGTCGTGCAGCGCGATTCCACACGCAGGCGGAGTGCGCCCAGCAGCACGGCGTTCAGCGGCAACGGTCGGTCCACCGCAACCGCGCAACGCCGGAAGCCGACGCCCCAGCGTTCCGAATACAATCAACTCGGCGGTGCGGAATCCTACTCCCAGCTTGACGGTGACATCTCGATCGGTTCGACGGTGATGCATGCGACCTTCGGCCGCGGCAAACTGCTGTCCATCCAGGGCGCGGGCGACATGGCGCGCGGGGTCGTGCTGTTCGACTCCGTCGGAAAAAAGACACTCGTGCTGAAATTCGCCGGACTCAAACCCGCCTGATCCTTCGCCGACACGCGTCCGCGACGTTCTGCGTGCCTGGTATCGTGCTCCCTGTTCCGCCCCATTCCCCACCATCCCGAACGCCTCGTTCTCCATTCCGGACTCCTTGCGTTCGGTTCCGGACCAGGTACGCTGGTATTCCCCCAAATCGGAGGTCAATTCACCCGGTTGGGCACTTTTCCTACACCGGAATTGTGCGTCCCTTGCATTTCCGTTTCCTATTGCGTAGACTCGTGAGAGTTCATAAACAAGAGTAGGGAATCTCTTTATGCGCAACACAATTTTTCTTCCGCTGTTCGTTCTTCTGACCTGTTCCGCCCTCGCCCAGACCGCCGATTCCGGCATTCCGATCTCGCTCCATCAACAATTCAGCGCGCCCGCCATCCCCTTCGATGAGGCTATCGAACAACCGGGCGCTCCCGACGCCACGGCGACGGATGTTCGGCAATGGCAGCCGTATGATGGGGGGACGATCATTCTGCAGTCGGCGCTCGGTGCGGCCGGAGGAGTGCTGTTTGCTTACGCCGGCTGGGGCATGGGGAGCCAGAAAGGAGGATTCAGCGGATTTATCGACGGTATTGCCACCGGGTATCTGATGGGCAGCATCATCGGTGTGCCCGTGGGCACGTATCTCGGTGGCACGCTGATGGGTGGTGACGGAGCGTTGTGGGCAACGCTCGTCGGGGGAGGTGTCGGGTGTGCGCTGGGCGTCGTCGCATCGCAGGTCGAGGACCCGTCTGTTGGCACGCCGCTTTTCATTATCGGTACAATTGCTCCCCCGATACTCGGCTATCATCTCAGCGCGGGAGGAGAGAGAACATCCATCCCTCCCAGCCCCGCCATGGGCAATAGTGCAAACGGACACAGGGTGATCACACCGCCGATGTCGAAACCTTTCCGCCAGGGAGCCGATCCCACCGTTCCGCGTCCCGACGTCAGTTTCACACTTCTGCGCGTGCCGCTGTGAGCAAGGCGCCGCGGCAACCCAGCGATCATCAGAGGAATTCATTCCTCCCGCCGTGCGAGCGGCGGATGTATTCTGCATCATTGTCGATTGATCATGGACGTCGACAAACGCATTCCGCTGCAAGTTTCGCCACGCTCCGCGTCTTGTCGCTGCTGCTGTTATTATCACCTTCAAGCCTGCTTTACGCACAGGTATCGTTCGCTCCGTCCACTGATTCCAGCATTCTGATTTCCTTTCGTCAGCACTTCAGCGCAGCAGACGTCCTCCCCGGGCGGAATTTCCCGGAGCGCAGTTTGACCGATGCCACGGCGATCGATGTCCCGCAATGGCAGCCGTACGACGGTCGGACGATGTTGCTGCAGACCCTGCTCGGAGCGGCAGGAGGGGCCGCCGTCTTTGCGGTCGGGTATGGCATCGGCGGTTGGCATCAGGAGGGATTGGACGAACTGGCCCACCTTGTTGTCGGCTATTTCCTCGGCACTGTCGTGGGGATTCCGCTCGGCGTCTACTACGGCGGCGAACTGATGGGAGGGGATGGAAAGCTCTGGCCGACGATTGTATGCGGACTTCTTGGAAGCGGACTCGGGGGCGTCGCGCTCGGCATCACTCGCGAGCAGGAAATCACAATTCCACTTTTTGTCATCGCAACGATTGCGCCTCCCATCATCGGGTACCATGAAAGTGCCGCATACATCGGAAGATCGAGACCCGCGGCATTGCCCTCGGAGAGTCGCGTGCATGGAGGCGGGGAAAATGCTCCGTCGATGTCGATTTCCATCCGTGCATGTGCCGATCCCACCGTTCCGCGTCCCGACGTCAGTTTCACACTTCTGCGCGTGCCATTATGAGCGGGGCAGTTGTATCGAAACGAAATTGGCCGAGGGGTTGTTTCATATTCGCGCTGATGATTTTACTCCTGGCACCATCAAGTCGGCTTTGCGCACAGATACCATCCGACCCGAAAGCGCTCCCCGTGGATCCGCTGCTCCCGGGCGGAGATTCGAGTATCGTCATCCGTGGGTGGAAGCCGTTTCATCCGGGAGAGATGGCAATGCAGACCGTCGTCGCAGGGGGATCTTCCGTCGTCATCGGAGTTCTCGGTGCGTTCGTCATCAGCGGATTATCGAATGCCACGGGAGAATCGAGTCTTGGTGTCGCCGTCCTCTCTTTTTATGTGAGCGGTGCACTGATCGGGGTGCCGTACGGCATCGACCTTATCGGGAAGCTGTATGGCGGGAATGGCAGCTTCGTCGCGGCAATGGGCGGGGCGCTGCTCGCCACGGGCATCACCATCGCGACAGTGGATGCGCTTCCGCACGGACATCCCGAAGCCGATATCGCCGGGTGGTCGCTGTTCGCCACGCATTTCATCCTGCCACTCGTCGCCTGGCATCTGACCGCCTCGCCGGTCGCGGAGCAACGGCGTGGCTGGCCGGAGGAGGTGCGGCTGTTTCCCGCGGACGACGGCTCCCATTCCTTCACACGGATGCCGACATGGGGTACCGCAGCGATGCAGGACGTGGGTTTCACACACCGTGATCCCACCGTTCCGCGTCCCGACCTGCAGATGACGGTACTCAGACTGCGGTTCTGAGGTTCGCTCCTTTCTCTCGGAGCCGACCGCAAGGAGATTGCGAAAGTCATCGCAGGGAAGTAACATGCCGGCGGCTCCGAAAAACCAAGATGGAGTGGAGGTGCTCACCATGCTGCCGAACGGAATACTGGGAATACTCTCAAACGATACCGCGCTTGTTGAACGCTTTCTCGCTGCGCACCGTCACCGATGCTCCGACGGACAGACACTGCGGATCGAAACGCCTCACTGCGGGGGAGTTGTCCTGGGAAGCGCGATATCCCAGGCATCCTCCGCCGCCACACATTTCTCGCGCAGCGATGATGACGAATGTATCGGAGTATTCAACGGTGTGGCGTTTGACGACTGGGCGGTCGAAAGGAATCCACATTCGCTGGCACACCTTTCAACGCAGGAAATCGACTCCGGCGCCAATGGCATGTTTCTCACCTGCGCTGCAGACGATAACAGACTTACCTTGATAACCGATCCATGGGGCACGCTGCCAGTGTACACCCACGAAAGCAAGGACGCGTTCGCGTTTTCAAGCTCACTCCATGCGCTGGCTGAATCAATGATAACGGATATAGCGCTCCGAAATGGGGGGGGGTAAGCCAGATCCTCACCTTCGGTACCACCTTTGACGGACAAACGGTGTACCCGAATATTCGCAAACTCGGTCGCGCAAGGGTCTGCCGTGTGCATCGAACGCCGCAATCCCTGACATCGAGCACGGAGGAGTATTTCACGCCAGTTGTCGAACCCTCTGAATATCGCGGCATCGATGACGACATCGTCGATTGCTTCCGCGTCGCGGTACGCAAGCTGCATCGGAAATCGGAAGGGAGCATGGTCTGCACGCTCTCGGGGGGAATGGACAGCAGGGTCGTGGCTGCAACCGTCGCCGCTGATGGACTCGACCTTCCCTTCGCGACGCATGCCGTGCGCGAAGGACACGATGTACGCATCGCCCGCACGATCGCCGAGCGGCTGCACCTGCGGCATCGTGTCATCAATCTTCCGACCGTCCTGCCGCTCGACTTCTGTTCAGCCCGATTTCTCGGAGGGAGCAATGGCGCACTTGCGTTCGACAATTATCATGTGATGTGGGCGTATCCGGAGTACGCGAAACTCGGTCGCTTTGTGATGGACGGCGTGCATACCTCCATCGAAGGGCGATGGTTTCTGCGTAATAACAGTCAACAGGCTCGAAACCGGGATTCCTTTTTTCGTCGAACTTTCGAAGCGTTGCTGCGTCCGGAAATCCTGAAACATGTGAACGAAGCGGACCGCCACGTGCATCTCGCAAGTGCTATTCTGCAGGCAGTGGTACCGGATCCGGCCGACTATGTTTCTCCGGGTTGTTGCGCGGACGTGTTCAATGTTCAAACAGTGCTGCCGAATCATGGAGCCGACGGCGCGCTGCTGCAGAACAATTATCTCCGATACCTTTCACCGTATCTCGATCGCGACTATGTCTCGGTGATTTCACGAGTCGCGGAACACAAGCGCTGGGCCCAGTACCCACAGCGACTGATCGTTCGCAAACTCGCACCGCAGCTTTTACGCGTGCCGCGTTCGTATTCAGACATCCTCACGTGGCCGACGGACAATCCATATCTGCTACGGATGCCGGTGGCACTCGAACGAGTGAATAGCCTGCTATTCAAGCAGCGTTGGCCGGCATTGTATCACCGACTCTCCCGCCGTTCGACCACCCTCGGGTACGATCTCGCATGGGGCGCGGGATTCGAGCCAGACGGTGGTTTCCGCGCATTCTTCGATTTCCCGGGGGAAATGAAAATACCGGGTGTTCCCGGTTCGCATGTCTCGACGGATATCCAATCCATGTTGCATTTATTCGGCATACCAACGTAGGGCGGATTCATGAATCCGCCCTACGACACGGAATCATCCGGGAGGCAAGGGTTGAGGTATATGAATCCGCCCTACGACACGGGATCATAAGGAGGTCCGGGATCGGGTCACCGTGAATCCGCCTGCCATCCCTCCTCATGACATTCCCCTCCGGATTTCGTAAATTCAATGAACACCAATCTTGAAACACCCGATAAGGAAATCATGGAACAATCATCCGTCACGCGTTCACTCGTGGAAGATTTCGTGGCGCAGAAAACGCTGGCGCTAGCCGGAGCGTCGAGAAGCGGAAAGAAATTCGGGAACACGATTCTCAAGGAGTTGAAAGGCAAGGGATATACCGTGCACGTGGTACACCCGGAGGCCAGCCAAATAGACGGGGTTCCTTGCGTCCCTTCCCTCGCCGCCTTGCCGGAAGAGGTGGGCGGACTCGTACTGGCTGTCAAGCCGGCGGAAAGCGAGAAGCTCGTGCGCGAAGCGCATGCCGCAGGAATTTCCCGGATCTGGATGCAGCAGGGAGCAGCGTCGGGAGACGCCATCACCTATTGCGCGGAGAACGGCATCGACGCCGTACACGGTGAATGCCTGCTGATGTTCGTCGAACCCGTGCAAAGCGTGCATTCCTTCCATCGCTGGCTGTGGAAAATATTCGGAAAACTTCCCACATAACACGGGCCGCTCCGTCGTTCGAACGCAGCTCAATATCCCCGGAGAAGTATTCATGGAGACCATGCCCGCCTCCTCTCCGCAGACGGTCTCGCGCGTGCGTGTCAGCGCCGGCATGCTGGCAATGCTTATCGGAGCAGCGGCCGTTCTGCTCCATGCGCTCGTCGCTGTGTTTACTCCGTACGGCATTTTTCGCGACGAGCTGTACTACATCGCCTGCAGCAAGCGCCTTGCCTTCGGATATGTGGACCATCCGCCGCTCTCTATCGTGACCCTGTTTGTCGCGAGGAATCTCCTCGGTGATTCCATGTTCGCGATTCGTCTGGTTGCCGCACTGCTGTCCGGCCTCACGACCTGGCTGACGGGAATGATCGCGTTGCGCATGGGAGGATCACGTTTCGCCGTCGCAATCGCCTGCCTGGCTGCCATGCTCACGCCGATCAGCATTGCGATGCATTCGGTGTATTCGATGAATGCACTCGATCACTTTTTCTGGACCCTGGGAGCCTGGCTCTTTCTGCCGCTTGTCGAGATGACGAAAGAGGGAGAACCCTCGCTCGAGACATCCGTACGACAAAAATACTGGTGGCTCCTCCTGGGACTTCTCATCGGACTCGGCAGCATGAACAAAATCGGCATGCTGTGGTTTGCCGCTGGCATCGCCGTTGCCGTGCTGTTCACTCCGTTGCGTCGACAACTGCGTACGCCCTGGCCCTGGGTCGCAGCGGGCATCGCAGTGCTGCTGTTTCTCCCCTATGTGCTGTGGAATGCCGCGAACGACTTCGCACATCTCGAATTCATCCGCAACGCAACGACGATGAAGTACGGGGGGATCTCCCGGCTCGGCTTTCTGAGGGACCTCTTTCTGGAAGTGAATCCGCTGTATGTCCCGCTGTTTCTGATCGGACTCTGGTATCTGTTCCTTCATCCGAAGGGGAAGGCCTTTCGCGCGCTCGGAATGGTATTCCTCGTCGCATTCGCGATCCTCTTTCTGAATGGACACAGCAAGGCGGAATATCTTTCACCCACGTTCCCGATGATTTTCGCGGCAGCCGGCGTGTGGCTTGAAAGCGTGTCGCAGCGACGCCCTTCCGTGCTGAGGCCCGTGCTCGTCGTGTGGGTCGTGGCGGCCGGACTTCTCCTCCTGCCGTTTGCCGCGCCCGTGCTGCCGGCAGCCGCCTTCGTCAAATACACCGATCTGCTCGGAGTCAGCCATCCCAACTCCGAAAGCAGAAATCTGGATGTGCTTCCACAATTCTTTGCCGACATGCACGGGTGGGAGGATTTCGCAAAAACGATTTCAAAGGTCTATCTTTCCCTTCCGGAGAAAGAACGCCGTGACGCAGTGGTGTTCGCGAGGAACTACGGACAGGCCGGAGCGATCGAGTACTACGCGGACCGATATCCCGCACCACGTGTCATAGCCGTGCACAACAACTACTGGCTGTGGGGGTATCCGGAGCAGATCGGTACCGTTATCGTCATCGGCGGCGAAGAAAAAACACATCGCGCTTCCTGCGACGAGGCGGTCGAGGCCGCGGTATTTCGCAGTTCCTACGTCATGCCGTACGAAAACAATCAGACGATCTGGATTTGCCGGGGACTGCGGCGTTCGATCAAGGTTATCTGGAAGGAAGAAAAAGTTTACATTTAACGATAACAGTCGTATTCAATCGAGGAGAGATAATGGAATATCGTTTTCTGGGAGGCTCCGGCCTTCGCATTTCCGCACTTTCGTTTGGCTCGTGGGTGACGTTCGGCGATCAGGTCGATGAAGATGCCGCCGCCGCCTGCATGAAGGAAGCCTATAATGCCGGAGTGAATTTCTTCGACAATGCCGAGGCGTATTCCGCCGGATTGTCAGAAACCATGATGGGCAACATCATCGCGAAGACGGGATGGAAGCGGAGCGACCTCGTGCTTTCGACGAAGATTTTCTGGGGCGGCGACGGTCCGAACGATACCGGCCTTTCACGCAAGCATATCATGGAGGGTACTCACGCCGCGCTCAAACGCCTGCAGACCGATTATGTGGACCTGATTTTCTGCCATCGCCCGGACATCTACACCCCGATCGAGGAAACCGTGTGGGCGATGAACACGCTCATTCAGCAAGGGAAGGTGATGTACTGGGGCACCAGCGAATGGAGCGCCGAGCGCATCCGCGAAGCGCATGATTTCGCGCGCCGCGAACACCTGATCCCCCCGATCATGGAGCAGCCGGAATACAACATGTTCAAGCGCGATCGCGTGGAAGCGGAATACGAGCGTCTGTACAGCGAAATCGGCCTCGGTCTGACGATCTGGAGTCCGCTCGCCACGGGACTGCTCACCGGGAAATACAACGAAGGCATTCCCGATGGCACCCGCCTCGCGCTTCCGGAATACGAGTGGCTGCGCAATCGCCTCATGAAAAAAGGCTGGGAAGAGAAAATCGAGAAAACCCGCAAGCTGCAGAAAATCGCGGATGAAATCGGCGCGACGCTCGCCCAGATGGCGATCGCCTGGTGCCTGATGAATCCCGATGTGAGCACGGTCATCACCGGCGCCTCGCGCGCGGAACAGGTGGTCGAAAACATGAAGGCGCTCGATGTCGTCGAGAAGCTCGAAGAAGACGTGCTGCTCGCCATCGAGGACATCCTCGACAACGAACCCGCCGAGGAAGTCGACTGGCGCCGCCTGTAAAACATATCTCCGGAGGATGAGCCTTCAGGCTCGTCCTCCGCAGAAGGGAAACGGACGACCCTGAAGGGTCATCCTCCACGGAGGGAAAGCGGAGGATTCAAAAAGGATACGCATGTACAATTATCAATTCGACGGCAGATATTTCGCACAGGCGCCGGGCAAGATGGAGGCGATGTGCGCGGATGAACTGCGGGAACTAGGCGCGACCGACGTCGAGGCCGCCTACCGCGGCGTGTACTTCAGCGCGGACAAAGCGACGTTGTATCGCATCAACTACATGTCGCGCATGCTGTCGCGCGTGCTCGCGCCCTTGATCTCCATCCGCTGCCGGGATACCGAAGAACTGACTGCGACGTCGCGGAAGATCGCCTGGGAAACGTTTTTCACCGTGGATCAAACCTTCGCGATCACCGCATCCGTGACGAAAAGCAGCATCAACAACTCCCTGTACGCCGCGCAGTGCCTCAAAGACGGTATCGTGGATCACTTCCGCGACGTGTCGCGCGGCGTGCGTCCGTCGGTGGAGACCGTCAATCCCGACGTGCGGCTGAATCTGCATATCGAAGAAGACCGCGCCGTCATCAGTCTCGACACATCGGGCGAATCGCTGCACAAACGCGGCTACCGCCTGCTCGCAGGCGAAGCGCCGATGCAGGAAACACTCGCCGCCGCCATCATCCGGCAGACGGGGTGGGACGGCGAGACGCCGTTGTGGGACTGCATGTGCGGTTCGGGCACCTTGCTCTGCGAGGCGCTCATGCATTACTGCCGCATGCCCGCACAGCTGCTGCGCAGGAATTTCGGTTTCTTCTACTTGCCGGATTTCGAAGAGAAAACGTGGAAGAACGTGAAGGCGGAGTGCGACGCGCAGATGCGTCCGCTGCCGCGCGGACTCATCTCCGGCAGCGACATTTCTCCCGCGGCAGTATCGGTGGCGAAGGAGAATCTCTCCCGTCTGCCGTATTCAGAGGCCGTCACGCTGAAGCGCCAGGCGTTCCAGCGTGTGAAGGAATTCGAGAACGGAACTCTGCTCGCGAATCCTCCCTATGGCATTCGCATGGGGGAACTGGAGGAAGTGAAGCTCCTGTACACCGAGCTCGGTGATTTCATCAAGCAGCATTGCAAGGGAAGTACGGCCTTCATCTACATGGGCGATCCGGAACTGCGGAAGTCCATCGGACTCAAGACCAGCCGGCGCATTCCGCTGGTCAACGGCAAGCTCGAAGGCGTGCTCGTGCGCATCGACAGCTACGAGGGCAGCAAGAAACCCTATTACGCCGAATACAAAGCCCAGGAAAACGAAGAAGAAACCACGAAGGGATCGGATCGCGGGGAATAACACAAAGACACGAAGACACAAAGACACGAGGATATGGTAAAAAACAAGAACCCCGGGACGTTGCCCGGGGTTCTTCATTCAATTCTCGTTATCGTGTCGTGGTGTCGCGTGCTTACTTGCCGCGGCGACCGGAGCGCGTCGCGGAACCTGCCGGAGCCGGGGTGCCGGTGCCGGTGCAGACGCCCGTGCCCGTGCCGCCGTTACCACTGCCGCGCAGTGCGCGTCCTGCCGGGGAACCCGTTCCGCTGCCGGGTACGAAGTCGGGATCCTGTCCGTTGGGGATGCCGTCGCCGTCAGCGTCGGGAGCATTGTCATTGATGCCGTCACCGTCTGCATCGACGAAACCGCGGCCGTTGGTATTCAGGCGCGTGCCGGTCCAGTCGGGATCCTGTCCGTTGGGGATGCCGTCGCCGTCATCGTCCATGGCGTTGTCGTTGATGCCGTCGGCGTTCGCGTCGACGAAGCCCTTGTTGGCCGGCTTGCCCTGGGCATAGCTGCTGTTGGTGTTGACGACGGTGAGCGTGAGCGCGAAGGCTGCGAGTGCGAGGAGGGAAAGAATGCGTTTCATGATGAACTCCAGTATTTTGTGAAAGGTGGTCTGTGTATGCTTCTGTCCTTGGAGATACCACAACCGTGCCAAAAGCAAAAAACCTTGATACGGACACATTTTCGCCATTTACTCTTCCAGCATACAATATCCTCGGCAAGTGTCGTCGCGGGGTATGGCAAAGATTGTCGATCTTCGTGTTTCTTTTTCGCGTCTTTGTGTCTTTGAGGTTTTTTCTTCCTCCCGGTCTGGATAATTTAGAAGATGCACGAGAAACTCTACGCCGATATCGCCGTACCGAGCGTGCCGAAAGACACGCTCACCTATGCGGTGCCCGACGGACTGTGCGAACGCATGCAGCCCGGGGTACGGGTCATGGTGCCGCTGGGACGGCGTCTGCTCATGGGCTTTGTCATCCGCGTGCATGACCGTATGCCCGATTTCGCGCTCAAGGCCGTACAGCAGGTACTGGATCCCGCACCCGTGATCACGCCCGAGGTGATGCAGCTCTGCGACTGGGTGCATCGGTACTACGTATGCGGACTGGGCGAGGCGATCAAAGCGGCACTGCCGCAGGGGATGGACGTCGATACCGCACGCTATGTGTCGCTTTGTACCGAGGATGAGGAGCTGATCGCCCGGGTTGTCGGACGCTCGAAAACGAAAGCGGCGATCATCGACGCCCTGCGCACCGGGGAGGTTATGACCGAAGAAGAGTTGCTCGCGCTCAGTGGCGTGCGGTCTATTTCCGCGCAGTTGCGAGAACTTCTCATGGAAGGGGTTGCGCAGGTGGAATCCACCATCGAGCGGCCGGCGGCGCGCGCTAAAATCGTGCTCACGGTGCGACTGGTGGATCCATGGCAGAAGCGCGAAAAAATCGCCGAGGTCATGGAGATTCTCGAATCCCGCGCTCCCAAGCAGGCGAATATCGTCGCGACGCTCTGGAAGCATCACGGACAGGGACGCCGCACGGTGCAGATGGCGGATCTCGTACGCGAGGCACGCGCGTCGAGCGCGCAGGTCCGGGCGCTCGAGGAGAAGGACATCGTCGAGATTCTCGAGGAAGAAGTCACGCGCGAATGGGAAATCCGCTACGCGGAAAAGAAAAAGAAAATCACCCTGACCGAAGCGCAGCGTCGCGTACATGGCGCCATCAGCGAAGCCGTGGATGCCGAAGCCCATCAGACGATGCTGCTGTATGGCGTGACGGGCAGCGGGAAAACGCAGGTGTATATCGAGGCGATTCGGCACACGCTGGCGAAAGGGAAAAGCGCCCTCGTCCTCGTGCCGGAAATTTCGCTCACACCGCAGTTTGTCTACCGCATCAGGGAAGCATTCGGGAAAGACGTCACCGTGATGCATAGCAGGATGTCGGTGGGCGAGCGCTTCGACGCATGGCGGCTGACGCTGGCAGGCGAATATCGCGTCGTGGTCGGTGTGCGTTCGGCGGTGTTTGCCCCGCTGGCGGATATCGGACTCATCGTCGTCGACGAAGAGCAGGAGGCCAGCTACAAGCAGTCCGACAGCGTGCCCCGCTATCACGGGCGCGACGCCGCCATCATGCGTGGGTGGCTCGAGCAGGTGCCCGTCTTGCTCGGATCGGCTACGCCGTCGGCGGAGAGCTGGCACAATGCACACAGCGGGAAATACGCCTGGCTCGAGCTGCCCGAACGCGTCGACAATGCGGTATTGCCGGTATTCGAAACCGTGGACATGGCGGAGGCCCGGCGCCAGCGCCTTCTGCGGGGCGCCTTTTCCACCACCTTGGTCGATGAAATTCGGAGCCGCTGCGAGCGGGGCGAGGCAAGTATCATTCTCCATAACAGGCGTGGCTTCGCGCCGCATGTGGAATGCCGCGACTGCGGATATGTCGAGGAATGCGAGAACTGCAGCATCTCGATGACTTTCCATAAGGACGCCGTGCTGCTCCGCTGTCATTACTGCGGGGCGACACGCAAGGTCCCGGTCATCTGTCCCGAATGCGGCGGTACCGATCTCGACAATGTGGGCGCCGGAACGCAGCGCGTGGAAGAAGATCTGAAAGCCGAGCTGCCCCAGGCCCGCATCATCCGCATGGATGCAGACAGTACGCGACGGAAGGGCGCGCACGATCTACTGCTCACCGCCTTCAGTCAGGGCGAAGCCGACGTGCTGCTTGGAACGCAGATGGTGGCGAAAGGACTCGATTTCGACCGGGTAACCCTAGTCGGCGTCGTCGCGGCCGAACAGTCGCTGCTCATCCCCGACTTCCGTTCCTCCGAACGGACGATGCAGCTGCTGACGCAGGTCGCGGGTCGTGCGGGACGCGGTTCGCGTCCGGGTACGGTTGTGCTCCAGGCCTCGCAGCCCCAGCATCCGGTGCTGCAGTTTGTGCTGCGCCATGATTATCCCGGCTTCATGGAGAGCGAACTGCGCAGCAGGAAAGCACTTTATTACCCGCCGTTTTCCCGTATCGTGCAGCTGACCTTCAGCGGCGAGGACGAACGCGCCGTGGAGCAGACCGCGAAGCTGTACCATATTTCGCTCGGCAGGGAGGAGCACTTTTTCTCCATGCATGCGCCACAGCCTGCGCTGCTGAGCCGCATCAACCGCCGCTACCGCTGGCAGCTTCTTCTGCGGGTGGAGAAAACCCGCGACGGCGACGGCAGTAAAATCGGCGATGCCCTGCGGCGGGCCGAAGAATATTACCTGCGCCAGGCGCGCAACAAGTCTGTGCATATAAGCATCGACGTCGATCCTCACAACATGATGTAAAAGACCTCCATGACTGAAATCACAACCCCCATCGCCCAGCAGACCATTCAGGCGATTCTCACTCCAGCCTTGATGATCTCCGCCTGCGGACTGCTCCTGCTCGGACTCAACAACCGCTACGCCATCGTCATCAGCCGCATCCGCATACTCAATGACGAGAAAAGGCGGAAACTCGCCGATCCGGAAGGCATCGACCGCGAGTACGTCGACGCCCTTCGTTTCGAAAGCGTGCTGCAACAGATTCCCTCGCTCCTGACTCGCGCGAATTATCTCCGCCGCTCCCTGATATTTCTCTGGCTGGGCGTGATCGGATATCTCGTCTCATCGATTCTTCTCGGCCTGGGACTTTTCTTCGGGCTCAATGCCGCGGCCTTTGCGGTGTGGATCTTTCTCCTCGGCCTTGTCAGCGCGGCGGTCGGCGTCGTGTTCGCCCTGCTCGACATCACACTGGCGTTCCGGGTGTTGAAGCTCGAAGTAGAAATTTATTAGAAGGGACGAGCCTGAAGGCTCATCCTCTGGAGGGAGGAGCGAAAAAAATCCCCGTCACGCGTTGGGAGCGTGACAGGGAAAGTTCTGCCAGTAACGGTAGGGTCGATCAGCGGACGGTGATCACCGTTGTCTGGCGCACACCGTCGGCATCAAGACGGCAGATATAGCTGCCGGCCTCGACGGGCCTTCCGCGCCAGTTCGATCGATCCCAATCAACGGCATATTCGCCTTTCGGCATCCAGCGGTCAACGAGCGTCTGAACCAGTTCTCCATTGGTGGTATAGATTTCCAGGATGCCCCAGCAGTCCTTCACCACGTCGACCTTGATCTTTGTCGGATGCGTGGACTGACTCGGATTGAGGTCGCGAAGCAGTGCACTCACCGAGCCGTCGCTCTTGCCGATATTGTAGTCAGCCATGACAGGTCGGTCGAAAAAGTCCATTGCCAACACCGGCTGGTGCTGAGCGAATTCGGACGTGTTGCCCTTGTCGTCGATGAGCAGGGCAACGACACTGTCCCCGGATTCAAGAAGCCCATTGGTTGAGAAGAGCCAGACGCCTTCGGCATCGGGCGATGCCGTACCGAGGTAGATCGGCGCCTGACATTTCTTCAGTGAGCCCGAATGACATTTATAGAGTTCGACCGTGAGCAGATCGTCCTTGCCCCGAACTTCAACGCTGCCGCGTACCGTTGCCACGCCCTTGCCATATTCGGCCTCGAGTATCGAGGGGGCAGCCAACTGCTGGTTGGGCGTCGCGTCAGAGGACTCGGATCTTGTGGAAACCTCTTCGCCAAGATCAATGCCGAGACCCGCATTCGCGAATATTGCATTCTGTGAGATGCGATTACCATCGGCATTTGAGGCCGCTCCGGCATACTCCTCTACATACACGCCGTTCCGTCCGTTGGCTGCGATCGTATTTCCGGAAATGGTATTGTTCGACGCAAAGCCGCCGACGTACTCATATTCCGCGCCACCGATATTGATGCCGTTGAGTGTGTTGCCCATCGGCTTGTTGTCCAGGCTTATACCGATCACATTCTTTCTGATGATATTGTGGTGGGCCTGTGCGTTTCGCGTCTCGTCGCCGACGAGATGCATGCCGTCACTGCCGTTGCCTCCCACCAGATTCCCTGAGATCGTATTGCCGTAGCAGCCGCCGTAGAGCAGAATGCCATCGCGGCTGTTTCCGACCGCCGCATCGCCGGTACGTGTCACACCGATACGATTGCCGCTCAGCGTGTTGCCGAACACGCGTCCTCCCATGCAGTCGGCAAGGAGAATGCCGTCGCCATTGTTGCCGGAGACGATGTTTCCGAACAGCAGGTTGTCATGCGCAAGGCCGGGTGAATGCTGAATGCTGATAATGCTGATACCCGCCCAGTGACTGGTTCGCGTTCCCGTTCCGTTCGGCCGCGTCGTCATGCCATCGGCGTCGAGTCCGACGATGCAATGGCGCACGATATTTTTGATCGTCCCCTGCAGGATTGCCTGCAGACGGATCCCGTCCTCGGCAAAGCTGTTGATGATCATCCCCTGCACGCGGTTGAACGACGAGAGAATCCAGATTCCCGGTGCATCGCCTGCGTTGCGGCCGTCGAGCACGATCTGGAGGTGCAGTGTGCTGGGGGGATTGCTGCCGATGCCGCTTCCGGGTTGTGACAGTCCGTCAATAATGACGCCCGCGGGATCGGTAAGCGGCGGGAGTGGTGAATCGGGCATGATGACATGGGGTCCGTCACCGGGGATTTCAAAGGTGATGACGTCCGGACCGGCCGAGGCGTTGGCCTGGAGCAGCGCCCAGCGGAGGGAATGTGCGCCGGCATCGGCGGTGCTGCGAACGACGTAGCTTCCCGCAAGCAACTGCTGCGCGGATAGCAGCAGCAGGAGGAGCATGGAAGAAATGAAATTGCGTACCATTGGAGCACTCTATATAAATGTTTTTGAATGTTGGAAATTCTCTCTTGCCGCGGTTTGCTATTCCACCTTCCGAGGTGGTCGACGATGAGAAACCCACTGGGCCGTCATCGAAGTGAAACCTGGTCTGAATCGACACAACGCACTGATGATTCTTCATCAGGACATTGCCAAGTGAGAATGGAGGTGAGAGGTGTGTCCAATCTAACCTCTTTTTTGTAAAAGTCAAGAGGAAAACGCAATTTTATCTGGATTTAGTATGAAAACGCTTCCCCGAAAATTGTGATGCCGAGGGGAGCGGTAACCCTTTTTGCTGAAAAGTGTCACATCTACGTAGTATTTTGGGATCAAAGACGGGTCCATGTGAAGAATCTCACTCTCATCTTGACAATTCTGCCGATGCTGCTCCCCAGCCTGAACCTGGAAGCGCAGCCGAGCATTCCGTTTCGGGCAGGTCTGCAGGTCGGCATGGCAGCCGAACGCAGCAGCTACACATGGATGGGGAGCGGCGATGCGAAAACGACGCTTGACGTGGAAGCGCAGCAAAACGGATTTCTTGGGCTCACCTTCGATTTCGTGCTGTCGGGACAATTGCTTCTGGAATTCGGCCCTCATTACGGACAGCGCAATGTCCCCATCGCCACACTCCAGCGCCTCGGAGGGGTGAATTTCACTCTCCGTCAGGATCCTGTCGATTATCTCGGCATTCCTGTCATCCTCAAGGTACTTCCGTTTGTTGACGGACTCGTCCTTCCCTATTTCGGAGCAGGCATGGAGTTCGGCATGAACTTGTCGTCCCTGCATGTGAGCATCGATGAGTTCCGCATTGCAGAAGAACCGCCGTTCTCCCGCACCATCTCCCGCACCCGCAATCTCAACCAGCTCTACAGCTCGGTGCTTGCCGAAGCCGGGATCGACATCCATGCGTCAGCGGACTGGTCCGTGTTGCTCGGGGTACGCTATTCACAGGAACTTACCCCGCTGCTCGAAGATCCGCTGCTGACCTGGGAAACGCCTCATAACTGGAAGGTGCGCTTCGCGGTGCTGTACACCTTCGGGGAGGGACTGTGAGACGCGTGACCACGCTGCTCTGCACCGCGGTACTGCTGTTGTCAGCCGCCGTGTCGGCGCGGGCGCAGCAAACCAATGATGCACCCGCGATGCGGATCGGATTGCACGGGGGTGTGCAGACCAGTCTCTTTCGGTACAGCGTTTTCCCGTATGAAGGCGAATTCCAGTCGACTGTCGAACAGAGTACTGTCGCGGGAATTACGCTCGGACTGCCGATCGAC
The DNA here is from genome assembly GCA_014860565.1 of Bacteroidota bacterium. GTDB lineage: Bacteria > Bacteroidota > Ignavibacteria > SZUA-365 > SZUA-365 > SZUA-365. The sequence goes on from JACZJN010000010.1 coordinate 27,828, forward strand.
GCCTCGTTTCAGTTGCAGGTGGATATCGCATGGTGGTCGCAGCCCTGGTCGGCGTTCCACGACGGTGATCCGAAAATCGAGATAGAACGGCGGAACCGGGCGCTCGTCGAGTTTCCGGTCTTGCTTCAGTACCGTTTCATCACGCTGCCTGTGCCATTGTATATCGCCGCGGGTCCGGTAGTGTCTCTCGTGAGCGATGGGGAGAAATCCTACTCCGTCAGTTATACCGGGTTTTCCGAGCGTGAAGGCTGGCGCACCTCCCGGCGCGACTACCATGAAGAAACGCTGCATCTCGCCGTGGCCGGAGAAGTGGGGATAGAAATGCCGTTCAGTGCGTCCCTTTCGATGCAGATGGCCGTTCGACTTACCCAACCGCTCGGAAAATCGGTGTCGACGCAGGACTTTACTCTCAGGGAACTTTCGGTCTGGCGCGCACGCATCGGATTTCTTTACACGCTGTGATTGCGAAGCGGCGCCCTTTTTTCTTATTTTAGGGTACAATTCATCCGAATTAATACGGTACGGTGCATGTCGCGTTCGCCGCTAGATATCCTTACTCGTCTGGTCACAAAACCAGCCCGTCTGGTGTGCGGAATCATGTCCGGTACCTCGGTCGATGCCGTCGATGTCGCACTCGTACGTCTGAAGGGCAGCGGTCCGTCGCTTGAGGTCGAGCAGATTCACTTTGCGGAGACGCTGTATGCCGAAGAACTGCAGCAGCGCATCTTCAATAACTGCGAAGTCGCTTCAAGCAATATCAATGATATCTGTCTGCTGCATACCGCGATCACGCATGTCTATGCGGATGCCGTACGCGCGACCTGTCGGGAATGCGATATTGCGTTGGAGGAAGTGGACCTGATAGGAATGCACGGACAGACGCTGCGCCATCTCCCAGAGGCCGTTCATATCGCAGGACACGACATCTGTTCGACCCTTCAAATCGGGAGTGGTCCGACGCTTTCCACGCTTCTGCGCATTCCCGTCGTGTATGACTTCCGCGCAGGGGACATGGCGCTGGGCGGACAGGGTGCGCCACTTGTTCCCTACGTCGATCACCTTCTCTTTCAATCCGAAGCCGAGGATCGCGTGCTCCTCAACATCGGCGGCATTGCGAATCTGACCTTGCTTCCCCGTGGTGGCGGCATCTCGGATGCACTTGCGTTTGATACGGGCCCCGGAAACATGCTCGTCGATGCCTTGATGCGGAAGTACTACGGACGAGAATTTGATGAAGACGGCGTCGTGGCAAGCTCGGGCACGGTCAATAGCGATCTGCTCTCCTGGATGCTGCAGCATCCGTTCTTCAGGCAGAATCCTCCGAAGTCCACCGGCAGAGAGAGTTTCGGGGAGGATTATCTCGATGATCTGCTCAACATCGCTCGCGAGCTTTCCGTGCTCGACATTTCCGACATCGTCGCAACGGTGAGTGAGTGTACCGTACGCAGCATCAGCATGCAGCTGCGCGCCCTGCTGCCCTCGCCGTATCGCTTCCGGCTGCTTCTCAGCGGCGGCGGTGCGCGCAACCATTTTTTCACCGATGGTCTGCGTTATTCATTCCCCGAGGCCACAGTGGAAAGCACGTCCGCCTTCGGCGTCGCCCCCGAATCGAAAGAAGCATTGGCCTTTGCGGTGCTTGCCAACGAGTGGCTCGTGGGCAATGCCGCCAATCTCCCCGCCGCCACTGGGGCAAAACGCGCGGCTCTCCTTGGCGCATTGGCCATACCTGCGTAATTGAGCTGTTTTCGCATAATTGTTAGGATGTCGTGAGAGTTCACTGTTCCCACCCCCTCACACCCCTCCTGATCTTAAAGTTTTACATTAAAATTTTAAAAAGTTAACCATCTCTATTGCAATCGGTTGCGGCATTTCTTTAATTTACCACTTAAAGGAATTAAGGCCGTTCATCTTGACATGAAACTGGGCAAGGTGTATATTCAAACCCACATTTCGGTGGCGCTTTCCGCGTTCGTTTACCGTAAATTCTGTAACGGACAATCCCCCGGCCTGCATGACGCGGGGGTGGGAAGTTACGCGCCAAGAGTTCTGTCAATTCGTTGTATATTAAAGACTTAGGATCCCCCTTTTACAGTTGCTGTGAAGGGGATTGTCATCTCCACTATCACAGATCGAAAAAAAAGATACCGCCAGATGAAAATTTCGCGTCAATTTACCCGTCCCGGTCAGAGTGCTTACGATAGTTTCGAATACACGAAGCGCTCGTCCGTCCTCCGCAACCCCGATGGCAGCGTTGTGTTCGAGCTGCATGATATTGAAGTGCCGGCGCATTGGTCGCAGATGGCGACCGATATCCTGGCGCAGAAATATTTCCGAAAAGCCGGGGTTCCTCTGATGAACGAAGATGGGACGCAGCGGGTGAATGAACTCGGTGAACCCCTCTTTGGCGGTGAGACGAGCATCCGTCAGGTCGTGCATCGCATGGTCGGCTGCTGGCGTGATTGGGGCGAGAAAAACGGGTATTTCGATACCGTGGAAGATGCACAGAACTACTATGATGAAATGGCGTACACGCTGCTGCGTCAGATGGCCGCGCCGAATTCCCCGCAGTGGTTCAATACCGGACTCCATTTCGCCTATGGCATCACCGGGAATTCGCAGGGACATTTCTATGCCGACCCCGAGACCGGCGAAGTGGTGGCTTCGGAGGATGCGTACAGTCGTCCCCAACCGCATGCCTGCTTCATCCAGTCCGTCGAAGACGATCTGGTCAACGAAGGCGGCATTTTCGATCTGGTCACGCGCGAGGCGCGCATCTTCAAATACGGTTCCGGTACGGGCAGTAATTTCAGCAGCCTGCGCGGCCGCAATGAGCGCCTTTCGGGTGGCGGCATTTCCTCCGGGCTCATGTCCTTCCTGAAAATCAACGACCGCGCCGCCGGCGCCATCAAATCGGGCGGCACCACGCGCCGCGCCGCGAAAATGGTTGTGCTCAACGTCGATCATCCGGATATCGAGGATTTCGTGCGTTGGAAAGTGCGTGAAGAAGAAAAGGTCGCGGCATTAGTCACGGGCAGCCAGATAAACAAGCTGCATCTCAACCGCATCATGAAGGCTGCCACCAAGGGTGATTCGGTCGATTACACTAAAAACAAGGAACTCCAGCTGGCGATCATCCAGGCCCGCCGCGTGGGTGTGCGCGAAAATTATATCTTTCGTGCGCTTCAACTGGTCGAGCAGGGCGTCACCGAGTTCGATATCGATGAATTCGACACGCATTACGAATCCGAAGCATACAACACGGTCAGCGGACAGAATTCGAATAACACGGTCCGCGTCACCAATCCCTTCCTCGAAGGCGTGGAGAACGACGGCAACTGGTCGTTGACCTTCCGTACTACCGGGGAAGTCGCCAAGACACTGCGCGCCCGCGATCTGTGGGACGAGATCTGCTACGCCGCATGGGCCTCGGCCGACCCCGGGATTCAGTACGATACGACCATCAATGAGTGGCATACCTGCCCGGTCGACGGACGCATCAACGCCTCGAATCCGTGCTCCGAATACATGTTCCTCGACGACACCGCCTGCAACCTGGCGTCCTTCAATCTGAAATACTTCTGGGATGACGCAAAGCACGAATTCCGCGTCGAGGATTTCCGTCACGCGGTGCGGTTGTGGACGATCACGCTTGAGATCTCCGTGCTGATGGCGCAATTCCCGAGCAAAGCCGTCGCGCTGAAGAGCTACCAGTTCCGCACGCTCGGTCTCGGATACGCAAATCTCGGCTCCCTGCTGATGGTCGCGGGTGTGCCGTACGACAGCGATAAGGGACGTTCCGTCGCCGCCGGAATCACCGCCGTGATGACGGGCGAATCATACGCGACATCGGCGGAAATGGCGCGCGATCTCGGCGCATTTCCCCGTTACGAATCCAACCGCGATCACATGCTGCGCGTGATCCGCAATCATCGCCGGGCTGCCTGGAGCGCCGCGGAAAATGAATATGAAGGCTTGACCATCACGCCGCTGATCCTCGACGAACAGCTGTGTCCGTCCAATCTGACGCGCGCCGCGCGGGAGAGCTGGGACAGGGCGCTGCATCTCGGCGAGCAGCACGGTTTCCGCAACGCGCAGGTGTCGGTGCTCGCACCCACCGGCACGATCGGTCTCGTGATGGACTGCGACACCACCGGCATCGAACCCGATTTCGCCATCGTCAAATTCAAGAAGCTCGCAGGTGGCGGATATTTCAAGATCGTCAATCAGTCCGTGCCCAAGGCGCTCGAATTCCTCGGCTACACGCGCGAACAGATCGAAGACATCGAGAAATACATCAAGGGCCACGGTACCCTGGCCGGATGTCCCGACATCAATCGCGACGCACTCATCGAAAAGGGCTTCTCCGGCGACGCGATAGAGAAAATCGAAAAGCAGCTCGACACTGTGTTCGAACTGCGCATGGCATTCAACAAATGGGTACTCGGCGAAGCGTTCTGCAAACGCCTTGGTTTCTCCGATGAGCAGCTCGCGGATCCGAACTTCGATATGCTCAAGTCCCTCGGGTTCACCAGCGAACAGATCGAACGGGCGAACGAATACGTCTGCGGTACGATGATGATCGAGGGCGCTCCGCTGGTGCGCAAGACCGATCTTCCGGTGTTCGACACCGCGAATAAATGTGGCAAGCGCGGACAGCGCTACATCGCGTACGAAGGGCACATTCGCATGATGGCCGCGGTGCAGCCGTTCATTTCCGGCGCGATCTCGAAAACGATCAACATGCCCGCGGATGCCACGATCGAGGACGTCAAGCGCGCCTACACGCTGTCGTGGAAACTGATGCTCAAGGCCAATGCGATCTACCGCGACGGCAGCAAGCTTTCGCAGCCGCTCAACACGATCAGCGATCCCGAAGCAGCCGCGCTGGCCGAGATGGGCGACGAGTTTGATTTCAACGAGCAGATCGGTCCGAAGGAAGTGCAGGAGAAAATCATCGCACGCGCCGCCGAGCGCCGGAAACTTCCCGCCAAGCGGCACGGGTTCGTGCGTGAGGCGGTCGTGGGCGGACATAAGGTATTCCTCCGCACCGGCGAGTACGATGACGGCGCTCTTGGTGAAATCTTCATCGATATGTACAAGGAAGGCGCTTCGTTCAAGGGGCTGCTCAACTGCTTCGCCGTGTTGGCCTCGAAAGCACTGCAGTACGGCGTACCGCTCGAAGAACTGGTGGACTCCTTCACCTTCACGCGTTTCGAACCGGCGGGAGTGGTGATCGGCCACGAAGCCATCAAGAACGCCACGTCGATTCTCGATTATGTCTTCCGCGTTCTGGGCTACGAATATCTCGGTCGCACCGATTTTGTTCATGTAAAGTCGGTGGACGAAACCACCGAACAGCCGCTCGCCAGCTTCAATACACCTCCGACACTGACCCGCAAACGGGAGAACGGCGACGGGACGGCGCGTCCCGAACCCGTGCTCGCGGAGAAAAAAGTGACGCGCATGGACAGTGAATCAATTCTCGTCGCGCGCGCGCAGGGCTACACCGGTGAAATGTGCGGGTCCTGTGGCTCCTCCCGCGTCAAGCGCAACGGCGCCTGCACGGTCTGCGAAGACTGCGGCACCACGAGCGGCTGCTCCTGATTATTCGGTACTGACTTTGCGACGACAGGCGATGGAGGATACTTCATCGCCTGTTTCTTTTTTTGTAGATTACCGAACCCCGCCATCAGAAAACGGTGTGCCATGCGATTGATTCTCTCCTGTTCCCGCCTTCTCCCCATTCTGCTTCTCTCCTCGCTGCTGATGAGCTGCGATAGCATCAAATTCTGGGAAAGCGATACGGATGTGGGAGAGACAGTGTCAACCGCGCAGAAAGAAGTGATGGACGTGCGCAACCGTGCCACGGCCATTCAAAGTGAAATCGATCGGCTGGACCGCCGCGACTTGCCGCCGTTTCGCCTCGGTGATACCACATTGACCGTGACACTGTATTCCCTTGGCGGGATCATTCGCCTCATCGACGAGCGCGTCGATGAGGAGCGATTGGGCAGCGCACGCAATCGCTACTACTTTGAAAAAGAATCGCTCTTTCATTTCTACGGGAAATCGTCACAGCGGCTGAATCCGCAAGAGTCTGAACCGCAGTTCGCGGAAGTCTCGACGCGTATTTACTTCAACGATGCCGGCACGCCGTTCAACTACGAGCACCGGATCAACGGCCTGAAAAGCGATATGTCCGAAGACGAACTTCCCTCGGTGATGCAGCGTGCGGAAGCGCTTCGCATGCTCGGCTTCGCCGATGTGAACGGACAAATCGATACCGTCGCCTTCATCGAGACGCTGTACAGCGCGAAGACACCATCCGCATCGGATCCCTCCAAGGAAACGCAGGAGAACGTGACGGAAACAGCAGCAACCGATGACGTTGCCGAGGAAATGGCGCCGCCGGAGGAGGTTGTAGCAGAGAAAGTCGCGCCGCCTCCCACGCAGCCAGTGCAGAAGAAAGTCGCGCCGCCTCCCGCGCAGCCGGCGCAGAAGAAAGCCGCGCCTCCCGCGCAGCCGGAGCAGAAGAAAGTCGCGCCGCCCGCTCCTCCTGCCGAATTTGCCAAGACGGGGGATGCCGACGCATATATCGAAGCGCACACGCATGCGATTCTCCCCGGAGCGTTGATCACACATCGCATCCGTTTTCAGAAGGGCAGTACCAGCGCGTCGCTGAGCACCCGGTTGAAGAAGGGGACGAACGAAGAATACGTGCTGCGGGCACGGCGCAATCAGCGTATGAGCGTGACCGTGCAGTCGCCGAATGCGGATGTCTATTTCCGCGTCTTTCTCCGCGACGGCGATATCAGCGGACAGCGGCGTGCATGGAGCGGATCCCTTCCGCGCTACGGCGACTATCACGTGGTGGTGTATCTCCGCGGTGGCGCGGTCGTCAATGGCGATGTTCCCTGTACGCTGACCATCTCCATCGAATAAGGCGGGATACGCCGTCGCCGGCGCGCGTGAGTGTTCCGGCGCACAACGTCCGACCACACTCCCTCATGTGAAAAACGAAGCGAGGCGGCCCAAAGAGCCGCCTCGCCATATTTTGTGGAGGGAAAACCGTATGCGCCCGCTGAAAAGCATCGGCTGATGGCTGCCGGAGATCATTCGGCAGAAGCTGGAGGTTATGCGCCTGCCGCGCCCGAGGGCATCGCCGTGCGCTTGCTGCGCTCGATGGACTGCAGCGCCAGGTATTGCGATCCGAACTGTTCGAGATTGTGGATTTCGGTGTCGTACTGGTCGTAATGCCGTTCCTCATCGTTGACCAGCTGTTCGAACAGCTTCTTGGTATTGGCGTCGGCATTGGCGGAGCTCTCGTTCGCCCAGAGATTGTAGTCGTGCGCAGAGCTTTCCTCCATGCTGCGCGCCAGTTCGAGCATTTCACGTACGGAATGCAGTTTCTGCACCTCGCCCCCGGCGACCATCTCGACATCGCCTTTCAAAAACAGGATGCGTTCGGCGAGAATTTCCACATGCATCATTTCCTCGATCGCCGTCCGCCGAAAGAGGGCGCTGAGCAGTTCGTACCCCTGGTCATCGCAGTGGAAATGGAAATACATGTACTGATGCACCGCGAGCAGCTCGTCGGCTACCGCGCGGTTGAGAAGTTCGATACTTTTTTCATGCATGGGTAACTCCGGTAGGTGCTGATGGCGCGGCGGACCCGAGTTCAATTCGCCGCCGTATTTATGTAATTTCAGAAATCCCGCGCAGAAGCGCAATGCGGATGGCAGGACCCTTTTTCCGCGGATGATTTCTTTGCCCAAGGAGGCACGGTGTTTTCTTCCCGACTTCCCGACGATCTCTCCGAAAACCGGCTTTCACGGCGCGTGCGCGAATTGCGCGCCGAAGGCGTCGAACTGCTGGATCTCACGCTGTCGAATCCCACACGTGCGGGACTCACGTATCCGGAGGAGGAAATACGGGAAGCGTTCGCGCGTGCTTCGGCGCTTCCGTATGATCCGCAGCCTCGCGGGCTCGCGGTGACGCGCGAGGCGATCGCCGCCGGGAGCGGCGCGCTCCAGCGCGCCGACGGATTCCGCGGATCGGAACGGCGTCCATTCATCGATCCCGCGCATCTACACTGCACGTCGTCGAGCAGCGAGGCCTACAGCATGCTCTTCAAGCTGCTCTGTGACCCCGGAGACGAGATATGCATCCCCTTGCCCGCCTATCCGCTCTTCGCCTGGCTGGCGGGACTGGACGCGGTCAGGGTGCGTCCCTACAATCTGCGCCTCGCGCCGGACGGACACTGGCATATCGACATGCATTCGCTCGACATGGCGATCAGCGATCGCACACGCGCGGTGATTGTGGTCAATCCGTCGAACCCGGCGGCGAACTACCTGCGTCCCGACGAATTCCTCCAGCTCGACTCCCTCTGCGCCCGCAACCGTATTGCACTGATCACGGACGAAGTATTCTGGGATTTCCCGCTGATCGATTTCTCAGCAGGGGCGGCTGGAATTGAGGCAGCGCCGGTTTCCCGTGAGAGCGAAAACGTCGTGACGCGGCAGCGCACGGTTGGCATCCCGGGTGAAGCGCTCCGCTTCACCATCAACGGCCTGAGCAAGCTGCTCGCCCTGCCGCAGATGAAGCTGGGGTGGATACTCACCGAGGGTCCCGCATCCCTGCGCGACGACGCGCTCGCGCGCCTCGACGTCATCGCGGATTCCTATCTCTCCGTCTCGACGCCGGTCATGGCAGCCGCTCCAGCCCTGCTGGGATTTCGTGAGAACATCCAGTCGCAAATTCGCACACGCTGCCTGCGGAATCTGGAGACAGCACGTGCGCTGTTCGGGGACGCGCGATCCGGCCTGACACTACTTCCGCCGGAGGGCGGCTGGAGCGCGCTGCTCCGCCTTCCCGACGCCGCCGACGAAGAGGTGATCGCCCTCCGGCTTCTGGAGCAGGAGCGGGTACTCGTGCATCCCGGGTATCTGTTTGATTTCGCCCGGGGGAAATTCCTTGTGGTCAGTCTGTTGTCACCTGAAGAGGGATTTGCCGAGGGAACGCGGCGTCTCCACTCGGGGTGATGCATGGTGTACATCGTCATGCCGAGTAGTGCCGTCTTGAGCTTGCGAAAGACGGCACGTATCGAGGCACGCATCCCCGCGTTGCTGATGCTTGACAATCACCCGCGGAATCGCTAGCATTGCCGGAAACAATCCACTGGGGCCGGAGGAGGACGCGCCTGACCCATACGGATCGCGGATATCATGACCTGAATATCACCGGCATCATGCCGGGCTTTGTCATATGTTCAACATCATTGGAGGTTCCCATGAAGAACCTGTTTCGAAGCAAGGCACCGCCTGGGGGGCGTGCCGTAGTGTGGCTTGTTCGTTTTGTGCCACTGCTGCTGCTGATTCCGGCGGCTGCGCGTGCGCAGCAGGAGTTCGCGAAAACCGCCAACAACCCGGGGTGGCATGTGCAGCTCTGGGACAATGTGATCCGGACCGATATCTGGTATTTCGGTTGGTATTCGGCACCGTTGGGGGATATCAACGGGGATGGTTACGACGATCTCGCCGTGTCATCGCGCGCGGACACGACGTTCATCTTTCTCGGCGGAGATCCCTTCAACCACGAGGAAGCGTACATCGTGCGCGGCGGCAGCGCGGGAATCGCCTCGGCGGACTTCAACCGCGATGGAAGGATGGATCTGGTCACTGCGATAGAAAACGCCCCCCCAGGGGAATACCCGCCGGAGTTCCGAGGCGCGTTGCGCATTTACCTGCAGAAGGAAGGCCCGCAGCCATTCACATGGGAACCGGATCTGCTGATCCAAGGGGATACAATGGATCAAGTGGGAAGAACCATCAATCAGTTCCGTGGCTCCGTCCTCGTGCTCGATTTCAACGGAGACGGCTGGCCCGACATCCTCACGAAAGCCAATGACACTCGCGATTCCGTGCGATGGAAAGGCGTGCTGTATCTTGGGGGACCGGCGATGGATACGGTAATTGATGCGGAGTTTCGGGTACAGGTTCCACTCCAACTCGACCACCCTTATATGGCGGATGCCCTGGTCGGTGATATCAACGGTGACGGGTATGACGAGATCCTCATCGCAGGGACTGCACCGGGAGGACAACCGGAAGGGGAATATTGGGACGTGTTTTTCGGCAATCCCTGGACGATCGTCCGGGAACCACAACGTGTCCTTCGATTCTCGAATGGCTGGGCTCCCGAGCGTCATTGGTCCGCCATCATGGACGTCGATGCTGACGGATATGATGACATCCTCGGCTCGACCATCGCCGTCGCGCTCGGAGATGCACTCTTGCTTCGCGGCAGTGCCACGTTGCCCGAATACATCGTACCGAACGATTCCATCGCGAACTACAAACCTGATCCGAAAGGTGACCGATATCCCACGATCTGCTGTCCGGTCGGGGACATGAACGGTGACGGAACGGCTGATCTGGTGATGGCGTGGGCTCCCTATTTTTACCCAGGCAGTACCCCATACTATTTTTACCCGGGCGGACCGTTGTTTCGCGAGCCCATCGGATATTTCGGTACGACACCGGAGGGGGATCGGGTGGTGATGGGTGTTCACCCTGCCGGCGATCTCAACGGCGATGGTTACGACGACATCATCACGCTCGGGAAGGGCTTCAACTCACAAAGCAACTGCCGCTTCCAGATATGGCTGGGCGCACGGCAACTGAGCACGGTTGTGGAATCGCCATCGATCCCCGTTACGCTCACTGTTACCGTCGCTCCCAATCCCTTACCATCGGGCAACCGCCGGTTGCGCGTTATGGCCGATGGAGCGTTTCCGGGCACGGTCGATGTCGTCATCACCGACATGCTCGGCCGCGTGTGCGACACACGAACCTGCGACCTCGTGGGCGAGACGCCCGCGCTGACACTCGAACTGCCCGCGCTGCCCGCGGGCGTGTACATGCTCTCGCTGCGCCAGGGCAATGCGCTCGCGCAGCAGAAACTGATGCTGTTCTGATAACACTTTACAGAGGAGTTACGGACATGAAACGCACATTATTCACGTTGCTGCTGCTCCTGTGCGCAG
>JACZJN010000096.1 GCA_014860565.1 Bacteroidota bacterium
CTTCCCGATTCTTGTCCACCCAATACGCCCATGCCACAAGAAGCCACATCGAAAGTCCGACGTAGCCGATCGTACCAGCATCCGAGGGAGGCGGACCGAACACATTCATCACGTACACCACGGCGAGAAAGGCGATCAGGCCCCAGAGTCCCCAACTGCCCTGCCGATTTACCGCCGTCGTTGCGCGTAGATACAGCCAGGCGCCGGCGGCGAATATCGCTCCCTCGACGATCATCGTCGCTGCCACGCTGTTCCACAATCCCAGGCCGACTTTCAGGTCGAGCCCGGGAAGCAACGGCAGGTCGGGCCGATGCACCAGCAGGTCGAGCAGCCAGTGGCTGAGCACGAGCGCCCCCAGCAGCAGGGCGGAACGCCGGTCTTTCTTCACCGCAAAGTACACGCCCCCGAACAGCACGGCCCAGAACAGTGCTCCGAGAAAACTGTGCGTGATGGGATAGTACAGAAAATTCAACGGGGTGAATGCCGTGTTGCCGGGATCGATTTGCACGCGCTCGATACCGAGGAGGAGAAACAGTGGCCAGAGCAGATCTATGAATTGTCCCGCCATGAACAGCGTTCCGAGCGAGGGACGCGGCGAGATCTTTTTTGCGGCGAAACTTGCTCCAAAATGTCCGATAAACATGAGGACGTCCTTTCGTCTTCGTTGATTGGTATTCATTTCTGTACGACAAAATCGAATTCAGGTTTCATACCGGGCAGCATGCACCTCCCTGATCGAGCGCGTTACATACGCGGGGATGTGACGGGAATCCGGGTGACATGGCTGTTGGTTCATTACTGATGGCTGATGCGCGATTTGCTGTCAGCCGGTCTTAGAGCAGTGTCCCGGTGAGCAGCAGAGCGGCGACGCTGAAATAGATAATGAGGCCGGTGACATCGACAAGAGTGGCAACGAATGGTGCCGACGATACCGCGGGATCGGCGCCGAGGCGCTTGAGCACGAGGGGCAGCATCGAACCGGTCAGCGTACCCCACATGACCACCCCAACGAGGGAGAGCGCCACCGTCAGCGCGATGAGGAACCAATGGGGGCCGTACATCCCAAAGGCGTTCGCCCAGATCAGGACGCGAAGAAAACCGACGCTACCGAGAATCACTCCGAGCGAAGCGCCTGACAGCAGTTCGCGACGCATGACGCGCCACCAGTCGCGCAGTCCGAACTCACCGATCGCCAAAGCGCGGATGATCAAGCTCGCCGCCTGGCTGCCTGAATTGCCGCCGGATGAAATAATCAGCGGCACGAACATCGCAAGTACGACGGCGCGCGCGATCTCGGTTTCGAAATAGCCCATCGCGGTCGCGGTCAGCATTTCTCCGAGGAAGAGCACCACCAGCCAGCGGGCGCGTTTCTTGATCAGCGTCGGCAGCGGTGTATCGAGATACGGATCGTCAAGCGCCTCGCTTCCGCCGAGCTTGTGGATATCTTCCGTCGCTTCCTCCTCCGCGACGTCCAGCACGTCATCATGCGTGATGATGCCGATCAGCAGACCATTGCCATCCACCACGGGCAGCGCGACGCGATCGTATATTCGGAACATGCGCACGGCTTCTTCCCGGTCGTCGGTTTCATTCAGCGAGATGTAGCGATAGTCCATCAGCGACTGCACCTCCGTCTCCGGCTCCGCGAGAATGAGGTCGCGGATGCGGATATCATCGATCAGTTTCCCGTCCGCATCCACCACGTAAATGATATTGATGGTTTCGCTGTCCCTGCCGTAGCGGCGAATCTGCCGGAAGGCCTGTTCCACCGTCCACTCCGGTCGCACCGCGACAAAGTCCGTGGTGACCAGGCGACCGACGCTGTCCTCGGCGTACCCCAGCAGGCGTTCGGCCACCTCGCGTTCGTCGGGATCGAGAAGTCCGAGCAGTTCCTGCACGACGGCAGGCTCGAGATCCCCGAGAAACGCCGTTCGGTCGTCAGGAGAAAGTTCATTCAGCAACGCGGCGAGCCGGTCGCTTTCATCCGCCATCTCTTCGGCCAGCGCTGCCTGATCACCATGCGGCAGGTGTTCGAATACATCCGCCGCGCGATCCGGCGGCAGGGCCTCGAACACGAGCGCGGCTTCAACCTCCGCGAGCTGTTCGATCAGCGCCGCGATCTCCGCGGGCTCGAACAGAACCAGGGCCTCGCGCAATTCGTCGAAATCGTTCGCGCGAATCAACTCTTCGATTTCCGGCATCAGCAATTGGTTGAGCATGGCTATGGCTCCGCGGGGTTGAGGATTCCATGGGATTGTGGTAACATACCACTCCGCAAGAAGAGAGGACAATCCATTTCCATCGCCGGGAATCGCAGGTATGCGCGCTCCAATTCGCCGTTCCGGAATCTTTCCTTCTCGGACCCTGGTCCTTACCACACTGGTATTATTGATGATCCTCGCGCATCCACTGGATGCGCAGCAGGAGAGCATTGCGAACGATTCGACGGGTACCGTTCAGACAGCGTCGCCATCTGAATTCCCGTTCCCCGCGATCATACAGCTGCATACCGGCGCAACGCTGACAGGCGCATTGATCGATGTCGACAGCACGATCGTCCGGCTCGACTCGGGCGGAACGCCGATCGCGATTCCCTTCCCGGGCATCCACCATATCATCCTGCCTGCAAGAAATAACGCCGTCTCCGTCGCCGTACACAGCATGGTTATCGGCAGCTGGCTTGGGAACCTCCTCGCGATGACACGCCCGGCCCAGCCCGGCTCCTATGTGGAAACATTTCGCGACGACCCTTCGCCTCTGCTTTTCTCGACCGTCCTCATCGCGGCTGCAACCGGCGGTCTGGGCTATCTGATCGGGCTGGCGGCGGAACGCGAGGAGGAGCGGTTTTCTTTCGCAGGAGGCAATGATATGATGTTGCGTGCGGAACAGCAAAGACTCGCGCGCTATGTGCATCCGTCACCCTCCCGACCCACGCTGCATGTCACGGTGGAGATGGCGGAGGTACATCCGGTGGAGGACCACAAGCTGCGGGCGCTGCTGTATTCCGCCGGCTACGAACCACAGTCGCGATACGAGGCGTGGGAGGGATACGCCGACAGTCCGTTCACCCTTTTCCGGAAAGTGCAGGCGACATACACTGTCATGCCGGGACTGGCAATGGGGGCGGCGTACATGGATCTCGCCGAACCCGAGCCCCGCGAATTCACAGGCGCGGATGACGGGTATTTCAGGTATCTGCTCGACCTCGAACATCAGGCGACAGGCTGGTATTTCGTGGCTACCTATGAACCGCTGCGGAAGCAGCTGCGCAAGCCCGTGGCATGGCTGATGGGCGCGGGCATCGGCGCAGTTTCACTGCGCGGACAGCTCACGCTGACCACGACGCAGTGGTTCGGTCCGGACTTCAGCATCGACACCAGACAGCTGCGCTCCCTTGACGGGCGCCGTTTCAGCGCCATCATGTTCACCGATTTCCGCGTCCACCTCTATCCCTCCCTCTCACTCGGGTTGACGGGAGAGTACATCTACCTCCCGACCGTCCGCACCGCCCTCCTCAACGGCTTCAGCAGTATCGAACCCACGTTCAATTACAGCAGCTGGAGCTGGGGCCTTGCCATCGGCGTTCATTTCTGATGACCGGTCAAGGGAACGGACTACTGTGAAGGAGGAACACTCTTCGCGATCGCGGCATCGGGTTTCGGCAACGGGATTCCATACGTTTCCGCGATACCCCGCTGCGCGGCGCGGCAGTCCTCAGCGCGGAGTCGAAGTACGGCCTCGGATTCGAACACGATGTCAAACCATCCACGCGCATCGTCGAGCAGGCGAATGAAATGTGCGAAGTCTCGGACAGGTTCGCCGTTGACGCTGCGCACAACGTTCCAGCGCAGCGGCAGATCCACGGTGGTTTCGTGCTTGAGGATGGTGTGAAGAAAAACGATCTGTCGCTTCTCGTGCGTACGCAGTCGCCCGTCGCAGTACGCGAAAAGCGAGGCATCGGGCCAGGAGTCGCCGTAGGTGCGGATGAAGTCATAATACAGGGGAGCGAAAATCAGTCCGCCAAACATTACATAGGGATAATCGCGCTGGAAATAGCGATAGGGCACGAGACTGGCCGTTGCGGCCGCGGCAAAGCGCAGCAGGCGAGGTGCTCCGTCTCTCAGAATGCCAATCTGCATCGGTTCCCCTGCCTGCCTGAGCGCAAAGAGATGGGTATAGAAAACAAGGTCATCTCCCATCTTCACCTTGCCATTGGCCTGCACCAGGACGCCATCGATTTCCATTATGATGTCACCAGCCTGGAGACCGCTCAGCAGGGCGTATTCGAAATCGACGTCCACTACCAGGATGCCAAGGTCGCCGTCAGGATCGAGTCCGTAGTACTCGCGCTGCATGCGGTTTTCCAGCGCCATCGTATGTATGCCCGGTAGTGGATGTCCGTCCACTCGCTGATCGTCGATATCATCGAGGAAATGCTGAATGATCACCGGGGGTACGAGATAGCCAACGCCGTCCGCCCCGCGCGTTCCCATCATGGCGATACCGACGACGTGGTCATCGATCAGTGCGGGTCCCCCGCTGTTGCCCGGATTGATTGCGGCGTCTACTTGCACGGTCAGCAGTGGCGTCCACGAATGCGCATAGGCGTTCACTTCGATGCGCGAGACGATGCCCGAGGAATAGGAAAGCTCTTCGCCACCGATGGGATAGCCGACCACTGTCACCTCGTCACGCACACGCGGATCGCTGCCGAGCCGCAGCGGCCGGATTCCCTCGAAAAAGGCAGGATCTTCAGGTATCAGGATCGCCATATCCGATTCATCGGAGACGAAGCGCACATCGGCCCGGTACTGCCGGGTATCGCCGCCGCGCTTGACGGCAATGTATGTCGCGCACTCGATCACATGCGCATTGGTGAGAATGCGTTTCCCTCCGATTACGAAGCCCGTGCCGGAGGCCTCGTACGGTGGATCGGGTGCCCATGGGCGGTCTGGATTTCCCGGCGATATCGTCACGAAAATCTTCACTACTGCACGCGGATCGAATTCTCCGGCATCGGCAGAATGAAAGAAAAGGATGAGTATGAGGAGTGAAAGGATAGAGGGGGTGAAAAGCGGTGTGCGGATCATGGCGATCTCCTCTGTATATGTTCGCCCACCGTCGTGCTGCAGACGGCATCAGGCGCGTCCGCTCCGGATTCATTCCGGGTTCATGGTTTTGGCAAACGTGAGTAGAGGGTATCAATGATCAATGAAGCGAAGAATGCAATATCCGTGCCATCCGCGATAGTGCCGGATCCGGACGGATTATCCCAAACAGACGTCACGAGATCGTTGCAATACTTTCACAGGGGTGTGAATCCCGGTCGCGCCCCTTTTGCACTTTTCACCTCCTGCAAGTTGGATTACACCGTACGGATTTTCTTTCCCGCTTCGTTATAGCCCCGTTCCCCATAGGGCTCGAGCTTCTCGAGCCATATCTGTTCGAGCAGGGTGAGTTCGTCCTCGAGATTGAAATGCGGATCGTCGGACCATTTCACCTCCTCGAGAATCTCCAGTACGAACGCACCGGCACCGAAGGACTTCCACTCCGCCTGCAGCGCTGCATTGCGATGGGAATTGTTTTCAAGGCGGAAGCGCTGGCCGTTGAGCACGCCGTCGAGATTGAGGCTGCCGCCGAGAAACACCTTGCCGTTCACGGTGTTCTTCACCTGGTAGACACCGGCCGGTTTCTTCCGTTCCTTGTATTCGCGGATCAGATCTTTTCGGGAATTCATGTTCCTGTCCTGAAGAATAAAAAATGATACTCCTAAACTATCACGCCAGGAGGAACCGGGCAACCCGTGGCATCCCTTCTCCTGTCCATGATCCCGATTGACACTCCCTGTGGGTTGCATCTCTGGCAGACGCTCAACCATATTGCAAAAACAGGATTATCTTATCCGCTTCCCTGCGTGGAGACACATTCCCGGTGATACCCCTGAAGCCCCTTGTATTTCTTTCCGCGATCGTGGCATTCCTTTGCATGCCGGGTTGCGCGGTATATCATCAGGAGATTCGACTCGTGGAAGAATCCGCGCGGCTGCGTCCGGGAAGCATTAAACAAGTGGTTCTGATCAGCGGAGAAACAGTGCCCTTTGACGGCGTCGAAGGCGGCGCGTACGACGCGACGAGGAAATGCATCGTCGGCCTCGACAGCACCGGTGCGACTGTGACGGTGAACACGGAAGATGTCCTGTACCTGCGTGTCGAGACGCTCGACGCAGACGGATCATTCATCATCACGCTTCCTGTCGTCCTGGGGCTGGCTGCGATTTCGTTCATTCTTCTCGCATTATCGCATGGTTTCCAATGAAACAGCGCATCGCGGGTTTTTCTTGCATCGCTCTCTTCCTCTGCATGCAGTGCCTCCCTCTCTCGGCACAGGAGGACAGTGCCCGACCGGGCGGGACGGACAGCACAACGGCTTCCGCAATGGCGTGCCTTCTCCACGCGGGTACCACACTGATGCCCGAACATTTCATGACTCCGACCGTCGTATTCCGATCCGCTGACGTACCCGTGGCGGGCTTTCTCATGGATGCGAGCCGCGACAGTGTACTTCTGCAGTCCCGTGGGCTATCGGTCGTAATTCCCTTTCGCGATATTCTGAAACTGCAGCTGCCGCGCGCACCCCATGCCGAACAGGCGGGCGTGTCCGCGATCCTTATGGGCGCGTACCTCTCGGATGTAGTACTGTGGGCATCGAAATCCCGTCCGGGATACTATCCGGACGTTTCCGGTGACTATACGTGGTTCGTGCTTTCCAATCTCACCTTCGGTGCGATCAGCGGCGCCTTGGTGTATCTCCTCGCGCTTCCTACCGATGCGGACGTCGAGCACTTCGTATTCGCCGGCAGCGCCGGAGCGCGGCTAGATGAGGAGCGGCGTTTTCTGTCGCTCGTGCGCGGACGCCTCACACCCCCTCGCCTGCACGTCACGGCCCAGATGTCCACCGTCCGTCCGATGAAGACCGACCGTGCATCCGCAGTCTTGCGCGATGCGGGATTGACACCAACGCTCCCTTCCCCTCTTGGTGGAAACGATCACGACCGACGGTCGCTGAATCTCCTGCGGAAGTTTCAGCTGACGTACAACCCGTGGCCCGCGGTCGCTCTGGGTGCTGCATACATGAACCTGTCCGAATCCGCGGAGGCGCAGACCGGTGTCGCCCGGGAGGGAGATCTCGTGCACGACATAACTCTCCGGCATACCATCGATGCGGGTATCGCGGTGATCACTGTAGAACCGCTGCGCACGCTGCCCAGCGCTCCGTACGCCTTGCTGTTGGGCGCGGGCGCGGGTGCCGCCTTCAGCGACGGAAACGCTGATGCCTCCACGCGCGACGCAACCGGCGCAACACCCCTGTACATCAGGGATCACGCGTCCCTCGATGCCACGCTCTTCTCGATGACGCTGTTTTCCGAGCTGCGGATGGAACTGACTCCCTCGCTTTCCATCGGCCTGACCGCCGAGTACGTGTATGTGCAGCCCCTCTCCCTGGGACCCCTCACCGGCATCAACCAGACATCCTCACAACTTGATTTCAGCAGCTGGGGCTGGGGACTCGCGATGGGATTGCATTTCTGAGAGCCTCCCGGCACTTGAGATGCCACGGCAGCACGGCGCAGTCTGATTCACAGCATGCGCTCGATACGGCGGTCGGGGATCAGCCACATGAGAGCGACGAGAACGTACAGTGCAATGGATATCCATGGGGAGATGAACGCGGAAGCGATGGCCGCCGCATATAGGATGGGAGAAGCCTTTCCCTTCACGTCCGAGCCGATCGCTTTTTTCAACACCGAGTCCTTTCCCTGGGATGAAATAATCAACTGCTGAAGGATGAAATAGGCAATGGCCGCCATGAGCAGGATGACTCCATACGCGGCGACGGGAGTGACATCCAGGTGATTCTCGCCGATCCATGCCGTGGTGATGGGGACAAGTGAAAGCCAGAACAGCAGGTGGAGATTCGCCCAGAGCAACGCGCCGTTGACGCGCTGCACGGTGTGCAGCAGGTGATGATGGTTGTTCCAGTAAATCCCGAGATAGATGAAGCTCACCACGTAGCTGAGCAGCTGGGGCAGCAGCGGCTTGAGCACGGTGATCGCGTCCCCGCGCGGGACCTTCAGTTCAAGCACCATGATGGTGATGATAATGGCGAGCACGCCGTCGCTGAATGCTTCGAGTCTGTTTTTGGTCATGGGCTGTTCCTCTTACTGCGGGTGTGCATCGGCGTAGCGGAGTATCCGGAGAGCGAAGAGCGTCATCCAGCGGCTGGGCTCTCCCGCGGTCATCCTCCCCGAGTAGATCGCGCTTCGCCTGGTAGCGTATCGCGGCGTCTCCCTCGAGCAGCCATACGAATGTTGTATCCATCTCGTGTTTCACTCCATCGCGAGAAATTCGACGCGCTCACGCGGACTCTTATTCTCAAACTTCGATCTGCTACATTGTCGCACGGTTCTCACGATGGGAATTTGCCTGCTCGAGTCGTTCCGCTAACCACATTTTGATGATGGACTGCCGAGTCACCCCCAACCGGTTGGCCTCACGGTCCAAGGAATCAATCATCCAGTCGGGGAAATCGACATTGACTCTGCGAAGCTTCTGCAGCGGACGACGCGCTTTCGAAAGATCAAGTTCGCCTGTAACATCCTTACCGCTGTCGAAATCGGCGTCGAATTTTTTAGCCTTCATAAATTGCAACCTCCTCCACCCGTGAACGTCGGACGGAAATGATCCTAATGTTACCTTTTCGATATGTAATAACTGCCGACCAATCATCGAATTCGAACGAGAACATGGTATAAAATATATACCTTTATCGCGGTAGACTCAAGTCATTCGAATACCGAATTTCGCTCATCCGATATGAATCGAAACGCCCAGCAGGGGGAGGACACGGGGCATGCGGGTCCCGCTCGGGAGGTCGATGGAGCCGTTGGGGACGACGATCACACCCAAGTCGAAAGCCGCGCGGCCAGTGAAATAACGCACGCCAACCGTATGCAGCGTTCCCGGGGAGAGCACGCTGGAAAAATGTTCCGTCATGAGCTTCCAGTTGGGCGAGATCCGGGCCTCGTAGCCAAGTCCTATGCCGGCGAAGAGGCCGCCGTCGAAGCCGATGCCGAATCCCCCTGCGATCTCGGCAAAGCCCACTCCCAGCGTGAGTGCGTTGTTCTCGTTCCCGATTGTCGTGACGGCGAACACCGCGGGGATCGTCGCGCGGTCCCACGAGGCAAGGGATTTCCGTTTCAGCTCCTGTCCCCAGAACAGTACCGCGCCCCCGACGGCGATGCTGGTGGAACCGTCGTCGAACAGGGAATTCTTGAGAATCAGATACGTGTAGTAGGCCTGTCCGCTGCCGATGGCATCTTCGAAGATGTAGACACCTCCCGCACTCAGTTGCCAGTCCTCCGCGACGCTGTACGCGGCGTAGGGAATCCATGGCGCAGCGAGTCCGACGGTCCCGGTACCCGCGGGAAGGCATCGCCCGGTGGGCATCACCAGCAGCGAAGAAGCCGCGGGATCCCGCTGCACGGCGTCATCTCCCTCGTCCTGCGCCCGGGTGGCGGCAGGACTGAAGACGAAAAGAAGCGACGTTGTCCAGAAGCAGACGAAGAGTGTACGCATGGGGATATTCTGCACTACCCGCAGTTCCAGCAGCCGTCGCCTGTGCCGTCGGCGCTGGGCACCCGCTGCTCACCGCCACCGGGATACAGCAGGTCGCCGGGGAGATATTCGACGGCGCTTCCCCTTCCCTCGCGACGGAGCCAGCCGCCGAGAATCAGCTCCTGCAGATCACGACGGGCGGTGGCTTCCGAGACACCGTTCATCACGGCATAGCGTTTGCTCGTGATTTCTCCCGTTTTCATGACATGACGCAGCGCGTCCTTCTGCCTTGGCAGGAGGATGGGATTGCGTTCGATGCGATGTTTCGGATCCATCAATGCGACGTAGTGTTCGCGCTTTGCTGTCATGGGTTCGTCTCCGGCTGAATAAAAACTAAAGCGTATGATACTTTTTTTTCCAGCTGGATATTACGGGATTACTACATGACGCGCAAAGGGAATTTTCGCCATGTTGATGTGTCAATGGTGGGATCGATTATTTTTCCGAGGCGCACGCATGCGAGTTCATTCCAACTCTGCTCACCTTATCTGGCCTCCGGCGCCCTACGCCGCGGGTTTCTGCATCACGGACGATACCGACGCGGCGACCTTGGACCAGGTTACCGCGGTGTACGACTACCTGGCGATGCGGAAATTCCGCACCACGAAGACGGTATGGGCGTTCCACCCAGAGGAAGCCAGCGGCATCCCCGGACTTCCCGGGCACGCGCTCCAGGGCGTCACGCTGGAAAATCCCCGATACATGGAATTCTGCCAGCAGCTTTCCAAAGAGGGATTCGAGATCTGTCTCCACGGCGCCTCCGCCGGCAATAACCGTCGCGCACGGCAGGAAGCGGCACTGCAACTCGTGCGGGATTCGTTCGGCGGAGCCGGGACCTATGTCTGTCATTCCAAGAATGCGGAGAACATATACTGGGAGGAGAACGTCACGCGATTGCAACCCTTTCGCACGATGCTCGGGTATTTCTCGCGGCATCAGTGCTCAGGAGAGGATCCCGCGAGCCCCTACTTCTGGGGCGATCTCTGCAATGAACATGTTGAACAGATCCGCTTGATGCGCACGCGGGCGACGAATACTCTGAGCGTGAATCCGTCCATGCCCTATTTCGATCCGGGGAAACCCTATGTCCGTTCCTGGTTCTGCGCCACCAAACGTGCCCTGCGCGACTGCGCCTCGGAGCAGGCGCTCGCATCCCTGCGTCGTGAACACGGGCTGACCGTTCTCTACCAGTATCTGCATCGCTACGCGGACGAGGATACGCTGCGGTTGAATACGGAATTCGTCTCGGCAATCGATCGCATCTGCGATGCGGAAGACGTTCTCGTGGCACCGGTCAGTCTGATAATGCGGCGGCTGCGCCTTCTGCAGGGGGTTTTCATCTGTTCATCGAGCAACTCGCACTGGGCGCTCAATATCAATACGGAGGATGCCTGCGACGTTCAACTCGGGATCAACGGAAGCAGCGGAAAAACGATTCGTCTGCCCGTATTGCCCGCAGGGAAAATAATCGAACTCGATCTCCCTTCGGACCTGCGAATGACCGGAAGGAATGCCGTGTCGTTGAATCGGCGGCGCAGCGCTGTGCACCGATGGCCGGCAGGGACGCTTGCCGTCAACTGTTCAGACAGCACAGTGAACCTGAGCACGGCGCAGACCTTGCCGTCAATGTCATGGGACTTCCACCCGCGAACAGCCGCTCCACACCGTCCGCTCTCCTGTCTCCCGCGCAGAGAAGAGTTTCGCCTGCTCATTGCCCAATCCGCCATCATTCTCCGTGAGATGGTGTTTTTAAACCGGCGGATGAATACGATCGAATATCTGCGTCACGCGCCCACGCGCATGGAGCTTCAGGAGAACTGGTAATCGGGATTCACCCGGAACGATGTTTCGCTCCGTCGCAGCGCAAAGGATCATGGTCCGCACACGCCACGGCAGACTGCCTCAGCGCAGCAACTTCAGGAGATACACCGCCTCCACGGTCATCATGTAGGCGCGCTGCTCGCTGGTGACGCCGGAGCCGTGGCCGCCTTCGGTGTTCTCGAAATAATAGAACGGATGTCCCTGCTCCGCCATCTTCGCAGCCATCTTCCGTGCGTGCGCGGGGTGGACGCGATCATCATGCGTGGTGGTGGTGAAGAGCACCGCGGGATACGTTTTCCCGGCATGCAGATTATGGTACGGCGAGTACTTTTTGATGTATTCCCACTGTTCGGGAATGTCGGGATCGCCGTATTCACCCATCCAGCTTGCGCCGGCCAACAGTTTGTTGTAGCGCTGCATGTCGAGCAGGGGCACGGCACACACCACGGCATTATATAATTCGGGCCGCTGGGTGAAGGCCACGCCGACCAGCAGACCGCCGTTGCTGCCGCCGCTGATGCCGAGATGCTTCGGTGAAGTGATGCCGCGGCGGATAAGATCCTCCGACACGGCGATGAAATCGTCGAAGGCCGTCTGCCGTTTTTCCTTCAGCGCCGCCTGATGCCATCGGGGACCGAATTCGCCGCCGCCGCGGATGTTCGCCAGGACATACACGCCTCCATATTCCAGCCAGGTGACACCGGTGACGGCGTCGTAGTAGGGCTGCTGCGAAACTTCGAAACCGCCGTATGCCGTGAGCAGCGTGGGATGCGAACCGTCGAGGGGGAGCCCCTTTTTCGTGACGACGAAATACGGGATGCGCTCGCCGTCGGTGGAGACGGCCTCATGCTGCGTGACTTCCAGTCCTTCGCTCCTGAAGAACCGCGGCATGCTTTTCACTTTGGTGACGGACTGATCGTCCCCTGAGACGAAATACAGCGTGCGCGGTTGGAGGAAATTTTCGAAGCTGAAGAAATACGAATCCGAAAGTTCATCGGTAGAGACGATGGAGATCGTTCCGTTTTCAGGAGTCGCGACTTTCTCGAAACGCCAGGTCCCATTTTCCAGTGTGCCGCGCAGCAGAGTGCTGCTCACGTTTGTCAGCGTTTCGAGCAGCAGCAGATTTTTCGTGGTCGAAACAGAGGCGAGGCTCGAGCGTTCGTCCGGAACGAAAAGCACGTTGAAGTTCTTCGTTCCCTTGCGGAATGCATCGTAATCAATCGCGAGCAGCGAACCCTGCGCATACGCATTTCCGCCCACGCTCCAGTTGGATTTCAATTCCACCAGCATCTGATTTTTCAGAAAACCATGAAACTGTGCATCCTCGGGGATATCGAGCTTGAAGAAGTCCTTCCCCTCGATCACATACACCTTCGACGTGAAGAAGGTGACGGCACGGGAGACCATGGCATATTGCCGCTCCGGCGTGTTCTGCACGAAACCCGAGACGGCGACGTCCGTCGGCTCTCCACCGAACAGCGTCATTGCAGTGCTGAGTGACTTCTTGCGATTCCAGAGTTTCGTTTCCCGCGCGTATCCGGAGTTGGTCGCCATCCCATCACCAAGACTGCTGGAAACAAGTACGTTATCCCTGTCGATCCATGCGATGCTGGTTTTCGCATCTTCCACATAAAATCCATAGTCGACGAATTTCTTTTCGTTCAGATCGAATTCCCGAATTTCCACCGCATCGCTGCCGCCGCGGGAGAGATGCAGCAGGCACACGTCGTAATCCGGGTACAGGAACTCGGCCCCCTTGAACGCCCACTTTTCCCCTTCCTCTATGCTGAGCGCATCGAGATCGAGCATGGTTTCCCACGAAGGGGTACCCGCGACGTAATCCTTCAACAGCGTCCGCCTCCAGATACCGCGTGGATGCGTTTCATCCTGCCAGAAGTTGTATACATATGTTCCCTTGATTCTGGGGTAGGCAATACGTTCGTTCGAGTTCAGGATGGTCAGTATTTTCGATTTGATGCTCTGGAATTCCGGGTGCTGTTCGAGCACCGTGGTCGTTGCGGTGTTCTGCGTACGTACCCATTCGAGCGACCGTTCGCCATTGACTTCCTCGAGCCACATGTTGGGATCCTCCTCAGTCTGACCGAATGCGATGGTGGACAGTAGAACAAACAGCATGGGGATGAAACAGAAGCACGGCGTTCTCATGGTGCACCTTTTTCATAAAATGAATCGCCTGCCGAATGGCGCATGTCCCAGGAGACAACTCGGGCATGGGAATTCGGAGGGAGATGACGGAAAAAGAGAGGATACAGAAATTGGGGAACCGGCGCAAGCGGTTCTTGCCCAGCCGACTCCTGCTATCGCAAGACGACCATCGTTTTCGTTTCGGACAGGACATTGCCGATGCGCAGTTGATACAGGTAGGTGCCGCTCCGCAGCTCAGACACATCCACGCGCACGCGATGCGAACCTCCCGGCTGCCAATCGTCGACCGGCACCGCGATCTCCCGGCCAAGCATGTCATACACGGTAAGCGTCACCGGCCCCGCCTCATCCAAGGTGTACGCGATGTCGGTGATTCCTGACGCAGGGTTGGGGTGGTTCTGAGAAAGGAGAACTGATTCGACCTCCTTCGCTGATGTTCCGCGAATGCCGCTCACCCTCGAACATGTGTAGGCGAAGATCCCAAACTCCGTGGCACTCAGAAACACCGTCCCATCGCGTCCGACCGAGAGGCTCCCCCAGTTGGGAACAGTTTCCACTTCGGCGATGAGAAGGAACGAAGAGCCGGTAAAGCGATATGCCTGCAAACCGTGACTGGAACCGGAGGCGAAGATGAATCCATCCGGGCTCACTGCGACGTCGTAAACAGGATATCTGCCCTCGACATGTGCCAAGGGAAGAAACGCAGATCCCGTGTAGCGATACGCGCGAAGTCCTCCATCCGAATTTGCGAGAAAGACGGTGCCATCGGGTCCGACGGCAACGTTCACTGCCGAACCCGGATCGTTGATTTCCGCGGCAAGAATGAGCGCGGTACCATCGAAGCGATAGGCCCTCAGCCCCTCCGTTCTGCAGGCCAGGAAGGCTGTACCATCAGGTCCGATGGAAATGTCGATTGCATACTTCACTTCAGGTATATGCGCGATGCACGTGAAGGCTGCCCCGGAAAACAGGTAAACGCGCAATCCGTCTGATCCATTGGCAAGATAGATTCTTCCTTCGGAATCGACGGCGCTGGCACGCGCGGAGCCTCCTGAATTCACCTGTGCGGCGCGGACGAAAGAGTGCATTTTCCACCGGTAGGCATACAGCCCCTCACTTCCGGCCGAAACGAACGGTGTGCCGTCGGAACCGACCGAAACGTGCGTCATACGCAGATTGTCCGTGACACGAGCAATGCGAGCAAAGGCGGTACCGTTGTACCGGTACGCAACAAGACCTCCTTCCGCATTAGCCGCATAGATCGTCCCGTCGCTTCCATGCGCCGTGTGAACAGCGACACCATACTCGCTGTTGCTCGCGACAGGGACAAGTGAATCTCCTGTATTCCGAAGTACACGCAATCCCGTGTATCCGTTGCTGAGAAAAATGGTGTTGTCGTGAGCTACGGCGAGGCGAATTGCGTAGTAAGTGCTGTCATCGATGGCGGTACGCGCCGTCTGCTGAAACGAAACCCCGTCATAGCGGCAAGCGAGCAATCCATTCTCTCCGTCGGCAAGATACACCGTGCTGTCCGGCCCGACGGCCACTCCCCATCCATTTTTAGAGTCAAGCAGGCATGCAGTGGGGGTGAACTGACTCCCGTCCCAGGAGTAGGCGTAAAACCCGGTCTCAAATGCGGATACGAACACCGTCCCATCCGCACCGAGCGCTACTCCAGTGCACCCAACACTCTCCTGAATGGCATCGAGAAGAACCAGGGAAGAGCCGGTGCGGCGATATGCCCGCAAGCCGTTGCCGCAGGCGGCAAAAACGGTGTTGTCGGGTCCGATTGCAAGCTCAATCACAAAACCGGCATCCTCCGCATGCGCAAGCAGAATGAACGATGCACCGTCAAAGCCGTAAGCATACAATCCCGAACTTTCGGCGCCGCTATAAATCGTGCCGCTTCTGTCGACCGCAACCGCCATGGCTGGTTCCGTCATATCCGCCTCAGCCACATAGCGGAGGTTCCTCCCTTCATAGCGGTACGCGCACAATCCCTTGTCCCAATTCCCCACGAAGATCCCCCCTTCCGCGTCAATTGCGATGCTGAACGGAAGATTATGCCTTTCGCTCTGCGCGACGCGGAGAAGCGACCGCCCATCAAAGTGATAGGCAAGAATTCCACTCTCACTGTTGGCGAGAAAAACCGTGCCGTCATGACCGAGCGTAACGCCGCCTGCACTGCCGTACTCCTCGCTTCTCGCCCTCAAAACGAATTCGTACGTACTCTGCGCCGCTCCCTCGACACTGAGACTGATGAGCAGGAAAAGAACAGCCGTGCTCAACCTGAAACATCTGCATATTCTCATAGCTGCGACCCGCCATTGGTTACCATGATCTGGTCCATCCTCCCGTGCAATCAGGCGAATAATAGGCTGCAAAATGTCATGAGGATGTCAAAAAGACCCTCCGCAGGAGGCTCTACCGCATCAAGACCATTCTTCGCATCTGCATTGTTCCTCCCGCCTCAAGTCGATACAGATACAGGCCCGAGGGCAGCGCACTGGCATCGAAGCGCACGTGATGCGTTCCCCCCTCGCAGTGTTCGTGGTCGCGCAGCCGCGCAACATCGCGGCCGCGTGCGTCGGTGACGATCAGTGACACCGTCATCGGACGCGGCAGGGAAAACCGAATGATCGTCGTGAAAAGCACCGGATGTGGGAAGCTCTGGTACAGCACTGCTTCGGGAAGTGGGGGTGCGGCGCGCATACCGGTCGGCAGAGTGTTTCGACGGTAGATGCCATGCCATTCCGTTCGGACGTAGATCATTCCATCCGCATCTGCGGCGATCGCCGCGACATTGTTGACCGGCAGCCCTTCATGAAATGAATCCCATCCCGACTCCGCATCACGCTGAATGTAGACGCCCTCCCTGGTACATGCGACAATACTCCCGTCTAAGAGTATTGCCAGATGCATAACCGGAAACCCAGGCTGTCTTGCATTTCGCTGCCAGGAATCTCCCTCATCCGTTGAACGGTAGATTCCGTCCTCGGTAGCGCAGTACACATCATTCGTGCCCTCGACGAGGCATTGGATGGAATTACCGTTCAGCCCGTTGCCGAGCCGTGTCCAGTAGATTCCTTCATTATATGCCCTGTACAATCCGGCGTCGGCTGTGCCGGCGAACATGTTCACATGAGTGCGAAATAGACCCGTGATGCGCTCAGTCCGCAACGGATCGCTCATCTGCTGCCATTGTCCGGCTCCGGGCGGGAGATGCAGGTTGGGAGGATTTCTCATCCCCGCGTACACGTGTCCGTCCGCACCGACGCCAATGGCATTGAACCGGGGATTGGGCATCCCTGCTGTGTCGGGAATCCAGCTGGCGCCGCCATCGGTGGTATGAGACACGCCCTGGTATTCCCGGGCGCAGTAGAGCGTCCCGGACGGTCCGGCCGCCAGCAACCGGGCGCCGTAAAGCTCATCCGCATTCTTCCAGGTCTGTCCGTGGTCCGTCGATTTCATCAAATGGCTGCTCCGGAATCCGACGTACAATGTTCCCTGTGCATCGACCAGCATATCCGTCGTAGCAATATTTGTCATGCCACTGCTGGAGTGTGTCCAACTCTGTCCGCCATCCGTTGAGCGGGCAACTCCGCCGCCGCTCATGCCGCAATAGAGGTTTCCCGGAGTGAATTCGCGAAGGACGTATACCGGACTGTTGTCGTACGGATTGGCCAGCAGCGACCAGGAGCTGCCAAGGTCGGTGCTGCGCCATATTTCCCCCTTCGCGGTCCCCGCCAGAACGTCTCCGTTTTCACGCATGAGGAAAGCGCTGGCGCGGAGATCGCTGATTCCATCACAGCGACGCGTCCAGCTCTGTCCGTTATCGGTCGAACAGTATAATCCCTTCGTCCACACGGACGCGAACAGCGTTTGTCCTTTCCGCGCGATCGCGGCAACCCGTTCGCCTGTGAAGGCCGGGTCCGCCAGCTGCCACGTGTCTCCTTGGTCGGTCGAGCGCAGCATGCCTGCGTTATCGAGGCCGACAAACAGCACGTCGTCCTCGCCGACGCAGACGCAAAGTCCTCTCGCACCCTGTGTTCCGAGGTCAATCATCTGCCAGGTATCGCCCGCGTCGAAACTGCGAAACAGGCCGTCCCTTCCCGCGGCATAGTGCAATCCACCGCTGTCTCCATCGATGGAGAGTATGAAGCCCTCGGGCGCGGCAGTGACGGCGCCCCATGTCACGCCGTTGTCGTGGGAGATACTGATGCCATTGTCGAGTCCGGCGAGCAGGATCGTTGCGGAAAGCCGGTAGAGCGTGTTGACGGTGCTCGAGCGCAGCGCATCGAGTGTCCAGCTTGTTCCCGCGTCCGTGCTGCGGTAGAGCCCGCCATAATAGGTTCCGGCGAGCATGGTCTGGTCGTTGAGGAAGATCATATCCTGGACGCTGCCGCCGTAGGGTCCATCGGTCGCCTCCCACCCGTCCTGTGCAGCGATCGGCTGGGGAGATAGCAGCAGCAACAATGCCGCAGTTCGCAGCAGCAGATCATACATTCGTTTCATGATGCACCTCCATGCAATAATGATCGACGCACCTGGGAGCGCCTCAACGAAGGAGTATCGGAGTATGTTATCGGTTGTATGCGGTCAACATACGTCATGGAAACGCCAGAGTCAAGCAGTGACGCGGGGATGCTCCCCTGATCGTCAGGGAGCGCGGGACCTGTCAGGGAGCGAAGGGTGAAAAATAAAAAGGAACACCCGGAGCAAATCTCCGGATGTTCCTTTTTCTCTCTGGGAAAGGTTCAACGGTAAAACAACAGGAATATGTACGGCATACTCCCCGCGTCCCAGTTTGTGGATACATAGTCGTAATCGGTCGTATGCCCCTGACCGTCGTAGTCATGCACGCTTCGCGTCATTGACACAAACAGATCTTTGGCGTTGCGCCCTTCGATACCGTATTCATAATCGCCGCCGCCGCTGTAAGGATAGTTGCCGAACGGCAGATTCTTCAATGCAAGCCGCGTGGTTTCGATATGCCAACCGCCCTGCTGGGAACTCATGTCGTAGGCATTGAAGGAGGTCACCGTCCGGCCGTCGGCACTGACGCTCCCGGTGATGTCGAAAATGTGATGATCGTCTTGAGGGCTCGTCCAGTCGAGCTGGAAGCTGAAATTCCTTCCGCTCCATGCCAACGGCGCGAGACCTATGCTGGGTTCCGGACCGTAATACCCGAAGCCAAGCAGTTCGTCGATCGTTTTGCTGGTGTAGGTCTGGGTAGCGCTGAACCACAGGAGGACAGCACGTGTTGCGAGCAGCCCCTGGAGGAAACCCGGATCGCCGACGGTATACGGTTCCGATCGGATGAACATGCCGCCGATGCGGTATTCCGCCTCGATTTCATCCTTGTCCTTGATCGCGACGCCGGTCACCTTGAAGCCGCCATCGCTGCGCAGGGCTCCCTCGCCGACGATCTTGTTCTTGACAAGGAGGAAAATGCGTCCGACGACAGTCGACGCAGAAGTGTACTCCGCGTCGGTTTTCATTTCCACGGACCCTTCCACAATGCCGTCGGGTTTGGCCGAGGAGATGCTGACGGTCAGCTTGGGGACAAAGAGCCGCATCGCATTGGCGCCGGCCTCCATGATGTTGGGCATCAGCACACTGCTTTGCGACTCGACGCATTCCTCGTCCATGTACGGATAGCAACGTTGAAGGAAAAAGCCCTCGTCCTTGCACATGACGACGGTCTGTCCGCCCGGGAATGTCTTGCTGTATTTGTATGTGCCGGGGCTGTAGCTCATACTCTCGAGCTTCGGCGCACTGTAGGGTGATCCCGGCCGGATGATCTGCGAGTAGGCTTTGACCCCTGTTCCGCTGATGGTCTGCGCGGTGAAGAAATTGCTGTTGGTGAATTTCGCGAGTTCCTCGAAAATCACATCCGCTTTATCTGCCGCACGGACGGCAGTTTTAAGCGATGGATCAACTCCGCCCTTGGCGTACTTTGCTGCGAATGACGGTTTGACGAGCTCTTCGTAGGGATCCGGGTCCCCGAGAGCGGCGCGGAAGGTCCACCCCACCGGCGCGGCGTGACTGTCGTTGCGCACGTGCGGGGGACAACCCATATCGGCCACGAGATGCAGTGTCTCGCCCAGGCAGCGCCAGGCGCGGGCCATGTACTGGTCGCGCTTGGTTTCGTCGGGCTCGGCCAGTGCCTTGCGCATCCATTCCTTTCCCTTGTCCCAGGTCCAGGGATTGTCGGCATGATGCAGCGCCCACTGCTTCGCATCGATCTGCGGATTGATGAAATAATTATTGATGATGAACTCCCAGTACGTGCCCCGGTCAGTGAGATATTTCTTCCCGCCGTCGATGCCGAACGGATCGTAGAAATGGCGCAGTGCAGCGGGAACCTCGGGTTCGTCCGCCGAATACCCGCCGTGCATCAGCCATTCGCGCGGCGTCTTGCTGACCATCGACTCCCCCGTCGACGAGGCGAAATATCCGCCATTGGTGACGGCGGGCCCTTCGAACACCGCACTGCCCTGAAAAACGAATACATAGTGCTTCAGGGATTCCGGACGTGTCAGGCTGTTGACGAAATGATCAACGAAGGCATCGATGATGGGTTCGTTGATGGCGGGATGCATGTCCTTGTTGCC
Source organism: Bacteroidota bacterium (assembly GCA_014860565.1). GTDB lineage: Bacteria > Bacteroidota > Ignavibacteria > SZUA-365 > SZUA-365 > SZUA-365. The sequence goes on from JACZJN010000096.1 coordinate 20,279, forward strand.
GTATGCCGAAAGCAGGATCGCAAGCAGGACGTAGGCAGCGGCGCCCGTGAGATAGGTCAAAGCGGACGTGAGTCGCGAGAGAAGCGATCGTTTCATGGCGCCTCCTTAAAACCGCACGAGCTTCCAGTCGCCGTCGTCCTGCGCGGCGAGCGCAAAGCTCAATGTGCGGCTGCCCGCGGTGTAATGGTATTCGGCATAGCATTCGGAGTAGGCCCCGAGCTGCCGCGTTGCGATGGCGTCGGCGAATTCCGGCATGCGCGCCTTGATCGATTCGAGATCGCCGCTATACTGCGCCTGCGCTTCCTCGGTCATCACCGCCCGCACGGCCGCGGGATCGGCGGCACGGAAGGCGTCTTCGATCTTCTGTGCGCCCTGGTGAATGAGTTCGACATTGACGCCTGGATCGGGATCGGGATTGACGCCGCTGTCGTTCTGGCTGCAGGTGACGAGCAGATGCAGCATCGCAACGGTCAGGAATCCCGCGATGAAAACTCTGAGAGTGGTCATGATGCAGTCCTCGATGGGGGAGGGATTTCCGACAAGATAGTGCGATATCCGTTATATGTCAAGGAC
>JACZJN010000097.1 GCA_014860565.1 Bacteroidota bacterium
GATCTCTTCGGGATCCTGTTCGTCGAGTTCGAGGCGCATGGAGTGGTAATTGTCGAAGCCCAGTTCGCGCGCGGCCTCGTTGCGCATTTTCACCAGCGCGATAACGTCGCCCGACACCACGCCGCCGATGGCCTTGCTGGCCGTCCACACTTCTTCGAGCTCCTTGCTGTCGGTGGAGCTGCGCAAAATGGTTTCGATGTCGTTGTCGGAAATCGATTTTCCCTTCACCGTCGCGCGGAAGGTGGAGTACTTCTTCTCCATCTCATTCTGCATGCGGATCATGGCTTCGAGACGCTGCTCGTCGATCTGTTTTTCGAGGAAGTCCGAGTGCAGCACCTCGAGCTGTCGCTTCAGAAGCGGCTCGGTGATCTGTCCCGACTTCTTCCACTCCTGAAGCCGGGCGAACGCGTTCTTGTCGGAATACAGCTTTGTCAGCGCCACTTCCAGATCGGCCGCGCGCGTGTAATCTTCTTCCTTGCCGGAAATGGTTGCGTTGAAATACGCGATGTGCGCATCCTTGGCCAGAGGAATGACCTTCGCTTCGAAATCTTTGAGAAATGTCGTGAATTCCTTGTTCATGCGGTCCTTGTCTGATGTGCATGCAAATAAAAGTGATGCCATAATGGCAAGTGCACCGGCGGTGCGGAGGTACGTGAACATGATGTCTCCTGTTTGCGATCGGGTGAACATACAGAGGCAACTTACGGGGAAATGAGAGAAGGGAAAAGCGGGCAACTCGGGGCGTCGGGCACTCGGGGCGTCGGGCGCAGGCAGTTGCATTATCCGACTCCGGTGATCCGCTTGTCGCTCAACCTTTACATATGAACCAACCCCCAACGTGTCCGATTTCGCTTGACTTCCATAGCGCTAGTTTCTATGTTGCGTGCACCTGATATCGGAGGAGTCCGTCGCATGAATAGTGTGCTCTTGTATCGCCGCAGCGCGGCAATATTTCCCATGTCGTATCCGGCTGTTGATTGGCGCGGTCATGCTTGAGCCAGGCGCATGAACGGATATAGTTTGCGTCAGCGTTTGCCGCGCGTATGCAAAAGAGATATACGGATAGCTTCGCCCGATATTTCGACGATACCAGTTTCCATGAGCTCCCGTTTGTGCGCTGCCGGAAATCGCCCTCGGCGCAACGATGCATGATGAATGGAGTGCGTATGAACTTCTGCAAGAAAACTCTCCTGTTGTACATGTTTCTGATTCTCGCCGCTCCGGGCGGATCTGCCCTGGGGCAGAAACACCCTTGGTCCTTCATGCCCATGTGCTCAGGCGACGCGGTGTGGTGGATCAGTGTTGCGGATTCCGGAAAGGGCGACGGGCATACATTGCCGATATTTACCTCCATGCGTATTGGGCGCGATACACTGATGAATGCCAGGCACTATTGGTACGTGACCTTCCCGCCCGAAACCGGGATCGCTGAAGGCTGGATGCGTGCGGACAGTGCCGGCCTGTACGTGTGGACCGGAGACGCTGAACTTCGGCTTGTCCCTTCCTGGGCATCTATGGGAGAGATGGTCAATGGCGGCAGAGTCACAGATGTAACCTTCGTGCGCACGCCCTTTGGTGATGCGCGGTCGTTTACCATCGTCAAGGACGGGAAGCGCCTCACCTGGACCGACGGTATCGGACTCTGGGGCTTTGAT
>JACZJN010000011.1 GCA_014860565.1 Bacteroidota bacterium
TCTAAAATGTAGTGCCACACTATTTGCTATCGAGTGCAAGTATTTACTTGACAGCACTGACGTTACGCCGTATATTTGTAGTGACGCCATGTTTATACGTGCCAAGAAAAAAGGACCCCACACCTACCTGCACATTGTCGAGAGCGAACGCGTCGGCAACAAGGTAGTCCAGCACATGCGGCACAGCCTCGGCCGACTCGACCAGCTCCAGGAAAGCGGCGCCCTCGATTCCTTTCTCGCCTCCGGTCTCAAATTCGCCCGTAAGCTCAATGTCCTCGATGCCCATGCGCACGGGGAAACCACGACCACGAAAACTGAGCGCATTGGCGCGCCCCTCCTCGTTGAACGGCTCTGGAGGGATTGCGGAATCGCCCCGATCATCGACCGGGCGCTTGCCGGACGCCGCTTCGCCTTTCCGGTCGAGCGTGCCATCTTCGTCACCGTCCTGCATCGGCTCTTTGCACCCGGCAGCGACCGCTCTGCCGAATACTGGATGCAACGCTATCGCATCGACGGGAATCCCGATCTTGAGCTCCAGCATTTCTACCGTGCCATGGCCTGGCTCGGCGAGGTTATCGAACCCGGTGGAGAGAAAACCTCGAAGGGTGCGCCACCCCCGACGCGGCGCATGAAAGATGAGATCGAGGAAGCGCTCTTCGATACGCGGCGGGAACTCTTCAACGAGATGGCGCTGGTGTTCTTCGATACGACCACGCTGTACTTCGATGGTGCGGGCGGCCAGGAGATCGGCCGACGCGGTCATTCGAAGGATCATCGCCCCGAAGCCCCGCAGATGGTCGTCGGCATGATCCTCGACAACCAGGGCAATCCGATCTGCTCGGAGATGTGGCCCGGGAACACGGCTGATGTCGCTTCGCTGATTCCCGTCGCGACGCGGCTCAAGGAGCGCTTCGGTATTGGACGCATCTGCATCGTGGCCGACCGGGGGATGATCAGCGAGGAGACGATCGCGGCGCTGGAAGCCATGGAGTGGGAGTATATCCTCGGCGTGCGGATGCGCAGGTGCAAGGATGTCTCGATCGAGATCCTCGGACGTGCCGGCCGCTTTGAACAGGTGCACGAGGAACGCACACACGCGAAGGATCCCTCGCCGCTGCGCGTCAAGGAAGTCCGGCATGCAGGGCAACGCTACATCGTCTGCGTCAACGACGAGCAGGTGCGCAAGGATCGGTACGACCGCGAGGCGATCATCGCCTCGCTGCGCGAGAATCTGGGGCGCGGCGCCAAGTCCTTCATCGGCAACAAGGGCTATCGCCGCTACCTGAAGAGCACCGGCACGCGCTTCGAGATCGATGAAGACAAAATCCGGGAGGAGGAGCGCTACGATGGGAAATGGGTCCTGCGCACGAACACGACGCTGTCGACCGCCGAGGTCGCGCTGAAATACAAACAGCTCTGGATGGTGGAAGATATTTTCCGGACGATGAAAAGTGTGCTCGAGACGCGTCCGATTTATCACCACAACGACGATAGTATCATCGGTCATGTCTTCTGCTCGTTTCTCGCCGTTGTCCTGCGCAAAGAATTACAGGACCGGATCGCACGCAAGGGCTGGAAGCTGGAATGGAAGCAAATCATCGCGGATGTCGATGCGATCGAGGAAATCACGGTGCGTCATCAGAACCTGGTGTTTCGCCTTCGCACCGAAGCCACGGGGTCGGCCGGAAAGGTCTTTCAGGCAGTGGGGATCGCCTTGCCGCCAGTGCTCCGCGACGGTCCTCCGGACGGGTGAAATCCGGGCACTACAACTTTTCCATGCCCGTAAACCATTGATATTAAATAAGATCACTTTGCAAACTGTTTAATTCGAGTTTGATCAACTCTGTGGCCGCCGTCTCACCGACGGATATCTGGGTGACGGGGAAGTTTTTTCAGTACGACTCGCTTGGCATCCCGGATGCGAAACCAATCGGGAATGTCGCGCATTGGAATGGGAAAGAATGGACGTATCATGGATTCAACAGCTCAGGATATGAGTCATGGTACGAGATGGATGATGCCTTTGCGACAAGTGCGGATAACCTCTGGGTCTGTGGAGGTTCCCCATTCCAATGGAATGGAGCTACGTGGACAACTCATGGATATGATGGATTCTATTTTGGAAGTGGAATCATTGAAACCTGGGCTTCGTCTGATGCGCGTTATGTCTGTGTCGTCGGGCTCGATCGCTCCTGCGCATATTATCGTAAGGATGATCCGCAATTCAGGAAGGTGATAATCCCATACAAGGAAGACTGCCTGGATGTAACCGGTACGGAAGATGGGACGATGTATGTCGCCGCGGGATCAAACACGCACGACAATTACAATGGACACATCTACAGAATAACGCCTGATCGCAGTGCGGAAGTGTATTACATCGCATCTACGATGGATCCGTTCACCATCTGGATCGAGAACGATGAAGTACGATTCACCAACGCGTCGAGAATCTACAGACTCATCGAGGTTGAAGGCAGGGTGGAGAGCCGCTTTGTGTACGAGGCGGATCTGCATATACTGGAAGAGGACCATGACTCTGAAAACAACATCTTCCTGATGCTGCAGCGAGGGAATTTTCTGCATTGGAATGGATCCACATGGAAACAGATTTCCATTCCGTATCAGGGAGAATTCTGGGGCCACGATCTCGATGTCAACGGAAGAGATGTGTATTTCGTGGGATTCGGAACGGGGCAATACTGTGTGATCGCGCACGGACGACAAATCTGATTACTGGGCCGCTGGCCAGATTTTAGGGAAACAAAATACTCACAAACATTCTTGGGAGGATGTCATGAGAAAGACATCGGTGTATCTGATCCTGATCGTACTCTACTGGTTCATCATGATGCAGGTGATCCTGCAAGCGCAAACAATGCCGCAAATAGAACATTCGCAAAGCATGCATCAATACATCCTACGTGAAGCATACAGTCTTCTCCAAAGGGAATCTCCGGGGATGGCGGCACGCATCGTGCAGCGAATCGGGGAAACTGATCCAGGGACTCATCCCTGGGAACGAAAAAGTATAATGTCGGGCGTCTACAGAGAGGATGCAGAGGACATTGTCTACGGACATGGCGGACCGAACAATGCGTTGCAGCCAGGCTTTGATATAAGCCGACCAGGGACTTGCATGGAAGCCATCTACGAGGAATTGACCAGTCAGTTCAAAAGCGACGAACAGACGACTGCAGGGTTTGTGAGTGTCACACACTTCTGGGATGAAGACGCACCGGATAACGTCATTCGGAAAGACGGAATCATCATGAACGCTGATTACCCTCTGAATTGTCTTAATACAACATATCAGCGAGTGCAAATTCACCCGGCCGCGAATGCATGGGAGAAAATCCAAAGGCTGCTTCGCCCGCATTGGGAACTGGCGGTGAGGGATCGTTGGTGGACTCCGAACGAGGTCATGAAGGACACACATGGAAATGTGATTCTTACATTGCCCGAGAAGATTAATGCGATCGATGAGGTCCGGCTTCGGTACAACACGCTGGTCGAGCTTTATAACACCGGTGCATGCACGGTAGAGATACCAGGGAATACAACGGCCGTCCCAGTGATTCTGAGCAAGGAACAGCGAAATACATACGTCTGGGAAATCCTTGGCAGGGCCTGTCATCTCCTCGCCGACATGAGTGTACCCGCCCATACCCACAAGGACATGCACATGGGGAATCTCTCCATCAGTGAAATGAAAGCGCGCATCGCAATAAGAATTACCGTAGAAGACGACGAAAGCTACGAAAACTGGATTGGAAGCACGTCCAACGCCTGGTGGAAAGCAGAATTCATCCAGGGGGGACTTATTCCTCTCAGCAACGCTGGAGATCCGCTTTATCACCTGATGTCAAGCATGCGATCAATAGCCGCGAGCTTCGCGTCCGACGATTATGACGGGACGGGTCCGTACATTGGATCCCCTCGATTCATATCGGAAATTCCCAATCGTCATAATCTCCCGTGCACCATCACGGCCGCCAAGCGCGCAATGATGATAAGCATTCGTGATCACACCCTCCCATATGCGATACGTGCGACAGCCACACTGTTGGATTGGTTCGTTTCGCAATTGAATATGCCGGAGGACTATACCGTTTGGACAGTCGGCGCCACCGGGTACCATGATTATTTTGAACGAGCCTCCCGGACGCAGCCGTTCCCGTCCGTTGGCACGATGTCTGGAACAAGCTACCACGCGCAGGCAGGACAAGAACTTTCGTTACGATCACACTTTGAACCACATCCGGTTACAAATTCGAAATTCACTGATTGGAGTGACGAAAACAAAAGGAGGACCATCCAGCATCAATGGGATGATTATGTTCTGGAGAAACAGGGAGCCGTGCATTGCAGGTATCAGACCTCTGAAGTTTACACAACACCCAATCTCTTGATGGTGGATGATCATCAGACATTGTTGACAAGCACATTTCCCCTCTTCAAAAACCCGTGGCACGTCGATCCTTCCCTTTCGACGGCGTGGAACCTGGAACAACCGGATCGATTCGATGAATATAAGCCCACGCCTGCGCCGGATGCGAACGGGGGAATATTCCTGAGTTTGTACGATGTGAACAAACCGCCGACGGATTACTACTCGATTCGCGCTTCTCATGTGCTGGATGGTTCGACCCGTACGCATAAGACAACGGGACTGGAGCCCAGTGACTATGCATTTGTCGAGTGGGAAGCGATCTATGCGAGATTGTTCGAGGACCCTAAAAACACCGCCTATCCGCCTCTCCCGGCGTATGCGGATCGGGAGCAGTATGACACGAAGATCGTGGACTTTACGGATCAGTCGGCGATCGTGAATGCGCAGTACAAGAAGCATCGCACGAGCGATCGCGTGCTGCCGCCGACGAATGTGAATTCGCAGCGGAAGGTGGCACAGGATGCGCGCGAGATGTTCCACGCCGTGTATGAAAGCGGCGGCCGGATCTGGTACGTGCGGAGCACGGATCGCGGGGTGACGTGGTCGCGCGAGGAACGCGTCAGCGACAATGGGGGAACGGCGACGCGTCCGTCGGTGGCGGCGGTGCGCGATGCGGCGTGGATCACGTATGTCGCCGATGGCGAGGTGGTTCTGCGCATTCGCGGCAACAAGGGATGGGAGACGCTGTACTCCGCTCCCGTGATGATGAAGGATGAGTGCACTCCGGCGATCGCGGTGCTTGATGACTATGAAGGAGCGGCTGGGGACGGAATCGCGATCTGCCTGGCGTGGGAAGATCAGTTCGCCATCCGCTTCGCCTTGATCAACGGCACGAAGGTGCTGATTGACAACGAGGTGCTGGCGTATGGCAACGGACAGCCGGGCAATGTGGACCAGCCGCGCTTCCCGAGCGTCGCTGCCAGCACGGCACTGCCGGGACCGAACGCCCCGGACCATGGCTTCCACATCGCATGGCTGGAAGATGGCTCAGTGTTCTATGTGAAGCTCGCCCTCGACCGGCGGCAGCAGCCCCTCCGCGTCTTCGGCTGGCAGCCGGGCGGAGCGGTCGCGGTCGAGACGGTGCATGCGAAATACGGCACCCTCGGCGTCGGCTACCCCGCGCGACATGCGCCCTCGATCGCGGTCACGCAGGAAGGCACCGTGCATGTCGCCTACGACGTGCAGAATTGGTACTCCATCTGGCCGAACAGTACCGCCGTCACCGGCACGCCGACGGGAAATCCTCTCCAGGGAATGTTCGCCATTCGGGAACGCGCGCTGCCCACGATTTCGGGACCCACCTGGCAGACGACGGCGACGCTTGTAGGAGGAAGCTCGAACGGAGCGGGACTCTGCAGTCCCAGCGTCGGCGCCAAACCGGCGTCGTCCACCAAAGGCAGCAAGAGCAATGCGCTGCGCATCCCCTACAACGACGCCCAGGGACAGCTCCGCGTGGCGCGGCTCGACGGCGCACTCAGTATCGCGCATCACGCCGAAGGATGGGATCCCTCGCTCACGGTCTGGTCGCCGCTCGCCGACGGTCTCGTGGACGTCTATTCGTACACTGCCTCGCAACCCTATTCGTGGCATATGCTGGCCTCGCAAAATAACCTGGCGAAAACCAGTGCCGGAGAATTACTGCGCATGCGGCAGATTCTCCTGAGTCGGGAAAATGCATTCGTGTCCGTCGGATTTTCGCATCCCCGCGTGAATACCGCGGACGGGATTCGGGATATCGAATGGAATGAATCACACGACTCACTTGTCATCGGTGTGAATACAAGCTTGGCGGAGAAAATGCGCACGGATGTGTTTACTCCACAGGCAGGCGAGAAATTGCTCGTGGATATCGAACGATTCGCCATGCATAACAGTGAAACACAGGCCGAAATCCTGCTGCGATTCAACGATGCGAAAAGCGGGGATGCGCTGCGTGTCATCAGCATGCCGTTGAGTGCCTTTGCATCCGCCTCGGCGATGGCCGTACAGGAATTCGACCTCTCTTCCATCGCTGGAACGGCGGTGTTCATGAGTGCTGATATGCATAATGCGGGAGAACAGTGGTCCGCCGCCGTGGTCGACAGGTATGCGATCGCGGATGTGAGCGCGGATGGTGTCATGGAAAAAGAGCTGTCGTCGGCCACGGTACAGCGTCCCGTGCTGAAACAGAATCATCCGAATCCTTTTAATCCCGCCACCGCAATCAGCTACTCCGTTCCCGAGGCGGGGCGCGTGCGTCTCGCGGTATATAATCTCCTCGGCGAACAGGTCGCACTGCTGCACGACGGCTGGCAAAGCGCCGGAATATATGAAACGCGATTTGACGGAACACAGCTCGCGAGCGGCATCTATATCTACCGCCTCGAAGCGGGCGGCGTCACGCAGACGCGCAGCATGCATCTCGTGAAATAAGAATCTGCCGGCAGACTACCTACCTACCTACCTCTGCCACACGGAAGGGCCTCGCATCAGCGGGGCTCTTCTGTATGTTACAGGCGGATGAAATGCAGCAACACGGATGGAACGGATCAAACGAATCTTCACGGATGGAATTTTCATGGTGCGCGCCGTTCCATTTCGGGAAGGATATTTATTGCGTGCGGTGTATTCGTTTGATATGTTGTCGTATTGCTACTCTCCCGGAATGCATATGTCCCGAGTCTCTCTACCCTTCCATTTTTCCATCTTTCCCCTCTTTCTCTCCGTTCTTTTCCTGACTGCCGGTCCTCTATCGGGACAGCAATATGAGAGCAATGCGGGGAAGCTGATTGATTCAGAAAAGGGAATTGTCGTGTCGGCGAGTCCGGAGGCGAGTGCGGTAGGCGCGGCGATTCTGCGTGCCGGAGGGAATGCGGTGGATGCGGCGGTCGCGACGGGATTTGCGCTTGCGGTTACCTATCCGTCGGCAGGAAACATCGGCGGCGGATGCTATATCGTCATCCACATGGCCGACGGAAGGGAAAGCGCCATCGACGCGCGGGAAACTGCAGGCGAAAAGGCATTTCGCGATATGTACCTTGATTCCATGGGAGCGGTCGTCGAGGATCTTTCACTGTATGGTCCGCTTTCGGCGGGCGTGCCCGGCTCGGTCGACGGCCTGCTGACCGCGCTGGATTCCTACGGCAGTATATCGCGCGAGGAAGCGCTGCGTCCTGCGATTACATTCGCTCGCGACGGATTCCGATTGCATCCCCGTCTTGCGAATGCTTTCCGCATATATCAGGATGCATTCCAACGCTATCCATCGACATGGCGCATATTCGCACCGGACGGAAACATTCCGGAGAAAGGCGACATATGGAAGCAGCCGGAGCTGGCGCGGACCTTGCAGAAGATCAGTGATAATGGAAGAGACGGGTTCTATCGTGGAGAAACCGCGCGGCTGTTCGCGGAAGCGATGCGGCGCGACGGCGGAATTCTGACCGAAAAGGATCTGGCGGAGTATCGATGTATAGAACGCGAACCACTGCAAGGAAACTACCGTCACTATCGCATTCTCTCGATGCCGCCGTCGAGTTCCGGGGGAATTGCGCTTCTGCAGATGCTCGGAATTCTCGACCGCTGCGAAAAAGGTGGCCATCCACGTGAGGATGTGAAGAGCGCGCATTATCTGATCGAATCCATGCGGCGCGCCTTTGCCGACCGCGCAATGTTTCTCGGTGATCCCGCATTTACCGAAGTTCCGATCGCCCGCATGCTGTCACCGGAGTATCTCGATTCACTCGCGATGTCCATCGCTCCCGATGCGGCCACGCCAAGCAGCGAGATATACCGTACGCTTCTGCCGGCGAACGAAGGAAGCAATACGACGCATTACTCCGTCGTGGATCGATGGGGGAACGCCGTTTCGGTGACCACGACGATCAACAGCACATACGGTTCGAAATATGTCGTGCCGGGCTGTGGCTTCCTTCTGAATAATGAGATGGATGATTTCAGTGCGCGTCCGGGAGTCCCGAATCAATTCGGTCTTCTCGGCAACGAGGCAAACAGTATCCAACCCGGGAAGCGCATGCTCAGCTCGATGACGCCGACGATTGTGATGGAAGGCGATACCGTGCGCATGGTGCTGGGGAGTCCGGGCGGATCGAGAATAATCACCACCGTATTACAGGTGCTGATGAACGCACTGGAGTATTCCATGCCGCTGCATACGGCGGTGGCGGCCCCGCGCATGCATCACCAATGGTATCCCGACATGGTCTACATGGAGGCCGAGGCTTTCACACCGAAAACCCGACGGGCGCTGGAAGCGCTCGGATATCATATTCGTCCCGAAAATGAATTCGGAAGAATTGATGCGGTGCTGCGTGAACGGAACGGAAGATTATCAGGGTGCTCCGATCCTCGCGGTTTCGGTGCGGCGGTACCTGAATAATATTATCCTTTTATTCTGGATCAATCTTGATTATATTCTACGCAGATAATTGCTCACTATATATATTTCCATCCGGAGGTTTTCATGGACAACACTGAATTCATGCGCAAAGGGATAGCTGCTCTCGAGAAGCACATTTCCCTGCGCCAGATTTCCCTGCAGAGCGGCATCAACTATATCACGCTGCGAAAAATCAAGATTGGCGAAACGAAAAACGTATCGTCGGGCGTCGCCGCCCGCTTCGATGCATTTCAAAAACAGTTCGATCCCACGTCCGTGAAATCAACGGGAAAGAAGCCGGGTCCCAAACCCAAAGCCGCCGCCGCCGCCCCTGCAGCGCCCGCGAAGAAGAAACCGGGTCCCAAACCCAAAGCCGCCGCTGCCGCTGCTCCTGCCGCACCCGCGAAGAAGAAGCCGGGTCGTCCGAAGAAGGTCGCCGCCGCACCGAAGCCCGTTGTCGAGCAGGTTGCCAATTTCGGGACGCCGTTCCTCGGTGATGCGCTGGCCCGCGAAATCGAAATCGCGGAGGCTCGCATCGAGTATCTGAAGAGTCTGCAGATGGTGGAAGAAGAATTCCTCAAGGCCATCGGGAAGAAATAAGAGCATCGTTCTTATTGCAATCCGTAGGGGCGCAGCATGCTGCGCCCCTACGTTGTTGATGGACGCAATCTCGGGGATTTCGGCGGGAGCCGTTAATTTCGTATTTTCCAAGCGGTACCAAGGTCTCGCAACCAATAGACATTGCATGAGCACGACAAAAAGAAACGACAGTATAAAGTGTTCCTTCTGCGGCCGTTCCTCGAAGGATGTTGACAGCATCATTGCCGGACCGAACGTCTACATCTGCAATCATTGTGTGATGAGTTCGGTGGACATCCTCCGCAGCAATTCGGCGGCGTTCTCCACTCCCGCGGTGAAGAGCCGCGGACTCAAGACGCCGGCGCAGATCAAGAAGGCGCTCGATGATTATGTGGTCGGCCAGGAGTCGGCGAAGAAAACCCTCGCCGTCGCGGTCTACAACCATTACAAGCGGCTCGAGTCGAAGCAGGTATTCAGTGATTCGGATGTGGAAATCGAGAAGAGCAATATCGTTCTGATCGGTCCCACCGGCACGGGCAAGACCCTGCTCGCCCGCACCCTGGCGCGCATCCTCGATGTGCCGTTCGCGATCGCGGACGCAACCACGCTCACCGAGTCCGGCTACGTGGGAGATGACGTGGAGTCCATCCTCGTGCACCTTCTGCAGAACGCCGAATACAACGTGCAGCGCGCCGAACAGGGCATCATTTATATCGATGAAATCGACAAGATCGCCCGCAAGAGCGAAAACGTGTCCATTACGCGCGACGTGTCCGGTGAAGGCGTGCAGCAGGCGCTGCTGAAGATTCTCGAAGGATCCATCGTCGGCGTGCCCCCGAAAGGCGGACGTAAGCATCCCGAGCAGCCGCTGATCAACATCAACACGCGCGACATTCTCTTCGTCTGCGGCGGCGCGTTCGAAGGACTCGAAAACATCATTCAGCGCCGTATCGGAAAGAACCCGGTCGGCTTCGGTTCCGACGTGCACACGATGACGAAGGCGGAACGGCAGTATGTGCTCACGCACGTCGAGCCCGACGATCTTCTGCGCTTCGGACTGATCCCGGAACTCATCGGACGTCTCCCGGTGATGTCGTCGCTGCATCCGATTTCACGCGAAGGACTGCTGACCATTCTCACGCAACCCAAGAATGCGCTGGTCAAGCAGTACCTGCGTCTGTTCGAAATGGAGGGAGTGTCCCTCGAATTCGATCACGGCGCGCTCGAGGCCATCGTCGAACGCGCGCTCGAGCGCGGGACCGGCGCACGCGCGCTTCGCGCCATCATGGAACGCGCAATGATGGAAATCATGTACCAGCTTCCGTCGAAGGAGCATGTCACGCGCTGCTTCATCACGAAGGACACCATCGAAAACGGTGCCGAGCCGGTGTACACGATCAAAGAGCAGAAGAAAACGGCGTAGCACGCGGACGGCTATCCCCGAAACGCAAAACGCGTCACATTGTTATGATGTGACGCGTTTTCTTTTGGAAGGCGCTACGCTTCGGGAGAGTCCTCGGCGGATTTCTTCTTCTTGCCGCCACGGCGGCGCTTCTTCTTTTTCTTTTCGCCATCCTCGCCGATTTCAACTTCTTCGTCCGCCACCGCGTGGTCGGTCTTTTTGCCGTGCTCGGTTTTGGCCGGTTTCGCGTGTTCCGACTTCGGGGTGCTGACGGGACCGTCGTACAGACGTGAAGCGAGACCGGACTGATACGACTCGTCGAGCATCATCGCGAGCAGCATGCGCATTTCATCGTCGGTACCGAGCTGCTCGGCGATGGGGAGGAAACGGCGTACGCGCTCACGGTCCATCATGCCCATGTCGTTGAGCTGATCCTCGAGACGCACGATGAGGCGCTCGGTGAGACGCTGCTGAATTTCGTCGTCGGTCGGGAGTTCGAACTTGTCCACCACAAAACCGTAGCGCTTGGCGATGCCGAGCAGCTTGCTCTCCTCGATCTTCTCGCAGAGCGTCACAGCGGTACCGGTCTTCCCGGCTCGCGCGGTGCGGCCGGAACGGTGGACATACACCTCCACATGCTCCGGGATATCGTAGAGGATCACGTAGCTCAAATCGCTGATGTCGATGCCGCGGGCGGCGACGTCGGTGGCGATCAGGAAACGCAGTTCGCCCGAGCGCAGCCGCTCCATCACCTTGTCGCGCTTCCCCTGGGGCAAATCACCCGTGAGATGCTGCGCGTCGATGCCATAATTCTTCAGGAAGGCCGAAAGGTACTCGGCGTTTCGCTTGGTGTTGGTGAAGATGATGGCGGACTCGGGATTTTCATATTCGAGAATGCGGATAAGCGCGCGGTCCTTCTGAAGCGATTGCGCGAGATAGTAGCGGTGCTCGAGTTCCGACACCGACTGGTTGCCCTTGCTGAGGCTGAGGCGGTCGGGACGGCGCATGAATTCGTGCGCGAGCTGTTCGACGTGATGCGGGATGGTCGCGCTGAACATGTAGGTGTTGCGCTTTTCGGGCATCTGCCGTTTGAGCTTCCGCATCGAGGGATAGAAACCCATCGAGAGCATTTCATCTGCTTCATCGAAGACGAGTGTCTGCAGCTGCATCAGGGTGAGCGTGCCGCGGAACACGTGATCGAGGATGCGTCCCGGCGTACCAACGATGATCTGCGCGCCGTCCTTGAGGTCCTTGACCTGTCCGCCGTAGCGCACGCCGCCGTAAATGATGGCCGTCCGGATGTTGGTCCCTGCGGTCAGCTGTTCGAGCACCACGTGCACCTGCCGCGCGAGTTCGCGCGTCGGAGCGAGAATAAGCGCCTGGCACCAGAGGTTTTCGGGCACGATTGTCTGAATAATGGGAAGCAGGTAGGCCGCGGTCTTGCCGCTGCCGGTACGCGCCTGCACGATGATGTCGCGGCGCGCGAGCAGATAGGGAATGGCCTTTCGCTGCACCGACGTGGGTTCGGTCCAGCCCAGCGCGGCGATGCGCTGCTGCATGTCTTCCGGGAGATGTTCAAAGGAAAAATCAGGAAGCGGGTTCGCGGGCTCAAAGAGCACGTCACCGTCCTGCGTGGGAGCTTGGTCTGTCATATGGGGTACTTGTTGTGTTTGTGCAAGCATGTAGTATACGGAAATAATTCGGGAAAACGGCACAGGGGCGTAAAGATTGGTAGTAGGGAGTAAATTCCGGGTCGCCCAGAGTGGTAGGGAATATTTTCCTCGCTTATTGACAAAAAGGAAAAGAAATTGTAGAATGGTGCATTACCGGAAGCTACTTCTCTTTGATGGACTACTCCTGTAGTGGGTACGATGGATAAGCCTGTCAGAATGCTGTAAGCCGTTATATGGCGGGTCGCTTCGGGCTGAGCAGAGAATGCAGAGGAGACATAGTATGTTTTCACCTGAGGGTGTTCTGCTGTCGATTCGCGAGAATGCGGATTGGGGACAATTTCGTGGTATTGAGGAGGGTTCGGAATGCATCGTCGTGATTGATCGGCAGCTGAACTACATCTACAGCAATCACTCCGCGAATGCGTTCGTCGGCCTGGAAAAAGACACACTGGTGGGGAAATCATTGCAGGAGGGATTGTCGAACCTTCCGCATATGCTTTCTGCGTGGCAGCACCGGATAGAGAAGGTGTTTCAGACCGGACAAACGGCGCAATATGAAGATCGCACGCCGTTCGCGGACCATACTGATTACAGCAAATCCACGGCATTTCCCATCAGGGCACGGGATGGCAGGATTTTTGCCGTCGGGATTGTATTTCACGATTTGAGCCTCCCTTCTCAGCGGAACAATGCCTTGCGCGGGGCAGTGCGTTCATCACAGACCACCACTTCGGGTGCCAATAACGGTTCGGATGCGGCCGGCCTGGTGTGCCGGTTCCGTGAGGATGGTTATATCCTGTACGCGAATCAGGCATTTCATGCATTTTTCCAGAGGACGGGCCATTATCCCGAGTCGCGGGCCATTTCTGATTTCCTGCCGGATTTGAGTCTCGAACGTATCAATGAGCGACTTACCTCAACAGAGTCTGTCGATGCGGTGTTCGAGACGGAGTTCAAGGTTATTACCGCGCAGGGAAAGAGACGAGCACTGCTCTGTGTGTTCCGTCGCGGGGGCGTGGAAGGGGCTGGCGGTCAGGCGATCATTTTGTATGCGAGGGAAGTCACACAGCTCAGAGAACAGGAGCGTGCAAGAAGGGAAGAGGCCTTTTTCGCCTCCATTGGCAGAATGTCCTCGCTGATTACTCATAAACTTCGGACCCCTTTGACATCGCTCCAGATTAATGTGGATCTGTTGCGAAAGGACCATCTGGATCTGGAAGCAAAGGCCCGATCACTGGATATTCTGCATCGAGAGGTATATCGTCTTCGCACGATCGTTGATGATATCCTGGGTTTCTCCCGATTCAACGAATTATCGTGCGCCAACTTCCCGATACAATGCATTGTGGATGATGTCTGTGCTGTGCTCACCGGCCTTCTTGATCATTCCTGCATATCACTGGAATGCGATATCGAACCCTGCACGATATATGCGGATATGGAGAAGATCCGGGATGTACTCGAGAACCTGATCGGGAATGCCGTCCAGGCGATCGGGAAGGGTGGAAGCATCAGCATTCACGGCCTATGCCGCAGTGATGCGGAGCAATATGTCATTACCGTGACGGATAGCGGCCCCGGTGTGACCGAACCCGATAAAATTTTTCTTCCATTCTACACGACAAAGAAACGTGGTACAGGGCTTGGATTGCCACGCGGAGTACAAATCGCCGAGAGTCACGGGGGCAGCCTCACGCTGGCCTCCTCGCGTCCTGGTCAAACGACCTTTGCGTTGATCCTCCCGGTCTGGAGAACCTGAGATGGCTCGAATTCTTGTCATTGATGATGATGCTTCCATTCTGGAATCCCTCACGTTATTTCTTGAAGGGGAAGGACATGTTGTAATCTGCAGTTCGGAGGGTCGCGATGCGCGAGCACTTGTCGAAGCGCATCAGCCCGAGCTGATTCTGCTCGATCTGCGTATGGTCGGGACAGACGGATTCACTGTGCTGCGAGACCTCGAGGCGTTGATCGAGGCAATTCCCGTAATCATGATCACTGCCCACGATGACATGGAGAATGCAATCCAGGCATCCAGTCTGGGTGTGTTTGATTTCATTTCAAAACCAGTCGATATCGACGTTCTCAGCCGGGTCATGGATGAAGCATTATGCTGCGCCCGCAAGTCCCGTGATGAGGACACCTACGGCATTAATTTTATCCCGACACTTGGCGAGCGGGTTCGCATCATCGGGAAAAGTCCGGGAATGCTCAGGATATTCAGACAGATCGGTCAAGTGGCCAGGAACCGGGTTACGGTGCTCATTCAGGGTGAGAGCGGCACGGGAAAGGAACTCATCGCCCGAATCATCCATAACAGCGGACCGAGCCGTTTGGAGCCATTTGTCGCGGTGAATTGCAGCGCGCTGCCTGAAGGACTGCTGGAAAGCGAATTGTTTGGTCATGTTCGGGGGGCGTTTACTGGCGCGATACGTACCAAGAAAGGGAAATTCGAGCTGGCCGGGCGCGGAACGATTTTTCTTGACGAGGTCTCGGAACTCCCGCTGGGCCTGCAGGCGAAGCTGCTCCGGGTTTTACAGGAGCGAGAATTCGATCCCGTGGGTGGGGAGGGGAGTCTCCCGCTGCGTGCGCGGGTGATTACATCCTCCAATATGCATCTGACCCATCTTGTCAGGGACGGGCGGTTCCGCGAGGATTTGTTTTACCGCCTCAATGTGTACGAGATCAGTATTCCGCCTCTGCGCGATCGGACTGAAGACATCCTGCCGCTCATCGAATATTTCCTCTGCCGCTTTCAGCAGGATGACATTGTGACGATCAAAAGAATTACCAGTGAGGCCGTCACACTGCTTCGCGGCTACGCTTGGCCGGGGAATGTTCGTGAACTCGAACACATGCTTCTGCAGTCCTCGCTTCAGGCCCACGGTGGAGTTCTTCGATCAGAAAACCTCACCTTGCCCGAAGCTGCGGGGAAGGACAAGGCCGAATGGGAGCCGGAGTTCCTTCCTCTGAGTCTTGAGGAAATCGAGCGCATGCACATCGGACGCGTCCTTGCGCATGTGGGTGGGAACAAGCGCGCTGCCTGTGAGATCCTCGGAATTTCAAAGCCAACCTTGTACAGCAAGATCCGCAGGTATGGGATTCAACCTGCGATTTTCACATCTGTGTCGGAGGCCTACAGAAATGCCCTCCCTCCATTTTCTTCCTGAGTTCGCCACTCCACCCACTGGATAAAATTTTTTTACCAAACGAGAAAGTTTTTTTCCGCCTCATGCGACGAAACTCGCTTGATGATATGGAAAAGGATAGCTGTTGATGTGGCATGATCTTTGCGTTAAGCTTCATTTCGGGTTGCGCTTGCGCGTACCCGGAGGAAAAGATTCTGCTCCCATGATCCATCGTATCTCAAACGCTTTCCATGAACAAATGAGGAGGAAAATCAATGTTCAGGTTCATGACTCTTTTGGTTTTGGGGCTTTGTCTTATTGTCGGGCAAGCTGCTGCGGATGTGACCGTGACGGTGGAGTTCAAGACAAGCGCAGATGCCGCGATCGCATCCGCACAGGTAGATTATTACTATAACGGATGGCACTCCTTCGGTACAACGGATGCAACGGGCATCTGTACGAAAGATCTCCCCAGCGGGAATTACAAATTCCGTATTAACTATGAATATGCCAGCTTTGAAAAATGGCAGAACATCGCCGATGATCCTCATGTCTCATTCAGTACGGTACTTGTAACGGTTGAGCTGCAGGATCACACTGGCACGACGTTCGATGAGCCGGGGTCGGTGCAGTATTACTCGGGCGGTTGGCGGACGTTTGGGGATCTGTCCAGCGGAACCGCGACGAAAGAACTACTGCCGTTGAACTACAAGTTCAGCATGACGCACGCGTTCGCACGGAAGGAGGACTGGCAGAATGTTGCTGATGACGCTCATGTGATTTTCAAAACGGAACTCGTGAGCGTCGACCTGAAGGACTGTAACGGCAATGTACTGACGGGAGAAGGCGGTAGCGTCCAATACTACAGTGGAGGTTGGCGTACTTTTGGGGATCTGACCGGAGGAACCGTGACAAAAGAACTGCTGCCGTTGAACTACAAGTTCAGCATGACGCACAACTTCATCCGCAAGGAGCAATGGCAGAATGTCGATACGGAGGGACCTCAGGTAGATTTCCCCGCCACGCTTGTCCAGTTCCAATCTTCGTGGACCATCAAGTACTACTCGGGTGGCTGGAGAGCCTTTGCACAGCCGTCGATGTATTTGCAGCCCGGAACATACCCCTTTTTGTTCGGAGCCATCCAGCAATCCATAGAAATCAGTGGATGCACTTTCGGTGGTGGTTATGTTGCCATCCTCCGGCTGAAGAATCACGCGGGTGCCCCCTTGTCCCTCGGAACGGCGCGTGGTGGTTACGGAACAGCCTACGGTACGTGGTCTGTCCCGGGAAGCACCAATACCAGTGGATACATATTCGATTTTCGAAGCGGTCCAAACACAACGCGTTCGTATGAAATGACCTTCAATCACACGACACAGGTCCTGACCCAGGATGTCAGCGTGAATCCGCTTTACGATTTCCAGACGAATCTCCTCACTCTGCGGCTTGAGACCTGTGCGAGTATTCCACTGGATGACGCTGCCGTGCGCTACGGACCAGGAAATACCTTCACCACGTGGTGGTTCCCCGGTGGCGGAACAGGCTCCAGCGCAACCGGCGAGACAAATGCTGAGCTACTGCCGGGCGGTTCCTATTCCTTTGAGATGCAGTATCAGGGTACCGCACAGCAGTATCCACAGAATCCGGTGACCATCAGTGGAAATCAGACACTCACGTGGAAAACAACAGCAGTCACCCTGTGGCATACCAATTCCATATCCTTCGGTGGCCCGACTGGAGATTCGCGGTGGTTCAATAAGCCAACGATGGAGCTGCTGGCAGGTACCTATACGTTCCATTTCAGAACGGGCAACAGAAAAGTTCTTACCTTCAGCGGATGCTCTTTTTCATACGTTGGATTTGATATCACGCTTCCACCTCCGTGTTCAGGGAAACTCACCGCCCTCAACGATCAGGATCTGAGCTGGATAGACCAGGATGGAACTGCGCAATACGTACAAATTCGTCCGGAAGTAGAACTGAATAATAGTGACAGAAAGCTCGAAATATTCGGTGCCTCCGGTTGCTATACCGGTCAGCGTCCATACCTCGGATACTTCAGCATGGGCGGTCCAGACGGCAACTACCTGACATTCAAACTCAATAGCATCATTCAAGTTGGGTATGGAATGCAGGTACAGCTCGAGGTCACGAATAACAGTTTGATAGGTTACACTGGTTCCAGGGCAGATAAACTCGCGTTTATCAACAATAATCCCATCGGGAAGCTCTTCAATCTCAGACTGGAATGGTATAACGACGACGGCACGCACAAGTCAGTATCGTGCGGAAGCAATAACCTTCCGGACTGGCGTGACATGCAGGTTGTCTCCACTGTCATGCCAAAACACAGTGTCGAACCGATCGAGCATGACATTTCGCTCGGGCAGAACTACCCCAATCCGTTCAATCCTATGACGAGCATCCGCTTTGTCGTCCCTGAGGAAACAACAGTGACTCTGCAGGTCTTCGACATGCAGGGACGCATTGTCGGTACGCTGGTCGATGGCATTTTCCTTGCCGGCGAACATACGGCGACGTTCGATGCTCGTGATCTTCCCAGTGGCACGTATATGTACCGCCTCCAGGCGGACGGTCAGGTCTTCACAAAGATCATGACGCTGCTGAAGTAGTTCCGTTGTATCAATCTTCCATCACGGCCCACCAAGAGGTGGGCCGTTTGTTTTACAACGGTCTGAGCGCGATTTCAATTTTCCTCGGGTGTATTCGGCACCGCTACTGGTAATGAAGTTTATCGTCGGTTAAAAAAACTTCCTTCGTCAATTCCGCGGTGCCTGTTTTCGTGCTGCTTTGCAAACAGGCGAACTGGCATGATTTCTGATAATCATGCTCAGCAAGCAATACGATCTTTCTTCGCAGAAATGACGCAAGTGCGTGAAGCCAGCGTCATGAGGATGCGTAAGCTCCCGATCACCGGATCAGAAGTGAGGAGAGGGTGTATTGTTCGATGCTGTCCGACGTAAATCCACAGATGAGGAGGATGAGTCGAAACTCGAAACCTCAGGAGGTCCGGATCCTGCTCACAATCAACCGGAAAGCCACTGCGCGATACTCGACAGAAACGATAACGGAAACAGTTCAAGGAGTTCAGCAATGAAGACATTCGTTCGGTTTTTCATGACGGCGATACTGCTGTTTGCGATTCTTCCTGCCTTGGGCGGGAGTGATGTGCTAGCACAGGTGCCTGTGACAGTGACGGTCTATCAAAGTGATGGATCCGCACCAGTGGCAGGTGCAGCAATATCGTACTATAACGGATATTGGAGGGGTTTGGGAAACACAAACGCGAGTGGTGTATGCAGCGCTTCGGTTCCATCCGGGAACTGGCCATTCATGGCATCGTATGGCGGCACCAGCGCGACGCAGTCAATGGATGTAGCGCTGACCCAAAGCCTCACGTTCTATACATCCGAGGCAATTGTTGAAGTATATGAGGCGGATGGCAGCACGCCTCTCTCTGGTGTTGCGGTATCGTATTTCAAGGGCTATGATCGAGGCATTGGGAATACCGTGGGCGGCACAGTGTCGAAGCAGCTTTTCGGTGGCGATGTCCCTTTCAAGTGCTCCTTCGGCGGAACGACATCCGACCCTCAGACGATGGATCTGCCGGGAGATGGAACTACGTCGGGAGAGTCGGCCACGCTTACCTATTACACATCCACTGCCACGGTGCAGGTGTATGAGTCGGACGGCAGCACGCCCCTCTCTGGCGTTGCCGTGTCGTATTTGAGCGGGTATGATCGAGGCATTGGGAATACCGTGGGCGGCACAGTGTCGAAGGAACTCTTCGGTGGCGATGTCCCTTTCAAGTGCTCATTCGGCGGAACGACATCCGCTGCCTGGACGATGGCCCTGCCGGGCGACGGAGCTGTGTCGGGAGAGTCGGCGAGTCTTACCTTCTACACTTCCAAGGCGATGGTGTATGTCAAGGATTGTGACGGCACGCCGATCGCCGGTGCGTCCGTCTCATATAAATCCGGCTATGATCGAGGAATCGGGAACACTGATGCCAGCGGTCTGTGCACCAAGCAGCTGTTCCCCGGGACATGGACGTTCAAGGCGAGCATTGGTGGTACAACGTCACCGACACAGGACATGGTCCTGCCGGGAGACGGCAAAACTACATCGCAATCGGCTTCCCTCACCTTCAATCCCACGGCGGTGCAGTTCGCGTACGCGGGAAGCAAAGCGTACTACTCCGGGTATTGGCGTGGATTCTCAGGCAAGATCTACCTATTCCCCGGTGCCTACGATTTCAAGTTCGGCACGACCGAGGTCGAGGATGTCCCGATCGCCGGATGTGCTCTCAATGATCAGGTCATCATCGTGTATCTGAAGGACAGCAACGGGAATCCCCTTCCCGGTGGTTCGGTATCCTATTGGGACTACGGCAACTGGCGGACCACCGGTTTGCTGAATAATCCCACAGACGCGAATGGACGGGTCGTTGGCCTGGTGCCACCGGGCGTCTCGAAAGTCCGTATGTCGTACCTGAATACGTCTGGTGAGCAGGACCTTGTCAACAACATCGCGACGTTCACCACCGTGAAGGTGGAGGCCGAATTGCTGGCGCAGGACAATTCCCCATTGTCCGGTGGCGTTGCCCATTACTGGGGCTATGGGAACTGGCGCCTGATCGGAACGACGGACGGTAGCGGCAAGACCAGCATTGAAATCCTGCCTGGGTTCTACAAACTCAGGATGGGCTATCTGTACACCTATGAGGAAACGGATGCGCCGATAGACTATTCGGCAAGCGCGACCTATACGTACCATACGACGAAGGCGGTGATCAAGCTGGCGACATGCAGCGACGTGCCGCTTGCAGGTGGTTCGGCTGTGTACTACGGGTATGGTAACTGGCGTGGCATGGTAGAGGAATCCACGGGTGTGTTTACACAGGAGATGCTCTCCGGCGATCAGGCAGTGTATACATTCCGGATGTCGTATAAATATGTCTCCAATGATTACGACCATGACATAACCTCCGGATCGTACACATTCAACACGACCAATGTGACTCTGAACTATCCGGGGACCATCCACTACTACGCCTACGGCAATTACCGTGCGTTTACGAAGCCCTCGATGGAACTTCTGCCGGGGGATTATGATTTCCGTTTCTCGGGCGCGGGAAATCCGAACTACCAGAAGTGGATTTCCGTGGCCGGATGCTCGATGACCAACACGTTGTTTGTCCTTCGCTTCCTGAACAGCCTGTCGGCGCCGATCGCAGGTGAGGAAGGCTTCATTCGTGAAGGGACGACCTATGTGAGTCTCGGAAACACCAATGCAAACGGAGAAATTCTCGGACTGCTGAACGGGAATCCGGGATCGTATTATTTCAAGATGAAGTATCTCGGTCACACCCAGACGAAATTGCAGAACATCGCCACCAATCCGGTGGTGCTCTTCCAGACCGTGCTCGTGACCGTGGAGCTTGTAGATTCCGGCAATAATCCCATGAAGGCGGAGGAGCTTTATTATCGAGATGGGAATAGCGGCTATCCGTCACTGGCAACGGACGCCTCGAGCGCCACGATCGAGATGCTGCCATTGTCGTATTATTTCTATGCGACCTTGTATGGACACACGCAGACAATA
This sequence comes from Bacteroidota bacterium, assembly GCA_014860565.1. Taxonomy (GTDB): domain Bacteria; phylum Bacteroidota; class Ignavibacteria; order SZUA-365; family SZUA-365; genus SZUA-365. The sequence continues at coordinate 21,239 of JACZJN010000011.1, forward strand.
CTTCAGAATGTCGGAACGACCCCGATCGTACAATTCAAGACGGTGCTCGTGACCGTGGAGATGCGTCAGGGTGGTACATTGTTCGTCGCGGACGAATTTTTGTACCGTAATGGAACAAACACCTACGTCTCGATGGGAACCAACGTCTCGTCGACAACGCTCGAGATGTTGCCACTATCGTACTATTTCAAGGCGAACTACGGCGCCGCATCGAAGACAAAACTCTGGAATGTGGCGAGCAATTCCTTAGTCCCATTCACCTGGGACGGAGTAGTAATCGGGAAGGACGCCGCGGATGGAGCAGCGATCTCCCCGGTCGCAATCGAGCTTCATGGCAACTATCCCAACCCCTTCAACCCGACGACCGCGATCAAATATTCGGTTCCTGAGGATACCGATGTTCTCCTGCAGGTCTTTGACATGCAGGGACGCCTTGTGAGTACCTTGGTTGACGGAATTGCCGCGGCGGGAGAATACACGGTGACATTCGATGCGCGTGATCTCCCCAGTGGCACGTATATGTACCGCCTCCAGGCGGAGGGTCAGGTCTTCACAAAGAGCATGACGCTCCTCAAGTAATGGGCGCGCGGGTAACTCCGCAGCGTATAGCCTGCCAGAAACCGGAACCCGGGGCCGTCCTGATCATGGGACGGTCCCCGGGTTCCAAAGAAAAGCAGGGCCGCAAGGTTCTGCAAAACGCTGTCACCGCGTACCCATAACAACTCCGGAGACAGCGCTCCTCTTCATCTCAGGCGCTGGCCCCGCTTCAGGGGCCGGCGCTGTGTATTATGAGGCGGCTTTCTCCAGGCGGAGGACTTCATCCCGAAGTTGGGCGGCGCGTTCGAATTCGAGGTCTTTCGCGGCTTCGCGCATTTCATGCTTGAGCTGTTCGATCAGTTCCGCTTTCTGCTCTTTGGTCATGAAACGCAGTACGGGTTCGGCCACGAGTTTGACTTTCTTTTCCAGCCGCTGATCGCGCTTCGCTTTCACGTCGGCGATGGCGGTGGAATGCATGATCTCGTCCAATGACTTGCGGATGGTTTCGGGATTGATGCCGTGCTCGGTGTTGTAGTCGATCTGCAGAACGCGGCGGCGGCGCGTTTCGTCCATCACCCGCTGCATGCTGTTGGTCACGCGATCGGCGTACATGATCACCAGTCCACCCGAATTGCGCGCTGTGCGTCCGGCCACCTGCATGATGGCGCTTTCGCTGCGAAGGAAGCCCTCCTTGTCGGCGTCGAGAATGGCCACGAGGGAAACCTCGGGGAGATCGAGTCCCTCACGCAGCAGATTCACTCCTACCAGCACGTCAAAATTCCCGAGACGCAGTTCGCGCAGGATTTCCACGCGCTCGAGCGTGTCGATGTCGGAGTGCATGTACCGCACACGGATACCGATGTTGTCGAGATACTCGGTGAGATCCTCCGACATGCGCTTGGTGAGCGTGGTGACGAGCACGCGTTCGTTGCGCGCCGCGCGTTCGCGGATCTCGGCGATGAGGTCGTCGATCTGGTTGCGAATGGGACGCACTTCCATCGGCGGATCGAGAAGGCCGGTGGGACGGATGATCTGCTCGACCACCACGCCGCCGGACTGCTGTAGTTCGTAGGGACTGGGTGTTGCGCTGACGAAAATACACTGCCGTATCAGGCTTTCGAACTCGTCGAATTTCTGGGGACGGTTGTCCAGCGCCGAAGGCAGGCGGAAACCGTGCTCGATCAGCGTTTCCTTGCGCATGCGGTCGCCGTTGTACATCGCGCGCACCTGGGGAATCGTCTGATGCGATTCGTCGATGATCAGCAGGAAATCCTCCGGGAAGTAATCCACGAGACATTCGGGACGTTCGCCGGGCTGTCGTCCCGCCAGATGCCGGGAGTAATTCTCCACGCCGGAACAGTAGCCGATCTCCTTCATCATCTCGAGGTCGTAGCGCGTGCGCTGTTCGAGCCGCTGGGCCTCGAGGAACTTCCCGCAGCTTCGGAAATATTCCAGTCGTTCCTCCAGTTCCACCTCGATATCCTTGATCGCGCGTTTCAGCTCCTCCTCCGTGGTGAGAAAATTCTTCGCGGGATAAATGACCGTGTCGCTGACTTTCTCCACGACCTTGCCGGTCATGCGGTCGACCAGCGACAACGTGTCGATCACGTCGCCGAAGAATTCCACCCGCAGCACTTCATCCGATTCGAAGGCCTGGATGATCTCGATCACGTCGCCGCGCACGCGGAAGGTGCCGCGGCCGAAATCGAAATCATTGCGCAGGTAGTGAATGTCGGTGAGCCGCCGAAGGAATTCATTGCGCGGAATTTCGTCGCCCGTGTGCAGCAGAATCATCTGGCCGGCATAGTTCTCTTTCGACCCGATGCCGTAGATGCAGGAGACGGAGGCGATGATGATCACGTCGCTGCGTCCTTCGATCAGCGCCGTCGTGGCCTTCAGCCGCAGGCGGTCGATCTCGTCGTTGATGGACATGTCCTTTTCAATGTAGGTGTCCGTCGACGGGATGTACGCTTCGGGCTGATAGTAGTCGTAATAGGAAATGAAGAACTCGACGGCGTTCTCGGGGAAAAAGCTCTTGAACTCCCCATACAGCTGCGCCGCCAGTGTCTTGTTGTGCGAGATGATCAGCGTGGGCTTGTTGATCTCCGCGATGACGTTGGAGATCGTGAATGTCTTGCCGCTCCCCGTGACACCCAGCAGAGTCTGGAAGCGATCCCCGCGCTCGACGCCTTCGATCAGCTGCCGGATCGCCTCCGGCTGATCGCCCGTCGGTTTGTATTCGGAAACGAGTTTGTATCTGTTATCGGACATGGGCGGATATGACTACTGGCTGATGGTAAATGACAAACGCCATGGGTAACATCACAAGATCGTAAATTGGTTGCTATCTTTCCATGCGATCCGTAATCCATTATTTTTCAGCCAACAGCCAACAGCCAACAGCCAACAGCCAACAGCCAACAGCCAACAGCCAACAGCCAACAGCCAACAGCCAACAGCCAACAGCCTGACGTCGTGAAATTATCCCGCATACTTGTCACCGGTGCCGCCGGTTTTCTCGGATGGAACGTCGCGCGGTATTTCCATTCGAAAGGACGCACTGTGGTCGGAGCCTGGCATCAACGGGAGCCCGACCCTTCTTTCTTGCGGCGAGACGTGAGGATGGATCTTGCGAAAGGGGATCATCGCGTTTTGTTCGACACTGCGGCGGAGGCGCCTGATGCTCTGGCCGCCGGCGCCTGCGTGGACGCGCTGGTTCACTGCGCGGCATTGTCCTCGCGCATCGACTGCGAATCCGATCCCGCGCGCGCCCGGGCGGTGAACGTCGACGCCTCGCGAAGGCTCGCGGAAATGGCGCGGGAACGCGGCATACACTTCGTGTTTATTTCCACGGACCTGGTGTTCGACGGAGACAATCCGCCATACTGGGAGGACGATGCGCCGTCGCCGATTTCCCTCTACGGCGAGACGAAAGCGGAAGCGGAGAAAGCCATTCTTGCGGTGCATCCGGAGAGTTATATCATTCGTACCGCGCTGATGTACGGAAACGGACCGGGCGGGAAACCGGGATCCTTTCTCGCATGGACACTCGATGCGCTGCGGAAACAGCAGCCGCTCCATCTCTATACCAACCAGTATCGCAATCCATTGAATGCTCCCGACGTCGCGCGCTTCATCGACCTGTTGCTGTCGCACGGCGCCGCTCCCGGTATCTATCACGCCGCAGGTCCCGATCGTCTCAGTCGATTCGAGATCGGGCATCGCATTGCTGCGGCATTCGGACTCCCCGCGGACTGCATTATCGCTTCGAAAGTTGACCGCCCTGTGGGGCTCGGTCCCATCGACGACTGCAGTCTTCTGATTGCGAAGGCGGATGCGATCGGGATGCGGTTTACCGGCATCAACGAGGGACTTCGCGTTCTTCGTTGATAAGAGCGCGTTCGAGATCGCCATCGAGCCCGAGATCGAGTTCGAGTTCGAGCCCGAGCCCGAGTTCGAGCCCGAGATCGAGATCGAGTTCGAGTTCGAGTTCGAGTTCGAGCCCGAGATCGCCATCGAGTTAAGGCCGTGCAGTGTGTTCAGGGCACGCAGTGTGTTTCCTACATCCTACGTCCAATATCCTACATCGTCGCCGCAGGCGACTCCCGCGTCGCCGCAGGCGGCTCAACGCGCCGCCGCAGGCGGTCCCGTTATCCATGCGACCGTGCGCTCCATCGAATCGATCCACTGATTCGGGAAGGTGCGGAGGCCGTGGCCGGCGCCGTGGTAGACGACGAATTCGACGTTGCGGCCGAGTTCCTTGAGGGCCTGGTACATCTCACGGGAGTTGGAGATGTTGGTGTACTGGTCTTTGTCGCCCTGGAGGATGAGCGTCGGCGTGACGATGTTCCGCACGTAGGTCTGCGGCGCGCGGTTGATCCAGGGATTCTTCTCGTCGAGCGGCTTCTCCCAGTAATTGTGTCCGAGAAACATCACTTCGAAGGCGGGCTGCCACGAGTTGCTCCAGTCGGTGAACCAGCTGAAGATGCCGTACATCGACACTGCGGACTTGAACCGCGGGGTCTGGGAGATGGTCCAGTTCGTCATGTAGCCGCCATAGCTGCCGCCCGTCACCGCCATGTGGCTGCTGTCGGCGATGCCCTGCGCGATCAGCCAGTCGACGACGTCCATCGCATCGCGGTAGTCGCCGCCCCCGAGATCGAAGCGGTTCGCCTGCCCGAACGCATCGCTGTAACCGGAACTTCCGCGCACGTTGGGCATGACCGTGGCCCAGCCCTTCGCGGCGAGGATGTGCGCCGGATAATACTGCAAGAAACGGTTGTCGAAGTCGCCGTAGGGTCCGCCGTGATAGGCCAGCAGCAGCGGCACGCGCGTGCCTTTCCTGTACCCGGCCGGCAGAACGAGCACGGCGTCAATATCATATAGACCGTCGCGGCTGCGGACGGTGATCACCTTCTGCTCGCCGCGGATGAAGGGCTTCAACTGCTCGCTGTAGTTCGTGAGCGTCTGCGTTCCTTTTCGATCCAACAGGTGAAGCTCATCGAGACCATCAACGACGGCTGCGATGAAGGCGGCATCGCCCCTGGCGTTGAGATCGAAGTCGCGAATGACCAGGGCGGGATCGGTCAGCCGCTGCAGCGCACCGGAGCCGGGGTCGACGCGGGCAAGCACGGCGGATGTGCGTTCGTTGAACAGCGCGATGATCGCGCTTCCGTCCGCGTTCCAGCGGAAGTCCTCCACGCTGTATTCCGCGTTCGCCGTGAGGCGGGAAAACTGGCGTGTGTCCATATTCAGGATGGATATCTCCGTTTTCGCGAATTCGATGTCGGGTACGGTCTGTGTGATGCAGGCGACGAAGCGTCCGTCGGGGGAAACGCGTCCCTTGCTCTCGGGTCCGGGCATGCTCGTAAGCTGCTCGGTCTTTCCGTCGAGCGTCACCGCCCAGAGATCCCACTTCTGCTCGTCGTTGTATGCGCCGGTGTAGTTGGTCTGGTACAGCAGGCGGTCGCCGGATGGGAACCAGCTGATTCCTTCCGCGCCCGCATCGAGGTCGCGGACCTTGTGCACCTTCACATGGGCCACGTCGACCATCCACAACTGCTTCCCGGCCACAGGGTCGGTATTCACGGTGATATTCAATTTCCGCTCTTCACGCCGCTGTTCCTCGTCGAGAAATTCCGCGGGTGTGTCGCCTTCGGTGAGCAGCGCGATCCGTTTGCCGTCGGGGGACCAGACGTAGGAATCGATATCCTTCTCCAGCACGGCGAGTACCGTCGCCTCGCCTCCGTCGGCGGGGAGGGAGAACAGTGCGGTGACGCCTTCCTGCCGTGCTCCCTCGCTGTTAATGAACGGCCGCGAGGAAAGGAAGCACAGCCGGCTGCCGTCGGGCGACCACGCAGGATCGCTGCACGAGGCGTCGGACTGCGTGACCTGCGTCACCGCCCGGGTCTTCACGTCCACGACGTACACCTGCGTGCGCCATGCGTTCGCCGTGGTGTCGGCTTCCCGAATGGTGAACGCCGCGCGCGCGCCGTCGGGAGACAACCTCGGCGAGGACGGCATGCGCAGCATGGCCTTGTCCGTCGGTGTCATCGGACGCTGGGCTGGTGAGATGAAGGGGATGAGGATCAATACGAGGAGTGCGAATAGTTTCTTCATGATGGAGTCTTGCGGGAAATGGAATGATGGAATGACGAAAAACGGGACGCGCATCGGTCAGCGTGAACGGACCATCTCATCGAATTCTTCTGACGTCACCATCGGCAATGCCTGAAATTTCATTCCTCGCCCGACAGGATACACGTTCATGTGCGTGTCGAACCAGGGAGAGCGTTCGTAGAAAAATTGCAGGCGCGCGCGCGGGGAGGCGGCAAAGGCGCTGTCGCTGGCGAGCTTCCGTTCGAATTCCTCACGCAGGGCGGGGTTGTCGCGGCTCATGTCCTCCGCGATTGGAGCCATCACGTATTCCTCGAAATATTCCTTCTGTTCGAACACGGGTGTGAAGAATCCCCAGTACACGAACGAGTCGGGGGCGTCGGGTTCGAGCAGATTCACCGCGACGCGCATGGCCGGCTGCGCAAGATCCACCACCCAGGTTCCGGCGGGGTAGGTCACGGTGTCGATGCGCGTCGTGGAAGTGAACTGCACGGGGAAGCGTCCCTCGTACGGACGCTCGCGCCATTTCGCATCCGCGAATACGCTGCGTTCGACCGCGACGGTGACGGCTTCCGTCAACCGCTGCATGCGCACGGAATGCAGCTGCAGCAGTGCGGTGACGCTCTGCCATTCCTGCGGGATGAAATAGTACCGCGGCAGATGCACGCCGGCGACTGGGCGGACGTCCCCGAAAAACGGGATCTCGACGGTAATGGGACGCGCATGGTCCCACACCTCGTATTCACCGCCGGAGATGGCGCTTTTCCGCATTTCAGATGCGTATCCCAGGAAGGAGATAGTGCCGCTCTGTCCGACGCTGCGGAACTGCAGCGGGAAGGCGGTGGTGTCTGCCTCGGTGATGCGGCGCACGTCCTCTTCTTCCGCTTCCTCGATCGCGTCGTGAAGATCGCCGCTGTTGGCGTTCATGTAGCGCAGCACTTCGATCAGAAGACGATACGTGGCGGTGACGCGGTCCTTGTACGGCTTGAGCATATGGGTTTCGATCAGCAGGTTCGCCCGGTTGCGCACGGCGGCGTAGCCGGTGCTCAGTCTCGGCGCGGAGGCCCAGTCGACCAGTCCCTTGCTCAGATCATGATCCTCGCGCGGAAACACGTACGGCGCCAGCGGATCGCCCGCGCGCGCCATTCCACGGAGAAAAGCGGCTGCGAGTTTTTTCTCCCATGCCGAAACCGGCGGGGCCATGTTGCCGTGGGTTTCCATGGCATAGGTCGCGTTGTACTGGAAGTCGATGCCATCGGTCACATGGCAGTCGATGAGCATGTCCACTCCCCAGGCGTTGAACGTGCGCAGCCATGCGCGCATTTCAGGCGCGTCTGCTTTCATGTAATCGCGGTTGAGGTTGAGATTCTGCGCGGTTGTGCGCCAGCCCATTTCTTCCGGGCCGTTCTGGTTGATGCGGTTGTAGGGACTGATGCGTTCGTGACCGTCGAGATTGAAGATCGGCATGAACAGCACGATGACATCGTCGGCAAGGTCGGCCAGCGATCCCGTGATCGCGATTTCGCGCAGCAGCATCATCGACGCATCCTTGCCGTCGATTTCACCGGCGTGAATGCCGCTCTGGATCAGGACAACCTCCTTGCCGCTTTTTCGTGCCGCCTCGGGAGTGAAGCAGCCGTCTTTTGAAAGGATGACCAGCGGCATCTTACGTCCCTCGGGCGTCGTGCCGAAGAACTGCAGCTCCACCCACGCGGAAGCGCTGTCGAGGCGCTGCAGGTAGGCGAGCGTGTGCTGGTAGTCGGGACTGGCGACGCCGCCCGAGCGTTCGTAATCGGTGAGCCAGCCCTGCTGTGCGAATGCCGGGACGGCGAGCGCAAGCAGGAGTATGCCGATGCTGAAGTGTTTCATGATGTACGGGGTAGTGGGAGAAGCAAAACCTGTAGGGGCGCAGCATGCTGCGCCCCTACACACGTGACGATAATTTATCTGTTGTATCGGGAATTCACAACGTCCGCGCGCGGCGCGCTGTTACTCCCGGGTTTTTGCGAGGAGGCGGAGGATTTCCATGTAGAGCCAGACGAGCGTGACCATCAGCGCGAAGGCGCCATACCACTCCATGTGGCGGGGCATGCCGGCGGCACTCATGCGGTCGATCATGTCGAAATCAAGGATCAGATTGAGCGTGGCGATGACGATGACAAAAAGACTGAAGCCGATCCCGAGCAGACCGCCTTCGAAAAGGAAGGGAATATGTATGCCGAAGAAGCCGAGGCCCATCGCGATAAGATAAAACACCGCGATGCCGCCGGTAGCCGCGACCACGCCGATGCGGAATTTCTGCGTGACGGGAATCAGTCCCGCGCGATAGGTCACCAGCATACCGACCATGATACCGAAGGTGAGCACGATGGCGGGGATGACGATGCCGGGATACATGGCCTCGAAATACGCGGAGAGTCCTCCGAGAAACATGCCTTCGAGAAAGGCGTACGCCGGCGCGGTGTAGCGGGCCCATTCCATTTTGAAAACGGTGACGAGAGCGAGGATGAGGCCGCCGATCAAACCGACGAGCATCTTGGCGGAGAAGCCAGGTGCCGCGGCCGTCGAAATATCGGCCCAGGTCCATGCCGCGCCGAGCAGCAGGATGAGGAAGAGCAGGGCGGTCTTGTTCAATGCGCCGTTGAAGGTCATCGGGGCGGCGTCGCCGCGCGTATTCGCGATGGCGCGGAAACGGTTTTCGCCGAGCATGGGATTTCCGGAATTCATGATACGCTGTCTCCTGGTTGTTCGGTCATATTCATCACATTAACAAACGGATTGATCGGGAAGTTCGAGGCGTGCCGTAAAGCCCATAAACGAAACGTTCCCGCGCAAAGCGCGGGAACGTCCAAAAAATCAAATCCGTGATATCCGTAAGATCCGTGTTCACTTTCACAAATTAATGCGGGGAACCCTGGACAGGCGGATGTGCGGGCGGAGTGTCGGCCGGCGCATGGGGATTGCCCGGGCTTACTTCCATGTCCTCATCGCCGCCGCCTACCGACGGGTGTCCGGGGGGCATGCCGCCCATGGGCTTCGGATCGGTGAGCTTCACGTCTTTCGGCGGAAGGAAGTCATTGATCGACGGCGAATAATCGGTATCGATCTCGGTTGCGGTCATGGTCAGTTCCTGTTCGCCCATGGTGATGCTCGAGCGAAGTGTCAGTCCTTCCCACATGGAGATGCGCATGCCCATCATCGGAAGCACGTACAGGTCGCAGATCTTGCCGAGCACGGTGTCCTTGCCGATCTTCTGTCCCTGGCTGCGGAGAATGAAGGCTTCCTGGAAGTTCTTCATTTCCTCGGCGCTGAAATCGCGCACCATCGCCGCGAGGCGGGAGGTGTCGTGCAGGCTGCGCGTTCCTTCTTTCGTCGCGATGTTGATCGTGTATTCGGTGGTGTCGTTGATGATGTCAAGCTGTTTGACGTCCTGCGTCATGCCGCCCATCGTGAAGGTCATTTCATCGGTCTGGGCCTGGTACATGCCGTAATTGGCGATCAGATGCGTTTTCTTGCCGGAGGCGGCGCCGCCGTAGGCGTAGACGATGCGGGCGTTCGCCACATTATAGAGCTTGATTGCGGGAGGCGTCGTTTTCAGATCTTCGGAGCCGTTCTGGGAACAGGCGGCGATGAGAACGACCATCGACAGGATGGTCAGCAGGGATAACCGGTTGGGCATAGGTTCCTCAATGTAAATCGGGATGGAAACAAATCAATCGTGGGCAGTGAGGGATTCGAACCCCCGACCTTCTGGGTGTAAACCAGACGCTCTGAACCAGCTGAGCTAACTGCCCGGCACAAGACATCCTACAAATATACAAAACCCGCATTGGAAATGAAGCGGCAATCCGGCATCTTTTCTCACCGGAAAAAAATCCCCCTGTTCAAGCAAACTGCAGCGAGGCAGCATGATTCGAGTGACCTTTTTTATCGATCGAGGCGAGGAAAGCGAATCCTATGTAGAGCAGACCTTCCTCCCCCTCCTGCGCGAACTCCCGGAATTGCGCCGCATCGAGGCTGCGCGCGTCCTCGCTAGCGCGACCGGCGAGGTGCGGGCCCGCTTTCTTATCGATCTGCTTTTCGACGACGAGGCGCGGATGAATCAGGCCTTCGCCTCGGCCGAGGGACGCCGGATTTCGCGTGAAATCATGAATAACGCCGGCAGCGGCATCGAGATGGTGACCTCGGAATCCCTTGCCGGATGAACAAAAGAAGCGTAAGTTTTACTGATGCAAGCCGAAATATCCACCGTTGTCCTGGTCGTTCCTTATCATGGAGGATGAGCCTTCAGGCTCGTCGTTCCTTAATCGAAAGTCTCTCCCCATGAAATTCGATACCATCGTCGTCGCGACACGCAATGCCCATAAGGCGGAGGAAATCCGCGCCATGCTCACCGGCCTGCCGGTCACCGTGAAGGATCTGCGGGATTTTCCCGACTGTCCGGAAGTTGATGAGGACGGCGAGACGCTTGAAGACAATGCCCTGAAGAAAGCGCGTGTCGCGCATCAGTGCACCGGACTCCCTGTCATCGCCGACGATACCGGCCTTGAGGTGTATTATCTCCTCGGTGCTCCCGGGGTGTTTTCCGCCCGCTATGCCGGCGAGAACGCGACCTATGCCGACAACAACCGGAAGCTGCGCGCGGCGATGACGCAGGTACCGGCCCGCAGACGACAGGCCCGTTTCCGCTGTGTCGTTGCACTGGTCGCGAAAGGGAGCGAGCAGTTCTTTGAAGGGAAAGTCGAAGGAGACATTCTTTCTGCTCCCCGCGGTACGAATGGCTTCGGGTATGATCCGATGTTCCGACCCGACGGTTTTGATGAAAGTTATGCCGAGCTGAGCGCCGAACAGAAAAACGGCATCAGTCATCGGGCCCGCGCGATTTCCGCATTTATTTCATTCCTTCAATCCTGATTGAGGCCGACATGCGCAGTTTCGTACTCCTTTCGCTTTTCGCAGCTGCATTCCTTCTCGCCGCCTGTACGGAGGATGCGCCCACGGTCAACTCCGAGGGAGTGAAGCTGATGGCGGACGCCGGGTATTACCCCACACTTCCAGGGAGCACCTGGGAATACCGCGTCGACAGCATCCGCGGGGGCGTGACGCAAAAAGGCATCGCGATGGTGCGGACCTCCATCGGGGGCACGTTCTCCAACGATTCGGTCGAATATCGCGTGCAGGTCAATGAGATCACCAATGCAGCGGGAGTGGAGTACGACACGCTGTATGCCCGAAAGGCAGATGAAGGCGTGCGGCTCTCGAGTCCCGGACTGCAGTCGCTCAGCGGACTCCCCAGCCTGCCGGGGTTTTCCATCGGCGACATCCCGCGCGATTTTCTCGTCGTGCCGTATACGACCTTCCTCGGAACCTGGGACATCCTGAACATCGAATTCAACCAGATTCCGCTGATCACGATCTATTTCCGGGTCAAGGGACGCAATCTCGGAATCAGCGATGCCGTGACCGAACTGCGCACCTTCCGCGATTGCGCACACGTGCAGTTAATAATTGAAGCGCAATTCCCCAACCCGCAGAACCCGACGGATATTCTCAATCCGATCCGTCTCAACGAGACCGCCGATTTCTATTTCACGAGGCCGCAGGGACTCGTCCTCGCCGAAGGATCGGCCGCGGTATTCCGCATTCTGCGCGGAAACATTCCGCTCGATCGGACCTACCCCCGGGTCCGCCAGGAAATCACCGCGATGTCCATCACCCAGCCCGAGCCGTTCTGCCTGAAATAACGGGATGACATACCCACGCTTTCCCTTGCGCAGTATTGCCGGATATCGCTAATATTGAGCTTGTTCATATTTACCAGCAATAAACAGCGTTGAGTCATGATGCTATTCAAGCGTTCGAATCGAGTCACCATTATCGGTCTTTTCCTGATCGCTGCCGCCCTGTTCGCTCCGTCTGCGCAGGCGCAGCAGAAGAACAGCGTCGTCGCGGAGATCGGTCCGTACAAATTGACTCTCGGGGAATACGAGCGTCAGTACATTCGCAATAACGGCGGTGAAACCGCTGCCTACCGTTCGAGCATGGAAAACCGCATGGATTTCCTCGATCTGCTCGTGAAGTACCGCCTCAAAGTGCTGCAGGCGCATGAAAAAGGATACGACAAGGACCCTGAGATTCTGCGCGAACTCAGCGAATACCGCAATTCACTGGCCATTCCCTATCTGACGGAACGCGCGCTGATCGATCCCAATATCGAGTCGCTCTACAAGCGCCGTCTCGAGGAAGTGCGCGCGGCGCATATCCTGATCCGCATTCCGGTCGACAGCCTCGGCGTCGAGGATTCGCTCAGTGCCAGGAACAAGGCGATGGACATCATCCGCCAGGCGCAGGCCGGCGTGCCGTTCGACAGCCTTGCACGTCAGTATTCCGATGACAAGGGCACCGCACAGAACGGCGGCGACCTGATGTGGTTTACCGCCGGCATGACCGTGCCTGCATTCGACCAGGCCGTGTACGAACTGAAGCTCGGCGAACTGCGCCCGCTTCCGATTCGCACGATGTTCGGGTACCACGTCGTCAAGCTGCTCGACCGCAAGCCCGCGCGTGGCGAAATCCAGGTCAGCCATATTCTCGTGCGCCTGCCGGTGGAGGAACCGTCCGACAGCATGGCCGCATTCCAGAAGATCACTAGCATTCGCGACTCCATCAGCAACGGCGTCGATTTTGCCGAGCTTGCGGCACGCAATTCGGAGGACCCGAGCAGCGGCGCCAACGGCGGCGACCTTGGCTGGGTCGGGCGGCGCAAGTTCGTCCCGGATTTCGAAGTCGTGGCATTCGAACTGCAGCCCAATGAAATCAGCCGCGTCGTGCGCACGCAGTTCGGCTATCATATCATCAAGGTGACCGGCGAACGTCCCCCGAAGTCCTTCGAGGATTCCCGCCAGGAACTGAAGGATCTGTACCGCCGCTACAGCTACGAGCAGGACAATCGCGCGTTCATCGACGGCATCGTGGCGAAATACAACGTCAAGGTCAACGACGACGTCTCCGCGATGATCATCAAGAATGTCGATACCACCGCGACCACTTCCGCGCCCGGCTGGTACAACCGCATCACGGATCCGATGAAAGAGAAGACCTGGATCACGTTGAAGGGTGCTTCGATCACCATCGGCGAGGCCATCAAGACCATCGAGCGCAATCAGGATCTGCAGTCGAAGGCGCTCAACCGCGCATCGGTCGCACAGCTCGCCGACATGATCGGCCAGAAGGAAGCGCTGCGCCTGGAGACCACGGATCTGGAAACCCGCTACCCGGAATTCGGAACGCTCATGCAGGAATACCGCGAAGGCGTGCTGCTCTTCCGCGCCGAGCAGGATGCCGTGTGGAATTCGGTGAAAGTGGACGAGGACCGGCTCAAGGAATTCTGGGAAGAGCACAAGGCGGACTATACCTGGCCTGATCGCGTGCGCTTCAGCGAAATTTTCGTGACGAGCGACAGTCTCGGTCAGGTGCTGCGCGACAGCCTCAACGCCGGCGTCGATTTCGGCGAACTGGCAGAGCGCCACACGCAGCGCACCGGCTACAAGAAAAAGCTGGGTGACTGGGGCTTCCAGACACTGGATGCCAACGAACTCGCCGTCGCCGCGGCGAAGGCCGTGCCGGGCTGGATCGAAGGGCCGATGAAGTTCCAGTACGGCTACTCGCTCATCAAGGTCACCGAGAAAGACAAGGCGCGCGAGAAGACGTTCGAGGAAGCGCAGTCCGAGGTCTCGAGCAAGTTCCAGGAATTCGAAAGCAAGCGCCTCGAGCGCGAGTGGATACAGTCTCTCAAGGACAAATTCGGCGTCAAGATTCATGACGACGTTCTGAAGAAAGCCTTCAGTGATTTGAAGGTGGAGAAATCGTAACAGAAAGCACCGCACGTGTGTCGTGTTCCTGCAAACTTCATGAATCAGAAACAGTTCGATCGAGTATCGTGAAACAACTTTTTTCCCTTGGCGCCGCGGTTCTCATCGCGGCGCAGTTTATCACTGCCTGTTCTTCCGTTCCCGACTCCGTTCTCGCCCGTGTGGGAAACGACACGCTGCGCGTTCCTGAATACGAGGAAATGTTCCTGCGCACGCGATTTTCCCCGCCGGTTGACATGGCGGAACGGGAAGCATTTCTCGAAACCTTCATCAACTACAAGCTGAAGCTGCAGGAAGCCGCGGCGGAAGGTCTGGCCGAGCGGCCGGAATTCGTCGACGACGTGCGCCGCTACCGCGATCAGCTCGCGCTCACCTTCCTTTATCAGCGGGAACTCGCCGAGCCGGGTACGCACCGCCTCTACGACCGCCGCCTCGAGGAAGTGGAGCTGCAGCACATTCTGATCAAGTATATCAAGGATGATCGCGGCGAAATCGACACCTTGTCGACACGCGCGAAGGCGGAGGAAATCTTCGCGATGGTGCGGAAAGGCACCGTGTCCTTTGATTCCCTTCTGATGCGCTACAGCGATGACGGCAGCAAGGAGCGCACACGGGGCGTGCTCGGATGGTTCATCGCCGGCACCACGTATCCCGAGCTTGACGATATGATGTATGCCGCGAAACCGGGCGACGTCGCGCCGCATCTGCTCAAGACCGTATTCGGCTACCATATTTTCCGGCTGCTCGACCGCAAACCCGCGCGGCAGCGCGTTCGCGCCGCACACATCCTCGCTCGCCTCGACCTGAACAATCCCAACGACACCGCCGCAGCATCCGCCGCGCAAACCCTGGTGCTGGATTCGCTTCGCCGCGGACTCGCCACCTTCGAGGATCTCGCGCGCCGGAATTCGCAGGACTCGCTTTCTGGTCCTCTCGGGGGTGATCTGGGGTGGATGAACCGCGGCACGAACATCGAGCCGCGCTTCGAGGAAGCGCTGTTCGGCCTGAAAGTCGGGGAAGTGTCGAATGTGGTGCGCACGGCGTTCGGCATGCACATCATCAAGCTGCTCGACGAAGAGCCGCCGCTTCCGTACGCAGAGCAGAAGGATCATCTGCGAGGCGTCTACAACAATGAACGCTTCCAGACGGACCTTGCGAATTATCTCGAGCACCTGCGGAAGAAGTACGAGTTCACGGTGAACCGCAACGTCATCAACATCATTCTCTCGCACGTCGATTCGACGGTGACCACCTCCACACCGGGATGGGAACGCCGCCTGCGGCCCGAGGATCTCAACGCCTACCTGTTCCGGCTTTCCTTCGGACCGGTCGCGGTGCGCGAGGTCATCGCCTTTTCAAAGACCGAGGGGTCGGTACAGATGCGCCGAATCACGGCGGGACTGCTCGACACCCTTTGCACGATGGCCGCCAACCGCGTGACCGCGCTGCACGAGACCGAAGGGTTCGAAGAGCGCATCCCGGAATTCCGGCGGCTGCTGCAGGAGTATCGCGAGAGTTCGATGATCACGGCGCTGGAGGATCGCGAGGTATGGGACAAGGTCAAGTCCGACGAAGCAGGCATGAAAGCCTGGTTCGAGCAGCATCGGGAACAGTTCCGCTTTCCTGATCGGGTGCGTTTCGCCGTGCTTTTCACCTACACCAAGCCGTATGCAGACGGCTACCTCGACTCCCTCGCGGCAGGCGCGGATTTCGAAGATCTAACCGCCCGCCAATCGCAGCGCCCCGGATATTTCATGCGCAACGGCGCATGGGAATTCGTTGATGTCGAAGCGAACAAGCTCTCGCAGACAGCAGCGAAACTGCGGTTGGGCGAGGTCGCGGGTCCGATCAGCTACGAGGACGGTTTCTGCCTGATTAAACTCCTCGAACGGCAGGGCGCCCGCGAAAAGACGTGGGAAGAAGCGCGTGCCGAAATCGTCCCGCAATTCAAGGAATTGCAGGCCGAGGAACTCCGCGCCGCGTGGCTGCGCGGACTGCGCGAGAAGTTCGGCGTCGAGGTCTGGGAAGACCATGTTTCCAAAACCTTCGCCCCGAAGGAAGGTGAAAAGGAGAACTGATTTTCCCCTTGTCGCGTGATGTCCATGCGCGTATTGTTGAAAGATAGTTTCCATTTAAGAAGCGGTTCATGAAACAGCACATCCTGATCGTATTTCTGATTCTGACGCTCACCGTCCCCCAGCTGCGGGCGCAGGACGGCAAGGCCCTCGACCGCGTCGTGGCGGTCGTGGGTGACGAAATCATCACCGAGTCCGAGCTGCAGATGCAGATTCTGCAGACATTGCGCGCCAATCCAAAAAGCGAAGACCCCTCGCTGCGCACGCGCATTCTCGATGCAATGATGAACGACAAGCTTGTGCTCGCGCAGGCGGTTCTCGACAGCGTGCAGGTTCCGCCCGAGGAGGTCAACCGTCGGCTCGACGAGCAGGTCAAGCGGTTGACGCGTTACTACGGTTCGGAAGAACGCTTCGAGCAGGCCGTGGGGATGACCATATCGCAGATGAAGCGCGAATACCGCGACGACATCCGCAAGCGCATCATGATCGAAATGATTCAGCAGCAGGAACTCGGCAACGTCGAAATCACGCATCGCGAGGTCGAGGAATTCTTCCGCACCTACGGCGACAGCCTGCCTCCCGTGCCGGAACAGGTCGAGTTGCGGCAGATCGTGATGTTTCCCCGCGTGACCGAATCCTTCAAGCAGGCCGCACGCGAGAAAGCGCAATCCATTCTGGATTCCATCCGCGCCGGCGCGTCGTTCGAAGAAATGGCAAAGAAATACAGCGACGATCCCGGATCCGGGCGCAACGGCGGCAATCTCGGCCTCGCGCGCCGCGGTGTGTTCGTCAAACAGTTCGAGGAAGCGGCGTTTGCGCTGGAGCCGGGACAGGTGTCCGATCTCGTCGAGACGCAGTTCGGCTTCCACATCATCAAGCTGCTCGAGAAGAAAGGCGAGGCCATCAAGCCTCAGCACATCCTCATCAAGGTAGAGAAAACGGGCGAGAGCGATCAGAGCGTGATCGATACGCTCACCGCGCTGCGGCAGCGCATTCTCGACGGTGCGAGCTTTGAGGAAATGGCGATGCGATATTCCGAAGATCCGGACACAAGGAA
The DNA here is from genome assembly GCA_014860565.1 of Bacteroidota bacterium. Taxonomy (GTDB): domain Bacteria; phylum Bacteroidota; class Ignavibacteria; order SZUA-365; family SZUA-365; genus SZUA-365. Next base: position 38,395 of record JACZJN010000011.1, read on the forward strand.
ATTCGGCGGCGAACTCGGCGCGATCGAAGTCGCCGAGCTCAGCGACGAGTTGAAGGCCGTGCAGCAGGAGCTGACCGTCGGTCAGATCTGCGCGCCGGTGAAGTTGACGATGGATCGCGACTACGCCTATGCCATTGTTCAGCTCGAGAAGCGCATCATGCAGCATCCTGCGACGCTTGCAAGCGACTACCAGCGTATCGCCAACTTCGCCAAGGTTTTCAAGCAGAACCGGATGTATGCGGACTGGATCGCGAAGATCAAGGAGAATGTGTACTGGAAGGTGACGGAGTAGGCAGGAGGCAGGAAGCAGGAGGCAGGAAGCAGGAAGCAGGAGGCAACCCCGTCATGCCGAGTAGTCCGCCGCAGGCGGACGTATCGAGGCATGATCCCTCGATACGCGTCTCCCTTCGGTCGTCGCTACTCGGGATGACGCAAGAATCGTATCGGAAGAAAAGGAGAACACAGCATCAACCTTGCATTCGAAGAATATGACCTGGACAACGGACTGCATGTGATCCTGCATCAGGATCGCACCCTGCCGATTGTCGCGATCAACCTTTGGTATCATGTCGGATCGAAGAATGAGCACGAAGGCGAGACCGGTTTTGCGCATCTCTTTGAGCACATGATGTTTCAGGGCTCGGAAAACATTCCGGCAAACATGCATTTCCATCACGTGCAGAGTGCGGGCGGAACGCTGAATGCGTCCACCACCTATGATCGCACGAACTACTACGAAACGCTGCCCGCGCATCAGCTCGAACTCGGGTTGTGGCTGGAGTCGGACCGCATGAACAGTCTCGCGGTCACCGAGCAGACGCTGGAAACGCAGCGGAACGTGGTGACGGAGGAGCGGCGGTCGCGCTACGACAACCAGCCCTACGGCACGATGCTGATGGAACTGTTTTCGCGCGCCTATAAAATGCAGCCGTACCGCTGGCCCACGATCGGCAGCCTGGCCGACATCCAATCGGCGACACTCGAGCGCGTGCAGGCCTTCCATCGCATGTACTACCGTCCGCAGAACGCGTCCCTCTGCATCGCCGGCGACTTCGATTCCGACGAAGCACGCCGACTCATCGAAAAATATTTCGGGAGCATAACGAACAGCGACGTGGAGATTTATCGTCCTTTCGTGCACGAACCGCCGCAGACCACGCAGGTGCGCGACTACGTGTATGACAGCATTCCGCTGCCGGGACTGATGGTGGGCATGCATATTCCGGACATGAACGCGCCTGATTTCATTGCGCTGGACATGCTTTCCTACATTCTCACCTCCGGCGAGAGTTCGCGCTTCTATCATCGCTTCGTGTACGATGCGCGGATCGCGCAATCCATCCTTTCCTACGCGTACGATCTCGAACTTCCCGGGCTGTTCCTCTTCCGTCTCATCGCGCAACAGGGCAAGACGCCCGAGATGCTCGAGACCATGCTGTGGCAGGAACTTGACGACATCCGCCGGAACGGCGTGACGGCGCAGGAGCTGCAGAAAGCGAAAAACCGCATCGAAACAATGTTCGTGCGCGCGGTGACCTCGCTGCAGTCACGCGCGGATCTGCTGAATTCCTTCCGGGTCCTCGCCGGCGATGCCGCGCAGGTCAACACGCATCTCGAGAAACTGAAGGCCGTGACGCTCAGCGACGTGCAGCGCGTGGCCGCGAAATATCTGATCGAGAATAACGCCACCTGTCTGTATTATCTGCCGTACCCCAAGAAATCATCGGAGCAGAACGTATGAGCGACGGCAGCAGCACACTCGACCGCAGCGTCGTGCCCGCGCCGGGCACGCCCAAGGAC
>JACZJN010000098.1 GCA_014860565.1 Bacteroidota bacterium
ACCGTCCTGCAGCGTGGCGACAACACGTCCGTCCATACCGTGAATGCGAAGGCGGACCGCGGCCCGTGCCGGCAGGGTCAGCTGCAGGTTCGTCGCGGGAGTGAACGGGTTGGGCCATGCCGAAAGCGCAAGGTCGGCCGGATGTGCGTCCCGTTCGACGGTGATTTCCGGCGAATATTCGCAGCCGCCGTCGAAATCGCGCTGCCGAAGCCGGTAGCGCAGGATTTTGGCATCGGTGGCGGGACGATCGACGAAGCTGTAGTGACGGGCGATTTTGCTGTCGCCGTTTCCCTCGACAAAACCGGCGGTCTCCCAGCCCGTTCCGGCGTCGCGCTCTATATCGAACCCGAAGTTCTGCGTTTCCGATTCCGTCACCCAGCGAAGGGCAACGCTGCCGTCGTCGTGCGCCGTGGCGGAGAAGCTGCTCAGTTCCACGGGCCAGCCGCCGTTCCACGTGGAGATTACCAGTCCCTGCGCGCCGGTCGCCATGCCGTTGTTGGCGTCGACGAAAAACACCGACGTGAGATTTCGTGTGGTGCCACTGGCCTGCTGGTTCCAGGTCGCTCCGGCGTCCGTCGTACGGAAGATCACGCCATTGTCCCCGACCATCGTTCCCGTGTTGATATCCGTGAACATGATGCGCCGCAGGTTTTGACTGGTCGGACTCGTCAGCGCACTCCAGCTGCCGCCCCCGTCGGTGGTTTTCAGCATCGTGCCGCCGTCGCCGACGATCCAGCCGACGTCGGTGGTGGTAAAGAAAATATGATTGAGATTGGCGGTCGCCGGATTGGTGACTGCCTGCCAGTTGACGCCGCCGTCCGTCGTGGAAATGATGGTGCCGTCAATTCCCACGGCATAGCCGTCGACCATGTTTTTGAAGAAGACGCCGTTGAGCGTTTTCGGCGTGGGACTCAGACGCATCAGCCAGTTCGTACCGCCGCTGTTCGTCCAGAGTATGACGCCGCTTTCCCCGACCGCGGTGAGTGTTGTGCCTACCGTAGGATCGTGCACGAAGATATCGAGAAGATCCAGATTCACACCCGACGTCAGGGGCTGCCAGGTGAAGCCGCCGTTGGTCGATCGCAGTATCGTTCCGTTGTCGCCCACCACGGTGATGGTTGGCAGCGAGAGTCCACTGACAAATACCTTGTGGAGATGATTGGTCGTTCCGCTCGCGCCGGTGAGCCACGTGTTGCCGCCATCGCTGCTGCCGATGATGGTTCCGTTGTTCCCGACGGCGATGGTCATGGTCGATGATACCGAAAACAGGCCGTTCAGCGTGACCGAAGTATTGGTGGAAAGCGGAGGCGACCACCCCTGTCCTGCGGACGGGACGGAGAAACACAGAAGGGAAAGGACAATTGCGAGTGTCTGTATCTGACGTTGCATGTACATGCTCCTTTAAGTCCAACGAGGGAAAATCCCGGGGACGGTGACAGGGAAATATAGCCCCGCCCCGGCTCTTTATCCAGTTTCGCCTGCTCGTTGTCCACTCCATTGAGAAGGGAAGGGGGATTCCCTATCTTACACGATTCAACTGCCGAACCGTTCTCATTCATACGGAGGTTTCATGAAGCGCCTGTTTCCCTTTCTCGCATTCGTTCTGCTCCTGCCCGCGTTGGCCGGCGCGCAGCAAGTCACGTTCAACATGCAGGTTCCACAGGAAGGGACCACACGCGCGATCGTCGACAGCATGGAACTGGTCTTTCTCATCAGCGTGAATGCGGAAGGCGCGGATCAATCATTCGATATGACCCAGGCGAAGCGGCAAGCGTATACCGAGACCATTCTCGCCGCCGACGACCAGAGGATTCTCAAACGCAAGGTGTCGTACACCGATGCCACGGAACGGGGCAACCAGCCCATGCAGGGACTGAAAACCGTTTCTCTCCCCGTCAGCGGCAAGTCGTACATCCTTGAATATATCGCGGACAGCCTCGCGATCACGGCGGAAGATGGCGCCACGGTTTCGAAGGAGGAACGCGGGGCCCTCGAAGGCACGTTTCGCCGGAACACGGATGGCCAGTTCTCCAGCATCCTCAACGGCCGCACCATGTCCGTCGGCGAGGAAATCGAGTTGACGGCGGAGATGCTCGATCAATTCGGTGCAGGGCTGACCGCTGGACCGATGAAGCTCAACAGCGCCAAGATCAAGCTCGTCAACGTGCATGATGTGCAGGGGATGCTGGCCGCACTGCTCGATGTATCGGTTGTGATGATCGGCACGCAGGGCACCATGGAAATGGAGTTCGCCATGAACGGCACCGCAGAGATTGGCGTGGAGAATCTCTGGCCCCTCTCGTTTGTCATGAAGGGAACGGTCACGGGAGCCGGAAATCACGCCGGCATGGACCTCACGGCCGACGGCGACATGCGCATGGCGAGAACCGCCACCTACAAGTAACGAATCTCCCGCCGCTCCGTTCGTTGACGGACGGAGCGGCGGTCCTGTTTTCCATCGAGGAGCGCCGTACATGGAAGACACCGTTCCCACTCACTATTGGCATGCGCTCGACGACGACCGCGTGCAGTGCGACCTCTGTCCCCGCGCATGCGCCATGGGAGAAGGGCAGCGCGGATTGTGCTTCGTCCGCAAGAACATCGGCGGGGAGGTGATGCTCACGACGTGGGGACGCTCCAGCGGCTTCTGCATCGACCCGATCGAGAAAAAACCCCTCGCACATTTTTATCCCGGCAGCGCCGTGCTCTCGTTCGGCACCGCCGGCTGCAATCTCACCTGCCATTTCTGTCAGAACTGGGACATCAGTAAATCGAGGCAGATGGACCGGCTCGCGGATATCGCCACGCCCGAGGCCATCGCCGCCGCCGCCGCACGCCATGGCTGCCGCAGCATCGCATACACCTACAACGATCCGGTGATTTTCCACGAATACGCCATCGACACCGCGCAGGCCTGCGCCGAACGGGGCATTCTCTCCGTCGCCGTCACCGCGGGCTATGTGTCGCCCGCGCCGCGGGAGGAATTCTACCGCCATATGCACGCGGCGAATGTCGATCTGAAGGGCTTCTCGGAGGAATTCTACCGGCGTCTCTGTTCCGCGCAGCTCGGGGTGGTAAAGGATACGCTGCGCTATATCGCGCGAGAAACCGATGTCTGGCTGGAAATCACAACGCTGCTCATTCCGGGAGAAAACGACTCCGACGCGGAGATCGACGCCATGACGCAGTGGATCGCGGAGGAGGTCGGCATCGATGTGCCCCTGCATTTCACCGCCTTCCATCCCGATTACCGCATGACCAGCACCGCGGCCACGCCTTCCGCGACGCTGCGGCACGCACGCGCCATCGCGCGGGGCAACGGACTTCGCTACGTCTATACCGGCAACGTGCGTGACGAAGACGGTCAGAGCACACACTGTCATTCCTGCGGCGCGATGCTGATCGGCCGCGACCAGTATGCGCTCACTGCGTGGGGACTCGATGCCTCGGGACACTGCTCCTCCTGCGGCGCTGTCTGCGCCGGACGCTTCGATGCGCAGCCCGGCAACTGGGGAGCGCGTCGCGAACCGGTGCACATCTAGGCCATCCACGCATTTCCCTCATTTTCCTTATTGCCCTCATTCCTCCCATTTCCCTTATTTCCTTCATTCCCCTATCTTACCCGCACTCGCCGCACACAAACCCCGGATGCACGCATGAAATTCAGAAAACCGGCTCTGCATATCCAGATATTGATCGGACTGCTGTTCGGCGCCCTGTTCGGCCTTGCGTTCGGGGTGGACCATCACCTGCTCCTTCTGCAGATCGGTGAGGGACAAAACCTGCGGGAAGTCGAAGTGCGGGACTGGTCTGAAGTGACGCTGCATCGGGATGGCCGCGACATCCGTTTCGGAAGCGGGGACCAGGTCGAGATCATCCACACCTTCCATCAGATGAAGAAAAAGAGCGCGGAGCCGGTGGCGATGTCGGTGCGGGACGCGGCAGGCGATCGTCAGTACACCGACGTACGCACAATGGAGAAGGAACAGACGATCGCGACCGCCATCAAGCCGCTGGGTGACATCTTCATCCGCCTGCTGATGATGATAGCGATTCCGCTGGTCTTCGCGTCATTGCTTGTCGGGGTCTCGAGTCTCCATGACGTGTCGAAGATGGCGCGTATCGGTGGAAAGACCATCGCATTCTATCTTGTCACCACGGCGCTCGCCATCAGCATCGGACTGGCCCTGGGCAACGCGATCCGTCCCGGAACCCGGATGGATGCCGCGGCGCGCGATCGGCTGCTGGCCGCCTACGAAGAAGACGCTGCCGCGAAGATCGAGCAGAATATTTCCGTGGACTTCGTCGACTATCTGGTGAACCTGGTGCCGAAAAACGTTGCCCAGGCGCTGGCGGAAGCCGAGATGCTGCAGATTATTTTCTTTGCCCTTTTGCTGGGAATGACACTGCTGTTCATCGATCGGGAGAAGGCGGGCCGCGTCATCGACTTCTTCGATGCCATCAGTGACGCGATGATCAAGATGGTGGATTTCGTCATGATCATCGCGCCCTACGCGGTGTTCGCCCTCATCGCCGCCACGATCAGCGAATTCGGCTTCGGCATTCTGCAGACGCTGCTCTGGTATATCGTCGCCGTTGTGGGCGGACTCGCCATACAGACCTTCGTTGTGTATCCCCTCATCCTCAAGACATTCGCGCGTGACGTTCCCTTGCGCGTATTTCTGCGCGAATTGCGTCCCGCCCAGCTGGTGGCCTTCACCACCAGCAGTTCCGCGGCCACACTGCCGGTGACCATGGAGTGCTGTGAAAACATCGGCGCCCCGAAATCCGTCACGAGCTTCGTCCTGCCGCTGGGCGCCACGATCAACATGGATGGCACGGCGCTGTACCAGGGCGTCGCCGCGGTTTTCATCGCGCAGGTCTACGGCATGGATCTCTCGCTCACGCAGCAGCTCACCGTCGTGCTCACCGCCACGCTCGCGTCCATCGGCACCGCGCCCGTGCCGGGTGTCGGCATCATCATGCTGATCATCGTGCTGCGCTCGGTCGGTGTGCCGGAGACCGGCATCGCGCTCATTCTCGGCGTCGACCGCATTCTCGACATGTGCCGCACCATCACCAACGTGACCTCCGACGCCACCGCCTCGATGGTCGTCGCAAGCACGGAGAAAGTCTTCAAACGATTATCGTAGGGGCGGGCCAACGGCCCGGCCATGTCAGAGGAACGGGGAGAAGCGGGGAGGAACGGGGAGGAGCGGGG
>JACZJN010000012.1 GCA_014860565.1 Bacteroidota bacterium
ATGGTACATCAGGGCGAGCGAACCCTCGACGCCATGCGCCATCCAGTCCACGCCGCTCGAGAGCGATGTGGCGGCGAGGCGTATGCTGGCCTCCGGCCACAGCGACCAGCGCTCCCCGAGCATGATGCCGTATCGAATGCCCGCCGCGAACCCGGCATAGAGGGAAGCAGCTTCCGGGAGGGCGCCGTCGTATTTGTTCCGCGAGCGTTGAAGATCGTCGTAGGTGATGTCGGCGGGACGAAGGAGTTCCTCCGTCTGCGCAACGTCGTTGCTGATAAGATACGAGAGATGGGGACCCGTGAACAGTGTGAGCGGCACGCCTGCGATGGGACGCAGACCTATCGTGGGCCGGAAATCCATCGCCGTCGTATTCGACACGAGCCGGTGTTCGACCGCGGCGGCTTCGGGTCCGCGCGGCGTCAGCACCGGACCGATTTCTTCTTCCGAGGTGAGTGTGGCGGAATAATCCGCATAGCGCAGCAGCAGCTGCAGCGACCAGGCGTCGTCGATCACGAATCGTGCGACCGCGCCGAATCCTATACCCGAGCCGTCGCCGCCGTCGTAGCCCGCGCAGCAGCTCGCGATGCCGGGCAATTTCGAGAACGTGGCGGAGTGCATATTGCTGATGAAGCCTCCGGAAATGCCGATCGCGGGACGATCCATCGGTGGACCGTCGTCTCCGCGTGATTGTGCGGCAGCCGGATGCGAGAAACACACAACGAGGAGGAACGGGAGAAGCCCCTTCAGGGTATGGCGCACGGGGAACCTGTCATGGGTAAGCAAAGAGTCGGACGCATGTCAGCGTTTCGCGAAAGTTACGTTCAGAACCGCACAAATGAAAGCAGTGAATGGGTTTGGGGGAATAATACCCGTTAGATGCATTTTCTCCCAGCGATGAATACCGTATGTTGTCGTGCTACGCCATGCATATCAAGAGAGGAACTACCGTGAAACTCCCATCACTGCAGCAGATCGCCGTTGAATCGGTACACACGTTGCGTCGATTTCCCCTGGTGTTGGCCGTCGCGGCAGTGGGAACCGTTGCCGCAATCATTGCCGTCGAACAGCAGACTGGTGCGAATGCCTCCGGTGCTGATCCGTCCACTTCTCTTCGCGTGCTGTTCGCCGCGCTGCTCGGCGTACCATCTCTGACCGGTATGACATTGCTTGCGGAAAAACGGAGATGGAAAGCCGTCCTCTCGATGATACTGCAGATCGTCGCCACGGTCCTGCTTGCCGCGTACGCGTGGTCGCTTCCATCGCATATCGTGATCGCACCGCAGATGCATGTCATCCGTCTGTTCATGCTTGTGGTGGGAATGCACCTGTTCGTCGCGATCGCGCCTTGGCTGGGCCGGGGAGAGGTTAACGGATTCTGGCAGTTCAACAAGACGCTCTTTCTCCGCGCCTTTTTGTCGGGTCTTTTCACGGGTGTTCTGTACGCGGGACTCGCCATCGCACTCGCCGCGATAGAAAATCTGTTCGAACTCTCCGTACCGGGAGAACGATACGGGCAGTTGTGGATACTGCTCACCGGGATGTTCATGACATGGTTCTTTCTCGCCGGCATTCCCGAGGACCTCGAATCCCTCGACTCGCTCGAGGATTATCCGAAAGCATTGAAAATTTTCGCGCAGTACGTCCTCCTGCCGCTTGTCGCGATCTACCTCGTTATCCTGGTTGCGTACAGCGGGAAAATCATCCTGGCCTGGAGTTGGCCGTACGGCTGGGTCAGCCGTCTTATTCTCGGATTCTCCATCGCCGGCATGTTTTCTCTGCTCCTGTTGTATCCGATCCGGGATCTCCCGGGGAACGGTTGGATACGGTCGGCTTCCCGCGGGTTTTACATCGTCCTCGCCCCGCTGCTGCTCATGTATTTTCTCGCGGTGTTCGAGCGCCTTTCCGATTACGGGATCACGGAAAGCAGGTATATCGCGATCGTCACGGGGGGCTGGCTCGCAGTCATGGTGCTGTATTTTCTTTTTAGCCGCGGGAAGAACATCAAGGCCATCCCGCTTTCCCTCTGCGTACTGGCGTTTCTTGTCGCTGTGGGTCCATGGAGCGCATTCTCCGTTTCGGAACAGAGCCAGGTGCATCGTCTGAGATCGCTGATGGAGAAAAACGGGATGTTCGCCGATGGGAAAGCACACGCCGCGAAGGCGGGAGTGCCGTATGCGGATGCGAAAGAAATCAGTGCCGTTCTTGTGTACCTGCAGGAGGTGCATGGCTACGGGGCAATCCAGACATGGTTCGACGCACCGTTGCGCCGCGATTCCCTCGGAATGCAGTCGGAATGGAAAGCGCCGACCGACCTCGCCGGGATGCTCGGTATCGAATTCTTTGCCGTGCAGCGCACTGGGTCGGAACGCACGCTCGAGTTCAACGCGACGCGCACGGTTCCGATGGATGTCTCAGGTTACGATCGGGTATTCCCGGACCATTATTTCTCCGTAACAAATCCCGAGAAAACCGTGAAGGCGGAAGGTGTTTCGTATGAACTGAACCAGGCACTCGATACATTGACCTTTGTCCTTTCAACGGGGTCGCCGGTGTCCGCGGGCCTTCCGCCCGGAGACAGCATCGAAAGCGGCGATATTCCGTCCCGCGCGGATACCGTCCGCATCGCGCTGGGTCCGGTCATCAGTGCGTTGTCGACACGGTATCACGATGCGAGCGCCGGCGACATTCCCCTCGAAGCCATGACCGCCGAGGCAACTGGCAGGCAGGTGAAAGTGAAACTTTACTGCCTGATGCTGCGGCTCGAACGAGATGAGGGAGGCAGGAAGCTGGCGCAAATAAACCTTCGCGTCCTTTACGGGCGCAATCCTCGGTCTATGTAACGGAGTTAATATGTCTGAATTCGACGAGAAAGCCCGGGGTTGGGATGCGGATCCCGCGCGTGTGGAGCGCGCGCGGGTGGTGGCCGAAGCGATTCGCGAACAGGTTCCGCTCGACGACACGATGCGGGTGCTTGATTACGGCTGCGGGACCGGACTGCTCGGCTTTGCGCTTCTGCCGCATGCCGCGCATGTCACGTTTGCCGATACTTCCGAGGGAATGCTCGAGATCGTCCGGGAGAAACTCGCGGCGCTGGGTTCGGCCAATGCGGATGTCCTGCTCCTCGACCTGACGAGCGAACCGCCACCCGCGGAACGCTACGATGTGATCGCCTCGCTGATGACGCTGCATCACGTCGAGGATGTCGACATGATTCTTCGCCGGTTCCGCACATTGTGCAGTCCCAGAGCCACGCTTTGCATCGCGGATCTCGAGCGGGAAGACGGCTCCTTTCACGGATCCGGTTTTACGGGGCATCACGGCTTCGAACGCGAATCCCTCGCCGCGGCCGCGCGTCGGGCGGGTTTTCATCCCGTCGCCTACCAAACCGTGCATGTGATGACGCGTGAAACGGAGGAAGGTGTGAAGAACTATCCACTATTTCTGCTGACCGGACGGACAGTGTAGCGGAGAACACGCGCATTCAATCGTGCCGCCATCGCGTCACTTGCCTTTCGAGGAAAATCCTGTAGCTTAGGACGCACAACACCCACAATCTTCGATGTCCTATGCCGCGTCCGCTTGCGATGACATTGCTGCTGGTAGTGATCCTTTTCGGAGGATGGCTTTTGCTGTCCTCGTCGCCCCTGCTTTCCCATCCGTTGATCTCATATCCTTTCATTCCGGTAGGAACGGTCACCACCTGGCTGATGCTCATGGCCATCCCTGTGCTCGGACGCATGCTGCTGCATGGTCCGGAACAGCCCTACAGGGAAGAGGTGGAAAAACGGGCGAGACACATACAGGGCATCACCGGGGAGGACGTCGTCGGCGAAGTGCCCGCGGAAGCGCCGCATCCCCTCTGGCGGCTGGCAAACATGCTTGCGACAGTGGGACTCGTGCTTGCCGTACTGTGGCTATTTGTCTCCGCTTTGCTGGCGGGGAACTGGGCCCTGGACTTCGGCGGTATCCGCGAAGTTTCCTCTCTGCGATTCGGTTTATTCACTGCCTACAGCATCGCGACCTTCCTCTTCGGCCTGCTCAGTCTCATCGGCTCCTTCCGATCCCGGTAACCTCTCGGGCAACCGCGGAGCCATGTCTTTGCGATGCGAGCCCATCCGACCAGGCGCCTGAACTTCGAGATGGCATCTATCCTGATATTCTTCCCCGAAAATCCTTGATTCCGCAGAAAATGATCGGTATTTTCGGCGGTGATTCGAATATTGAAAATCAGGGGATTCCATGCGTCCAGTCATTTATCTGTTCTGTCTCCTGTGTATCCCGGGTATTGCGAAGGCACAGCTCACGCCGCGAATCGGGGGATTCATCGGGACTGAGTTCAGCGAACAGGTCTACTTGTTTCGCGGTGCACGCTACGATCTCGACCAATGGCAGACGCGGACGCTCGGTCTGGCCGTTGAACAGCCGTTCTCCCGCACGCTCTCTGTCGTGCTGCAACCGCAGCTGACGCAGTACTCGGGGCTGGTGTTTTTCTATGGTCGGGAGTACGAGGGAACTGACCCGGTCTATCACAGCGTGATCATGAACCAACGCTGGATGGTGGAGGTGCCGATCACACTGCGGGCACATCTCGATTTGGGCATGCTGACTCCATTCTTTTCCGCAGGCGCGTTTCTCGCCGTTGCGACGCCGTCCGAGCATGTGTGGATCAACCACAGCTCTTCCCTGGGGACGTCGTATGAGGAGTATGATCTGCCGGCGTTTCATGGTGGGGCAACGGTGTCTGCCGGATTCGAATTCGCCCCGTTCGATGGATTCCTGCTGACGATGGAATTCGCCGCGACGCAGCTTTTCCGCCGGTCCCTAGATGTCCCGCAACTGGCCCAGGATAATACGACGCGATACCAGCTGCGCTTTGGTGTCCTGTTTCCACTATCCGCGGAGGAATGGAAATGAAAACGGCATGCACGCTTCTGATCTGCGTCATGATCCACCTCGCTGCTAGCTGCCCCGTGTCGGCGCAGGAAACGCCGGTTGCATCCGCCCGGTGGATGTTCGGTATCAGCTTCAGCGAACGCGCGGGGGAGGGTGCGGTGTCGTTTGTCGACAAGTCCGTAACCATCCGGTATGCGGATCATCCGTTCATCATGCTCGGCGCCGCTGCAGTGTACAGTCTGTCCGATGATCTCCGTATCCAGGGAGAACTGCATTACAACTTGTGGGAGCAGGCGCTGCCCGAACTCACCTACGACCAGTTGCCCCCATCGAGCATTACGCGGGAAGCGTTCCAATTCGCGGACGTCACCGTCGGGACGACCGGTCTTCTGGACATCCCGATCCTTCTCTCCTGGCGTCTCCCGACAGGGACGCTGCCGCTGCGGCTGCTTGCGGGACCGATGCTCGGCGTGGCCCAGGACGGAGCGGGACAGGTTCATCTCTACGTGTTCCACGACGACCAGCCGCGCGATATCTCCATCGAAGAGCTGCGGCAGGGGGACATCGCTCCGCTCTGGTTCGGCATGGAAGCGGGGCTGCAGCTCGAAACCGCGCTCAGCTCCCATTTCGCCATTCAGACCGACATCCGCTACCAGCATCAGTTCACTCCCCTGATCGACGAGGATTTCGTCACATGGAGCATACCCGATGCGCTGCGGCTGCGGTTGGCGGTGATGGTCCGGATGTAACCTTCTTTGGCGCAGCGCCATTGCAGGGGAGCGGGGAGTTCGCGGCGGGGTGGGATGGCGTCGGCAGAAACAGGGGACTTGACATTCATTCCGCGCTGTTGTAGTATTGCTTAGACATAAGTCTAACTATTATGCTCCGTCGCCTTAGGGGCGCGCATGCTGCGCCCCTGCACAGACGAAGGAAGGTTCTCTGTTATGGAGCATGCTGCGCCCCTACGGGGACGAAGAAAACTATAGGTTTTTTGAAGTCGGCCATGTTTCGGACGGCAGGCAGGGGATCGATTCCCTGTTGATGATATGTTATCGAACATATGGGAGATATTGGGAAAAAGTTCCTTACTTGACAAATAGGTCTGTTTATGCTACTTTAGCGCAAACAGACAATGCAAATCGGATCATGAGAAACCGCAGAAGGTCCGGGAATTCTAAAGAGGGAATGAGAATGAAGCGTCATCCGGGTGCGTTGGTTGCGATTGCGCTCGTCGCGATCGCGGGGATGGTTATCCTCCAAACGTGTTCGAATACCAGCGAACCCCAGGTTCCGCCTGATCCTGGCGGCGTCGACACCACGACGCATGATTACAGTTGGGAATACCACTTCTTCAACGATACCGAGGGCGAGATCAGCACGTTACGCGACATTCAGGTTGTCGATGCAAACGACATCTGGTTTGTCGGGGAGATCTATACGGACACGTTGAATCACAGTATTCCCCATGGTGTTGACCGCAGATTTTTCAATACAATACACTGGAACGGAACAGCCTACATCTTTAAAACCTATGAGACAGTTCTGGCGAACGGGGAGGTGCGGCCAACGCTGTTCGACGCAGTGACTAATAGGAACCGATCGATATACCTCATCGCAGGCCAGGGTATTACGGAGTTGGCCGACGATACAATCGTGTTTCACGACATGAGGATCATGAAGAATAAATGGTCAGGGCGAGTGATTGCTTGTTCTGAGACGAGCGGGCACATGTTCCTCCATGGAGGACTTGGCTTTCTGTCAGAACTTGTGCAGGCAGGACCCTTGGAGCCGATCGGGATCCGACAGATTCCGCTCCCTACCCAGGCCCCGGTGCGAGCGTTCGTCGAGGTAGGCGAGCAGGAATACTTCATCGGCGTGTATTCCGACGAGACGGGCGAACATCACTGGTATCATTCCAAAGACGGTTCGCTGCTCGAGTATGCATTTTCCCCGGTCGGCGTCTACAGCCGCGATTACTGCAC
>JACZJN010000099.1 GCA_014860565.1 Bacteroidota bacterium
CTTGACCTCCACGCCGTTCTCATATATCCTGAAATCCTGCTTCGCCATGTTGTAGGCCGGGTTCCCGTCGCAGCCCACCGAGAAATACAACTCGATCGTCGGCCAGTTTACCGTCACTCGCTTGAAGTTCAGGTTCGGCTGGGCCTGGGCCATGTTGGAGGTCCCGAAGAATGCTGCCAGAATGGCAAGCATCCAAAGGACGCGCAGTTTGCGTACAGCAGTAATCATGTGTTGCATAACAAATTCCTCTATGCGGAAAATCTAACCATTAACCAAAATGTGTTCACATTACTCGATAACCGTCAACTCGACGCGGCGATTGCGCTGGCGGCCCTGCGGCGTCTCGTTGTCATCAATCGGCTGTGCTTCGCCGTACCCCTTCGAGATAATGATATCTTCGGGGACGCCGTGCTCGATGAGATATTTCCGGACGGCCGCGGCACGGCGCTCGGAAAGATCGAGGTTGTATTCTTCCGTACCCAGAGCGTCGGTGTGCGCGGCGATTTCAAATCGGCGACCCGGGTTCTGGAGGATGAAGCGTATGGCGCGTTCGAGTTCGGGCTTCGATTCGGGACGCAGTGTCGCCTTGTCGAAGTCGAAGAGAACGGTCAGGTTCGTTTTTGGCGGAACAGTGATGATCGGCGGTATCGGTTCGAGAGCGATATTTTTCTCGAGACGGCGATATGTCGTCAATTCGGGCACTTCAAAGACTTCAGACTTGAAGATATAGCCCTTCTGCTCTGCACTGATGCGATATTCGCGGCCGGCGGGGACAATAAACTGATACTGCCCGCTCTCGAGACTCTGGAACTTGTTGATGATTTCGCCTGTGCCATAATCCTCGATCGTGATCGGCGTCGATGCCAGCGGCTGGTTCGTCTCGATATCCGTGACGACACCGTAGATGTTCACCACCGCATCGGGGGGAAACGGCGGATCGAGAAGCATGAACAGATCGAACTCTCCGAACCCGCCCGGACGGTTGGACGCGAAGTACAGCGTATCACCCGAGAGCGTGGAGGAAATAAACACATCGTCGTTCTTGGAATTGATCGGGTACCCGAGGTTCATCGGGCGGGACCAACGGCTTCCCTGATTTCTCGTGACGTACAGATCCATGCCTCCCGCGGCCTTGGAATTCTCACCGTCGGGATAACCGTCGGAAGCATAGTAGAGAGTCCGGCCGTCAAACGCGATGGATGGTGTGCGCTCCTCGCCCTTGGTGTTGACGTCGGGACCAAGGTTCACAGGCCGTCCCCATGTGCCATCGAGCTGCCGGCGCGACATCCAGATGTCAGTACCGCCATATCCGCCCGGACGATCCGAGGCGAAATACAGCGTGCGGCTGTCGGGGGAAATGGAGGGCTGCGATTCCCAGTACGTGGTATTGATATGATCGAAATTGTCAACAATCGACGTGAGACGAAGGTCTGTGCCTTCCAGATTGTCGAGATTGCGCGCCTTCGACCATTCGGTGCCCTTGTCGTTCCACTCGGCAATGTAAATGTCGCACTTGCCGAAGCCGTCGGGCTGCTGGCATAGGGCCATGTACAGTGTGCGGCCGTCGGGGGAAATGGAAATGGCGCCCTGTGATTCAGGCGTGTTGATCACTTCCGAGAGATATACTGGCTTTTCCCAGTTCGTCTCGATATGGTCGACGCGATACACGTCATCCCAGTAATCCTGACGCTTGGGGTTGGGGCGGCGAGACGTGAAGAACAGCGTGCCGTTGGCGGTCACTGCCGGGGCGTAATCGTCCCACGGCGAATTGACGTTCTCGCCAAGGTTCTCCACCACACCTCCCGTGACCAGCGCGATGTCCGCAGGGTCCGAACCGGAACAACCCGCGATCAGCACGCTGCAAAAGATTAGGCTTGTGATATAAGTGGCGTACCGTTGCATGTATACCAAATCCGCGTTGTGTTGAAAAATCGTGAGTTGGGTGATCAGAAGGCTTCGTACTTAAGGCCGATGGAGAACTGGACGGACATGACCTTCCAGTCCTCGATGGCAATATCCTTCCCGCGATCAGTAATGGTGTCCGTGATCTTGGTCAGCGGATACCCCACGCGAATTTCGGGATTGATATACCAGCGTGGGCGCACGATGTAGTCGTAGCCGAAGCCGAGCATACCCTCAAGACGCAGCGCACCGGTGAAATCGCCCGTGGACACTTCTCGTTTGGTGTCCAGCAGTTCACGATACGACAATTCCGCGTCGACGATTTCCTGATTGTGGCGGACTTTGGAGGCCACAGGGAGGCCGACGGCAGGACCCGCAAAAACATACCAGCGTGCAAGACGCGGCTGCCAGCGGGCAAACAGTCCGACAGTTACATACGAGAGACTGACATCACCGATCTCATTATAGGTGACGTCGTTGATGACCACACTTTCGCCGGTTGCGATCGGCGTGGCAATGGCGCGCTCGTACTGCGTGTTCGTGTGCTTGTTGTCGTAATAAACCTTCGCCATCACCGCCCATGAGGGCGACCAGGCATAGGTTACGTCGGCACCGATCTGGGCTCCGATGTTGGCCAGATTAAAACCGCCTTCAAACAGACAGTCACAGTCTGTCTTGAAGTCCCCCATGTTGGTGTTCTGGTTCAGTCCGAGAAAACCACTGACGAATACACGTGATACATCAGGGCTGTAGACAGACTGTGCCATTCCGACGGAAGACACGAACAACAGGCTTGCGATCGCAAAGCATGATCGCAGAAAAGGTAATCTCATAAGCACACCTGATATCAATGACCAAGAATAAGACCTTTTACGTTTTTTAGTCGCGGAAATAGAAAAAAACCATCCTTACACCGGGGCGATAATGCTCAAACTCGCGTTGTGACGGATGGGAAAAGCCCGTAAGTACTTAAAAACAGACAATTTATGTGAACAATATTCACACCGGAATATACGAAAAAGGGACCGAATGTCAATGTTTCGTGCCGATAACACCAACGAAAAATTGGTCCGTACATTCTGGTATCGTCTGCGGGCCTCGGACATCAAAACTCACAGCAGTTTGTGTTGAGCGAGAAGTTTTTGTTCAGCCAGTCTCCAGATACGTTGACAGGGAAAAACATTTGCGTACAAGACCTCGTCAAGAACGACAGAATCGATTTTCCTGGGATGTAAATTCTGGAGAAGCTTGAGATCCCGGTAGTGGCGGACGGAACCATTCAGCGTGATTGACAAATTAGTCGATTCTGCAAGGCAAAGCAAGAAGTTGACGGGGGGACCGGCAATGTTTTCTTTCGCGCCTTTCTCAGTGACCAAAACGCGTTGGATGCCCGATTTTCCTAGCCGCTTTGCAAATGCCGCGGCGTCGACGCGCATCGGCGATCCGGATTCGCGTGAAATTATCTCACCGTCGACAACGTCCAATCCGACAACAATCTTCCGCGGACCGTATTTCGCGAGCAGTTCGTCGAGTTCGCCGCCAAGCGCGAAAACCGCGGGATCAACGACGACGCGATACACGCCGATATCATCGAGCGCAAGACGCACATCGTCCATGGAAGTGAATACACCCCCGAGTTGCACCGCGATATCAACCGCAAGCACAACTTCACGCAGCAGATCCGCCTGCGCTCCGTCGCTCTGCAAGGCGGGATCGAGACATACGACATGCAGCGCCTTGGCGTTTTCACCACGCCACAGCCGCGCGACCTGAACGGGCGAGAAAGGGTATAGCCCTTCGGTCCCCGGTTCACCAATCGCGGTTCGCGTGCAGCTTCCGCTGCGGATATGCATGGCGGGAACGACGAGCATGCCGGTCAGGGCCTTTGATACGGTTCGATCACGTTTTCGACACTCGCTTTCTGCGAATACCAGAAATCATGGGCCTGGTCGGGAGCCAGCTGCTTGAGCTCCTCGGGAGGTTCGACCCACATCTTGACCTTCACGTCGGTACGAAGACGCCGCCGCTGCACGCGGCCGTGATCGAGATTGAATACCGTGCTGCCAACCCCCTTCACATCGAATTCGTTCATCGTGGCCATCCCCTGGCCGGTATCCATTTTTTTATCGCCGACATACATCGAGTTTATTGCGGCGTCGATATGCGCGACCTTGCCGCTCGGTGATTTCACCACATCGCGCACGGTGTAGACCGCGGTGTTGCGTACTGCCATGTATCCGATGCGGTCGGGACGTACGATAGTCCAGCTCGAATCCTTGCCCACGGGCGTCTCGGCCAATTTCTGGAAGGCGAGCTGCAGTACGCTCTTCAAACCGGTCTCGGCATAGTCGCGTGCGATCCCTTCCATCTGGTTTGACTTGGTCGTGCGGTAATCGTCCTTGAGAAAATTCTTGATCACTTCGGACAGTTCCGTCACGTCGGAAATGCGGCCGTCCTTGTCGATAACGATGACGAAGGGAGTATTCACAGGTGCGTTGTATTGCGCAAATCGCTTTTCGACGTCGTAGGAATTCTTCTCCTGCGAATCATACGTCACTTTCTGCTTCCCGCCGGGTCCGTCATACGTCCCGCTGAAACGCACCCGGTCGCAGGTCGTGCGCAGGCGGGCGCCGCCTTCCGGCTTCACCTCCAGCACCTCGAAGCGATACCACCAGCTGAGGATCTGATGGTTGATATTATCGATCGTATCCTGCGTCACGGTGACGTCTTCGGTATTGCGAATCATGTAGCCAAAGCTGTCGCCCGGCTTCATGCGATAAAAAAGCATGACCGGCGCGTCAAGAGTGATCGAAGGACCGCGGTCCTCCGTCGTGTAGGTCGCATTCCCGATCGCGAGCGCCGCGGAATCCGCGGCTGCGTCAGTCTCCGTCTGCTGCTGGTCCCCGCTTTTACATGCGGTGAGCGACAGAAATGAAATGAGAATCACAAACAGGGGTCTCATGAGCGCTCCTTGTGGGAGAAATCAGGGATAAAGCAGATAGGGAATTCTTCTGGCCGAGAAGCGGCGGACGTCCTCGGCGCTGCGCCGGAATATTTCATCGGACGGCTGATTCGTCATGTCCGCAATACCGGCCAAGAGATCAAGATACGATGTGAAGGAAAGAAATGCACCATATCGCAGGCGGAGCTCGGAGAGAATTTCCACCCCCGTGCGGAAGCTGTCGAACATCGCTCTGTCCGAAATCTCCAGGCGCGCACCCTTGCACTGCTGTCCGCTGAATCGCGGCCGGGGCGCGCCCCTCCGCGGCGAAGGAACGAACTGCGCGGGATGAAAGCGCACGCCGGGAAGCGCCCGCACATTGAGCGCCGCCGCAAGAGTATCCGCATCGATGAACGGTGCACCGAATAGGAGAAACGGTGTATCGGTTCCGCGTCCCTCGCTGACGTTGCTTCCCTCCAAAAGACAGGTGCCGGCATAGGCGATCGCGGCATCGAGCGAGACGATATTCGGCGATGGCTGCACCCACGGCAATCCGGTCTCGTCGTAATACATCGTGCGCCTCCAGCCGGCGCACGCAACGACGGTTACGCGCGGACGTACGTGATCGCGCAGCCAGCCTTCTCCCACTGCCATGCGCAGCGCCTCGCCCACGGTAAGTCCGTGCCGCACGGGCAGCGGCAGATAACCGACGAACGAACGCAAACTGTCGGTGCGAATCGGCCCCTCCATGATTACTCCGCCCACCGGATTCGGGCGATCGCAGACGATAATTTCCACACCGGTTTCCGCCGCGGTCTCGAGACACATGGCCATCGTGCTCAGGTAGGTGTAGTAGCGCGCGCCGATGTCCTGCAGGTCCATGACCAGCACGTCGATGCCGGCGAACATTTCCGGATTCGGACGCCGCGTCGCTCCGTAGAGGGAGAACAGCGGCACACCCGCGACCGCGCCGGATGCGACGGCTTCGCCGTCCGCCGCCGTGCCGCTGAATCCGTGCTCGGGAGAATACACCGCTGCCATCGTTATTCCCTGCAGCGCGCGCAGTGTGTCGAACAGAAGTACGCCGCTCGACAGGCGCGAGGTATGATTCGCCAGCAAGCCGACCCGCTTGCCCTGAAGAAGATGAATGGAATCGGCCAGCAGCACATCAGCTCCGCTGCGCACTTGTGCGGAAACCGGCACATGAAACAGGCCAGCCAGCAGCAGCATCCATACGATGGAGATCAGCCGCATGGATCAGCGCTCCGCGTCCGCTGCGGGGTTCCGCGCCGTCTGGCCGTGAGGCAATGAACCAGAGCCGTGCGCATGCGCCTTGCAGGATTGGTACAGAGACCATGCGGCCAGCGTCATGCCGTCCCACAGGCTGCCGTCGGCGATGGCGCCGCGGATGTCGCCCTCGTCCATCAGCAGTATTTCGAACTCCTCGGTCGCGTCGGGAACGGCGGGAACGGCGTGGAGTCCGGTTGCGACGGAGACATGGCAGAGTTCGTCGGTGACGCCATTAAACGGATTGAATTGTCCGATTTCTACGAGGACGTCCGCCTCGAAGCCCGCTTCCTCCCGGAGTTCCGCGTGGGCGGCCTCCTCGGCCGACTGCCCGGGCTTGATGCCGCCGGCAGGAAATTCGATGCTCACGCGCCGATTGAGGTAGCGGTATTGCCGCACGAGGACGAAGCGCCCATCGGCGGTGACCGGCACGAGCATCACCGAGCCCGGTGTCTGCACGTAATGATACTCGCCGGCATCGCCCGAGGGCAGCGTCACACGGTCGCGCTTGTACGTCCACCACGGGTTGCGGAACAGCGTCTCCTCGCCGCGTTTTGTCCATTCCTTCAGCGCCATGTCACACGGGATTGATCAGATCGCGACCGGCAAAGAAATATGCGATTTCGGTGAGCGCATTTTCCGCGCTGTCGGAACCGTGGATGATGTTTTCGCCCTTGCTGTCGGCATAGCGCTTGCGCACTGTGTTTTCGGCCGCTTCGCGGGGATCGGTGGCACCGATGAGCGTGCGGAAATCCGCGACGGCGTTCTCTTTCTCGAGCACGATCGGCACACAGGTGCCCGACGACATGAACATCACCAGGTCATTGAAAAACGGGCGGTCGCGATGCACTTCATAGAAACCGCCGGCGGTGTCGGGCGTCAGGCGCACCATGCGCATGCCGCGGATCACGAAGCCTGCGTCGCTGATCATTTTAATCACATCCCCGATCAGGTTCTTGCGCACGCAGTCGGGTTTGAGAATGGCGAGTGTCTTTTCCATCGATTGCTTCCTTGACTGTTCTGATTGCTATGGAAATTGAAAAATAAGAATTCCGTGGAATGTGGAAAGCCGCGCGGCGCTATCGGCGCAGCAGCCCGCGCGCCCATTCGCAGCAGCCGGCATCGGAGGCGTCGCTGAGAATAAAGAAGACATGCCCACCGTCGGCGGCAACGACGCGCTGCAATCCGCCCTGGAAAAACGTCGGGAGCGCGCAGGCATCGCTTCGACTGCCCATGCGGAGTTCGAGCTGCTGTACGAGTTCCGCCGCAAAGGCAGCGGCGGCTTCTTTCTGGCGAAACGGGAAGAACAGCAGGAGACGGCGTACGCCAACGCGACCTTTTTCGTACTCGGCCGAGAACGCGGCGTGCGTGCTCAGCACGGGAAGGAGTCCTTCGGGGACCTGGCTTCGCAGCGGCCGCCAGGCGCGTGCGTCGGGAGGGAAATAGCGCTCCGACCCCAGCACACGCTCGTCCGACGGCAGCGGGAAATCGCTGCCATAGCAATCCGCCCGCGCGAACAGAAGACGCCGCGTACGAACGACCAGCGCCTCGTCCGGAGGCTGCGTGGCCCGTTTCTCCTCGGCGGCGACGCGAAAATAGAACGGGCCGAAATTCACATGGACCGCCGCGCGTTCATATGCGAACGCATCGCCGATGATACCCTGCGCCGCGGACCCTTCCGCCATGGTGCGGAACAGGCCGAATGCCCGCTCACTGCTGGGCAGCAGCACGACGTCGATACGCGCGGATTTCCCCTGCCGCGAATACGTCGCGATACGAACCTCGCTCGCGCCGAATGACTCGAAAATCTCCGCACGCTCCCCGAGGGAGGACTTCCAATCCTCCTTCAGCGGAAAAAGCTCCGTGGTTTTCTTCCATGCATACACGGTGTCGGGGAAGACCTGGGCCCGCGCCCCGGTCATGCAGACGACAACGCAGATCGCGAACACGGCGATGTGCAGCGCGCGCCGGAACGGATTCATATCGCCCGCAGCAGCATGACGTTCCATTCCACCCAGTGCCGCTGATAGCGGAGATATACTTCCTGTTCGTCCCGCACCCAGTCGAGAAATTCATTCGCCTGCTCGTCTCCTGGATGCGCACGCGCATGGTCGCTGATGGCCTTCCACTGCATGCCCATGTAGCGGTCCCACTCGTCGCGCGTGCTGCGCAGGTTCCACAGCATTTCGAAGCCACTGTCATCGATGATGCGCATCAGCTGACGCTCGCCGTGCACGTCCCACTGCAGCATGGCAAGGTATTCCGCATAGCGTTTCGGAAGGGGAAGGCGCGCACTGGGTTCGCCGATGATGACATACCCGTCGGGCCGCACGCAGCGCGAAAACACCCCCAGCGCGTCGGCGAAGCCGCCGTACACCGGTGCCGTGCCGAGGCAGAGCACCAGATCGTAGGGCGCTTCCTCGCAATTGAAATCCGCCGCTTCCATGCAGTGAATTTCTGTGCGATGCGAAAGCCCGTGGGCCTCGAACAGCACCCGTGCCTGCTCCGTCCACTGTTCCGAAATATCCACCTGCGTGCAGAAACAGTTCCAATCCCTGGCAAGCAGCAGGGCGCTCCAGCCGTTGCCGCTGCCGATATCGAGCACGCGGGCATGCGGACCGAGTTCGCACTCCGACGCCATGCGCAGAAATCGCGCGTCGTCGAGCGGGTTCATGATGCTGTGCCTCGTGTAGGCGATGTGATAGTAGGCAGCGCTGTCCAGCTGTTCTTTCATGCGGTGGCCTCGGACTTAGGTGCGTCGATAGGGCAAAGTACAACCGCGGACGGTTCCCGATCAAATCGCGCGTTCAACCGACGCACCGTGGGCGCACCCGATGGACGAGCCGCGGAGGGAACCGCGGCCCGGTAGGCGGTCAGCGCAGACCTTCGTCACGAACGTTCGTCCACATCTGAATGTTGGCTCGCCCAACGGACGAGCCGTGGAGGGAACCGCGATCCACTTCGCCGTCTGTGACGTCCTTCGTTACGAACATTCGTCCACGTCTGCTCGTTGGCTCGCCCAACGGACGAGCCGCGGAGAAAACCGCGGCCCGGTAGGTGGTCAGCGCAGACCTTCGTCACGAACGTTCGTCCACATCTGAATGTTGGCTCGCCCCTACGGGGTTTCGGGGGACCATGCGCATGTTCTGGCCCCATCGCATTTGCTCCTCCATGCGGCAGCTCCATACCAGCTGATCGTTCCACACGGTGATGTCGGGACAGCCGTCGCACATGTCGATGCTGCCGTCTGCATGCACGTCCGCCGGCTGGATGATCATGACAGACTGAAAATGCACGCGCGAGAAAAATGCAGCCGGTGCGGTGAAGAGCGCTTTCAGGTACGCGGCGGCGGTGCGGCGGAGTCCGCGGTCAAAGGGCGCGAGGAGAAAATACAGTCGTCCCCGGCGCTGCAGCGCAGGAGTGGCGTAGGCGAGGTATTTTCCCTTCACGAGGTGATTCCACGCCTGCGTGATTTCCATGAATTTCGGTCCGATGTATCCGAATATCCTGTGCCGGTTTCCCATGCGACCCGTCATCAGCCATTTGAACGAATCGCTGCGCTCGGTCCCGCCCAGGTAGGAGCATGGCATGAAATCGGGATATTTCGTGCGAATCATGTCCACCACCTCCGGCGAACTGATGTCGGTGCGTCGATGATCATCCTTCTTCGAATACATCATGTCGTCGAAGTGAACCTGTTCGTCGCCGACGTAGAAATCAAAATCCTTCCCGAGAATGGCCATGCGATAGTTGATGAACACCATCACGTGCACGCGGTCGATGTTGCGCTGTCCCCACTCGAGCAGTGCGGGGACCTGCGAAAGAGTCTCCGGGTAAACAGTGGCGTTGAACGAGCACGTGATCCCGCCAACCTCGTGCAGCATATCAGCGAGTTGCTGCCGGAGTTCGTTGAGTTCGAGTTCATGCTTCCCTTTCCAGCCGGCGCGGTTCTGGCCGCTGTCCACATGAAAAGTGAAGCCCGTCACCCCGGCGCGTTTGAGTTCGCGCAGCAGGTTCCGTGTGAGCAGCGCGCCGTTGGTATTGATCACCGGCTTCCAGCCCTTGCGCCGCACCATGGACACGATCTCCACGATTTCGGGATGGGTGAGCGGTTCCCCTCCGGCGATGGACACGCTGTCGCAGTTGCGCAGACGCTCGAACACATCGAGTTCATGCTGCACTTCGCGCAGCGATTTGTGCGACCCCCGGCGATTCTCCCGGTAGCAGCCGTCGCAGTAGAGGTTGCACATCGACGTCGGCTCGAGCCAGGAAATGGCGTTGTCGGAAAAATTCCACGGCAGGCGGTACAGCGACCGTGATGAAAAATTGAGATTCATGAACGTGCATCCTCCATTTATCGTATCCCGCATAACAAAGTCCGTATTCTCTAATATTACCAAACTCCCCGTCGCGTGGCAAGTCACTCCTGCCGCTCCTCCCCGTTCCTCCCCGTTCCTCCCCG
>JACZJN010000100.1 GCA_014860565.1 Bacteroidota bacterium
CTTTCAGGCAGTGGGGATCGCCTTGCCGCCAGTGCTCCGCGACGGTCCTCCGGACGGGTGAAATCCGGGCACTACAACTTTTCCATGCCCGTAAACCATTGATATTAAATAAGATCACTTTGCAAACTGTTTAATTCGAGCCAAAGTATAGACCTGAGGATGTCGGTGGTTTTACGAAAGTATCATATTATGATGAAATTACTGGTGTGTATTGTGGTGCAAGAATTGTACTAAATGTATCACCAGAGCGTATGGAAAAGGGGAGGCACTGCTGGTCGGGTGAATGTGACCAGCAATTTATTGCGCACCCCGATGGAGATTTGGACTGCCAGTGCATTCAGGCCGTTCTTTTGCACGAAATTCTTCATGGTATGGGATTAGGTCATGTAGGAGGATTCAACAAAGATAATGGACAGGATGAAATTGGGAACCCATGTAATGATGACTATACTTATCCGAATCGAAAATCTGATCCAATGTACTGGGATATCAAGGAGCATCATTGTTGCACATCGATGTGTTGTTACGTGGAATGTGCACTAAAGAAATTATACTGCCCATCGGAGTTAAGCCCAAACCTTGGTAAAAGAATGGGAGCCGAAAGCAATTCGTCGTGTAATCTGCCGTGTTACGCATTGCAAGTTGAGCGGCAACAGGATAATTCAGGATCAGGATTACTACTTGTGTATCCAACCATCTCCAAGAACGAAATCAATATCGAGGTTAGAAATGTAGAAGACCCTGCGGATTTGCTAATAGTGGATCTGACAGGAAGACTCTTCTTTATTAAGCACATCTCGCCATCTCATGGACACGTAAGAGTGCGCTATGACTGTAGTGGAATGCCGTCATCAGCATACAGAGCAATATTGAGGCTGCCTCATCAACAGCACTCATTTGGATTTATTATAGCACACTAGTGTAGTGATGCATAATTACGGGAACATATATCATTTCTCTGATGTTCGTATCATATCTCCATCTGAGGAAAGAGACGATGCGCAAAGCCTGTACAATCACTCTCCCGAAGGAAGATCACGATATTCTTACCAAGTGGTCCATGTTGCTTCGGAGTTGACGCGGCGTTGTTTGCCGTGCCAGCATTTACTCCGGATCGGACCGTTCATGTCAAGCGCCGCCGCACGGCTGGTTTTCGCACATGCTGGTGCTGCGTGGCAGAGGACCGATGCGCAACGAAGGTGTTGGCGCGGGCAAGCGGCGGTTTATCTACGCTTGACTGGAGCGGGTTCCGATCTGGTATCTTTGAAGGCATGGCAAAACCAGCCGCGATGGGTGGCGGCGTCCGCGCGATGCGTTGCGCTGCGATGTGATTCATCGCCATCGTACCTGTTCCGTTCATGGTTATCGCTCAGCTTTGCGTGACGTTACCTTCGTGCTCTTGATCGCTTGCTTGAGACGGTAACTGTCCCATGCGCATTCGATGATATGCGCCCGGTGCGTGAATCGGTCGAGGAGTGTCGCGGTCATGTGTGCATCGTCGAAGACCTGCGTCCAGTCGGTGAAGCCGAGGTTGGTCGTGATGATCACCGATCTGCGTTCGTGCCGTTCGGCCAGGATATGAAAGCGCAGTTCCGCGCTCTCCTTTGAGAACGGTACATACCCCGGCTCATCGACGATCACGAGTTCGTAGCACGCGTACCGGCCGATCAGGCGACTGAGTTCTTTTTCGCCGCGTGCTTCGATCAGTTCGTTGGCCAGGGCATGACCGGTAACGAAGCGGACGCGGTGGTTCTGGCGGCAAGCCTCGATGCCCAGTGCGGTGGCCAGATGCGTCATTCCCGTCCCGGTCTTGCCGAGCAGGATGATGTTGCGGTGACCTGCGAGGTACTCACCCTCCGCCAGTTCGCGCACCAGCCGCCGATCCAACTCCGGTGCCGCCTCGAAGTCGAAGAGTTCCAGTAGTTTGAGGAGCGGAAAGCGGGCGTCCTTGATGCGGCGCTGTTCGCGATGCTGAGCGCGGATGCGCAACTCCATCTCGGTCAGTTCTACGAGGAACTGCCCATGATCGGCGCCGCCGTCGCGGGCTTGACGCAGATGCGTCTCGATATGCCGAGCCATGTTCATCAAGTTCAGATCCTTGAGTTGCGCTTGCAGCAGGTCCAGCGTGGCGATCTGGTTCATTGTACACCTCCCAGTGCTGCGTACACCGTCACGTCCGCTTCCGGAAACCGGGGGTACTGTTCAAGGGGCGCGATCGGGACGGTGGGCGTACGGCGATGCAGCAGATGCCGCACAGCCTCGCTGTCGCGGATGCCAATGGTGAGTGCCTCTGCGATGGCCGCCTCAATTGCTGTAGCGGAATGGTCGTGATACAGCAGTAGCACATCGATGAAATCCTTTGTGCCGCGATTAAACTCATGCGTCTGGCGGAAGCGTTCGAGGAGCTGTACCATCTCCGGCGTCCATTGTGCACGCCACTGCTTGATCGGGCGTGCACAGTCGAAGGCAAGCGGGCGCTGGCGCAGCAACTCCAGATAATGATCGGGGGCGAGTTGCCATTTGCCGCTGCCGTACTGGCGGGGATGGACCACGACGCGTTTCCCTTGCGAGAAGAACTCCAGCGTATCGATGAAGCAGATGATCCGGATCGGATACCCGGCCAAATGTGTCGGCACCGAGTACCGGTTCTTCTCGAAGATGATCGTTGAATATTTATCCGGGTACTTCGTCAACGGTGGCAGATTGTTCTCGAACGGCACCGCCGGCAACGGTAAGAGCTCAACCTTCTCCTCTTCGAAAAGCACGTGGACCGGCTTGTCCCGGCCGCTGATCGTATGCCCGCCATACGCTATGCATTGTGCCAACAGACGCGCATTCAGCTCTTCGAGTGAGGGGGCCTTCGGTACCGGCATCAGGAAGTTCCGGCGCACGAACCCGACCAACCCTTCAACCCCGCCCTTCTCGTTCCCGGCAGCACGATTGCAGAAGCGTGCCTCGAAGGTGTGGTAGGCGCGGAAGCGTGCGAACGTCTCTTGCTCTTCCCGGTTCTTGCGCTGCAGGATGCGCAGTACGGCCGTCTTCATGTTGTCGAAGACGAGGATCCGGAAGATCCCGCCGAAAAACAAGAATGCATGCATCATCGCATCAAAGAGCGCCTGCTGCCGTTCGCAGCGGTAGAGTCGTACGAACGGTTTGCCCGAGCCTTTCGATCGCATGCAGAAGTAGTGCAGGCGTTCGAGCACGCCGTTAATCTCCGCATAGGCCTGCCCCCAGTCCGCCTCTGCTTCCCGACTCGGATCCGGCTGCAAAGGTAGAAACACCTTGCACGCCGTCAGACCGAGTTTCAGCTTCGCCTCGCGCACGTACTTGCGCACCGTCGACACGCATCCGGTGTATGCGTGCTTGGCAACCAAACGCTGAAATACGCGTTCGGCCATATGGCGCTGCTTGCGCGGCTGGTCTTTGTCCTGTTCGAGCCACCGATCAATCATCGACAGAAATGGTCCGAGAATGGGGTACGGCTGCGTTGCCCGTGGCTGATAGCCGGGGTACGGACCACGCAGCGCCTTGCGAATGGTATTGCGCGAGTGCCCTGTCCGGCGGGCGAGGGCTTTCACCCCCTCGCCGTAGGTTCGGTGCGCGATTCGTATCAGTTCGTATTGATCCATCGTGAGCACCCTTTCTCCTTCGCTGCGGTGATCTGCAATATCGCAGGATAGGGCTATGCCCAGGGGGGGCAATTTTCGGTTACCGTTTTAGTCTCAGGGGGGTCAATTTTGCGTTACCGAAACCAGAAATATGCAATTCGACGTTATCATCGGAAATCCGCCGTATCAGCTGGACGATGGGGGGTATGGTACAAGTGCGGCGCCGATTTATCATCTGTTTGTGGAAAAGGCCTTCAGCCTTGAACCACGCTATGCCGTTTTCGTCACGCCTTCACGATGGATGGCCGGGGGGAAAGGACTCGACAAGTACCGGGAGCGTATGCTCAACGACAAGCGACTGAGGAACATTGTGGACTACCCGAAGCTCTACGAGGGCTTCTCGGGGGTGAAGATCCGCGGGGGCATTTCGTATTTCCTCTGGGATCGCGACCACCACGGTGCCTGCCATGTCCAAACGATCTGGGACGGTGAACCGACGGGCCCTGCGGTTGCTCGCCACCTCGATGCGCATGATATCCTCGTGCGCCGCAATGAGGCCGTGCCGATCCTGGAGAAGGTTAGGGCGAAAGGAGAGCCCACGCTTTCGGATCGGGTGTCCAGTCGAAAGCCCTTCGGCCTTGCAACGAACTTCAAGGGCAAACCGTCCCCCACCGGCTTGAAGGATCCAGTACGTCTTTTCGAGAACCAGCGCGTCGGCTGGATAAGTCGCAAGGATATCCCGATCAACTCGGATTGGGTGGACGAGTGGAAGGTCCTGATGACAGCGGTGCAAGGCACGAGCGCGGCGGTGGAGACAAAGTTTCTCAGCAAACCGATCATTGCCGAACCGGGCACCGCTTGCACTGAAACCTACCTCGTTGCCGGTCACTTCGATACTGAAGCGGAAGCGGTCAACTATGCGAAGTATCTACGGACTCGATTCGTCCGCTTCCTTGTATCGCTTCGTAAGGCGACGCAACACGCAACGCGCGATGTATATGCTTTCATCCCCGACCTCCCTCTGGACAGAGAGTGGACCGACGCAAAACTCTATAAGCGCTACAAGCTGACCAAGGCGGAGATCGCCTTTATCGAATCACAGGTTGCCGAGCACGACCGCGAACTTTTCGATGAGACCGCTTCACAGGAAGGTGGCGATGAGTAAGGCAAAGCGGAAGATTTCTATTCTATCCCCGGTGGGGATAGAATCTCAGAACGGGGAGCGTGACGGTGAATAAACCCTCCCTCGAGGATATCCTCGCCCCCAAGCCGGAAGCGCGGCCGCGCATCTATGCCTATTCCATTGACGACAAGGCGCACAAGGGGCTACTCAAGGTTGGGCAGACGACACGCGATGTGAAGCAGCGCGTCGCCGAACAGGTGAAGACCGCCGCGATCAAGAATTATATAATCGAACTGGACGAATCCGCGGAGCGCGACGATGGTGCGATCTTCACCGATCACCACGTGCGCGCGATGCTTGTCAAGAAGGGCTTCGAGAAAGTCGAACTTGAGTGGATGCGCTGCTCGGTTGCCGATGTAAAAACCGTGATCACCGAACTCCGCACCGGACAGCAGTTCACCGGCACGCATCACCTGACCTTCGCGATGCGCGCGGAACAGGCGGCGGCGGTGAATAAAACCCACGCCTACTTTCATTCGATATGGACGGAGGATATGCACGCGGTGCCGCGCTTCCTGTGGAACGCGAAGATGCGCTTCGGCAAGACGTTCACCGCCTACCAGCTGGCCCGGAAGCTCGGTGCCCGGCGGGTGCTGGTCGTGACGTTCAAGCCCGCGGTGGAGGATGCATGGCAAAGCGATCTCGAGTCGCATGCGGATTTCAACGACTGGCGCTACCTCTCCCGTCACTTCGATCAGGATCCCACCCGGATCAGCCGCAGGACGCCGGTGGTGTACTTCGGCTCCTTCCAGGACCTCCTCGGCCGCGATGACGCGGGAAACATCAAGCCCAAAAACGCATGGCTTCACCAGGTGGAATGGGATCTCGTGGTCTTCGATGAATACCATTTCGGCGCATGGCGGGATACCGCGAAGGAGCTGTTCGAAGGGGAGGACGATGCGGTCGCCAAAAAGGAAACCCGTTTCGAGTATACCGGCGACCTGGAGAAAGTGAACGAAGACCTCGGCGTGCTTTCGGAGAAAGAGACGGAGTTTCTTCCCATCACGACCAAGGCCTATCTCTACCTCTCGGGCACGCCGTTCCGGGCACTGGCCACGGGCGAGTTCATCGAGGAACAGATCTTCAACTGGACCTACACCGACGAACAACGCGCCAGGGCGGAATTCGCCGCGGAGAATCCGGGGAAATGGAATCCGTACGGCGCGCTTCCGCAGATACGCCTGCTCACCTATCAAATGCCCGACGAACTTCTGGCGATCGCGAGCGCGGGAGAATTCGATGAGTTCGACCTCAACGAGTTTTTCTCCGCCGTCGGGAGGGACAAGCGCGCGCGCTTCACGCACAAAAACGACGTGCAGAAATGGCTGGATATCATCCGGGGCTCGTACGCTCCGCAAACGGTCGAAAGCCTGAAGACCGGGACGCGACCGCCGTTTCCGTATTCCGACATCCGCCTGCTGCCCTACCTCCAGCATGCATTCTGGTTCCTCCCCGACGTCGCCGCCTGTCATGCGATGGCGAACCTGCTCACCGAGAAACACAACACATTCTGGCGCGATTATACCGTCGTGGTCGCGGCGGGTACGTCGGCGGGTATCGGACTCGCCGCCTTGCCGCCCGTGCGCGAGGCCATCCGGAGCGGTTTCGCCACGAAGACGATCACGCTTTCCTGCGGCAAACTCACCACGGGAGTGACCGTGCCGCAGTGGTCGTCGATTCTCATGCTGCGCAATCTCGCCTCGCCCGAGACCTACTTTCAGGCCGCGTTCCGCGTGCAGTCGCCGTGGTCGATCAAGAATCCCAACGGCGACAATCCGAACGAAGAGGAGATCCTCAAGCCCGTCTGCTTCGTGTTCGATTTCGCGCCGACGCGGGCGCTCCGGCAATTGTCGGAGTACGGGATCGGACTCTCCCCGAGCGAGCCGAATCCGGAGAACGCCGTCAAGGATCTCGTGTCCTTCCTGCCCGTGCTCGCCTATGACGGCGCCAACATGACGCAGATCGACGCGGGCGGCATTCTCGACATCGCGATGGCGGGTACATCGGCCACGCTCCTGGCGCGCAAGTGGGAATCGGCGCTGCTCGTGAATGTGGATAACGACACACTGCGCCGCATTCTCGACAATCCCGAGGCGATGGCCGCCGTCGAGCGCATCGAGGGCTGGCGCGCGCTGGGCGACAGTGTCATCGAGACGATCATCAACAAGAGCGAGAAGGTCAAGGAACTGAAGAACAAGGGCCGGGACCGCGCCCTGACGGCGAAGCAGAAAAAGCAGCTCAGCGAAGAGGAGAAGGAATACAAGTCCCGGCGCAAGCTCGTGCAGGAGAAGCTGATCAAGTTCGCCACGCGCATTCCGGCGTTCATGTACCTGACGGACTTCCGCGAGAACACCCTGCAGGACGTGATCACGCAGTTGGAGCCGGAGCTGTTTCTGGCCGTCACCGGTCTGACGGTGCAGGATTTCCACCTCCTCGTCCGCCTCCGCGTATTCAACACCGAGCAGATGAACCAGGCCGTCTTCGCCTTCCGCCGCTACGAAGACGCCTCCCTCCGTTACACGGGAATAGAGAGCCACGAGGGGCTTTCCCACTACGGACTCTACGACACCGTCGTTGCGATTGTGAGCTAGGAGGCAGGAGGGATACTCCCGTCATGCCGAGTAGCCGCGCCCCGCGCGGCGTATCGAGGCACTGTCCCTCGATACGCGTTGCCCCTCGGGCACCGCTACTCGGGATGACGAAGGCGTCATTGGTAGTAGGACCGCGAAGCGACCGTATCGAGGCACGGTCATCGCAGCCGCACGGCTTCCCGGGCGAGCGCCTTGTCCAGCGTCCAGAGCGTACAGGAGGTCAGACGGGCGGAGGCGAGCAGGCTGACGTCGACCCAGCCGAGTCCCTTGCCGTGCAGCTTCCAGGTGTCGAGGAAATCCAGGGTCTCATCGAACGACGCCGTCACGGCATGAGGCAGAGCTTCGAGCAACCGCAGGATCCCCGCGCGGTTTCGGAGCCCACCGCAGGCCAGTTCCCCGAACACAAGGGGATGCATGAACACCTCTCCATCCATCAGCAGCTCTGCCAGGCGCGCATTGCCTCGGCGAAAGTGATCGATCCAGACAGAAGTGTCGACAAGGATCATTATTTCACTTCATACCTTCTGCGCCTGGGTTCGCGCAGTTTCTTCTCCGTTCCTCCCAGCAGCGCCAGCCGCTTCGCACTCTCCCTCGCCACCAGCACCTCCAGCCCCATCCGCACCAGCTGCGTCTTCTCGCTGATCCCCGTCAGCTCGGCCGCTTCGTTCAGCAGTTCGTCGTCGATGTTCAGGGTTGTTCTCATGCATATGAATATGCATACTCTATGCATATCATACAAGGGCTTTTGAATGCTCCAGTGTTCGAAGGCTTGAATGCTCCATTGCCCGGATGCCTATGGTTTTCACCCATGGCGCACGTTACCTTGACGGATCCATGAAGAATCCGGATATTCCATGCGCAAACCGAACCCGATATCTTCAGCCGAATTCGTCATTGGTGGTCAGTCCTTCATGGGCTACAACGGCGGCCCGTACTTCATCCGCCGGTGTCTGGTGATGCGAGACTCGAAAAGAGTCTTGCGCCGTATGCGGGTCCAAAGGGCAATCTCAAGTTCCCGCTTGACCGGCCCATTCCCTACGCGCTGATACGAAGAATTGTGAAATTCAAATTGAAGCAAAACCTCGCTCGCGCATCAGCGTAGTCAACCAGGAAACCGTAGTCCGGAAAGACCGCCAGACCCACTGACGCAGCGGTACGGTTTTCACCTGATCGCAAACGTATTCTGAACCGGAGTAGTACAGGCGTGTGCATCCCGGTGGTCAGTGCAGGTTACCTTCAACGTAAGTCGACACGGTTATCTTGTTGCGCATTTCAATCGGAGGACATCATGGGACTCTTGACCTTCAGTATCAACATCTCGCTGGACGGCTGCGTCGACCACACGGAAGGAATCGTCGACGACGAGACACACACCTTCTTCACCCACCTCATGGACGAAGGCGGCGCGATGCTGTGGGGCCGCGTCACATACGAGATGATGGAGAGCTACTGGCCAGCGGTTGCGCGCGGCGACGTGGAGGCACCACCTGCGATTCGCGAGTGGGCCGTCAAGCTGGAGGCAAAGCCGAAGTATGTGGTGTCGTCAACGCGAAAGGACTACCCCTGGACCAATAGCCACCACATCGATGGCGACCTTCGCACAGGTGTGCGGAAACTCAAGGATGCGACACCGGCTGGTGTGCTCCTTGGCAGCGGTGACTTGGTGATGGACCTTCCCCCGCTGCGCGCGCTGCATGGACACGCGCCGCTCGATCATGCCGATACCGAACCGGGCGCACGCGAGGTCGAGGATCTCCTCGCCAGCTGAAAATGGACTGAGGGTGGAAAACAGACAATGGGCAATGTGCTCACCCGGTTGGACCCCGCGCGATCGAGAGGAATCTGCTTGCACTCCCGCCGAAAATATCCGATCTTACCGCCGTAGCAATATTCATACACGTTTCCTTCCACGGCATCCGCCGTTGCACAGGACCGAGATCCCTCTCGCAGGATAATCCATCCCGCGCCGTGAACGTGCGGGCGAACGATACATCACTCGAAGAGGTATGCCATGCATTCCCAGCAGGCACAGGTCCGCACACGGATACCTGGATGTTTCCGCCGCGGGGGCGGACGAGCGCGAATAGCCCGGACATCCGTTTTCGCTTTCTTGTTCATCGTGTACACCGCGTTCCCCACGTCGGCCGCCGTCTTCCCCGTCACCAGCCTCGGGGACGGTCCGACCGGATCCACCCTCCGCGCCGCGATGCTGAGCGCGAATCTCACACCGGGACGCGATACGATCTCGTTCGCGATTTCCGGCGCCGGCCCGCACACGCTCGGCATTCTGTCGCAGCTGCCTCAGCTTACCGACAACGCCGGTGTGCTCATCGACGGTTTCTCGCAGGCGGGAAGCGGTCCCGGCGTCTCTCCGCCGTCGACGCTCACGCTTAAAATCGTCATCGACGGAACGAATGCCGGCGCCGCGCACGGCTTCTGGATCGTCTCACAGCACAACGTCATCCGGGGCCTCGTCGTGCAGAATTTCCAACAGGATGGCATACGCATTCAGGCCACGACCGCCGGCACGCATTCGAATCTGATCGAGCGGAACATTATCGGGGTGGACGTCGGCGGCACGCTCGCACAGGGGAACGGCAAGAGCATGTCCGCACCCTGGGGCGGCGTCAACATTCTCGTCAATCCGCAGGCGCTGGGCTTCGTCTACGCGAATAGCGTGCGGAGCTGCCTGATCTCCGCCAACTATAGCGAGGGTGTCAGCATTTCGAGCTGTCCGCCCGGCGATTGCTACTTCAACCGCGTGGACAGCAACTACATCGGTACCACGATCTCCGGGATGTCCGCCCTCGGGAACAAATGCGACGGCGTGTATATCGGAGAAGCCGCGCACGACAACCAGGTGTGGGACAACGTGATCTCGGGCAACGACACCAACGGCGTCTGTATCATCGGGTACGTCGACGCCACGACGAATTGGTTCACCGACCGCAACATTATCGGACGGAACATCATCGGCCTTGCTGCCGATCGCTCGACGCCGATGGCGAACGGCTGGTACGGCGTGAGCATCGGAAGATACGGATTGGTCTGGAAGCTGGGGCACGCACGGGAAAACGTGATCGTTTCCGATACCATCGCTTCGAACGGGCGCTGCGGCGTGATGATCATGGAGCATTTCTCCAACAACGCCAACGCCGACCGGAACAAGATCACACAGAATTCCATCTACGGCAATGGCTGGCTCGGTATCGATCTGGACGATGACGGAGTTACCGTGAACGATACGGGGGATCCGGACCAGGGCGCCAACGAGCAGCTGAACATGCCGGTCATCGCCAGCGCGACCTGGCTGGCCGGGATCACGACGGTGACAGGAACGGTGGATATCGGCCCCAATCCGACGGCCGCCGTCGTCGAAGTGTTCAAAGCCGCCAGTGATCCCACCGGATACGGGGAAGGTGCGGTGTATCTCGGATCGACGACGCCGCTCGCGGGAGGTTCGTGGAGTTGTAACGTCGCGGGACTCGTCCCCGGCGACAACGTGACCGCCACCGTGACCGACGTCACTGGAAATACATCCGAATTCTCGCAGCTCCTGGGTCCCATCGTCCCGGTGGAATGGGTCTCCATTCACGCCGCATATAGCGACGGCGTCGTGCAACTGCGATGGATCACGGCGGCGGAGCAAAACAACGCCTACTTCGAGATCGAGCGGAAGGAAGGCGGCGGTTCCTGGCGACGCGTCGGCTCCGTGCCGGGTTCCGGCACGACAAGCGCGGAAAGCCGCTACGCGTTCACCGATCCGCTCCGAGACCTCGGCGCGGGGACCTTGCTGTTCTATCGGATCGCGCAGGTCGACTACGACGGCACCCGTGACTATTCGCCGGAAGTGCTCGTGGATGTCACCGCGTCGCCGCCGTTGCCTGTTTTCGATCCCGTATGGCCGAATCCCGGATCCGGGCAGGTATTCCTGCGCTTCATGCTTCCCGTGGAAGCCGAGGTGCGGATCTCTCTTTCCGATGTATGCGGCCGCGAAGTCGTTCGCGTCCCATCACCCCCGGTCCGTACGGCGGGCGCCGGCACTCTCCGCATTGATACCGAATCCCTCCCGGCCGGCTGTTATCAGCTCGTCTGCCGGGCGGGCGAGGTGTGCCAGGTGCAATGGGTGAGAATCGTGAAATGAAGGTCGCATTGGTGAGGCCGCCCTCATCCGAGCCTTCCCCGAAACGGCAGTACATCCTGCGGAGTTCATCCGGAGCTGATGTCCCCTTTGTCCAGATCGTCCGTGGTCGAATGCTCGCCCTCTCCATTCTCCCTCGGCTCTCTGGAGCGCGCAGCTCCCGGGTTACCACTCCGGCAGGTTGTTCTCGAGGTGGTTGGGCAGGACGGTCTGGTCGAAGATGACCCCGTCGAGCCAGAGCAGTGTTCCGTCTTCGGTGTGGATGCCGATGCCGCGTTCGTGCACATGCCGGATGCTCCCGTCGCGGTGTTTGACGCGGTATTCGACGTAGTAGGGACGCCGGGCGTTTACTCCGTCGTTGACGGCATTGACCACCTTGATGACGTCTTCGGGGTGGACAATGCTCTTGTAGGAGCGGACGGCGTTGTTGATGAAATCAGTGGCAGGGTAGCCGCTGACGGCCTCGATCTGCTCGCTCATGTATTCCATGGTCCAGAATGCGTCGTTGGCGCAACGGTACACCGCGCCCGGAATATTCGAGACAAGGGTACGGAACCGGTCCTGGTCGCGGCGCATGTCGTTTTCACGGCAGATCGCCTCCGCGAGGTGGTCCTGAAGCTCTCGTTTGAGCTTGATGATCTCGATATCCCGCGTTTGCAGCTGTCGTTCAAGCTGTCCGCCGGACTCCTTCAACCCCTCGATTTTCTTCTGCAGCCTGCCGATTTCCTCTAACAGGGCAGGCCTGTCCATCTCATCGTAATTCATCGCGCACCTGATGAATAATCCTCAACATATGTATCCGCCTCAGACAGGCTGCGTCCTTATCCGGTAAGCGACGGCGCTCGAACCATAATATTACGGAAAAATCGGAATAATCCGCAAAGAATTATCCGAATTGCCGCCGAGGGGCTCTTTCGCGCCCTCGTCATGGCCACAAACGGTCATTTCCTCTCCGTGGCCGGGGGCAGCCGATTACTTGCCCGGCACCACCCAGATGCCGTCCTTCACCGCCAGCTGGGTGTCGTCGAGCCACACGCCGATGCCTGCGCCGCCCGTGCGGAAGTCGGTCACGATGTCGACATGCTGGGCGGAGCGATTGAGCAGTCCCTCGGCGAACATGCGCTCGCTGGCGGCCTTGCCCTCGTCCGTGCTTTCATCCTTCACGTAGCACTCGGGATAGCTGGCGCCGATGGCGATGTGCAGCGTGCCGCCGACTTTCTCGACGAACAGCGGGTGCTTGAGCACTTTTTCGATGCCCGCGTTCATTCCCAGCGCGACTTCTCCCAGGCGATGCGAGCCTTTGTCGGTTTCGATGATTTTCGCCAGCGTCTCGTGCCCGGTATCGGCGCGGTAGTCCGTTATCACGCCGCCTTCGAACTTCAGGTAGATGCCCTGGATCGTCGTGCCGCTGTTGTACACAGGCAGGTCGACGAAGATTTCACCCTCGACGGTGTTGGCGTTGGGACTGGTAAACACCTCGCCGTCGGGGAAATTCCGTTTGCCGGTACACTTGATCACGTTGCGGCCGGCGATGTTCATGCGCAGTTCCAGCGTACGGCCGTCGAGCGGATGCCGCGTCTGTATGCGGAAGGCGCTGCTGCGGTCCATGACGTCGTAGATGTCCTGTTCCACCCGGTCGAGTTCGCGGGGATCCACCACAGAGGCGGAGACGATCACGTCGGTATACTCCTCGATCGTCATTCCTTCGAGATCCGCGAAACCCTGCGTGGGAAACAGCGTGAGCAGCCAGGGCTTTCCGAGTCGGAGAGTTTTGTACGGTTCATCCGCCCGCATGACCGCCATGGCGGTTTCTTCCGGCTGTCCGGCGGACAGTGCGGGATTCTCCGCACCGAGGATTTCGATGTACTTGGTCATCGCCCGGTAGCGCTGCTCGTGCCAGGCAGGCACGCGCAGGATTTGCTCCTCGGTTCCATGCCGTGCGATGGACGCGCCCCACACCTTGCCGCGGTCATTGTCCGGCGCCACGATGTTTACGTCCGCAATCCCTCCCTTCGCGAAAATCTTGTCCTGCAGCACCGACATCAGCGGCCAGGTGATATGTTCGCCCTTGATCATGATGACGTCGTCTTTCGTCACGCCGCCGAGGGAGTAGTCCAGCAGGTAATCGGCCCAGGTGTTGAGGTCTTTTTCGGATATCTGTGCGTGCATGGGGGTGCTCCGGTGATTTTTGAATATTGGGAAAGTTAGGAAATCGTCGGAAGCGGACAAAGCGGGGGAGCGGCTTCGCCGCGCGGGAGCGCCTGCGGCACGCAGGAACGGCTTCGCCGCGCAGGAGTGCCTGCGGCATGCGAGGAGGAGTTTAGGTGGTCCTATTCAGGAGTGACGCGCGAAAACGAAATAACTTGTGCTTGATGATTTGCACTTGGTTATCCAGCTGCTTGCGCCGGAAGGACTGAATATATCCCAGATCCTGTGCTATAAGAAGCAAGTATTCCAGTTCACAAGCTGAGCCAATTGATTGAGTAAGAAAATGTGCAAAATCCTTGGCGGTCTGTCTCCCAGCACCTTCTGCGATATTCGCGCCAACGGATACTGCAGCGCGTCGGATTTGCTGACAGAGTGAATACCGCTCAATGTTTGGAAATTCATTAACGGTCTGATAAAGATCCACTGTCAACTTCCGTGACAATGCAATCACCTCAAAATCATTGAATTTGCGCATAGCATCGATCTCCCTAATGCATATGCGACAAATATCATTTTCTCCTCGCACAAATAATAGCCAAAAAGCATTCACCTATCTCTTTCCCTCGCGCGCCGCAGGCGCACCCC
>JACZJN010000101.1 GCA_014860565.1 Bacteroidota bacterium
CGCGTCACGCCGAACCAGGGGGCGGCATGGCGCAGCGGCGCGGTGCTGCCGTCATCGAGCTGTTCCTCGCCTTCCTGCCAGCTGAAATGCGACACGATGCGAAAGCCCAGGCCGAGATGACATTCCACCGACGCCTGCACGCCCTGCACCCAGGCATCCGCGGCGTTCTGTATCGCCTCGACCTTGCTCAATGTGCCGTCGTAAACGATGCTGTCCATCCCATTGAAGAGATAATCGCGGCGCACGAGTGCGTCCTGCAGCCAGGTGTAATAACCGGTCACCTCGATACGCAGGAAATCGTCGAATCGGTGGTTGATGCCCGCCTCGATGTTCGTCGCGTACTCGGGCGTGAGATCGGGATTAGGGACGACGACCGAGCCGGGAGCGGAATCGAATACCTTGCCGGCGTCATCCACGTTCGGCGCGCGAAAGCCCGTCGCGAGATTGAGCGTCAGCTGCGTTTCTTCCTGCAGGGAGAAAATCGCCCCGAGACTGCCGTTGAGCGCTCCGTTGCGCATGCGCGCCTCGGTGAAGGGAAAGGGATAGAACGTCGGATCGAAATCCGCATCCAACGCGACGAAGTTATAGCGCATTCCGCCCTGCAGCGTGAGCAGGTCGCTCATGCGGTTGCGGTAGTTGACATACGCGGCGAGCGAACTCCACGAGCTGCCGTCGGGATAGCGGCTGGGACCGGGAACACGGACTCCTGTGGAGATGTCTTCCTCCTCGCCCGTGGACGTGACCAAGTCGTAGAGCGCTTCAACGCCGTAGTACAGCACCTGTTGCTCGCCGATGTTCTTCGTGAAATCGAGGTTGGCGGAAAACACGTCCACCTTCTCGGTACGATGATGAAGCGTGATCTTTCCGAAATCGCGGTCGTTGCGGCTTTCTTCGAAGTACTGATATGCCACGGTTCCATGCAGCTGGTCGTACCAACCACCGCCGTCGCTGTGCGCGATGTTGAGCGCGTGCATCATCCAGATCTGCGGACCGTAATACCACTCGGCGGAACGCAGTCCGTCGCCTTTCGGACGCAGAAGACGGTCGTAGCGGGGATAATCGGAGGTGTGGGAATAATGCGCCCCGTAGGTGAAATCCCATTTGTCGTCGGGACGAAAACGGATTTTCTGCATGAGGTTCAACTGCTGGTACCCGCTCGATACCTGCTTTTCCGGATCGGGATTCGAAAGGATGGTATCGCGTCCCCCGATGCGCTGCTGATAGCGCGTGCGGAGATAGTCGTCCGGCCCGTCGCCGCCCATCCACAGGTCGTCGTAATCCGAGAAGCTGACACTGCTGAGAAAGCCCCAGCGGCGCAGACCGAACATCAGATCGACATGTCCTGTTTTCTCGGCATTTGCGCTGGAGCCGCGCAGCGTGGCGTCGCCGGCGAAGAGCATGTAATTGCCGTCCGCCAGGCGCGGATTCATGGTTGTGAAACTCATCACGCCGCCAATGGCGTCGCTGCCGTACATCACCGAGCCCGGACCGAACACCACTTCCGTGCGTTCGATGGCGAGCGGGTCGAGCGAAATAACATTCTGTACGTTGCCGCTGCGGAAGATGGCGGTGTTCATGCGCACACCGTCGACGGCGATGAGCACGCGGTTGGTGGCGAAGCCGCGGAGCATCGGACTCCCACCGCCCAGCTGGCTTTTCTGAATGTACACCTGTCCCGACGCGCCGAGCATGTCGGCCGCCGTCTGCGGCATCTCACGTTCGACGTCCGTCGGATGCATGGTGAGCGTTCTGTTGGGAATTTCGCTCTGCTGCAGCGACCAGCGCGTCGCCGAGATGATGACCTCGTCGGTACGGAATGCTGTTTCCTCCATGTACAGCGTCAATTCTGCCGCGACAAGTGCATCATAGCCGAGGAGCACGGTTCGGTAGCCGAGTAAGTCGAAGCGGATGCTGTCCGCTCCGCGGAATGCGGTGATGTCGGCATGCCCTCGGATATCACTGCGGGCGAAGGTTTTCGTCTGACCGGAGTATATGGAAACGTCCGCGAGCGGCCGGCCGGTCACATTGTCGCGGATGGTCAGGACCTGCGCCTGCACGAAACTCGCGCACAGCAGCAGCATCCCGATAATGATGCATGATTTCATTTCTGATCCTTTGATTGCGATGGAAAAAACGGAATGCAACGGTGCGCATCCCGGCGTGCGGGATGCGATCGTTCCATGATCGCGGCGTTGTGGGATCAGACGTTTGGAGGAGGATCGGGAGGAGTGGCCGGGCGAGAGATCGTCGCAGCCACGATTTCCGGCAGGATTGCGGTCTCGGCGAGAGCCGGATCGGGAGAAACAGCTTCCTGTTGAACGAACGTGAGAAGAAGATGGCGCAGCAGTTGTTCCGCCTGCCGGCGATGCAGAGGATTACCGCTGCCATCCTTGCGTGCGAGGTCGTCGAGCTGGGCGTACACCGCCGTCTCAGCGTCGTCGCGCACGCAGAGATACAGCGTGCCGCCTTCGACCGCGCGGCTGCGCGCGACGTCGTACATCACGCCACGGTAGCGGAATTCATGCGCGTCTTCCCACTCCAGCGCCTCGCCGCCGGCGAGATTGCCGTCCGCCTGCACGACGAAGGCGACGAGGTCCTCGTCCGGAAGTCCTGCGCGGATCGCGCGCTTCATTTCGCGGCGAATCTGCGTCTGCTGCAGCTGCAGGAGGAACAGTGGTCCCGCCGTCTGCAGCATCAGGAGTGAGAGCAATATGGTGGTGAGTGTTTTCATAGATATCGTGCCGCGCATTCGCGGGCATCATGGAAATTATCATTTCCCCATGGGGAGAACAAGGGGAATCGGGGAG
>JACZJN010000102.1 GCA_014860565.1 Bacteroidota bacterium
ATGGGGATTGAGAGTTTGTGATTCAATGGCTATACTTAGCCCTTGTGGATCGCAGATGTTTCACTATGGAGACCTCAATGAAGAAGGTTGTGCTACCATTGTCTGAACGATTCACTGTTCACGCCACGGCCCTTATCAACAAGGTGCATCACGAACGCCAGCGCAAGCTGCGCGACGTGCAGATGGACACCATCATGCTGGCGCGGAACATGAATTTTTCGCTCAGGCAGGCAGACGAGAAAACGCTGCAGCAGCGCGTCAGCCTGTAACACCCCAACCCGTTTTTATGTGGATAGCACCCCGCCCCTGCAAGGCGGGGTGTTTTTTGCGTGCCCGGAAGGAAATCGCGGAACGGATGGAACTCACGCAGATTTCCCGAGTACAATATCTTCTGTCCGCTTTTCCTTCCTCAGAAATATTGCCAAGGAGCTGCGATGTACTACCCCGCATTCGTGCTGTTCGCAGCGGCGCTGCTGTCGGTGACGCTGCTTCAGGAGCCGCCGGACGGCCTGCCTGATGCCATTCCCGGCGTCAACCGGCAGGAAGATCCACCGCCGCATCGAGACAGGGTTCAACGGCCGGTGGAGTTGAAGGACAATGCGCTGGTGTTTACCGACCGCTTCTCTCTGTCCTTCCAACGTACGCTGCGCATTCCCGACGATGGCGGGAAGTATCCGCTGCCGCCCGGTCTGGGTGCGTTTCCTGTGTACCGCGTACGCAATTTTTCCGATCAGGTGCCCGAGGACTGGGACCGTGAGAATGGATATTTCATTCCGATGTATCAGCGAGAGGCAATGTGGATTGATTTCGACGGCGCCGCATGGAAACCGAATGCCGTCAAGGTGGGAGTCGGCACCGTCAATGCCGTGAGCGGAGGCGCATGGAACCTGGCGT
Organism: Bacteroidota bacterium; assembly: GCA_014860565.1. Lineage (GTDB taxonomy): Bacteria > Bacteroidota > Ignavibacteria > SZUA-365 > SZUA-365 > SZUA-365. The sequence continues at coordinate 895 of JACZJN010000102.1, forward strand.
TGCATGATGATCCACAGGATTACGTGGTCGTGCCCGAACAGCCCTGGCTTGACGGAATCAAATCGGGCGATGGCGTTATCCGGCAATTCGTCGCCGTGCCATTGGGTTCCGGTTACTCGGTCGAAGCGCAGGTAACGGGGAAAGAAAGCGACGGAGCGCTGCGCATCGCGGTGTACGAACCACGGGCAGGACGCTTTCCGGATCAGAAGCCGGAAGGGTTGCGTCCGGTCGTCTATGAAGACGCGCCCACCATGTCGATGAAAATGAGCGAAGGAGCGATGGGACTCGGCGTCGGGGGACGCATGAAGCAAAAAGTGTACGAAGACCGGTACGGCCTTGACACCTGGCTGCAGGCGGAGCCGCAGTCGGTGGTGATCTACATCATCAACAGCGAGCAGTTTGAAGAAATCACCGGAATGAAGCCGCCGGCCACTCCCGTCGATGCCGCGACGTACACGTCCTACGGCTTCCCCTGGTTCGACCTCTACGACGAACGCAAGCCCGATCTTCCCGCGAGCGGCATTCTCGGCGGCGTAAAAAGCACTCGAGAGCTCGACACGTTGCACGGCGTCAGCAAACAGAATGACAGCAGCGTCGTGGTTCCGGATTCACAGGTGGTGAAGTTGAAATAGGGCGCCGGACGAATCAAATCCGATCCGGTTGTGATATCCGTTTCGTATGTATCGCGCGTCCCGGTTTTTCGTTTCCTCCGAGCCAGTTGTGAGACTCCGGTCATGTTCCGTACTTTAGAATTTCGTACGAACACGCAAACAAGGAGTACATACATGGCTGAAATCACCTGTTCCCGCTGCGGCGAGACCAAAGAAGCAGTGCAGAACACAGCGTTTTATCGCGGTGAGATCCGGGAGAAATTGCGGGCGCACGCCTGCCAGGACTGCTGGGGCGATTGGATCAAGATGCAGATCATGCTTATCAACGAGTACCGTCTCAATCTGATGGATCCGAACACGGATGAATTTCTCAACAAACAGATCCTCGCCTTTTTCAAGCTCGACGAAAGCAGCGACGTCGCCTCGGTCGACTACGTGCCCCCCGCGGAGTAGCTCTGACGCGCGTGCAGCTACGGGCGCTGTCGTTCGGACATGATGGCATCATATTCGAAGGCTGAGCGTTCCTTCCCAACGCCCGAAAAATAAATGGGTCGGTTCGAAAAAGAACCGACCCATTTTTGCATTCACTGCATCCAAGAGCCTTGGGTGCAGATCGTGGGCCCTGCAGGACTTGAACCTGCGACCAATGGATTATGAGTCCACCGCTCTAACCAACTGAGCTAAGGGCCCGGAGAGACTTATAAATTAGCGTAGTTTAATGCGAAAATCAATGCATTCACCCCTCGCGGCTTCTCTCCCCGCTCCTCCCGTTCCTCCCCGCTCCTTCCCGTTCCTCCCCGCTCCTCCCCGCTTTTGCATTGCGCAGGGTGGAGCGATTTCGTAAGTTTATCCGATTGACAACTCTTTTTCGCAGGAGCAGGAACATGGCAGATCAGGCAGTATTGGAATCGCAGATCGAAGATACGATCGAGAATCAGATCCGTCCCTACATTGAGGCCGATGGCGGACGAATCACCTTCATAGAAATGAAAGACAACATCGTGTACGTGGAACTGGCTGGCGCCTGCGGTACCTGTCCGTCGGCTCAGATGACGCTCAAGGGCGGCGTCGAGGCCATTCTCAAACGCCGTTTTCCGGAGATCGTTTCGGTCGAACTGGCGCGTTCCGAGAATCCGTTTTTCGTCTGAGTTCGTATCACGGTCGCAACGCTGACCCACTCGTTTTCACGCCCTTGTCCGCAACGACAGGGGCGTTTGTTTAAAAGGATGTCCACATGCGAATTACATTTCTCTTCCTCTGGCTTTTCCTTTTCGCCATGGCCATGGCCACGGCCATGGTCACGGCCGTGCAGGCCCAGCCGCTCAGCTACGGCGAAAAACCAGTCGGCTTTGACGGAGCGCAGGCACCGACGGATCGCGCTGCCTCGCTGAACACGCCTCTGGAAGTGCGCTATCCCGACAGCGCGATGCGCGCGCAGCGCCAGGGTGTGGCAGTGGTCGCCGCGTGGATAGACGCGAAAGGCTATGTGATCTATGCTGAAGTGCGACGTCCCTCAGGACACGAGGATCTTGACGCCGAAGCACTGCGCGCAGTTGTGGACGGAGACTTCAAACCCGCCTGGCGCGACGGCAAACCCTGCGCTTCACGCATCAGCGTGCCGGTGGAATTCCGCCTCAAGCGTTCCGAAGAGGAATACGATGCGGTGAAGACCGGCGAACAGCTGGAACAGGAGGCCGAGGAACTGCGGCGCGCGCGGCAGATGCTCGAGGAGGAACAACGCAAGCTGGAAGAGGAACTCCGGCAGATGAAGGAAGAAAAGCAGAAGAAGGAAACGCAGAAATAACGAAGGCGGGCCGCGGCCCGCCTTTTTTGATGCTGAAGGCTGTGTTGTGCTTCGGGTTCAGCGTGTCAGCAAGGAAATCTGTTTGTGATCGCTTCGGAAATCGGACGGGAAGAGCCGCGCACGGAGGATGCTCTCATCGTGTGAGCAGAATACGCTTCGTGGCGCGTGCATTCCCGGCCGCGATCTGCCAGAGATAGACCCCCGGAGGAAGCGCGCTGGTGGGAACTGCTATGTTGTGCGTTCCCTGCTCGCGATATCCCATCGACTGCGGCGCGATGACCTCACGGCCGAGAATGTCGGTCATGCGCCATTGCAGCGCCGCGGCGCGGTCGGTGGTCACGATCATGGTGAGCACGGAACCGGCAGAGGAGGGCGACGGGTGGGCGGCGACGACAGAGAAGGCAACCGCGGCCTCGCGCAGAGGACGCACGGCTGTTCCGACGTTGTAGCGGAAATAATTGAAGTTCGCCTGTTCGGGCGACGTGGTCGCGACCATGCCATCGCCATTCGCGGCCTGCAGTCCGATGCGTGGCTCCGTCGAAGGAAAGGCGATGGTTTCTGTTGCAAAGGAGTTCCAGCTCGTCCATCCCGCGCTGCCCAGATCGATCTGATACGAGGCGGAGAATTGGTTGCCGCCTTCACGCGTCAGACGCAGACGGAAGTCGAGCAGTGGATCCTCAAGCGTGCCGACAGGGGCGTCGGCATAATCGAAGTACGTAACTCCGTCGATTTCCCATTCCATCCAGATGTCGTTGTGTCCGTCGTGGATGCCGCGGGAAACGCGGATGTAATTGTCGTCATCGATATAATAGACCAGGCCGGCATTGCGCAGCGTCCAGTATGGCTCGAAACGTAGTTCCGTGTCCATCTTGAAATTCTGCTGATCCGACAGCGGCTGCAGCAGCATGTTGCGCACGTTGTTGAAGGTCCGACCGTTGAGTGCGCCGGTCTCTGTCCAGATCGTGAGCGCGCCACCGCCGAGACGCCAGTTGGAGGGCGATTCACGCAGCCAGCTCCAGCCGGATTCGAGAGCGTCTTCGTTGAATTCGTCGCTGAACTGCGCCTGGAGATTCGCGGCACAGACGAGCAAAAGCACGGAACATACAATCAGTGTTTTCATGATCCTTCCTCCACGGGGGATTGGTGAATGCTGCCGCGGCAGCGGGGCGGTCGAGAACAAGACACACGAAGCCCGGAATCGTTCCCCCGTTTTTGCTCTTGCAGAAGATTTTACGCTGATGTAGTATGAGGAGTGTTTCATTCTCCCGGAATGCCCATGTACGCTGCGATACGTATTTCCGTATTTTCAACTCTTGTTCTCCTCAGCCTGCTGCTGCTTCCCGGTCCCGCGGACGTGTATGCGCAACAGCTCGAGGTTTCCTTCGAGAGCGTTGATTACAGTCAGCTGCCGCGTGTGACATTCAAAGCGTGCGTGCGGGAGGATCAGATCATCGTGCGCGGACTTGACACCTCGCGCATGACCCTGCTTGAAAATGGCGTACCACAGCGGCTTTCCATCCGTTGTCCGGATCCGACGGAAATCAATTCCGTTGTGCTGGTGCTCGACAACAGCGGCTCGATGGCGGGAGGTCCGCTCATCAATCTCACCGAAGCATCGAAGAGACTGGTGGACAGCCTGGGTCCCAATGACGAATGCGCCATTCTCACCTTTGGAAGGGGCATCGTTCTCGCGCAGGATTTCACCACCGATAAGGTGCGGCTCAAAAACGAACTCGACCGCATGACGGCCTTCAACGGTACGCCTCTGTTCGACGCCAGCTATGAGGCCTGCGGAGTATTGCAGCCGCGTACAGGCAACCGGCATGCCGTGATCATCACGGACGGGGAGGACACGCAGTCGACGCATGTCGTTGAAGACGTCATCACCCTTGCCAACCAGATCAAAGCTCGGCTGCATACCATCGCCTTCGATATCGATCCGGATTATCAGGCGGTCATGGAGCAGATGGCAGTGGAAACGGGGGGGGTGTTTTTCTCGGTCGCGCGTCCCAGCGAACTGACGGCCGTGTACGAGAAAATCGCCGACATCATTACCGAGCCCTGCTGCATCGCTGAGTACACATCGACAAACTGCGTCGATACATCACGGTCATTGCTGCTGTCGGTGACGCACAACGGGCGCACGGCAATGGCGGTGCAGGATTTCTACAGTCCTTCCCGCGCGGCAAATACGATGTTGACGGTGGATGTCCCCACCGACATGACGCCGCTCGCCACCGATCGTGGCTTCATCGACATCACGCCGATACCGAGCTCCGAACTTGCGCTCTCGCTTTCCTTCATACTCGAATACGATCAGAACCTGGTCGATATCGCGACGCTGCCGTTTTCCTTCGGTACGCTGACGCAGAACCAGGAAGTGGTGATGACCCGGGTCGCACCCGGGGCGATGCGCTTCCTGCTCAAGGACATCAGGCCTGCGCTCGCAACCACGCGGCTGGTGGGTTTTCCTATTCAGGCGCTCGCCGCCGACAGCAGCCGCTACGTGCATTTCCAGATCAGGGACGCACAGATCGAGGGGTGCCAGACGGAGTTTTCCTATACCGATGATTCGCTTCTGATCTGCCAGTGTTATCGTTCGCTGGATGTTGTGATGGATTCGATACTCACGCTTACAGCAAAGGAAGCCGTGCTGATTCCCCTGCGCGTGCTGCGTGGGGTGGAAACTGCCATGCAGCTCCAGGCGACGGTGCGTTTCATGCTCCCTGCAGACATAGAGGATGTTGATGTCCTGCCCGGAACGTTGCTGCCTGAAGACGCTCTGGACTGGCGGCGAAACGGCGACAGCTTCGAACTCTACACACCGACATCGGTATTTCCGAAAGACACGGCCGGACTGCTCGCCACCCTGCGCATCGGACCAAATCGTTCGCCGAACGTGCGAATCTTTTCCATCCAGCTTATTGACAGTGAACTCTGGCAGCGCTGCTGTCCGGAAGGGGGGCCGACGCCGTCATTGACCGTGCTGCAGGAAGGACGCTGTGAATTCATTATCCGCGAGAGAGCACAGACGGTAAAAATGGCGAACGCACCGAATCCGTTTTCCTCGCGCGACGGTGCACGGACGTGGATCACGCTGGAGGTTCCGTCCGGCAGCGCGGGAGAATCGTTCGTCCTCGATATTCTCGACAGCGGAGGCCGTCAGCTGCGACGCCTGCATGACGGTTTGCTCAGTGAAGGAGAAATGCGCATTTCATTTGATGCGGAGGGTCTGCCCAGCGGAGTGTATCATGCCGTACTGCAATGCGAAAGCGGGGCCGTGACGCGTGCGATGCTCTACGTCAGATAGTTATCGGGTTGCTCCCGATTCATGAGCAACGTACATTTAAAGACTATGAACTTTCTCGAGAAGCTCATACCCAGAATCCAGGCGCTTTTTCGGACGCTGTATTTTGCGCAGCCGAAAGAACTCACCCGGATGCTCGGGCGCTTCACCCGCAACGAATCCGTTCTTATTCTCATCGCCGCCGGCATCGGCATCGCGACAGGAGGGGTCATACTGGCCTTCAACTGGGCGGTGGAATTTGCCGGTGATCACTTCCTCGAACTGTTCGCCCTCTCCCAATTCGATGAATACTGGCAGTATCTGCTGATTCCCCTGATTCCCGCTCTGGGCGGACTCGGGGTGGGATTGCTGCAGGTATACGTGTTCAAGACCCGTGCCGGGCATGGTGTGCCCGAGGTCATTCTCGCATCGCGCTTCTCGCGCGGAGACATTCAGCGCAGGGTGATGCTGCAGAAGCTGCTTACCGGCGCGCTCTCGATCGGTTCGGGTGGCGGCGGCGGGCGCGAGGGTCCCATTATCCACGTCGGCGCCGCGGTCGGCATCAGCATTGCGAACCTGTTCCGTCTGACGCGCGACCAGAGCCGCACGCTCATCGCCTGCGGCGCGGCAGCCGGCATCAGCGGCATTTTCAATGCGCCCATGGGTGGCGTGATGTTCGTACTCGAGGTCATACTCGGTGATTTCCGACTCAAGACATTTACCCCGGTCGTGGTTTCCGCCGTCGCAGCCACGGCTATCACGCGAAATGCATACGGCAGTTTTGTGCTGGTACAGTCACCGACGGGATTTTCCATACAGCTGCCGGAGTATCTGCTGTTTGTCGTCCTCGGCATCATCATGGGACTGATGTCGGCCTACTTTACACGCGTGATCATCATGGTCGAGAACTGGAGCCACAAGCAGCTGCGCATGTCGGAAGTGTTTCGTCCCGCGATCGGCGGATTGATGGCCGGGGTGCTGATTCTCTTTCTCCCCGCAATGATGGAGCAGACGTACGAGCCGATCAATCAATCCCTCCATGCAACGCTGCCCATCTGGCTGATGCTAGTGGTAGCGTTTCTCAAACCGTGGCACACGGCGATCACGACCGGGTCGGGCGGGACAGGCGGTGTGTTCGCGCCGGCGCTCAAGAGCGGTGCGATGATCGGGAGCGTCTTTGGAATGATAATGATGATGCTGTTCCCGTCGGTCGTGCAATCACCGACCGCGTACGCACTCTCGGGCATGGGGGCCATTCTGGCCGGCACGATGCATGCGCCGCTGACGGGCATTCTCATACTCATTGAAATCAGCAACGATTATTCGATCGTGCTCCCCGCGATGCTCACCGCCATTCTGGCGACGATGATCGCCCAGCGCTTTCAGAGCAATTCGATTTACACGTGGTCGATCAGCAAGCCGGAAACGCGCATCGGTTCCTTTGCATACGTGCCGCTGCTCAGTGCGATCCCCATCGAGCAGATCGTGGAGCATGGGGCGGCGCATGTCACCACGAGCACCCCGATCCAGGAAATCCTGCTCATTTTTGAAAACACACGGCACGATGCCGTTCTGGTGCTCGATGATGATCAGCGCTATCTCGGATTGATCGAATTCGAGGACGTGCGCAGTTTCATTACGGAGAGGGAACTGGTGCAGGGTCTGGTCGCTGCCGATGTGATGGTAACGTCGATTAAGCCCGTGTATGAAAACACCACGCTCGACGTGATCCTGAAACTGTTCGACGATTACGGATGGAGCGTGCTGCCGGTCCTCTCGCCGGGTGAGGACAAACGCGCCATCGGTCTGGTGACGGCGTCCGACGCGCAGACGTACTACCGCCGCTCCGTGACACGTGAGACCGTGTAAGGGAGAGCGCCTTCAGCGTGATGGAGAAAGTAAATCCCGGGATATGCGAGGCAGGGATTTATTTCTGATATTCTGATGCCGTTTGGGTATCGTGGAAGTCGGGAGATCCTTCCAGTGAAGGGGGATCAAGCAGATAGAGGGAAGCGAAATGGAGTGACCCGGTGATGTGAAGTTCGGGAGCATCGGTTCCTTCGGGAGGATTGCCCAGGTCACGCTGATCGCGCACCGAGTGTGCGGTGCCACTCACATCCACCACCACCCGCCAGTCATCCGAGACGTGCAGCCGGACGCGGCTCAACTGTGCGTGCAGTTCGAGGCGCATGAAGCGTTCACCCGCCTCGATCGCGGAAAGATCACATTCCATCGCTGACGCCGTCACGCGCAGACGTCCGCTGAAAAAGCGAGATGCGCGCACGATCAACCGCAATCCCCGGAACACCACATTCTCATCGAATTCTTCCTCTTCGATCGTTTTATCGATTGCAGCGTTCTTCTGCGGCACCAGAATCAGCCAAAGGCCGATTGCGATGAGCACATACGGCCAATACTCCATGAGATTTCCGGGAAGCCCGCCGAGCATGATCACCTGCATGACCAATCCGAATGCGATATCGCGCACTCCGCTTCTGAATCCACTACTTCCAGCCGAAAAACGCGAGAGTCCACGGAAAATAAATATCAACGGCCAGTAATGAGCGAGCAGGTCGAGCAGGGAATCGAGTCCGAGCCAGCCCACATTGCCGAAGAGCAGCAGCGCGCCGATGACGATCAGGGCGATGGAAAATGGGAAAGAAAAACGTTTTTCGGCTTTATCAGGCATGTCGCGGTGATAATGTGGACAGATTCTCAAATATCTCTCCCTTTCGGAACAGTCGCAAGCGTCATTGCATTTTCCGCCGAATATAGTTTCACTGATTATTGAAAGTACTGAAACTTTTGTATAATGACTGCGTACCCCCGAGCCGGAGTTTTTTAGCCATGAGAATTCTCACACCAGAGAAGCGGAAATTCGTCGAAGAAACCGCGAAGACCTGCGAACAGATGTTCGGTTTATCGCGTATGGCCGGACGGATTTGGGCGGTGTTGCTGATCGCGGATAAAGAGTTTCTCTCTTCTGACGAGCTCATGGAGTGCGTAGGTGCAAGCCGTGGTTCGGTCAGTACGCTCGCGCGCATGCTCGAGGGCATCGGGTTGATCAAGCGGGTGAGCGTGCACGGCGATCGCAAGCACTATTATCGCGCCGCGGATTCGGAGTCAATCATACAGGCCGAACTCGCGAGCACCAAGACATTCATTCAGCTGATGACCGTAGGAATCAAGGCTGCCGGCAAGGAAGGTACCGAGTCGAGAAAACGCCTGAGCGAATTCCGCGACTTGATGCAGTTCTTCGCTGACGAATACGCATCCCTCGTCGAACGTTGGTACAATCAAAAGGAAAAGGCATGAAACGGTATTTCATTCTTCCGCTGCTTCTGCTGGCCGCCGTCATGCAGGCCCAGACCGCGGATGAAATCATCAAGAAATCCGAGAATCTTCTGCAGGGAAAGACCAGCAGAGGTACGTATGAAATGACGATCGTCACACCCGAGTACACACGCAGCATGAAAATGGAGTACTGGTGGGACGAGGTCAATGACCGCTCGCTCATCCGGACCATCGCACCGAAGAAGGAGGCCGGAAACAAGTGGCTGAAAATCGGAAACGAAATGTGGAACTATCTGAAAACGACGGAGACTACGATTAAAATTCCTCCTTCGATGATGCTGCAGTCATGGAACGGTTCGGATTTCACCAACGACGATCTCGCGCGCGAGTCGAGTATAACCGATGACTATTCCCATAGCATTATTGCCGAGGAGGAAATCAACGGCGAGGCATGCTGGAAAATTGCCTCCACTCCACGTCCCGAGGCCGCGGTAGTCTGGGGCCGTCTCTACACCTGGGTGCGCAAGAAGGATTTCCTGCCGTCAGTCACACAGTATTTCGACGAGAAAGGCAAGCAGATGCGGTCGATGGTGTACGCCGATTTCAAAATGATGGATGGCCGCATGGTGCCGGGAAAATGGTTGATGTACAATAAGGTGAAAGACGGACACCGCACCGAGTTCATTATCGATCAAGTGGATTTCGATATCCCCATTCCCGACCGCGTTTTTTCCTTCCGTGAACTCGAACGAGGAAACTAGCAGTGAAACTTCTGATCACGCTGGCCTGGCGGAATCTCTGGAGAAACAGGCGCCGGACGCTTATCACGATCACGGCGGTCGTTTTCGCGACTTGGTTTTCCATCGCGATGCGCGGTATTCAGCTCGGTACGTATGACGACAATATCAGCTACGCGCTGAACCTGTTTTCCGGGTATGTGCAGCTGCAGCAGCCGGATTACAGGGATAATCCTTCCCTGCAGAAAAGCTTCCGCATGGATGAGAGGATCATCCGATCGCTGGACAACGATGCACGCGTGAAGGGATACGCGCCGCGAGTATATGCCGACGGACTGATCAGTTTCCGTGATAATTCACAAGGTGCGGCAATTTTCGGCATCTCGCCGCAGGTCGAGCGCAAGGTGACACGGCTCAGCGATAAAATTCGTGAAGGACGCATGGTTGCATCCGACTCTGCAATGGAAATTGTCATGGGACAGACAATGCTGGAGAATCTGCACGCGAAGATCGGTGATGAGATCGTGGTGCTCGCTCAGGGCTACGATGGCGCGCTGGGCAACATGAAGTACCGCATCGTCGGAAGCATTCGTACGGGAATGCAGGACTTTGACCGCAGCGGCGTATTCATCGGCATTGTCGCTTTGCAGGAGCTTGTCAGCATGCAGAACAAGGTCAGCGTCATCGCGGTGTCGCTCAATGACCTGCATGATGTGGACGCCTTCACAGAGGAGATGAACGCTGTTCTCGACACGGCACAGGTGCGCGCGCTCGGTTGGGAAGAAGTCATGCCGGATCTCAAACAGTCCATAGATCTCGATAATTACAGTGGTATGCTCTTTCTCGGCATTCTCCTCGTTGTCGTCGCCTTTGGCATTCTCAACACCGTTCTGATGTCCGTGACCGAACGATTCAAGGAGTTCGGTATTCTGCTTTCGGTGGGCATGCCTCAGGGGCGGCTGGTAACGCTGGTATTGATCGAAACCATATTTATAACCTTGCTCGGAATTCTGGTGGGCAACCTGCTCGGACTCGCCGTGAACTGGTACCTGGCGGTCAATCCCATCGTATTCAGCGGCGACTATGCCTCGATGATGGAGGAGTACGGCTGGCTCCCACAGATGAAGAGCATCGTGCGCGCATCAAGCTTCCTCAATACTTCGTTCTCCGTCCTCCTTATATCATTGCTCTCGGCGCTGTATCCACTCTACCGCGTCCACGCACTCGAACCGCTCAAAGGAATCAGGTATACGTAAGATGCTGTTCACAATCGCCTGGAGAAATATCTGGAGGAACCGCCGTCGTTCGCAGATCGTCATGATCTCGATCATCGTGGGCGTGGTGGCCGTCATGTTCAACGACGGATTGTCGGTCGGCATGATCCATCAGATGCTGGACAATCAGATCGGGTCGCATGTGTCGCATATTCAGATTCATGCGAAGGGATTCAACGACAATCGCGTCGTTCAAAACTATATTCACCAACCTGAGATTATCGACCGCGCGCTCGAAAACACGCGGGGCGTGAAAACCTGGAGTACGAGAGTGATTACATTCGGTCTGCTCAGCAGCGCCATGAACTCATCTGGCGGACTTATTGTCGGAGTGGATCACAGCCGTGAAGAAAATGTAACTTCCATCAAGTCCTCTCTTATTTCAGGCCGCTATCTCAGCGGCAAGCCGCATGAAGTCGTCGTGGGCAAACGGTTGGCGGACAGGCTCAAGGTCGGGCTCGGTGACAAGGTCGTCGGAATGGCCTCGGCGCTGAACGGTGACGTAGGCTCCGACCTGTTCCGTGTCGTGGGCATATACGAGACGGTGAGCTCGGAATTCGACAAAGCCTATATGTTCACCAGCCTCTCGAGTGCACAGAATATGCTTGAGCTCGGCGACAATGTACTGGAATATGCGGTGATCGTCGACGATATCTCGCAGGTTGAAGCCATCACTCGAGAGCTGCGCAGAACACTCGGCGGTGAATATGAAGTGCTGAGCTATATCGACCTGCTGCCTCTGCTGGTCGCCCAAGTGGAGATGTACGCAGAAATGATGTATGTCATCTACCTTATCATCGGACTCGCGATGGTATTCGGCATCATCAACACCATGCTCATGTCGGTGTTCGAGCGGATCCGGGAATTCGGTGTTTTGATGGCCATAGGAATGAAGAACAGCTATGTCTTCCGGATGGTCATGGTCGAAGCAATGATGCTTGCGGTGCTCGGTACCGGCATCGGGCTGGGGCTTGGTTCCCTTCTGCTCGTGGTGCTGAATTCCGTCGGCATCAACCTCAGCATGTTTACCGAAGGTTTGACATCCTTTGGTGTGGGCGCCATTATATACCCGCGGCTGACGATCGATGCCGTCATGAGTGTCGTGATCATCATTCCCATGACCGCGCTGCTCGGATCAATATACCCTGCGTTGAAAGCGACACGCCTCCAGCCCGTCAACGCCATTCGTTATGTTTAAATATCTCCGTTAACGAAGCACAGGACAGAAAGAATAATGGAAGTCATTCGTCTCAACGCAGTTCATAAAACCTATTCCGACAACGGCGTTCCTGTCCACGCCCTGCGCGGCATCAACCTGAGCATTACCCAGGGAGAATTCGTCGTGATCGCGGGTCCGTCGGGCAGCGGCAAGACGACGCTCCTCAATATTATGGGTGCGCTTGACAAGCCCACGGAAGGATCCGTGTTCCTCGAGCAGGAGGATGTCAGTCTGCTCTCCCGGGACGCAATTGCGGGGATCCGGCTCGAGAAGCTCGGGTTTGTATTCCAGGCCTACAACCTTATCCCGGTACTGACCGCGATGGAAAACATCGAATTCACCATGATGCTTCTCGGGCAGGATGAAAAAAGCCGGCGGGAGCGTGCTTTGGAGGTCATGCGCGAACTCGACATCGAGGAACTTGCCGGCAAGCGTCCCAACGAAATGAGCGGGGGCCAGCAGCAGCGTGTCGCCGTGGCGCGGGCCATCGTCAACAATCCCTCGATCATCCTTGCCGATGAACCGACCGCCAACCTCGATTCGGAAACCGGCGGAAATCTGCTCGATCTGATGGAGCGCATGAATCGCGAACACAATCTCACGTTCATTTTTTCTTCGCACGATCAGAATGTGATTGACCGCGCGCGGCGGCTGATCATTCTTCGCGACGGGCTGATTGAAAAAGACGAGATCCTCGAATCACAAAAAGCATAGAGAGGAGCGCATTGCCATGCGACAGAATCGGATTCGTGGCCTCGCGGCCATCTTGTTCATGCTCTTGGCGTATCCGGCCATCTCACAGGTGGATTTCGAATTCTCCGGGTATGTCGTGGAACTTCCGATGTATCAGCGGCTGCCTTCACAGCTCGCGACATTCGGCAATCTTGAACAGGACATGGCGGTGAGTCTCACGCGCCTGCGCTTGCGTCCCACCCTGCGTCTGTGGGAAGGCGCCAGTTTCGCGCTCGAGCACGAAGCCGATTTACTTTACAGTTCGCAAGACCTGCTGTTCGGTGCGACATCGGACATGACCAACCGCCAGGCTGTTGATCTGCGCTGGCATCCCATGGAAGGGGAAGTCAGTTTGCAGCATTATGTCGATCGCCTGTACTTCAGGCAGAATCTCACATGGGGAAGCATCGTCGCCGGTCGTCAGCGGATTCAATGGGGAACGGGACGGATCTGGAATCCGACGGACCTGTTCAATCCGATTAATCCCGCCAGCTTCGACAAGATAGAGAAGGACGGCGCCGACGCCGTTTCGGTCAAGGCGTATCTCGGTTCCTTCACCGATATGCAGGCCGTGGTGAATTTTCGGAAGGCGCGCGGGCAGGCCGACGGCGCCAGTCCCCCCGACAGCACGAATTTCGGCGTGCGTTTCCGGACCAACTATCTCGAGTTTGACGTCTCGGCCATGGGTGGGTGGTTTGACCGGCGGGTTATTTTCGGAGGCGATTTCGCAGGGAATCTTTTCGAAGCGGGCGTGCGCGGGGAAGCCGCGTACGTAACCGAGGGTGAGGACATGCCCAATTCCGATTACCTGCGCATGGTGCTTGGAGCGGATTATCAATTCACCCCGGAATTCTATGCGCTGATCGAATACCTGTACAATGGCGAAGGGCACGCGGAGCAGGCGACATACGAGCTGGGCCGGCTTTATCAGGGCGACATTCTCAATCTCAACCGGAAGTACGTGTACCTGGGCGGCACCTATCTTGTGCATCCTCTCGTTACCGCATCGGCAGGGTTGATGCAGAGCATCGGCGACGGGAGCGGTTTCCTTTCGCTGATCGCCGCCTGGTCGAGTTCTGATAATTCCGTCGTCAGCGCAGGCCTGCTTCTCCCGTACGGGAATTCCGGCGACGAATATTTTTATTATCCCACATCCGTGTACGCAAAGGGCGAGTTCTATTTCTGAGGCCAAAACCTGTATTTCAGGGATTATCGAAGGATTCCGGGGAAAACGGATAAATCTCCTCTCTTATAGAGATTTCCGGATGCATTGTTTCTGAAACAGATGCCCCCTATTTTTGGAGAGCACGATGTGCACCGTGCGTTTACACGAATCACTTTTACTTTCAGAAAGGTACCTGAAATGATCGTAATCACTGATGATTGCATCAACTGCGCAGCATGCATCGACGAATGCCCGAGCAACGCCATTTTCGACGCCGGCACTTCGTATGAGGTCAATGGCGAAACCCGCGAACCAATGAGCAACGACTACACGTTCAGCGTTCCCGAACTCTGCACGATGTGCGAAGGTTACTCCGACACGCCGACCTGTATCGATGTGTGTCCGTCCGATGCCATCATCAACGAGTAATCCGCTTTTCACTCGTTGATATAGAATCGAGCGTATGACCGGAGAGCAGTGCTCTCCGGTTTTTTTATGGAATCTTTTTCACGCGGTCGGGGTTAATCAGGGACGTCCGGTCAGGCGCTCGCGCCATACCTGACAAAATGATCTTGTTTTCGTAATTGTCGGCAAACGATATCACCCATGGCGAAATTCACGTACCTGGCCCTGATGCTGCTGGTGGCAGCGCCGTATCTGTGGAAGTTCCGGGACAGGAATCTTCCGCTCTTCGGCAACAACCGCAGCGCGTTGCTGGCGATGACGCTTGTCGCCGTCCCTTTCGTCGTCTGGGACATTTATGCCACCGAGGCCGGACACTGGAGTTTTTCTACTCTCTATACGCTGCAATTCCGCATCGTCAACCTGCCGTTGGAGGAGGTGCTGTTTTTTATTGTGGTCCCGTTGACTTCCATTCTCGTCTGGGAAACGGTCGGTTATCTCATGAGGCGGAAATGACCTATACCACCGCAGCCCTGCTCGCTGCAGCGTTCGCTCTGCTGCTGGATCTGGTGATTCTTCGGACACGAATCACTCTGACGCGGAGGTATGTCGTGTTCACGGCAGCAATGCTCGCATTTTTTCTCGTCGTCAATGGAATTTTGACAGGGCTTCCGGTTGTTATGTATTCATCTCACGCCATTATCGGCTTCCGCGTGACGAGCATTCCGATCGAAGACTTTGCGTATCTGTTTGCCCTGATCACCCCGACCGTCGCCCTGTACGAGTTTTTCTCGGCGAGACGCACACGCAACGCAACGACAACCCATGAGAACGATTGAACTGTGAGCGATACGATGAACACTACATCTCCCAACGCAGACGCGGGCCTCGACCGCATCCCGTCCATGGCCTACGCACGACTACTGACGCGGACGTATTCGAAGAGTTTCTATCTCGCGACGCAGTTCATGCCAGCCGCGAAGAGAGAGGACGTTTACGCCGTCTATGCCTTCTGCCGCTACACGGACAATATTGTTGACAGTCCTCGCCAGCGCGACCGGCAGCTGCTCAAGCGCGAACTGGATCAATGGCGTGAGGAGCTTTCGCAGGCCTGGCGCAGTGGTGAATCACAGCATCCCGTGCTCTGCGTTTTCATTCCAGTACTGCACAAGTACAACATTCCACTCCAACTGCCGCTCGAACTGATCGACGGGGTTGAAATGGACCTCACGCACGACCGCTACGAGCAGTTTACTCAGCTGAGAACGTTCTGCTATCATGTCGCATCCGTGGTGGGATTGATGATGACCTACATTTTCGGATATCGCGACCGCAGCGCGTTTGTGTTCGCCGAAGCCCTCGGCATCGCCATGCAGCTGACGAATATTCTTCGCGATATCAGTGAAGACTGGCAGTTGAGAAGGAAAGTATATGTACCGCTGACGGAGATGGAAGAGTATGGCGTCAGCATCGAGGACATTGCGGCGGGACGAATGTCACCGGATATGCGAAGCTTTCTCAAGGCGCAGGTCGATCGCGCGCATAGCTATTTCGAATATGCTGAACAGGGTATTCCCCTGCTGCAGCCGCAGGGACAGGCGGCGGTCCGAGCAGCGGCCAGCCTGTACCGTGAAATTCTTCGGGAGATCGAGCGCGCTGACTACAACGTGTTTGCACAGCGTCCGGTTGTATCCACGACCCGCAAATTACGCACTCTCGGGAGGATGGTCGCAAGCAGCTGGCTCCCTTCGCGCCCAGGTAAAACCTCTACAGTCACTCCCCAGGCGGGTTTCTCGGGCATCGCGAAGTCCACGCTGCCACCGCTTTCGTCCCTGGAATAACGGGAGATTTCCATGACCGCACTGCTCGTCGGTGTTGTCGCCATCCTGGTGGTCATTTCATCGATTGTAACTCTGAACATGCTTGCCGGTCCATTTTTACGGATCGCAGGCAGCGGTTCGCTCCGCCTGCGCGACGCACGGGGGGACGAACACGGAGGAGCCGGCACACTGCCGAGCGTCACCATCTGCATTCCCGCACGTAATGAAGAACGCAATATCGGTACTCTCCTGACCATGCTGCGCGAGCAAACCTGGCCCGCGCTGACGATCCTTGTGCTCGATGATCATTCGGAGGATCAGACCGCTTCGATCGTGGACGAACACCATCGGGCCGATTCCCGCATCACGCTGCTGCGCGGCGCACCCTTACCCACGGGATGGACCGGGAAAAACTGGGCATGCCATCAGCTGGCGGAGGAGGCAGTAGGAGAAATTCTTCTGTTTGTCGATGCGGACGTACAACCTTCACCGGATGCCGTCGGGCACACCATCCGTGCGATGCGGTCCTTCCGCGCGGATGCGCTGTCTGCATTTCCAACGCAGCTTATGCACGGACTGGCCGCGAACCTGGTGATCCCCGTCATGGATGTCCTGCTCTACGCCTTCCTGCCACTTCAGCTCGTATTCCGCAGCAAAGCGGTGTCTCTCGCAGCGGCGAACGGACAGTGGTTTGCCTTTACACGGAAAGCGTATACGCGCAGTGGCGGCCATGCCGCCGTACGTGGAAAAATTGTAGAGGACGTCGCACTCGCACGCGCGGTAAAGCGGGAGGGTTGCCGCATGCTGCTCACCGTGGGGAGCGGAAGCGTCGCCTGCCGCATGTATGAGGATGTTTCCGAGATACGCGAGGGATTTTCGAAAAACTTCTTCGCCGCGTTCGGTTTCAATACCGTTGGTTTTCTTGCCGCACTTCTTCTACTTCTCACGCTATTCGTGTTTCCGTACGCGATGCTCCTGACCTCCCATGTCGCCCTTGCGGCGACGGCGGTCGCACTCAATCTGTATTTTCGTCTTCTGCTCTCATGGCGGGCAGGACACAGCCTGATCTCGGCGCTGTTCCATCCCCTGGGTATTCTCGCCGCGGTCGCTATCGGACTCGAGGCCGTGCGTCTGCGTTTTCAGCACGGAGCGGTGCGCTGGAAAAACCGCGACATTGATGTTGGAGTCGGACAGTGATGCCAGTGTTCCCCTTTGCCGCAGACCGCGAGCATTCACCTGCTGTGCGGCAGCGGCCAGACTCCCATATTCCCGAAAAACGTTATGACGTGGTTATCGTTGGCGCCGGTATTGGCGGACTCAGCGCTGCTGCACTGCTTGCCCACGGTGGGATGCGGGTGCTGCTTCTCGAAAAAATCCATTATCCGGGCGGCTGTGCAAGTTCCTACGATAAATTCGGCGCCCGTTTCGACGTGGGCGCGACGACGTTCAGCGGCGTGGCGCCCACGCAGCCGCTGGCCGATCTGTTCGCCCGCATAGGAACATTTGACGGACTGCTGCCCGCGGATCCGGCGATGGGAATCGCCATCGACGGCCGCATCATTCGCCGGCACCGCGCTCGCGCAGCATGGATCGAGGAAGCGGAACGGCAGTTCGATCTGCCGATGGGTGCATTCTGGACCGAGATTTCCGATTACAGCGATGCCGCGTATGCGGCGATGTCGGCAGTGCCCCATCTCCCGCCGCAATCCGTGGCGGAAGCGGCGCAGTGTCTTCCGCATCTTCCACGAGAGCTGCTGCGGCATGTTCCGCATCTTTTCTCCACCATCCAGCGCCGTATGCGCCGCCACGGTGTGGACAATTCCGCTTTTCGCCGCTTTATCGATGCGCAGCTGCTCATCACCAGCCAGGCGCATTCCGGGCGGGTCCCGTTTTTCGCCGGAGCGCTTGGATTGTCCTACCCCGACTATCCGGTGTACTCCGTCCGCGGCGGCATGATCAGCTATGCGCGCTTTCTCGAAGAGCGGGCACGCTGTGCAGGTGCGCATATCGTCTACCTGCAGGCTGTGACCGGCATCGAGCGGCGCGGGGCTGAATGGCGCGTACACACGCGGAGCGTAGCTTCTGTCGATGCGGGAGCGGTTGTCACGAATGTGCCGGTATTCAATCTTCCTTCCATGACCAGCGGAAAGCAGCGCGCGCATTTCGAACGAAGTGTTGAGCGCGTGTACGCCAGCGGAGTTCATCTGTGGGGCGCGTACACGATATATGGGCTTGTCGATCGGGAAATCGGAAAAGATCTCCCGATCAACATGCAGGTTATTCTCCCGACACCCTTGAAACAGACCGGCAGCACCACGCTGTTTCTCTCCTTTTCGCATCCCGACGACGAAAGCCGCGCGCCGGCCGGAATGCGGACGCTGACGATCAGCACCCATATTTCACCGAAACATCCTGCACTTGGCGCTGACCGGATGTACTATCAATCATGGAAAAATGCCGCAAACAGTGAAATCCT
This sequence comes from Bacteroidota bacterium, assembly GCA_014860565.1. Lineage (GTDB taxonomy): Bacteria > Bacteroidota > Ignavibacteria > SZUA-365 > SZUA-365 > SZUA-365. Next base: position 19,715 of record JACZJN010000102.1, read on the forward strand.
GCTTGCATTACAATCGCATGTTCCTGAATTTGGCGGCATAGCGTTTCATCACAGTCAAAGCGGGACACCATTGACCTTCGAGAGGTACACAGGTCGTACGCACGGGATCGTCGGAGGCATTCCGCTGGATCACCATGTCTTTCCGTTCCGGTATCCCATGCCGTCGCCTCCGTTTGACGGACTGCACTGCATCGGAGACACGTTTTTTCCGGGACAGGGGATTCCCGGAGTCACGCTCGGGGCCCTTGCCGTGGGTAAACGGTTGGGAGTGTTTGCATGAACGGGCAGTTGAAAATGGACGCAGGACTCACATTGAATGAATGGCTCACCCGCATTCCTGAGCGGGCGGTTATCGTCGCCATGTACATCTTTTTTCTCGCAGGCGCGCTCTGGAATGCCCTCGGAGTGCTGCAGGATGTGATGCAGCCGATGACGCCGTTTGTCCTGGCAGGGAGCGCGGTGGCGGCTGTATGGTGGACCTACGAATACAGCCGGAAGATGCTGTTGGCTCTGGCTGTTATTTTTCTCGGCACCTGGGCGATAGAGGCGCTGGGAGTGGCGACGACGTTTCCATTTGGCACCTATTACTATACTGAACAGTTGGGATGGCAAGTGCTGGGTGTTTCCGTCGTGATTCCGTTCGCCTGGCTGCTGGTCATCGCAGCGAGCGATGCGGTGGTGGGACATTTCTTCGGCCGTCTCAGCTGCGTATTGGCTGCGATCTTCGCGACGCTGTTCGATTTCTTTCTCGAATTCGCGGCAGACGCACTGAACCTCTGGCACTGGAGTTCGCGTTTTCCGCCGCTTGAAAATTATGCCAGCTGGTTTGTCATCAGTCTGGCTGCCATTCTGCTGTTGCGCGACAATGCACAACGCAAAGTGCTGCTCAAGCTCCCCGCTCATCTCTACATCGCGATGGTGCTCTACTTCTGCATCACCTTTTTCGGCATCAAAAGCGGCATACTGCATCTCTAGGGATGGCGATGCAGCCGCACACACGGACGTATAATCACATGAACAGGAATGTGGGAATCATCGGTGCGGGTCTGGGCGGACTCTCGGCGGCCATTCATCTGGCCAGACGAGGGAAAAACGTGACCGTGTACGAGTCCAACTCCACACCGGGCGGGAAAGCCTCTGAAGTTCGCATGGATGGATTCCGTTTCGACACGGGTCCCTCGCTTATCACCATGCCCTTTGTCATTGAACAGTTGTACGATGTGGCCGGGACACCTGCAAACGAGCGCATCCAGCTTATCCCCGTCGATCCGATCTGCCGCTATTTCTATCCCGACGGCACCGTGCTCGACGCATGTGCCAGCGAGGAGGAATTCCGTACGCAGGTACGCACACTCGCGCCTTCAGACGCCGAAGCGGTGACGCGTTTTCTCGACTACAGTCAGCGCATCTATGAGTTGACCAGCGACATCTTTCTGTTCCATTCATTGTCCGACCTGAAGTCCCTTCTCCGCTGGAAGAATCTACCCACCCTGCTGCGGCTGCCACAGATCGATGCCTTTCATACCGTGCATGAGCGCGTGCAATCCTATTTTCGCGATCCGCGCCTTGTGCAACTCTTTGACCGCTACGCCACCTACAACGGCTCAAACCCCTTTACCGCGCCTGCGACGCTGAACATCATTCCATACGTCGAATATCGACTCGGCGCATCCTACGTGCACGGGGGCATCTACGCACTTGTGCGCAGCCTTGAATCTGCTGCTCGATCACTCGGTGTCAGCTTCCGCTATGACACACCGGTCGAGGGTATTGTGGTGGAAGGAGGTCGGGTGCGTGGTGTACGGACCGCGGACGGCACGTGTGCACATGATGCCGTCGTCAGCAATGCCGACGCGGTACATACGATGACGACACTTCTGGGCGGTGCGGGTTCGGATGCGGTAAAACGTGCGCGCCGATACGGGAAGCTCGAACCGTCATGCAGCGGACTGGTCTTTCTCTGGGGAGTACGGGGGCGGAACGACAGTCTTGCGCATCATAACATCGTTTTCTCCGATAATTATGCGGAGGAATTCGATGCCATCTTCACGCGCCGCGTCGCGCCGTCGGATCCGACGGTGTACGTCTCCATTACCTCGCGCGCCGATCCCGAGCATGCGCCCGAGGGTCATGAAAACTGGTTCGTGCTTGTCAACATGCCGGCACTGACCGACGCCAATCGGGATACGGATATCGGTAGTGTGCGCACGGCCGTACTGCGGCGTCTTCACGCCGCCGGGTTCGATATCGCGGGCGACATCGTCTGCGAGGAAACGATAACGCCGTCCGATCTCGAACGGCGCTACAACGCCAACAAGGGGAGTATTTACGGGATATCATCGAATTCGAGGAACGCCGCGTTTCTCAGGCCACGGAACCGCATCGGCAGTCCGGAAGGCCTCTATCTCTGCGGCGGTTCCGCGCATCCCGGCGGGGGCGTGCCGCTCGTGCTGCTGTCGGGGAAACTTGCGGCGGAGGCGGTTGCCTGATTTCAACGGATGGGATTACTCGGCGATGCGGAATTCGACGCGGCGGTTGCGGGCGCGGTTTTCATCCGAATCGTTCGGAACCTCGGGACGGGTTTCGCCATACCCGACCGATTCAAGACGCGACGGATCGACACCCTTCTGAACGAGATGGTTGACAACAGAGAGTGCGCGCTTGCGTGAAAGATCAAAGTTGTATTCATCGTTCCCTACATCATCGGTATGTGCAGCGATCACGATGCGGATCTGCGGATTTGACGCAAGGAAGCGGACGAGACGATCAAGTTCGAAAAACGACTCCGGCTTCAAATCCCATTTGTTAAAATCAAAGAAAATCGTGTTTACACGCTGCGCCAGCAGGTCTCCCCACTTGTCGCGTTGATTCATCATATTGTCAATGGATTTCAGTCTGAAATTATGGCTGAAATTTCGGGTACCGTCACTGTCCCCGTTGCCATTGCGATTGTTGCCGTCGTTGTTCCCATTACGGTTGCTGCCGTCGTTATTGCCATTGCGATTGCTGCCGTCGTTATTCCCGTTACGATTGCTGCCGTCGTTATTGCC
>JACZJN010000103.1 GCA_014860565.1 Bacteroidota bacterium
CCCCCCCCCCCCGAGCCGTTCTACATCGGGGTACACGGCTTCTCCCCTGAATATTCCACGCAATCCCACAACACGCATTATGTCCGCGGTGTGATAGCGAATCCGGCCGGGACTGAACGTTACGATTACCTCGGCCATCTGCAGTTCGACCGGGCGCGCGAACTCGGCGTCAACCTCATCAGCAGTTTCATCCATCCGGACTTCGTCGTCACCGGTCCAACAACCGACAATGTGGTCCATCAGATCAGCGATTCGGCCGCATCGGGATTCAGCGACACTCTCGCTCTCTGCATCCACGACTTCGGCATCAGCGGGTTCATGGCCGGCGACCGCATCATCCTGAATCCCGAATCCCGTCTGGATATCGATACCAGCGGATCATACGCGGCTGTATCTGCGGATCAATTCAATAACCTTCCAGTCGAAAGGTGCAATCTCGCCTCGCCCCTGACTGTTACCGGTGCCACTGCACACGCGGTACGTATCGAAGCAGGACGTGGCGAGCTCTCCGGCGTCGTCAACCTGCGCAAGGAGGGTCTCTCAATGTACCGGGAGTGGTGGGGGCATGCGGGCTTGAGCGACAGCGCGGCCTCCGGCCTCTACCTCGTCTCCGTGATCGTCCAAGCGGAGGACCCAGGCGCCCTCGGCGAAAACGAGACAGCACTGTTGAATCTGGACATCACCTCTCTGGATCCGGACGACAGTACGCATACACACACCATGCACTTCCAGCTTCCTGAATCGCAATTCTTCGACGACGCTCACAACGCATACAGTGATCCCGTCGAGATCGTACTCGGCCGCATCGAAGTGCGTCAAAGATCGGGTGACGCGACCCATCCCGGCTGGGTGTACATCCTCAATCCGGACTCGACCGGAAACACGCCGAGCGATGCATGGACGGAAACGGCACCGCACAGTTTCATCAAGATTCTGGACAGCGACGACTACGTGGCGGGCGCGGACAGTATTTCCATGAAACGGCTGGGATCCATCGACATCCGCATCACCTACGGCGAAGGAGATGCCACGTTCCTCCTCGATGCGGTATGCCTGACCTCACCGCGCACGTTCGCCATTTTCCATCAGGATTCACCTGTTCTTGCATCCGGGCATCCCTGGGGACTCGATGTCTGGGCGGACACGCACGACGAATTCGAAGCGCGCATCGATGCTGTCGCGAACGATGCGGGGAAGGTCGCGAACTGTTTCCCTAGTCTGCGCCTGATCGGAGGGCCGGAACATATCCTGCGCAGCGCGCAGTGGCCGCTGACCTCCGTGACCCAGCGCATGCTTGGCACACGCGACGCCGATAATCTCTGGATGTACTGCGCCAGCGGATACTCCGAGTCCGCAACGGTCGCCGCGGCATTCAACCGCCGATTCGCGTCCGGGTATTACGGCTACCCCGTGAAATTCGGCTACCCACGGCCCGTCGTCAGCAACGATACCGGATATTACTATGAGAGTCTCAACCGCTATGCAATAGCGGGCTTCGCTGATGAAGCGCGGATTTACAATGCATTCGCAGAGGAGCGGAAAAGCTATGCGTCGCACTATCCGTGGATTCCGTTCATCCAGAATCATTCCAATGCATATCTCACCGGCAATCCGGACTGGGATAGCGATACGCTGCGCGAACCCACGGCAGCCGAACTGCGGATGCTGTGCAACCTCCCGCTTGCCTACGGCGCGGAAGGCCTTATGCATTACGCTTTCCTATCCATTCCATGGCTCACGAGCGATCCATTCTGGCCGCACGATACGACCACCTTCGACACCGATCCGACCCGGGAACTGGACCGGGATGCCGGGACACTAGGGTTTCTCGACGAAAACCTGGAACCACGAACGTGTGACTGGAACAGGGAGAGCAAATGGGATTCGACTAGAATCCATATCCACGATTTTCTCCAACCGATCGGCAATTTCGTCAAGCAGAATCTCGATTGGCAGGATGCAAGAATATGGAGCCACCGCGATCACGCCGATGCCGGAGAGAATGCGTATGTGAACGAAGTGCTCAGCATGCGGCAGGACGCCACCAGTCCGATTGACGACAAGGATTCAACCTTCGTGATCGTCAGCGAATTCATCCATCGTACAACGAATGAACCATATCTCTTAGTGCTAAACGGCCGCACGCATCCCGAGGGACACCGGCATATCTCGGTCAAACTCAAACCTTCTGAGGACCCTGATTCGGAATGGATGGTTGAAAACGTACAATCCGGAGATATCTGGATCGTGAAACCATCCGACTCGCCCGATAC
>JACZJN010000104.1 GCA_014860565.1 Bacteroidota bacterium
CCATTGCGACGATGCGAGTGAGGATGATTACAGGAATCGTTGCCGGCTTGCCCTGCTGTCCGGTCTGCAAGCGAACAAACAATCATCAAACCGTGGTTCCATATGAACATGGGCCGTGAGTTATATAACACAGTAGAACTAACAGGTTGCTAAAAAATTCCGTTTATAGTATATTTACAGATGCGAGGCTCTAAAAATACCCACCCCGTTCTTTTCTCTTATGTGGATATTGAAGACCGCATTCCGGCCACTCATCCACTGCGAGAAATACGCCAAATCGCTTTTGCTCCGCCTCTCTCCCGTTGCCGCGGGAGAGAGGCTTCATTATGACAGTTTCATGACCTACTCCGTTTGTTGCTGGTAGCTGCGGTTGATTATTGCGTAGTAATTCGTCTCTCCCCCAGCCATGACCATCGTTCCTGCTGCGGAAATTCGACTCGTGAACATCCCATTCGGATGCACCGGGAGTATTGTTGCGAAAGTCTGTCCATTGAAATGGACGATTTCACCACGCTGGATCAGGATGAAGACGTTGTTCAGTGCCGTGCCGCGTAACCCCGTGATGCAACGGGGCTGGGAGTACACGTGAAGCCATTTGCCGCCAGTTTTCCGGTATAGATCCGTACATCCCCCGCAGTACCAGGTGCCATCCATGCCACAGACGGCGATCTGCACGTCGAAAACCGGCGTCTTGTTGCGGACGAACTTCCCGTTCTCGAAACGCATCAGGTAGCCCAGACGACCGCTCTGCTGGTCGTAATCCGACACCGCCACGTACATCGTATCCTTCCATCCCCAGATGTCACGGTTCGCGGCGGTGGTCTGGAAACCCGTCTGCTTGAACGAGTTCCCATTCCAGACGGTTAAATCACCTTCATCGCCGGCGAAAACCACATGATCCGGTCGATCGCCCCAGATTTTTCTGGTGGTACCCTGAGATATTGCATTCAAATCATATACGTTCCAGGCGATCCCGTTCCAGTGCCTTTCATGCGACCAGACATCGTTCGCGGAGAGACAGAAAACAGCCTCGAGCTCGGCAAAGGATTGCCCCCCGTTGAACGCCGGGTTGACACGGATCAGCGTCCATTTCAGGCCGTCCCAGTGTGCAGCATTCGCGATCTTGTTCCAAATCGGCTCGCCCGTGCTGTCGCGAACGCAGAAATACCCCACCGCCCAGGCATCATTCTCCGACAGACAGAACACGTCGTTCACGGTCGAGAGCCAGCCACCGAGCGTATCGGTGTACCAGACGAAGGCGTGGCTGGTGGTATCGGCATCCCGGCCCGGTCCGGTCGGTTCATCATCCGAGCAGCCAATCAGGAGCAGCGGGAGAAAAACGAGAGCGAAACACATCTGACAGTGATATCGGCCACAATTGCTCATGACGACGACCTCGGTTTACCTTGTGGATTTTTTTTCTTGAACACACGAATACGTCCCCAAATACTCGAGAATGCGCGGTGAGGATGTTCGTGTCCCACCTCGCGCGTTCACGCTCTGCTCCGTTGCACTCTTCGCGGTGCACGGACATCCATCAAACTGAGAGCTTATTGAATGCCGAGAGAGAAAATTACCTGCGCGGACACGCCTGCGCGGACACGCCTGCGCGTCACCCCATCCCGCCAACCAAAATTGGTTGGACAGGGAATCCGGGTCCTTCCTGCTTCCTGTACCCACATCTGCTTCTCCACGATTTCGACTTGAAAGGGAGTACCGGAACTTAATATAGGCGATATGACAAAAGCAATACTTTTTTCACGAATACGCCGGCCTGAATCACCGCTCCCGTGGCCGCTTCATCGAGCACGGTCTGCGTCCCGTACTCGGCCCCATCGAATGCATGAAGAGGATTTTTTTTAGAGAGAAAATGAGGATACGGCCAGCTGCGCCTGGGTGATGTTCTTCGACAGTCGAAGCCTCTCCAGCTCCCGGCACAGCGCCTGCTCGATCTGCAGCGGCGCGGCGATGGCAAAGTTCACGTTATAGGACATTTCTTGCCTGTTATCCGTTCAAGTAGCAGGATATGCGGCAATATATTGCCTGTTATAGCCATTTTCAATGGCAAATCCTGCAAAAAAATGCCCCTTCCAAGGAAGGGGCATAAACAGCAGTGGAATACCGATGGTGCTGGAATCAGGCGTCGGCGGGTTTTGGCTCTTCGTGGCTCACCATCCAGTTGATGCCGAATTTGTCGGTGCACATGCTGAAATAGGAACCCCAGAAGGTTTTGTTCGGGGGCATCATCGGCACGCCGCCGTCGGAGAGTCCGGCGAAGAGGCGGTCGACTTCTTCATCGCTTCCAACACTGATCGAGAGCGAGAAGTTGTTGCCCTGGCTGAAATTCTGCGCCCACTCGCCGCCGGTGTCGCTGCCCATGAGCACCATGCCATTGCCGAGATCGAGCGACATGTGCATGATGCGCTTGCCCATCTCCTCGGTCATCGGCGGTGCGCCTTCCATCGGCGGCATTTCACTGAACCGGCCGACATACGGAATCTCTCCCCCAAGCACGGATTTATAGAACGAGAACGCTTCCTCGCAGTTGCCATTGAACGTCAGGTATGCGTTGAGACCTGTCATGGTCATTCTCCTGATGATTGATGCTGTGGTGAAATTGAATCTCCATGATAGCGCCTCGCGGGGGAGGAAGTCAAGACGGAAATCCGGGACAATTCAATCGACAGACGACCCTGAAGGGTCATCCTTCACGCGTAAAATACGGTCGGATGTCTCAGCCGACGTCGCGGCGAATGACCATATGCGTCGCCTTCTCCGATGCGACATGCTCGATGCAGCGGTATCCCAGCGCGCGCATGTCCACGTCTTCGAACAGCGCTTCCCCCCTGCCGAGCAGCACGGGGGCGAGGGCGAGATGGAGTTCGTCTATGAGTCCCGCGCGCAGGTACTGCCGTATGGTATCGGCGCCGCCGCCGATGCGGACGTCCTTCTCCCCGGCCGCCGCGCGGGCGCGTTCGAGCGCCTCATGGATGCCGCCGGTGACGAAGTGGAACACGGTGCCGCCTTCCATCTCGAGCGTCGCACGCGGGTGATGGGTGAGCACGAACACCGGGACGTGGTATGGCGGATTCTCGCCCCACCAGCCGCGCCAGGATTCGTCGGGCCAGGGACCGCGCACCGGACCGAACATGTTCCGTCCGAGAATCCATGCGCCAAGGTTCTCGAATCCCCGGGCGGCGAAATCATCGTCGACGCCGGTGCTTCCGTCCGCCGCGCCGTCGTGCATGCGGCGGAACGTACGCGTCGGGAACACCCATTCATGCAGTTCCATTCCGCCCACACCGAGCGGGTTGTCGAGGTCCTGTCCCGGACCGGCAGCATAGCCGTCGAGGGAAAGGGAGAATGAAGCGACGCGTACCTGTGCCATGTATTTCCTTTCTGCTGTATTGTCAGTGAACGGATCCCGCGTGCCGCCGGTGCCGGCGGGGGTCCGGTTAACTCCTGCGCACCGGTGACCGAAAATGCATGACGCCGGTACTCAATCCTCCGAAGGCTCCTCAGTCGGACGGCGGCTGCGGTACTGCAGCTGCTCCTCCCGTACCTCCAGCACCGTGCTCAAGCGCCGGGCCATGTCGTCGGAATACGTTCGTCTTCCATGTTCATAATCGCTGATCATATTCTGGCGAATGCCGACTTTATACCTGTAATTCAGGTGGCAGTGGAAACAGTCATCTCCGAGGGAGGAAAAATTTCGCCAGGATTATGGGAATATAGAACCGCATGATCGGGTTATATCAAGTCATGTTGGTTCCCCTGAGAGCTGCGGAATCCGTTCGTTCAATCGCCCGTCGCGGTGAAGGCCGCGTGGAATGTCACCGTGCCGGCAGGAAGCGGTCCGTCGAAGCACAGCGCCATGAACACCTCGGGCGGGACACCTTCGAACCGCAGCGTGTCGAGATTTTCGAAGCCGAACTTCCGGTAGTACGCCGGGTGTCCCACAAGGCAGCAGCCCCGCGCTCCCAGCGACCGCATGCGGCGGAGTCCCGCATACATCAGCGCTTTCCCGATGCCGCGCCTCTGCAGTTCGGGCAGCACCGACACGGGTCCGAGCCCGTACCAGTCGGCCGTGCCGTCCGAGATTTCAACGGGAGAAAAGGCGATATGTCCGACGAGGCGTCCGTCCATCTCCGCGACCAGCGACAGTGATAGCGCGCCGGCCGCGCGAAGGGCGTCGATGACGAACTGCTCGGTGTGTTCGCTGATCTCCAGCGTGGCGAACGCCGCGGCCGTTACTTCGGAAATCGCCGCGCGATCGGCGGGCGCTTCGGGACGGATGGTGAGAGCGGGATCAATGTTCGGAGAAATCATCATTGCTGGCTGTCTGTGTGCGGGAAAAAATATGCGCGCGTGACCTCCGCCACCTGCACGGAATAGGATTCGTACCAGCGCTCGCGTCCCGCCTGCTGGGCAAGCACATGTTCCGGGTGGGCTTTCCAGGCGCGGATGGACTCCGCGTCCGGCCAGTAGGACAGGGCGATCTCCAGGTCCCCTTCGGTCACCGAATGAAACTCCAGGCAGCCGAAATCGCGCAGGGCCAGTTCGCGCATGCGCGCGGCCATGCGGGAATACTCCTCATCGAGGGAGCGAAGGCGCGCACGGAAAAAGAATCCATAACAGAAGTATGCAAGAATCAGGAACATGATGGCCGCAGACGTTCCGTGTACGTATGGTACTGGCGGAATGTGGTCGCCACACTCGCAGGGGAATAGCGCAACTCCAAGGCCGGCCGCAGCTGCCACCTTGCTCAGGACCATCTCCCTCGAAGACCGGCCGTTGTATGCAAGCAGAAAGGCCGCGATGGCGAAAAGGAACCCGATGAAGATGCTCTGGGACCAGCCTCCTTCATAATAGGAAGCGCTTATCGACGTGATGGGGTTCGCTGCGAAGATGCTCGTCAAGCCGGCGATGCTCAGAGCGATGATCCCGACGATCAGCTTGATCGTACGGTTGTCGATTTCCTGCCGCTGCGGAAGTAAATGCATCGTAAGACTCCTTTCGGGAATCGTTGAAGGACCATGCAGAAAGATGTACCGAGTGCGGCGCAGCGCGAATGAGGTTTCGCTGCTTCCCACGGTGCCATCCGTTCCGGGCAGAATAAAGTCTCTTTAAGCCGACAATATCCGGATTTGTGCTTTCAGCTACAAGGATTGCTCACTATAATTTGTCACCTGGGATTCAGGCCGACATGCTCTCATGCCGTTTCCCGAAAAGGGCTGGATCATTTTCCCCGTGACGACATTCAGGGGATTCGACAGTCTGGAAAACAGAAATACACGGACGAGATGATGAACCTGCGTAATTTTCGACTCCGAATCCGTCATCCTTGTGTGCTCTACCTCCACTCCGTAAGTTGTAGAAAACGGGATGCTGAGTTCACGCTGCATCAAGTCTTTTCTCCCAGAAATCGGACAAGGACAAAAGCAACAATCTCTTTGACTTACAAGGGGCAGACCCAGGAACCGTGCCACGCAACTGGTCAATATCGGAGGTCCAGGCAGCAGTCGAAGATTATTTCGACATGCTTCGTTTGGAACTGACGGGGAAAAAATTCAACAAGACGGAGCATCGGAAATCGCTGCTGCCGAGGTTGGATCACCGGTCCGAGGGTTCGGTTGAACTGAAGCATCAAAATATCAGTGCAGTTCTGATCGAGATGGGGGCGCCGTACATCAGCGGGTACAAGCCGCGCGCAAACTATCAGCGCAAGCTGCTTCCGCAGGTAGTCGCAGAGTACCTTCGCAACAACCCGCATTTCCAGACGCTGTTCCATTCCGATTCCGACTTTACACCCATTGTCCCTTCGGTCGGGGACATCCTGTCGCGGATGGAAAAACCTCCTGTACCCGCAAAGCGAAGACCTCGTGTGGTTACAGACGTTCCTTCGCGTTTTTCCCCGGTCCGTATCAACTATCTCGAACGAGAGGCGCAGAACCTTTCACTGGGTGAAGCTGGGGAGCGGTTTGTCATCAACTATGAACGCGCGCGTCTGATCCATGCGGGAAAGGACGGCCTCGCTGACCGTATCGAACAGGTGTCTTCAACGATCGGACCTTCGGCTGGCTACGACATTCGGTCCTTCGAGTTGAATGGCTCCGATCGCTTCATCGAAGCGAAAACGACTAAGTACGGGAAGGAAACGCCCTTCTTCGTAACGCCGAATGAACTGCGTTTCTCCGAACGGCACGCTTCGCGGTACCGGCTGTACCGCGTGTTCGGGTTTCGCATGGAGCCGCATCTCTTCACCCTGTCGGGGCACCTCGAAGATCAATGCACGCTGGAGGCATTCCTTTTCCTTGCACGACCGCGCTGATCATTCACTATCCGAGCGGAGGAGATTATGTCCGTTGTCTTCAAATACCTCTACCGCGATGCCGGCAATAACAAGCTGTGGGGAGATATCATTCTGACGAATCGATCGGACATTGATGTGCAGAGCGCGGAGACGACGATCCGTTCTTCACTGATCGATGAGGAGTTCTTCATCGCCGAACAGATCGAAGTGCCTGTGCTCAGTTTCGATTCGCATGAACCCGACCTGGATCACGGCTGGCACGAATTCCACTCGATTACAGACGCGGTGGAGATCGGGGACGATCAACCGGTGCGTGATCTTTCTGATTTCCTGAAAGATTTTAAACGCGCCTCGGTCGTGTGGAAGCGGACCAGCTGACATACGACGCAAGCTCAGCTGCTCCCACCTCCCAGCCCGCCCATCTCCCGGTAGGTGCACTCCATGCACAAATAGTCATCACCTCGCAGGGAGTAGCCGTCCATCGCCAGATGGATCACCCTGTTGCAGACCGCGCAATGTGTCGGTTCGAATGCGGGAGGATTCTCGAGCACCTCGAAATTGTACTCGTTCGTTCCGTACCAGACGTACATCTCGGTTTCAATTGACTCCCGGCATTCCTTGCATTCTTTCCAGTGCCCTGCATGTTCTTCCGTATGATGGAATCCGCACAAGGTGTAGCGATCATGGTTCCGGCTGCAGCTGTTCCGGGCATAGGAGAACAGAACATAATTTTCGTTGTCGTCGCAGATCCAGTTTCCGCAGCATTCGGTCCTGATGAGTTTCCCGCTCTTGCCGCAAATCCCGCATGTTTGCTTCGTTGCTTTTTTCTTCGCTGCCGTTGTCATCAACCGCGCCTCCTTTCATTTGGCTGCTTCTGGCTGATCCCCCGTTTCGTCGAAACGACCGAAGGACGCGTTTCCCGCAGCCAGCTCAGGCTGGGGGTAATGTCGCCGGTGCTTTCGCTGCGCTCCCGTTCTTCACTCGCCGAGCAGCGTTCCGAGCTTGCCCAGGACCTGAAGCACCGTTTCGTCGGGAACAGTGCAGAAATGCGCGGAACGGCGCGCCCGCCAGTCCAGGCTCTTGACCTGGTCAGCGAGAATGACCCCGCGGGCCTCGATTCCGTCGGGCAGGGCGACCTCGAACGGATACCCTTTCACCTCGCTGGTGAGCGGACACATGAGCGCAAGACCGACCTTACGATTATAGGCCTGCGGGGAGAGGACGAGCGCCGGACGCATTCCGGACTGCTCATGCCCGTCCTGAGGGTCGAAGGAAATCCAGATCACGTCTCCGCGCCGCGGACAGTACGGGGGCGTCACCACGCCTCCCGGCCGACGGCCTTCCCGGTGTCGATTTCCGCGTGGAGATTCTCATCCGTGATGCCGTCGAGAAGATCGTCAAGGCGGTAGTCTGCCCAGGGATCGGGAGCGATCACGATCCGGCCGTCCTCAACGGAAATATCGACCGATGTCCCGTACGCGACATTCGCTTCCTTGACAAATGCCGCTGGAATCCGGATCGCGTGGCTGTTCCCCCATTTCTGGATTTTACCTCGCATTTACGTACTCCTGTAGATACAATGAAGATACAGGACGTGATGGCAAAAAGCAACATGGCGCTACGGTAAACGGACGAGCTGTTCCTATTTTTCAGAGACGTTCTGCGTGAGACAGACAAGGTTTCCGCACGTATCGTCAAAGATAACGAATCTCACTCCATCCATCTCCACCGGCTCTCCTCGGAAAACAACGCCGGACTCTTTCATCCTTTCCACTTCACTGTCCAGATCGTCGGTGTCAAACTGGGCAACGGGGATACTCGCTTCATAAAGGGCTTTGTAATATTCCTTCGCCGGAGGAAAGCCAAGCGGCTCGAGCAGCAACTCGACTCCTTCCGCGCCCTGCGGAGAGATCACCGTGAGCCAGCGATGCTCGCCCATGGGAATGTCCGCCTTCTTTACGAATCCCAGCTTTTCCGTGTAGAAAGTCAGTGCAGCTGCCTGATCGCGGACGGGGATGCTTGTAAGTGTGATTTTCATTGTGTGCTCCGTTTTGATGTGCACAGGAAGTATCAGGTGTTCGAATCGTACGAATCCGGGCGCCGGTCATTTCGCGCTTTCGGCTTCCGATCGCGTGCGGAGCTTCTCCCTGTGCCGGATGAAATCGTCACGGTTCGGATGGTCGTACCGGGCCGCGAGTTCGACCGCCCGGGCAATGGCGGCCTTCGCCTCGTCCCACTTCCCCGCCTGCTCGTACGCGTCGGCGATGCTGTCGAAGGCGTTCGCGGAATTTGGATTCTGATCGATGTTCTTTTTGAACAGGGCGATCGCTTCCTCGACGTCTCCGCGATCCAGGGCGTCGTAACCGAAGGCGTTGATGACGGCTTCGGGAACGGGAATGTCGTACCCGACCGTGCGCGAGACCTCCTGGAAATGCTTCTCGGCAAAGGCGAATCCCTTCGGGAGGAGATCGCCGGGATAGCGGAAGCCGGCAAACAGCCGGCGCAGCGCGTCGATCTGCGCGAGCAGCGGAATGCTGCCGTGCGTTTCCTCCGGATAGCCCTTGCCGACCCAGCGGAAGCCACGAGGCGCATGGGCCTCGAGCGTCGCTACGACGTCGAGATCGTCGGCCAGCGCCTGGTCGTAGTCGTCGGACCACGCGAAGTACAGGAACGCGTGCAGACTGTCGGTCCGGCGCAAGGATTCCTCCAGCGCGCGCCGCGGGAGGCGGTCGTCCCAGTCCAAGCTCGGACTGAGGGCGATATACGCGTCGAAGAGCGCGGGCTCGGAAGAGAGCGCGTACAGCACGAACTGTCCCCCCGCCGAATGCCCGGAGAGGATGCGGAAGCCGTTGGTACGGAAGTCCCGCTCGATACGCGGGATCAATTCGCGGGAAAGAAACTCCCTGAAATTCTTCGCTCCACCGCCGCCGATCCAATGCGACGGCCAGTCCGTCTGCGTGAAGTCCCGGATCCGCACTGTGCTCGTGATCGCCACGACGATGCATTCCGGAATTTCTTCCTGGGCGGACAGGAAATCGACGCAGGCCGCCGTATGCAGGAAATGCGTTTCCCCGTCGAGGACGAACAGCACGGGATAGCGCCGGTCTTCCGCCCAGCGGTAGCTCGCGGGCAGGGACACGCGGTAGCCGCGGTCTTCGTCGAGAATGGTCGAATGCAGGCTTCCCGTCTGTCCGACGGTGATCTGCGCCTGCGCGAACCCGGCGTGAAACCAGAGCGCGAGCACCATGAGGACGATTCTTTCGACCGCTGCCATTATCGTCTCAGCTCCTTTTCCCGACGGCCCGATACCGGAAGCAATCCGTCATGTGGTCGTTGACCATGCCGACGGCCTGCATGAAGGCGTAGCAGATCGTGGAGCCGACGAAGTTGAATCCGCGCTTCTTCAGGTCCTTGCTCATCGCGTCGGATTGTTCGGATTTCGCCGGAAGTTCGGCCATGGATTTCCACGCATTCTGGAGTGGGAGGCCGTCGACGAAACGCCAGAGATAGGCGTCGAGCGAGCCAAATTCCTCGCGGACGGCGAGGACGCCCCGTGCATTCCGAATGGCCGTTGCGATTTTGAGGCGGTTACGTACGATGCCCACGTCGGCGAGGAGGCGGTGCGTATCGGCGTCGGTGTAGCGTGCGATGCGGTCGACATCGAAGCCGTGAAAGGCCTTCCGGTAATTCTCACGTTTCTTCAGGATGGTCAGCCAGCTCAGACCGGCCTGGGCGCCTTCGAGGATGAGGAACTCGAACAGCAGCCGATCGTCGTGCACCGGCACGCCCCACTCCTGGTCGTGGTATGCGACGTACAGCGGGTCGGTACCGCACCATTCACATCTATTCATTGCTTCCACCTTCCTGGCATTGTTCGGGGGTAATTTCATGCATACGCACGGCGAACGCAAGCTCTTTTCACGAG
>JACZJN010000105.1 GCA_014860565.1 Bacteroidota bacterium
GCTGTGCCATGGCGGGAGGAGTTCGAGCAGGAACAGCGCCTCGAGCACCGCGACGTACTCGCGGATGGTGGGGCGGCTCAGTTCGAACGGTGCGGCGAGATCGGTGCTGACGAACAGACCGGCGGTGTGTGCGGCGGCGACCTCCAGCAGCCGGGGAAGCACATCGAGGGAACGGATCCGTGTGAAATCTCTGACATCTTTCTGAACGAGAGCTTCACTGTACTGCTCCAGCCAGACCCGCCTGCGCCGCTCCGACAGTCGAAGGACCGCGGGGGGAAATCCGCCGGTGACGACCCTCCTGATCAGTTCGTCGCCCAGCCGCTGCAAATGCTGTGCATGAGGGGAGGCGCTGAAGACGGCATCGAGAAATGACGGCGGTATTGTCAGTCGGGCGATTTCCGCCTGAGTCAAAGGGCCGAGCCGAAGCACTTCCATCCGTCCGGCCAGCGAATCCGACAACCCCGGGAGCAACAGCACATTCGCTGATCCGGTCAGGATCAGCCTTCCCGGACGTCGATCGATATCCACGATCTCCTTGATCGAGCGAAACAGACCCGGGACGCGTTGGACCTCATCGAGAATCGCGTGTTTCGGCAGATCCTTGCAGAAACCGACGGGATCCGATTCCGCCGCGGCGAGCACGTTCTCGTCGTCGAAAGTCAGGTATCGGAATCCGTGCATTTCGCCGAACATCCGTGCGAGCGTCGACTTTCCGCACTGTCTCGGACCGTGGATGAGCACGACAGGGGTATCCGCGAGTGCTTCCTGCAAACGGGGCTGGATCAAGCGGGGGAAAGGACTCTGAATCTCCATTTCACTCACGGGGATATGGCAGAATTGCTTCGACCAAATGTAAATACAAATCCGACCAAATGAAAATAATTAACCGACCAAGTGTAAATGAGCCTCGGGCCCGATGGAAAGGAAAAACATCGGAGAGCCCCGGATTGGCAGGAAACAGAGACTTCGCATCAGGGTGGGTTGTTCACATTTGTTCCCGTTCCGGATCTGAAGATGTCACGCCACAAGCAGATGTTTCAACTGATCAATGTGTTTAAAAATCAGCCTCATCTCCCCCTGCGGATCGAGACACAAGTTGCGGAAGGAGGCTATGACACGCCACATCCATCCAAGAGCCCCACAGATGAGGGGCTTTCTCGTTCCTTCCCCGATCGGGCAGGTGAGGCTCCATTGACAGTGAGTGCGGTACGCCGCATATTCCGGGAGAAACGAGAAATAATTGCCCGTAAATCTGGATATGCGCCATGCTCTCGATTCGAATACGCGATCTCCTGCTGGCTGCCGTTGTCCCTTTCGTCCTTGCCTGTGCCCTCAACGCCCAATCCGTGGAGCGACGGGTCAGCTGGACGGACCGGGAAGCAAAGGCCTCATGGCCGGTGAGCATCGCGGTATCGACAGACGGGCTGCAGTGTGTTACATGGGAAAACGGGTCTTGTGTCCTTGAACCGGATGGATCGCTCCGCGACAGTATCCGGCCATTCGCGGCGATCGACGGGTGCCTGTACGCCAGTGGGGATAACGGTTTCGCCTTCCTCCGCAGCCTTGATTCGACGTGGGTGGATACCGGTTATCGATATTTGTCGAAGATGTACCACTTCGATGTCCAACGGGAAGGGGAATCGGTATCCATCGGCGATACCATGTTTCATTCGCTCAATTACTACGACCAGGGCCCCGATTTCGCCAAGTTCGAAGAGACTCCGCGGCGAGTGTTTTTCGCCCGATCAGGAAGGGGCGTTCTCGTCAGTGCGGTTTTCGAAACGTACTGGAAGCCGGGGCAGCTCTACTACCGGGATCACGAGCCACGCTGGAGCTACTGGCCGGCAGGAGGGGAATCATTCCGTTATATCGGTCCCCGCAACGACGTGACCTGGCCGTTCCGCGTCGGAAACGACCTGCTGCTCGCCGGCATGACGGAAAGCGGTATTCCACATCTGCTACTCAGAAAACGGATCCACAAGCCAGACCGGGAGCTGATGGTCCTGCAGCGCCTGGATCCGCATACAGGCGCCATCGACAGCGTGCGCGTGCTCGACACGCTCGCGGCCGCGGCCGACGACCGGCTCTCCGTCTTCATCCCCTACGACGATGGGACGGCCGATGTGCTCTGCCTTTTGCCGGATTCCGATACGCTGGAATTGCGCCGTTACGACACGAATGATCGTCTTGTCGATGAACGAATTCTCTGTCCCGAAATCCGTATATGGGAGCACTTCCCGGCGGTGACGCACGAGCGCCTCGATGACGGGACCCATCTGCTGCTCTGGAGCCGGGTGGAAGCCAGCGACACGACGCGTCTGTACGTTCAGGCGTTCGATGCGGAATGGAACGAGTTGCGCGTGCCGCAGCGGGTCTCCGATGTCAACACGCACACACAGGTCATGGGAGGTTTCGCTGTTCGCCAGAATATGGTGGATATCGCCTGGCTGGACAGCAGGGACACCATTCCATCGGTATACATGAAAAGCCTGCCAATCGATCGTCTCACGGCAATTGCAGATATCTCGGCGGAAAAACCGACCGCGATCACGCTGTTTCCGAACCCGGTTCCGCGCGGTTGCGCGTCCGTCTCCGTGATTCCATCCGCCTCCCAGGGGAGTGCCGCATCGATCCGCGTTATCGACATCCTGGGCCGTGTGCGTCATTCCCTTCCGGCGGGGACCTCTCTCCCTGTCACTGGGCTGACCGCGGGTATCTACGTGGTGGAATATTCGGAGAACGGTTCCCGCTCCACAGTGAAACTCCTCGTTGAATAAGGTGTCCCTGGTCGAGTACAAGAGGCACGTGTAGAGGATTCAGCCCACTCATTGAGGGATTTTTTCGTTCCTGGGCCATCCGACAGCAAAAATCAATTCTCGGGCTGACACGGTGTATGCCACACTGCGAGAAGAAACTGGGTCCGCTTCTTAGAAAGTCTCCCCTCTCAGGGTCTATTTGTCTTCATACCAGAATGGTTCCACAACTCGCCACGGAACCTGAAACGGGCGATCCAGGGGCACCGGATCGATCGTTCCATGGGCTCGCAACCCGATAATATCCGATTTTTCGCTCAATCTAACGTACAGACACAAGATTGCAACATAGGTGTACGACATCGGGTGCGGTACATCTTTACATTGCAGGCTGAAATACACAGCAGCCCCGGGATGCACGTTCTGAGCTTCGATCTCGTGTTCATCAGCACGAGGAGTGCTGACACGGAAATACGATCTTCATATTCAAAAACAGTGATTATCAATCTTGGGATGTACGGAGCCAGCATCAACCTTCCGACCCGTTTCAGCTCCGGAAAGCGCAGCATGCTGCATGCGGTCATTGATTTGGAACATGCGTGAAAAACACTTGGCTAGGGAAATCCGTTATCAGCAGTATTTGATTGAATGCTGCTTCGGTACGGATAATCCGTGAGCCTTCCATAGAATAATCTTTCAAGAGGAGCAGCCCGTGGAAAAGTATGTGAAAACCTTCATCTTCTTGATGATGGCCTGTGGTATCTCATTTCTCGCCTCGGGTCCGCTAGCCGCGCAGGGTGTCGCCGTCAATGCGATGAGCGCCGATCCCGATGCGTCGGCGATGCTGGACGTGAGTTCAACGACAAAAGGCGTGTTGTTTCCGCGCATGACCGCTGCCGAGCGATCGACAATACCGTCACCCGCGCACAGTCTCGTCGTCTATCAAACAGACGGCAGTGCGGGCTTTTACTTTAATGCAGGTTCGCCACTGAGTCCGAACTGGGTTTTCCTGAGTTCGCAGTGGATGATGAGTGGTTCGGATATTTACTACAATACTGGTAAGGTCGGGATAGGGACTACTATTCCCACAGCGACGCTGCATGTAGGCGGAGTGGACGGTTTCGTCGCGACTGGGACACTATACAGCGGAACTATTCCAGTCAGCGGCGCCGGAACACGCATGATGTGGTATCCTGCGAAAGCGGCATTTCGGGCCGGACATGCATGGGGTGATCAGTGGGATGATGGGAATGTGGGAATACACTCCGTAGCCATGGGTTTGGGAACCAACGCGAGCGGAGACCAATCAACTGCATTGGGGGAAGGGACCATCGCCAGCGGTCAACGCGCTACGGCTATCGGAGGTTGGACGAGCGCCAGCAGTACGAATGCGGTTGCGATCGGGTGGGCATCAACGGCGAGCGGATTCAGCTCCATGGCCTTGGGAAATAAAGTGAACACCAATTCCAAGATGGGGGCAGTAGGTATCGGTGATTACAGCAGTCAGGACGAAATGCTCTCGACTGCAGCTAATCAGATGTCCATGCGCTTCGACGCCGGGTACCGGCTATTCACGAATTCGGGCCTGACCGAAGGTGTGTTTATCGACGGTGCGGGAAACACCGGCCTGGGAGTCACCTCTCCCAGCGCCAAACTCGATGTTGCCGGACAGGTCAAAATCGTCGATGGTACCGAGGGTGCCGGGAAAGTGCTCACATCAGATGCCACTGGATTGGCGAGTTGGACAACTCCCACAGCAAGCAGCGGCACGCTGGATGATGCCTACGATTCCGGCAGTGCCGGAGCGGGTCGCACGATAACCGCGGACGCTGGAGCAGTCGCTATTGATGGAGTGGATGGTTTTATCGCTACGGGGACTTTTGGCAGCGGTACCATTCCCGGAACGGGTGCCGGTACGCGCATGATGTGGTACCCTAGGAAGGGCGCATTTCGCGCAGGAGAAGCTGGAAACACGGAATGGGATGATGGGAATATCGGAGACTATTCCATCGCAATGGGATACCTTCCCAAGGCGAGTGGTCGTGGGTCCGTTGCAATTGGATCTGGCTACATTGATCCGTTTATGTCTCTCCCTGGTCCGGTGGCGAGTGGGGAATATGCAATTGCGATCGGATCCATGCAGAGTGTCGCCAGTGGGTACAGGTCTCTCGTACTCGGCGATGCGAATACAGCCAGCGGTCAATGGGCGGTGTCGCTTGGCTGCCGTTACGCACGCGCGACGGGCAATTGGTCGACTGCATTGGGATTCGAGAGCAATGCATCAGGAGACTATTCCACGTCCATGGGCTCATATGTCGAAACGAATGGAAAAAGAGGATCTTTTGTCATCGGTGATGCCAGTACGAATTTCAATCGAACGTTGTTCTCCTCTCAGGACAACGAGATGTCCATGCGCTTCGACGGAGGTTACCGGTTTTTTACCAATTCTGACGCTACCGAAGGAGTGTTCATTGACAATACGGGAAAAGTCGGCATCGGCACATCCACTCCCAACGAACAGCTGGAGCTCACAGGTAATTTGCGGCTGCCAGTCACGTCGGGCACATCGGGGATAGTTTATCGCGGAACGACACCTTTTCTTCACTCATTCGGCACAAAAAATCTGTTTCTCGGCGAGAACTCCGGCAACCAGACGATGACAGGGGATAATAATACTGCGGTTGGAGATCGTACGTTATCATCAAACACTACCGGACAATACAATACCGCGCTTGGAGCAGAAACGATGATTACGAATTCGACAGGAATCATGAACACCGCGGTTGGGTTTGGATCATTCACTTGGAATACCATCGGTGGTTATAATACCGCAATCGGAGGATCTGCACTGAGATCAAATTCAGAGGGTGGCTCCAATACCGCATGTGGTGCCATAGCTCTGTACGCAAATTCCACAGGAAATTCGAATTCTGCCATGGGCGTATCGGCGTTGAGAATGAATACAACTGGTTCCTATAATATCTCGATTGGTGGTAGCTCATTGTATTATAACACGACTGGCGAGTATAACATCGCGATTGGAAACAGCGCTGGTAGCAATTCTACCGGTTCGGGCAACATTTATCTCGGGTACATGGCAGGATATAATAATACCGGTAACGATAAATTGTTTATCGACAACAGTCCCACAAATAATCCGCTCATCTGGGGCGATTTCGCCGCGAATCGTGTCGGTATCAACCGCGTCGCATCGGCAAACGCATTCGAAGTCGAGGGCGAAGCCTCCAAAACCACGGCAGGTGCATGGGTAGCGAATTCCGACCGTCGCATCAAGACGAATGTACAGACGGTCGAAGGCGCCCGTGAGACCATCATGAAATTGCGTCCAGTGCAATTCAACTATACCGAGGAATGGAAACAACGCAATCCGTCGATCGAGAACCGTCCTTACTACAATGTGATCGCGCAGGAATACCAGGAAGTGTTCCCGGATGACGTGCAGGGCAGCGGGGAGTTCCTCGACGGCGAGGAATTGCTGCAGGTAGACACCTATAGCTCATCTATCGTCCTCATCAAGGCAGTGCAGGAATTGATCGAGGAAAACCGCAGTATCAGGAAAGAAAGCAGGACGATAGCTGAAGAAAACCAGGCGCTGAAAACGGAACTGGGGAACATGAAAGCCGAGCTGGTTTCCCTGCGTTCCCTGCAGTCACGACTGGAAATTCTCGAAGCCTCGATGAAGGAAAAACAGGACTCTCCCGAAATCAAAATGGTCATGGCGCGCTGACGCGGCCATCCACATTACAGGAGATCCATCATGAAAACGCATAACACGATACTATTACTCCTGCTCGGGGTGTTGGTGCTGTGGAGCAGTCCGCCCATGCAGGGGCAGGACATGATCATCACCGCCGGCACGACGGTGAAACTCGATGGCGCGGTGTCCCTTGTCGTACAGAGGGATCTGATAAACGCCGGATCCGTCCAGACGCATCCCGCGTCGACGGCCGCGTTTTCGAACGCTGGCAGCGCACAGCTCCGCGGCGTCGACTTGCTTTCCGGAATAATGAAACGCGGGGCAGGCACGCTCACATTGGAAAATAATCTCTCGGTGAAGGTGTCGCTGGCAATGCCCGGCGGACGCATCGCCACCGGTCCCTACACGCTCGATCTTGGCAAGACGGCCGTGATCACGGGCGAACAAAGCGGCAGCTATGTGGTGGGAACCCTGACCGCGTTACGCACTGTGGGCACAGGAGCTTCGACCTTCGGCGGCATGGGCGTTGCGCTCAATGCCGGAGCAGACAACCTCGGCAATGTTGCGATCGAACGTATGACGGGCGATATAGCCATCACGACGGTAGGCAGCAACACGAGCATCAAACGTCTGTGGAAGCTTTCCTCCACCGCGCCACCGCTTGCGGGGAGAAGTTGGACGATGTCGTGGGTGTCCGACGACGACAACGGCAAGAGCCTGTCCACGGCCTATGTCTGGAAAAGTATTGACGACGGCAAGACATGGCAAGCATTCGGGGCGGCACAGAATGCGTCGGTTTCCCGCACGGTCACGGTGACCGACACGTCCTTTGGCTGGTACACCGTGGGCGACGTGGGCTGTAACATGAGTTGTCCGATGGACATCGTAACTACGGTGGATCCGGCACAATGCAGCGCGCGGGTGCAGTTCCCCCTGGTGTCCTCGAACGACCTCTGCGGCACGCTGAAGTATTCGCCGGCATCGGGATCTACCTTCCCGTTGGGGACAAGCTCCGTGCTCTGCACCTCGGGGAGCGGGTCTGCGTGTACGTTCTTCGTCACAGTGATCGACAATAGCGCTCCCATCCCGGATCTGGCCACACTGCCGACGATCACCGGTGAATGCAGCGCGACGATCACGAACGCCCCGACAGCGACGGACAATTGCGCCGGGAAGATCACGGGCACAACCACGGACCCGCTCACCTATGCGGCGCAGGGGACGTTTACCGTGCACTGGACTTTCAACGACGGCAACGGCAACATCTTCACGCAGCTGCAGACGGTGATAATCAAAGATCTCACACCGCCTACGATCGCGACCTGTGCCTCCAGTCTCAAGGTGGAGGGCGACGCGCGCAACGAGGCGGCGATCCCGGACTTCCGGTCGCAAATCGTGGCGAGCGATAACTGCACCGCCACGGCGCAGTTGGTGATAACGCAGAGTCCCGCACCCTATACAGTGCTCCCGGCCGGTACACACACCGTTACGTTTACCGTGGCGGATGCGATCGGACTGAAAAGCACTTGTACCTCGCAGTACACGATCGAGCCACGGATGGAAATCGCTCCTGTGGTTTCCTTCGTCGCGGCCTCGTACGGCTGCAAGACGCCACTGGCTGTAACGCGGAGCATCCGTATAAGCAACAGCGGCGGGCACTTCGGCAGCGGCGTGATGATGTGGCATGCCACGACCACGGCCACGGAAATCACGCTGCTGAGCAGCAGCGGAATAGAAGGCGAGGACCTGGTGTTCCGCATTGATCTGAGAAACATCCCGCCCGGCACGCAGACGCGCAGCATCAGTGTGACGGCATACAACAGCGCCACGAACGCGCCAGCAACCAACGCGCCCTTCACGATCACGGTGAGCCTGCAGCAGGAGCCGCTGGGCACGGTGACGGTGACGCAGCCGGTGGGGACGAGCTGGACGCCCTTCCTCAACTCATTCGGGCAGAAGATCGCGGAAGTGAAAAGCAACGGTGCACCGATCAGCAGTTTCACGGTGACGATGTATCCGTGCGTATATCCACAGGGTCTATCACGCATCCGGTACGTCCGCCGTTACTACACGATGGCGAGCAGCGCCTCGAATCCGAACGTGGATGTGCGTCTGTTCTACACGAATACCGAGGCGGATCCGCTGGTGAGCAAACCGTCTGCCCTGACCGTCTGGCAACGGCCGTCGAATATGTGGATCGACCGCGGCGGCAGTTCGAACATCTACGAAAACGTGGTGCAGGTGAACGGATTGACCACACTGGCCGGACCGTTCGCCATGGCGCATGCCTGGTTCCCGAAAGAGGGCGAGGCGGAAGTGGAGCGCGTGCCCGAGGCGGTCACGCTGTCGCAAAACTATCCGAATCCATTCAATCCCACGACCACAATCCGCTTCACATTGCCTGAGGCCGCGACCGTGCGCCTGACTGTGCACGATCTCTTTGGCCGGGAGGTGGCGAAGCTGGTGGAAGGCATGCGCGGTGCAGGCCTGCATGAAGTGCTGTTCGATGCAGGTGATCTGCCCAGTGGCACCTACACCTGCACCCTCGAATCACTCGACACGCAAGTCCATCGCAGGATGCTACTGATGAAATAACCCGCGGACTATCTCCGCACCGCCGCCGCGGTTGCCGGAGCAGCAACGACCACGACCGGTTTCAAACAGCAACGCCCCTGCTTGTGCAGGGGCGTTGCTGTTACTTACCGGCATAGAGGAGGAAACCACGCTGAAACTGTTTTCCACACTGCCGAGCCATGAAGGACTCGAGAAGATGGCCCGTCCGCGCACGCTGTTCAAACCAGTCCGACGCAGTCTAATCCGCCAGAGTCGCTGCAAGGCCGCTGTCAATGACGTGAATCTTCGGTGTTTTGATCAATCGATGTCCGGGATTGTTGTGCCATGCCGGCAGTCTCCGAACGAGGAAGAGACGCTCAAGCACTGCGATATAATTGTCTACTGTCGCGAGCTGAACGTAGTTCTGTTCATCGAGGCTGATGTCTCCACGATCCGGATCCAGACTTCGTGCCAACGTGGTCTTTCCGCTCTGTCGGGGACCCAACAAGCATACCACAGGTGTGTCCATCATCGCCTCTGCGGGCACTTTCGCAAGATTACGGGGATACATGTCGATTTTCTCTTCACGGCGAGCAGATTGTTCAGCTGGTCCATTTCACTGAATACTAGAATCATCTCCAACGGCGGATCGAGACATAAGTTGCGGAATGAGGCTATGAAGTCCCGCAAAAATCCCCAAGTCTGGGGGTTTTTCATTTTTGGACAGAACATTTGTTCGAGTTTCAGCCCGCCTCGGCGAAGTTCCGCGCTGCGGAACGAAGCCGAATCCGATCCGCTCCTACCCGAAAAATCCTTAAAAAACGGGGCTTTTATAGTTTCACGGGTCCCGATCGGCCCTTCATGCACCATGCATTCTTCGGAGCTCTGCTATTCCCTCGCTGTCCGCATCCTTGTAAATACCACGATGGAAACCATCGAGGAGTTGAAGCAGCCGCAGCAACTCCCGCCTGTTCTCGAGAGAGAGGGGGGTGAATTT
>JACZJN010000106.1 GCA_014860565.1 Bacteroidota bacterium
CGGTCCACATGCGCTGGGGCATCAATTTGACGCAGGAAAGACCACCAGCATGGTTCTCAGTTGTTCCAATTCGTTGAGAACCGACCTCACCTCCCCCTGCGGATCGACACACAAGTTGCGGAATGAGGCTATGAAGTCCCGCAAGAAGCCCCCAAGTTTGGGGGTTTTTTCTTTTGTGGCGGAATTCGTCAACGGTCAAAATTGGGCCCGCCACGCGAGCCTGTCACGCCATAGCCCGAAGGTTGACAGCGGGTAGTTCGCCGCAGACGAACGAAGCCGGGTCCGCTCCGCCCAACGAGTCGCAAGCCGTTTTCTTCACAGGAAACTGCTTGTTTCGTTTCTTCTATATGCCGAGAAGTGCCATTACCGCAAGGGAATCCTGCTGTTCGGTTGCGCCTGCTTTCCATAACACGTCTGATTCGAGGTTCGACACCGAAAAAATCGTCGCCTCACTGATAATCTGATCCAATGTATTACACCGTAGCGTATTGCAGGAGATCGAGGAATTGCACACCTCTGTGCATGTAATTGTTATGGGCTTCCTCGTGCCTCAGGATCATCAGACTTTCGGATGAATACGCAGCTTACTTGGCCGCGGTCGAGGTGGCTTTCCGGTGAAACGGCGACGATACCAGTCAATCCCGGACCAGGCATCTTTACGACGATTGCGGGCAAGTCACAATATAGGCGTCGTTCAGAGAAGGAACGGAATGACGCGGCGTGTCCTCTTTGCATATTCGGCATACCCGGAGAATCGCAGACGCAGCAGCTGTTCTTCAACATGGATGCGGATGGCAATGACAGCAGTGATCAGCATTGCGATGCCTGCAACAATCCATGTCGGGTGCCCAACTACGGATGACCAGAAAATCAGGAGAGCCATTGTATACATTGGGTGGCGGATAAGTCGGTACGGTCCGTTCGATAGCAGATCACCGTCCCTTGGATCCGCATGAATGTTGAACTGCCCACTGTGGAAAGTTATCCGCGCCCAGACACCGAGAACCGCCGCAACGACCTGTATCGCGATGACCACGGGTGATAGTGAAAACAGATTCCCCGACAGAGCCAGAAAGATCAGCGCGGCCAAAGGAAAGACCAAGGCGAATTTCGAAATGGTGTTCATTGTCTTTATCCTTGCATAAAACGGCAACGCGGAGCGACTGTGATGCAAGAAGTGGACCAACACAGCAGGCAGAGTGCCTGAACTCCGTGTTCTCGTACATTAATACGTCAAAGGAATTACGGCCGAAATATAGGATATTTCTTCTCCTAATCAAGTGTTTTTTTGGGATGGTAAATCATACCTCCATCGATGTCGCAGCAAGCAGTTTTCTCAGCTGCCCCAGTTCACCAAGGATAAGTATCATGCCAGGAGGTGGATCGAGGCACAAGTTGCGGAATGAGTCTATGAAGCCCCGCAAAGCCCCTCAAATGAGGGGCTTTTGCATTTTGCGGCAGTAAATTGCAACGGTTTGAGTCTCGATCTGCCATGCCGGAGTGCGAAAGCGGATCTGGTCCGTAAAAAGTCCGCCGATGGCGGACTTTTTTGTTTACCCTACCGCAGCAGAACCATCCGTCGAAACGCGTCACTGCCTTCATATGATAGGTGATAGAAATATATCCCGGAAGGTAGATCGCGACTGTCGAATATCACGCGATGCATGCCTGCAGCTCTGCGTTCACGACTGATAAGGTGCTGTATTCTCCGCCCGTAGACGTCATAGACCGTCAGATCCATGGTAGCCGTCCGTGGCAGCTGAAACTGGATCGTGGTGACTATCCGAAAGGGATTCGGGGAATTATACAGACGGAGGGCATCCACTTCGTCGGGACGGTTAATACCGTCCACCCCGTCATGATACTGCAACATCACCACTTCACCCTGGTTGGTGAGGGCAAAAACTGAGCCAGAATCGCCGAGAAAAATGCTCCAGAAAGACTGCGGGTAGCGCGCAAGCCAGGTAAATCCATTCCCGTCAAACTGATATGACTGGAGTTCATCGAAGGTGTTGACGAAGACAACCCCGTTCTCATCCGCACGGACTTTTCGTGCCAAGATATCTGCAGTAGAGGCCAGGGGCGCAAAGCTCGTTCCATCGTATCGATATACCTTCAATCCGTCGGAGCTTAGCGCGCTATATACTGTACTGTCGGTCGTGGCAGCGACCCCAAATACCGTTCCCTCCTTTATCCGCGCGCGCATCACCAGACTGTCGCCGGTGAATGTGTATGCCTCCAGTCCATCCCATCCGTTTCCCAGGAAGATCGCTCCGCTGGACGTCACAGCCAGGTCTTCGGCAAAAGCCGTTGCCGGCGCGTTGGCAACCCTGGTAAATGAACTTCCATCGTGCCTGAGCGCCCATATGCCGCTTTCATCCAAGTAACAGAAGATTGTGCTATCCGGACCAACTTCGATCATCTGGCACCAGTCACTGGAGTCCGGGAGATGTCCCACATTGAGCAGCCGCCCATTGCGGAGTGAATACGCACGAACGCCGTCACCTCCGTTCGCGACGAAGACCGTACCATCCGGAGCAACGGCGATGTCACGGGCATCTCCTCCCTCATCGATATGCGCGACGAATGTGAGAAGGCTGTCAGTGCGACGATAGGCACGCACACCTCCTCCACCATTTGCCACCCATATCAACCCGTCGGGGCCCTGTACACAATCGAACGCGTAGCCGCCATTATTCACTCGGCCGGTTTCGATCAGTACCCTTTCCTCTAACTCAAATACTCCCATTCCGTCGTCGAATTCAGCAGTGTAGATTTGTTCGTCCGATGCGAGGAGTATGTCGACAGGTGTGACCACGTCTGTTTCAATACGGGCAATCTGTTCGTATGCGTCACCGTTGAGGCGGAATACCAACAGAGATCTGCTGTCGCCCACGTAGACGGTACTGTCCGTTCCTGCAACGCTTTGCGTGTTTGTGGTATGAATTATTCGTGCTGGTGAGAATCCGCTGCTGTCATAGTGGATCACAGACACTTCGTCACCAGCATCAATAAAAAACGCCTTCCCGTTCATGGTTGGATAGAGCTTCCTTGCCGGGGCATCACCCATGACGGAGACTTGCACAAGGCTCTGATCCCGGAGGCGAATCACACGTATACTGTCATCTTCAGAATTATTGCCGCTGACGATGATATCCCCATTCGCTGCGATCGCGAATGATCTTGCGAGACCGTCGACAGCAAAACTATCGATCGGAACGAGCTCTTTCCCATTCCATTCGATTGCGAAATATCCGCTCCTCCCTCCGGCACAATACAGGACACCGTCGTTCCCCACAGCAACGCACTCGGCGAATTGCACAAACGCTGCCCGCACCGGAGGTCCCAGCATCTGGCCATCCCAATAGCACGCATACAGTCCTTCCGTCCCGCACGCCGCAAACACTGATCCATCCGCACGTACGGCAATATCCCGAACACCGATGTTCCCACGCCGTTCAAACAGCATTGTCAAACCACTGTCCGTCGGGACATACACGGCGAGACCCCGGCTCGATCCAAGACAGATGTTTCCATCCGGAAGCTCGGCCAGCGCGGTAGCTGATCCGTAATCATCGTTCCGTGCCAGCAGTTCAAACGACGCGGACTGGCCGTATGCGGCCAGCGGAAGGTAGAGGACCATCAATAAGAGGATCTGACACTGGTATTTCATAGCTCCTCCGCATCGTCGCAGCGCAACGTTATAAAGGATGCTTCTGTCTTGTACCGATTATTCAAAACTAACGAAATCGACAACAGAATCAAGTATCCCGGAAAGACAGGACCTCCCGGGCAGTGCATCGCCCCGACAGCAGCATCGTCCTCAGCTGCTCAAACTCCCGGAATAGGAACATTATTTCCACCGGAGGATCAAAACACAAGTTGCGGAATGAGCCTATGAACCCCCGCAAGAAAAGGTCCCTTATGGGGTGTCTGACGACAACTATATTTCAACATCAGCGACAATTAAAAATTAACATCTGTCGACCGGAATGAACGAAGTTACTGGCAGTACTCCAAATCTGACCCACACGTTTTGACGTCGAACAATGAAAAGTAGCCCCACTCATTTCAACCAGAAGAAGTATTCCGCAGCATAGGCCGCGCTGACGGTGGGGGTGCCAGGTCCGAAGGCGAACACCAGCCCGCGTGAACGATCGAGAATGAAACGGTATTTGTTCTTCCAGGAGTATTCCTTGCCGTCGGCCCCCGGATCCAGACGGGTGAACAGTCCCTCGAAGGACCAGGGGAGAAACGAAGCGCTCGCCGGGCAGAGCCCCGCTTTCGAGATCGTCACAACGGTATGGAGTGTGTCCGCGTTTCTTCCGCCCCAGACGGTGACGTCGAATTCCGTGCGGTCGGCGAATTCGCGCATGCCGGTCGGGACGACATGGAGATCGGGGTGGTCGCGTCCGCCTACCGTGAGGCTGCCGGCGAAGATGATCCAATCCCGTTCGGTTACCTTGTACTGATAGTGCTGGCCGACCACCAGCGGGGCGTAATCGACCAGGTTCTCGGGTATGGAGAAGATGGTGGAAGTGTCCTCGAACGGCAGGTCCGATCGCCTTGCCCGCAGACGGCAGGCGGATGCGGGTCCTTCACTGAGCAGTTCATCAGGCTTTTTCGTCAGCGGCCACGTGCGGCCGCCGTCGGTGCTCAAAAGGAATTCGGTGCCCGAGCCTTCGTTCCATGGCAGATCGACTTTCAAGGGAATAACCAGCGGCGCACCCCTCGGGAAGGTCGTGCCGGCGGGGAAGTCGAAGTGTAGGTCCGCCGAGGAAATGCTGTAAACGACAGACCGGATGCCTCCGCGCAGCAGGGTCGCACCCAGTCTGAAGGTCGCCGCCTGTGAAAACGGCGGTTTCCAGCGGACCTGATGCCTGCTGTATGGCCAGGTGCCGATCGGGTACCATATGCCCTGCAGGTAGTATTCGAGCAGGACTTCGTCACTTTCCAACAGAGGGGTGACGCTGCTCCACTCGATTAGGATGTCCGCTCCAATGCGATACACGCTGTTCTCTACCGGAGCGGTAATCGTCACGACAGGGGTGCTGACGTGGATCGGGGCGATGGTCAACCACGCGGGGGAACTGGCCGGACGCAGCCGCACTTCGAAATCAGATGTTATCGAGGGGGGAAGGGGCCAGTCGTACCCTCCCTTCGAGACCTGCCCTAATCCAATCCGGTTCCATTGGGAATTGGATTTAAGGAGCCGGTACTCGATCAGCACCTCTGTATCATCCTTCGGCTGAAGACTGTCCGGCACACCCGGTGCCCTGGATGTCCATCGGAACTGCAGCCCTCGCCCGATTTCCACGGTATCTCCGTTCCGGGGAGAAAGCACGTTGAACGAGGATTTGAGAATGTACAGAGGCGAGACGAGATGCCAGTCGGTTTCCCGCGACGCCTTGAGGCGGATCTCGAAAACCGTGACGGCGGTGTCCGTTACAGAGAATGACGCCGGCCGTATCAAGATCGGCACGCGGCGAACGATCTTCCATTCGTCATACCCGCCCACTGGCCGATATTCGATGAAAACTGAATCGGCTTGAGCCGGGGCTGTGACAGTGTCCCAGGTCACCACGATCTTTTGTCTCAGGTCGAAAACGTCGTTCGCCCGCGGTGAAAGCACTTTGATGCTCGTTACCGGCGGCTCCGCCGGCTTCGCCGGAGGCGCGACGGGCTCGTCTTCGCTGCAGCCGGTGAAAGCGACAAGTACGACTGCCGCAAGAAGCAGGAGGATCGGGTATGGCGGGTGTGTTGCGGAGCGGTTCATCGGGATTTCGGAATTGTGCACATGAAAGATGAAGGGCGTCCATCATGCGGATGCCCGTATCGCTACCGACATGACACTTGAGACGCGGTGAAATTCCCAGGGAAAGCCCGATGGTTGCGCGATAAATGAAGCGCCCGTGTGACGCGGGGCCTGTGAACGGAAACGGCCCCGCTACACGTTACCCAGCTGCAAACAGCTGTTTTACTTGATCCAGCTCGATGAAAATGAACCTCATCTCCACCGGCGGATCGAGACATAAGTTGCGGAATGAGGCTATGAAGCCCCGCAAAAACCCCCAAGTCTGGGGGTTTTTCATTTTTGGACAGAACGTTTGTTCGAGTTTCAGCCCGCCTCGGCGAAGTTCCGCGCTGCGGAACGAAGCCGAATCCGATCCGCTCCTACCCGAAAAATCCTTAAAAACGGGGCTTTTATAGTTCCACGGGTCCCGATCGGTCCTTCATGCACCATGCATTCTTCGGAGCTCTGCTATTCCCTCGCTGTCCGCATCCTTGTAAATACCACGATGGAAACCATCGAGGAGTT
This sequence comes from Bacteroidota bacterium, assembly GCA_014860565.1. GTDB lineage: Bacteria > Bacteroidota > Ignavibacteria > SZUA-365 > SZUA-365 > SZUA-365. The sequence continues at coordinate 6,320 of JACZJN010000106.1, forward strand.
GAAGCAGCCGCAGCAACTCCCGCCTGTTCTCGAGAGAGAGGGGGGTGAATTT
>JACZJN010000013.1 GCA_014860565.1 Bacteroidota bacterium
AAAATCCTCCGGAAAGTGCTTTCCCGATGATCACGATGTCGGGACGCACGCCTTCGTAGTAATGCGCGAAGAGCTTGCCGCTGCGTCCGAGTCCTGCCTGGATCTCGTCGCAGATGAAAAGAATGCCTTTCTCCTTGCAGAGGTCGGCGACGTTTTTCAGGTAGCCGTCGGGCGGAATCACGATACCGCCTTCGCCCTGGATCGGTTCGATCATCACGGCGCAGGTGTTGGCGGTGATCTTCGATTTCAGATCCTCGATGTTGCCGTATTCATGCATCGGGAAGGCTTCGTGGCAGTAGGGACCGAAGCCCTTGAACGACGCCGGGTCATCGGAGAAGCCCACGATGGTCGTGGTCCGGCCATGGAAATTTCCCGAGGCGACGACGATCTCGGCCTTGTTCTCGGGAATGCCCTTCACGTCGTAGCCCCAGCGGCGCGCGGTCTTGATCGCGGTCTCGACCGCCTCGGCGCCCGAATTCATCGGCAGCGACATCTCGTAGCCGGTCATGTCGTGCAGCTTCTTGTAGAGCAGCGGCAGGCGGTCGTTGCGGAACGCGCGGCTGGTGAGGGTGACGTTTTTCGCCTGTTCGACGAAGACGTCGTAAATGCGCGGGTGGCAATGTCCCTGATTCACCGCGGAATACGCGGCCAGGCAGTCGAGGTACTTTTTCCCTTCGACGTCGGTCACCCAGGCACCTTCGGCGCTGTGCACCACCACATCCAACGGATGATAGTTGTGCGCGCCGTATTGTTCCTCGAGGGCGATGTAGTCTTGGCTGTTCATGAAACGTTCCTTTTCAAAAAATATGATTGTGTCCGATTATTCGTTGTCGAGCAGCATGGTCAGAAGGGCCATGCGCAAGTACAGCCCGTTCTGCGTCTGCCGGAAATACGCCGCGCGCGGGTCGGCGTCCACCGCGTGATCGATTTCCACCGAACGCGGAAGGGGATGCATGACGATCGCGTCGGGCTTCATCGACGCGAGCACATCGCCATCGATATTGTAGGGTGTCAGGTCGATGTCGCTTTTCTGCAGGCGCTCACGGTTGATGCGTGTCTGGTACACGACGTCGACATTCGGCAGGATGCCGGCGGCCGTGCGCGTACATTCGTACGACACGTTGTGCTTGTCGAGGTATTCGAGAATGTCGGGTTTGATCTGCATTTCTTCGGGGGCGATGAAGTACAGCTTCGTGCGGTCGAATTTCCCGAGCAGGTACGCCAGCGAACGCGCGGTGCGTCCCTGGTCCAGCGCGCCGATCAGTGCGACGGAGAGTCCGTCGAGCGTCTCGCACTCGTTGTAGATGGTGTAGAGATCGAGCAACGCCTGCGTGGGATGCTGTCCGCCTTCGCCATCGCCGGCATTGATCAGCGGCACGGTTGAAAACGCCGCCGCGCGCTTGGCTCCGCCTTCCTCGTGGTGGCGGAGGACGATCACGTCGCAGTAATGCCCGATGATGCGGATGGTGTCTTCGAGCTGTTCGCCCTCGATTTCCGAGGAGAACTCGCGCGCCTGTTCGGTGGAAAGCACGCGTCCGCCCAGACGGTACATGGCGGATTCGAAGGAAAAGCGCGTGCGGGTGGAGGGCTTGTAGAACAGCGTCCCCATGATGAAGCGTTCGTAGTCGCGCGTGCCGCCGCGGCGGACGATGGTCTCCATGGCGCGCGTGCGTTCGAACAGCTGCAGGAGCAGGGGAACGGTGAACTGCTGGGATTCGACGACGTGTCTGATATTCATTTCCGTCACTCGCTTTCTGGTGAAAGATGCGTGCACGTCATGCGTTCACGATATGCGTACCGTCGCTGCCTTCGATCGCGGCGGTGAGGAATTCGAAGGAGGTGATGATCACTTCCTTGCCGCCGTCGCGCAGGAAGCGGATGGCCGATTCGACCTTGGGACCCATCGAACCCGGCGGGAACTGTCCTTCGTCGTAGTAGCGCTGCAGTTCGTCGACCGTGACACGGTCGAGTCCCCGCTGCGTGGGTTTCTTGAAGTCGAGATACACCTGCCGGGCATCGGTGCTGATGGCGAAGAGATCCACGCCGAGCTTCGCCGCGAGCAGGGCGGATGCCCGGTCCTTGTCGATCACGGCTTCGGAGCCCTCGACGCGGTGGTCCTCATGCTCGATCACCGGAATGCCGCCGCCGCCACAGGCGATGACGATCATGCCTTCGTCGAGCAGATGCCCGATGATGTGCTGCTCGAATACTTCCTTCGGTTCGGGCGAGGGCACGACGCGACGATATCCGCGCGCGCTGTCCTCGACGATGTTCCACCCGAGGCGGCGCTTTTTCTCGTCGGCTTCCTTCTTCGTGTAGAAGGGACCGATGGGCTTGGTCGGATTCGCGAATGCCGGGTCGTCGGGGTCGACGCGCACCTGTGTGAGCACGGTGATCACCGGCGTGGTGAGTCCGATCTGCCGCAGTTCGAATTCCATCGCGCGCTGCAGGAGGTAGCCGATTTCACTTTGCGTGGTGGCGACGCAGACGTCCAGCGGATGCGTGTACACCTCGCCGGCCGCGCGTTCCGAGCGCATGAGTGCGGCCCCCACCTGGGGACCGTTCCCATGCGTGATCACGATGCGCCAGCCGCTCTTGACCATGGCCGCGAGCGTTTTCGCGGTCGCGTGGGCGTTGGCCAGCTGTTCCTCTATCGTTCCGCGCTCACCCGCGCGGATGAGCGAATTCCCGCCGATGGCAATCAGTGCTGTACGGGACATGCGCCGCTCCTTACTTCTTCATCAGCTGATACATGACGGCTTTCTGCGCGTGCAGGCGGTTTTCCGCTTCCTGGAAGACGACCGAATTCTTTGCGTCGATGACGCCGTCGGTGACTTCGTCGCCGCGGTGGGCCGGCAGGCAGTGCATGAAGAGCGCGTCGCTTTTCGCCTTCGCCATCAGGTCTTCGTTCACCTGGAAGGGCATGAAGATGCGGCGACGTTCGGCGGCTTCGGCTTCCTGTCCCATCGAGGCCCAGACATCGGTATATACCGCGTCAGCGTTCTTCACGCCTTCGGCCGGGTCATGCACGACTTCGATGGTCGCGCCGGTGGCCTTGGCGTCCTCGGTGGCGTGGCGCCAGGCGACGAGATTCGGTTCGTAGCCCGTGGGACATGCGATAGTGACGTCGACGCCGAGGCGGGCGCCGGCGAACATCAGCGAATGCGCGACGTTGTTGCCGTCGCCGACGTAGCAGAGCTTGAGTCCCTTCAGGTCGCCCTTGTGTTCCTTGATCGTCAGGAAGTCGGCCATTGCCTGGCAGGGATGCGCGTAGTCGGTGAGGCCGTTGATGATGGGGATGGACGCGTGTTTCGCCATGTCGATCACGATCTGGTGGGCGAAGGTACGGATCATGATGCCCTGCACCATGCGTTCGAGATTCTTGGCGACGTCGTGCACCGACTCGCGCTTGCCGAGGCTGATTTCCGCCGGCGAGAGGTAGAGCGAATAGCCGCCCAGCTGCTGGATGCCGATGTCGAACGAGGTGCGCGTGCGCAGCGAAGGCTTTTCGAAAATCAGCGCGAGGGCCTGTCCCTTCAGCGCGTCCGCATACTTCATGCGGTCGGCTTTCATGTCCAGCGCGATGTCGAAGGTCTCGAGGATTTCCTCCTGGCTCAGGTCGCGGACGGTGAGGAAGTCTTGTGCTTTCACGTGTGCGTACTCCTTGCGGCACGGATGTGCCGTGAGATTGTTTGGAATGTTGAAATTATCTGAATAGAAATAATTGCCGTCGGGGAACAGGCCGGAGCCTGGAGGCGGGTCAGATGGGGGCGTCGGTGCAATAGTGTTTGAACTGCAGAATCTTCCGCGACCGTGTGGTGCAGCGGTCATACGCGAGACACGCCGCCGCCGCGGACTGTGCCGCATCGGGAATGGTATGTCTGCTTGATCGCTTGAGCATAAGTCTCGGTGTTTTATGAACTTTTATCCATCCCTACAAAGATCGGAATCCCCGCGCACTTGCACAAGTTGCGCGTAGAGGAAATTCAGAGCGGATAGTAGAATATGACTTTGGCGGTTCTGCCTTCGGCACCTTGGCAGTTGGCCGTGGGCTGGCGCCTCTTGCCAAAAGCCAACGGCCAATAGCCAACGTCATTTCCTGATGCTCAGTCCCAGGATGATCCCCAGCGCGACGCTCCACACGGCCGCGAGGCCGATCTGGAATTCCTTCGGGAGGGCGAAGGTGACCGTGTGGGCGGGAATCCAGAACCAGACGAGTGTTTTCAGCGCCGTTTCGATGCCTTTGAAGCTCCAACGGCGGAGGATGAGGTTATCCTCGACGCGGTGGAAGTACATCATCTGCGGACCGAAGAACACGTTGGTAAACACCGAAACGCAGAACGCCCAGGCGATGCCCTCCGCGCAGAAACCCGGCAGCAGGTTGTGTTCGATCAGTGCCAGCACCGCGCCTTTCATCATCGTGAAGCCGTACTTGATCACGATACCCAGCAGTGCCCAGGCGAGCATCTTGCCCAGCATTTCCAGCGGCGAGTTCGGCAGGCCGATCTTCTTTGTCCGCAGCGTATGCGAAATGATTTCCCCCAACGTCCCCAGTATCCCGAACTGAATGGCCGCCGAGGTGAGCGGTTGGCTCGTGACCCAATTGATGTACCAGTCCATATGTCGCGTTTCGCTCTTTCGTGAAAAAAATACCGGAGAGAAAGATACGGAATAGGGGGAGAGGCGCAAAGGCGCA
>JACZJN010000107.1 GCA_014860565.1 Bacteroidota bacterium
TTTCCTGGGAGCGCCCCATGCCGCCCGATCCCTGCACGGACATCGCCGTCTCCCGGTATCCCGGCGTGCGGCACAGCGATACGCTGCGCTACACTGTCCGCATGCGCAGGGAGGATGAGACCAGTGACACGCTCGCCTTCACTGCCGACGATGATGGCCGCACCCCGCGGCGGATGTTCACCAGCAATGAACTGCATGCGATCTACCAGAATTTCGCCGGAGAGGACACGTCCGGCGAGGTGGATCTGCTCTGGTATGTGGATGCGACGGACGGCCTGTTCACCACGAGGTCCACGGCGGTGGACTCCCTGCATCCGGGCTATCGACTCAGGCTCACGCTCCTGAAACCGCCGGTAGTGGCGTCGATGTATTTTCCCCTCGCGGAAAACACTACTGCGCTATTCACCATCGACAATGGGCATGATTTCCGTGGTGCGGATATGCGGTTGTCCGTGACAGGCAGCGTCGACACCCTGGGACATGAATGGTGGAAGGTCGAAACCAGCGGTGCGCAGACGCCCATTCCTGCGCTGTATCGAAACGATTTCGATGGATTGCATGTCGCGCGTGAGATCGGCGGTGTCCTGGTCGATCGTCTCTGGCTGCCGGCGCGCTGCGCCGTGGGTGACATCCTTCCGATGGGACGCGTAATGGCGACCGGCAGTATCGCCTTTGCCGATGTCACGCGCGAAACGGTCACAATCGACTACGGCACCCACGGCATCTGGACATATGCCGACAGTGTCGGTCTGCTTTCCGTCGAGCAGGGGAGCGATGCCTTCCGGCTCGCGGAAATCGGCGGCTGGCTGCATCCGCTGGAGCCGACGCGCGCACAGGAACAGGCCGTGCCCTTCGCACCCGACGATCTGCTGGTCCATCGCATGGCGGGAGGGGGAACGCCGGTCTGGAGGAACAGCATCATTCGCTCGGGGGAGCGAGGAAAGCGCGCCTGGGTGGTGAATTATCTGGGCCGCCGCAGCTACCTGGCGTTCGAATACATCATCGACCCGGACGACGGTGTATTCTTCCGTGTCAACGACCGAGGCATGCTGGCCGAGTACGACGACAGGGGGAAGGACTCCGTGGAACTGTACCCGGCGTTCATTCCGGGCGATTCCACCGTGCTGCTCAACAACGCCGCGTGGTCGGTGGGACGCCGTTTCGATACCATCGTCCTCGGCGCGCAGTGCCGCGCCTTCGAACTGCGGCGCGGGGAGTATTACCGGGTGATCACCGACCGTTTCGGCGAGGTGTTCTGTACCAGCGCGAGCCAACTCGCCGTGCTGCATTCCGCCGTCGTGCGGGATACTTCGTTCAACCGTCTCGCACCCGCGGCGCGCTGGTTCGATCTCTGTGTGGGCAACCGGTACCAGTACCGCTATGCACCCGTCTGGCCGCCAAGGATGCAGTGGACGGAAATCACTGCCGACACGCTGATCGACGGGGAGCAATGGTTCCTGTTCTCGGGTGAGGGGCCGCTGCTCGGCTGGTTCCGAAGCGACAGCAGCGGATTCTTCCGAAGGGACATGGCGACCGGTGGCGTGGAGTTGCTCTTCGCCGGAAGGCTGAACATCGGCGACCTCTGCCGCTGGGGGATGGTGCTTGACACCATCTCCGTGAATGTTGACGGCAGAATGCGGCGGCAGATGGATTCGTACGAATACGGCTACGGGTACTGGGCCAGCTGGCATGTCCGCCTGCTGGAAGGTATCGGCATGCGGGACTTCGAGATGCACGCCTGGGAGAGCGACAAGGACTACGAACTCACATACGCCGAAGTGTGCGGTGTGCCGTGGGGACGCATCACCGGCATCGGCGGGACGCCCGACGGTCTCCCGGTCCGACCCACGCTGACCGTCGCTCCCCAGCCCCTGCGCGGACCGGGAATCGTGCAGATCATCCTGCCGCGTCCGTCGCGGGTACGCATCTGCGTGTTCGACATGCTCGGCAGGGAACGCCTCGTTGTCGGTGAGGGAGAATTCCCTGCCGGAGCATCGACGGTCGCACTGTCGGCGGCCGGACTCGAACCGGGTCTCTACTTCATCCGCATGAACGGTGACGCAGTAACCGGTGTACAACGATTCCTGGTACTGCGATGAGTGAGGAACCAGCGAGGAGGGACGAAATATGAAGAAAACAGCGTCTGTTATTCTTTTAATACTGGCGGTGCATGTCCTGCCCGTCGCGGCGCAGGTCTCCGTGCATGTGTGGAAAGCCGACACAAGCTGGTACTACCCTCAGATCGGAGGATTTCTTCCTGACCGCATCACTCCCGTGATCAGCATCGTCAACGAGGGGAGCGACACCGCGTACCAAGTGTCCGTGCTCTGCGAGGCCCAGGCGTATCTGCGCTTCATTGACGGGAGTATCTCGCCCCCGGCCATCCATGTTCCGCGCCTCGCACCTGGTGATTCGACGCGATACCCGCTTGACATGCGTGTGCAGGCAGACCGCTACCAGACCGGCATTCCCTGGCCGCAGCGGCTGTTCTGGCAGCTCGACTGGGAGCAGGGGGCCGCGCGGGTTCGGGGCAGCGACGAGGGACATGCCGTTGCCATGATCCTGGGGAATTGTCCTGGGGGAGACGGGCGGACGGAGAGGAAAGGACTCGAACTCGTCTTGCCGGATACGCTGGTCCTCGATCCCGGTCCTGATGGGTTCGAGCGCCGCGAACTCGAAGTGTATTGTCTCGTGTACAGCAGGGAGGGACTTCCCCTCACTGTCGAGGACGTCGAGCTGAAAAACGATTGGTACGACGAACGAATCGTCATTCCGGATATCCGGCGCCTGACGCCGCGGGATTCGATCCTTGGCCGCGTGATCGCGCCGGGAGACACGCTGCGCGTGCGTTTCCAGGTGTTTGTTCCCTACATGGAATGGCGGCATTTCGTGGGTTTCCAGGCGTCCATGACCTGGCGGCACCGGCAGGAATGCGGGAATTACATCTTTCGCATCGAACGGTCACAGAACCTGCGGTTGCAGCATCTCCCGGCCCGTGCGGCAACCGGCGAAATGTGGATCACGCTCATGCATCCCGGAGGTGTGGACGTGGCGCTCCGGACGTCGGCCTGGTGCGGCGAGACGCCGATCGACATCGACTCCGTGATGGTCACTCTCACCGACAACGGGGAAGCCATCCCGGCGGAGTATTTCAAACCTTCCCGCTATCACCGCGAGCGCAGGCCGCTGCGCGCACTGTTCGCGCTCGACGTGACCCGCACCGTCGGCGAGGCGGGTCTCGCGGCGTACCGAACAGCCATCCGGACCTGGTCGCGAATCATGGAAGCAGGGCAGGACTCGCTCGCTATATACACATTGGCTGGAGACGTCCAAGCGCTGCTGCCATGGAGCACCGATACCACGAGGATCGATGAGGCGCTTGCGCGGCTGTCGCTTCGCGATGGACACCGCGTCACCGGCGCCGCGCATGCGCTGCTCGATCTCGATCCACGAGCGGGATCGGAAACGACCGGAGTCCTGCTGTTCTTCACCGACGGCTGGTATCCCGGCGAGGCGCTCGGCGCCGACAGTCTCATGCGGCGCGCGCTGCGGGAGGGCTGGATCTACCACCGCTTCACAACGGGAAACGAACTCAACCTGGACCGCTTCATTCACTGGACCGGTCTCGGGGATGATCCTGGCGACGCGCTTGAAATGCGCAGGCGGTACATCGAACACAGCTGGCGCTACGACCCCTTCCGCTACAGCTGGTTCTATTACACCATGCCGTGCCGGCTGGGTGTGGAACGCGATCTCGCGCTGACCCTGCATGGAATCTGCGGTCGCGACACGACCATGCAGTTTCACTACACCGTCCCCGACGACAGCGTCGGAGAGAACGGGATGCGCTTCCTTCTCCGCGACGCGACCGTGACGGCTGGAGGCACGCTCGAGATGCCTGTACGTTATGAAAACTCGTGGGCGGAAACCTACTACACCACCGAATTCCTGCTTCGCTACGACAGCACGCGTCTGCGCTTCGACAGCCTCGTGACGCGGACGGTCAGGCCCTGGCATCTCGTCTCCGCCACGCCTGGCGTGATCTCCGTGGTGTCGGAATTCTGGTCCAGATCTAGCATGGACGACTTCGCGTTTGCCTGCTTCACCGTCCTTCCCGTGTCCGACACGACGTCCACCGTCGTCGAGCTGGAGGCGTGGGAGAGATATGGCGCCTGCTCCGTCCTGCCTTCGAGAGATGCCACGGTTACGATTCTTCCGATCACCACCGCTGTCACCACGGAGACCGGACCGGAAGCGTTCCGCTTGCTGTCCGTCTTCCCCCAGCCCGCGACCGACCGCATCACGCTCGAACTGCAATCCGATGCGACTGCGTCTTGCGACTATCGCCTTGTGGATCCGGTCGGTCGCGAATGGCTGCGCGGGCGCATCCCCGCCGGCGGGCAGGGGAAGTGGTATCATACCATCTCGCTGCCTTCGGACATCCCCGACGGATTCTATCTCCTCGAACTGCGCCAGGGCGTGACGCGTCGCACCGCCACCGTGCCGCTGCGGCGGGGTATGAAGTGATTGAATTTCCCATTTCGAACCAGTAATATTCGGTGATTCCGCACAGTTCACAAAAGGTGAGCGAATGAGGTCCATCGTCGCATCTTTGGCAGTACTTGTTGTGCTGCTGGTATTTTCACCCTCTGCAGTATGAACAAAAATCAGAGAATCGCTCTCGGTGCAGGTCTTTTCGTTTTAGGCCTCAGCGGTATTCTTCCGCCTTACAGGTTAGTTCGTCGAAGTTCTTACGGGAGTAAGACCGCACGTCCCTTCATCGGCCATCACCCGATATTCTCGCCTCCCGGCAAAAGTAAAAAGTGGATGCGGAAATATCGGCCTTCGAGTCCGCGTAAAGTGGATTGGAGTGCCGAGATAGACACAACCCGTCTCCTTATTCAAACCCCGCTGATAGCACTCATGACGGGTGGTGCGGTCCTCCTTCTCAAGGACAAACGGAGGCCGGAGCTCTAAGGATTGTGGAAAACAGGGAAAGCACTTTCTCCGGACGCTGGCATTACCATAGGCGACGGAAGACTGCAATGCGCTTCATATTTCCTCCCCCTTCTCGCCGAAGAGCAGCGGATGACGCGGACGATGAAGGATACGCTTGTCACTCTTGACACCGGCAAGACCTGGAGCGGCACACGCTTCCTCGTCATGGAACGCATTTCGGTGCCGATGGAAGCCAGCGTATACGATTTCAGGCTGTGCGACGACTCGACGATCTATCTCCGCAGCGAAGTCAGTGTTTTCCGGAGCACAGACAAGGGAGCTTCCTGGCAAACAATCCCGGCGCTGGAAATGACAGTCACTCCTTCCCAACTGATGTATCTCAAACGACGAGCAGCAGGATTGCTCATGTCGAGTGGAACCCATTATTGCCGGTACGATGTTGATCTGGAACACGAATCATGATCAGGAAACCCGATATGCGCAGTTCTATTCTCCCGCTCGTCTTGCTGTCGGCTCTCATCTTTGCCGGTTGTGGTTCCTCATATCCGAACCGCACTCCCATTGGTGAAACATTCCCGACCGTCACGGGCAAATCCCTCGCTGGAGATGAAGTCATCATACCGGATGCGTTTCGCGGCAAGAAAGTCATTCTCGTCCTGGCGTATGAACAGGACGCGCAGTTCGACGTCGACCGGTGGGGCATTGGATTTTTTACAGCCGATTTTGATCTTCCCCCTGTGTATGAAATCCCAACCATTCCCGGACTTCTCCCGTCACTTTTCAAGGATGCCATTGACGGGGGCATGCGAAAGGGAATACCGAAGGAGTCGTGGAGGGATGTTATTACTGTATACGGCGGCGGCGGGGGAACCCTCTCGAAGTGGACCGGTACGGAGAACGACCTCAATGCTCGCATAGTGCTGCTCGACGAACAGGGCGTCGTGCGTTGGTTTCATGACCGGGGCTATGGACTGCCGCCGCTGCAGGACCTGCTCGAAACCCTGAAGAGAGATCAGGAGTCCACCGTGGATCCTGCCGGGACAGGCAGTTGAGCCGCGAACCATATGAGAGCCCGGTGTCCCTGCAAGGCGGACGCCGCCGCGCGGGTGAGGTCGTCGACCCTGTTGCGATGATGGTTGGACCGGTCGAGGATTTGCTGAACCATTTCCACCGCCTGCGTGGAAGTGCCCTCGACTGCTTCCGCATAAGAAGTAGACCCAGGCTTCGCGGTCTCCGGTCCGATGCGCGTTGTTGATGGATCCTGCCCTAAAAATCATTGTCCAGGTTGAATGTCGGAGATATCGACACATTCAAAGCACAGAGGACAGTGTGCACACGCTGACCATATTTGATTTCACCCTCCCGGAAAGCACCGAACAGTGGCGCCCGGTCGACGACGTCGTGATGGGTGGGGTGTCCGCGAGCCGGATGGAATACGTCCCGGATGGCCATGCCGTCTTTGCCGGAACACTCTCGCGTGAGAACAACGGCGGTTTCGCATCGGTACGCTGCGCTCCGGGGCTATTCGAGCTCGGAGATTTCGATGGTATCCGGCTTCGCGTGCGCGGGGACGGCAGAATCTACCGGCTGCGGCTGCGAATGGACGAAGGATTCGACGGCGTGGCCTACCAGGCGTCCTTTTCCACCGAGGACGGCACCTGGATCACCGTTGATCTTCCTTTCTCTGCCTTCCGCCCGTCCTTTCGCGGGCGGGATGTCCCGAACGCGCCAGCCCTCCGTCCCGGAAGCATCCGGCAGATAGGCCTGATGATCGCAGACGGGCAGGAGGGAGCGTTCCGGCTCGAGATCGCATCGATCGCCGCGACCCTGGACTCCCCTGCGATTCCGCGAGTTGACGGCAGCTGTTAAGTGATGCAGCGAGACTCGCGTTCGATCGGATTCCAGTGGATTTCGTCGATCCTTGTGGATGAGACTCAAAGAAAACAGCCCGGAAACGGCAATTCCGGGCTGTATCAGAAGGGGAGTGGAGATGGGGCCTGTCGCAGCTCCCAGTTTGTCGTAGCTCTGTCACAGCTTCGTGTCACAGCTCGGTGTCACAGCTTGTCATAAGTTCAGACATCATCACCGCCACTACTAACGTGGTGGGTGGTGTGTAGATGACTTCGCCGGTGCTCGAGTTGACCACACAGTTCTGGATCCGACGATATTCACCGGTGTTCGACGGATGGTGCCATGTTCGTGTCTCCCTGTTGAACATCGATGCAATCAAATGACAGCGGCGTATTGAAAAAACGCAATTTTGTCTTTCCGGCTTCGTCCGCCTCCGGCGGACTACGCCGTGGCAGGCTCCTGATCCGTACCAGAAAGCGAGACGCCCGATACAAGCCAAGCCTGGCCTGCCCGGGTGTAGTTCCGCGCAGCGGAACGGAGCCTGGTTGAGATGGGGCCTATCGCAACGGACCGGCTAGCCATCCTTCCGAACCCGTGAAGGATGTCGCGAAGTTGTCGCAAACTGTGTCGCGAAGTTGTCGCGAACTGTGTCGCGAAGTTGTCGCAAACCGTGTCGCGAAGTTGTACCAGAAACGAACCACCCAGATTACCGCAGTCGGTACTCCTGATGGTGGGTTGCTCCTTCTGCAATAATCAATTCCTTATCCAGCATTCCCTTCAGGTCGCGTTGGAGGCTGCGGCGGTTGACGGTCGGGCACAGGGATTCGAAATCCTGGATGCTCAATTTCTCGTGCTGGAGAAGATGGCTTAGCGCCTTTGCCTGCCGCTCGTTCAGGCCGTGTTGCTTGACGAGGATGTCGCGATGGATGATCTGCTCGCTTCGGTCGCGCACTTCGGCCATCTGGGTCTCAAGGCCGGTCACGAAATACTCGAGCCAGCCGGTCATGTCCATCCCGTTTTCGCGCACGCTCTGGATCGACCGATAGAAGGTCGATCGGTCGCGGTCATAGTATTCGCTGATAGTGAACAACCTCTTGAAGTCGTACCCGGCCTTGTAAAGGCAGAGGGTGGAGAGCAGGCGCGAGGCGCGGCCGTTGCCATCCAGAAAGGGGTGGATGTGCACCAGCTGGAATTGCGCTATACCGCTCACAAGGACGGGATGAACATCGAGATCGTCGTTCAGCCACTTCACCAGTTCGGACATCATCACCGGTACCTCTGCCGCAGTGGGCGGTGTGTAGATGACCTCGCGGGTGCTGGAGTTGACCACGTAGTTCTGGACGCGATGATATTCTCCGGGCCCAGCGCTGCCGCCACGCACGCCTTCGACCAGTTTGCGGTGGATTTCACGGATCATCCCTTCGGTGACCGGATCGCCGCTGTTCAAGCATTCGGACACAAACTCGAAGGCAGTGCGGTAGTTGAGCAACTCCCGTGCATCGTCCGGATCAGCATCCGGCACGTCTTCGCCCTTCCAGAGACGCGCAGCTTGATCCAGTGTCAGCTGGGTGCCCTCGATATGTGTGGTATGATGAGCCTCCAGCATCAGAGCCTGCTCACCGACTTCTCGCACCCAATCGTCAGAAAGCTGCGCCGCTTCCAGGAAACCCCGCGCCCGCTCGATGCGGGTAATCGCTTGAGTCATGCGGTTGGTGATCGTAAACCGGGGCTGGAAGTTCAAATCCGAATCCCGCTTGTGGAGTTGTTTTCAAAGAAAAATAGACCTTCTGAGCGGGAATTCAAATGTCGCGGAGACGATTCACTTGACATGCCGAAATCAACATCACGACCACGTGAAGGAAAGCCCCGGTGAACGCTGGGGCTTTTCTTTACATCCGAAAACAAATGAAAGACAAGGACGTACGTCAACATCCATTAAACTTGTTGGGATTACCACCACACTGGTTTGTAAGGTTCGATCAATCAATCGACAAGCAGAGAATGGAGCGCGGCCTCGCGTGAAACCCAGACTACCGCACGATAAAGAGACGAACTGATTGACCGAGTTCCGTCGATGCGTGCAGGAAATAGATCCCCGGAGAGAATGAATGGAGATCAACGGAGAACGTCGAGGAGCCGGCTGTGTTACCGGTCCAGACGATACTGCCCAGGGCATCGACGATGCGCATCGAGATGTTCTGCTCGATTCCGCGGATTGAAAAAGTTGTGATGCCTGAAGCGGGATGCGGCCAGGGACCCTCGATCTCAAACGATTGACGCAGCCGGGGTGACGATGTGTTCAGTACACGGTCGATGGCGAAGCAACGATAATAGACATGCCATTCCCTGTCGCGATTATCGAGCCAGGCAACGGATACGCTGTCGCCATGCACGAACAGCCGGACCCCGTACTGATCGCGGGTGGTAACACTGTTTAACCGTTTTGGGGGACTGAGCAGGCTCCAGTCGCTTCCAAACAGGGCGATGTACACATCCGCGGAATCGTCGCTTCCCACGGCACTCCATGCGAGAAGAACCCTCCCGTCCAGCAGGCGCTGTCCCGTCAGATCCAGCATGGCGTAAGACGAATCATAATTCGCCATAACCGACTCGCCGAGGGACCCCAGCCCATTATATGATCGTACATCGATGGGCAGAACGAGGGAGTCGAGGATCATCCCGTCATCGCGTATCCGTTCGACCAGGACTCCCCGAGGCGCGTATCTCTGAAGGAGATCGACTCCGTCCGAGGATGGAATGGGAAATGTCGAGAGGTCTGTCCCTCGAGCAGGCAGGGTATCTATGACGTCCTCAGTGAGGATCGCGCCGCTCGGACTCAGCCTGTTGATAAATCGCACGCATGTCGTATCGTCACGATCAGTCGGATCCACCGGCCTTCGAAGAAAACGCCAGCGCTGTCCATTCCAATCGTCCGAGAGACGGTGAAACGGCATGGGAAAGGGCGTGCTCTTACCGAGAGGTGGATTTGGTGCAGGGTAAGCTATCTCGTCGATAACCCATGCATACGAATGCGTATATGGATTCCACCGATCCATTCCGAGCCTGCATTGACCTGATGAGCCGGCATAGTCCGAATTTCTAAACGCCAGGACGTTCCAGGACAGATGAACACCGAATTCGGAGGAGAATAAGCCAGGATACACACAGTATTCGCTACTACCGTCCTGCGCCTCCGGCATGAATCCGGCCTGGTAAGTTTTAATAAGAACCGGTGAGGAATCCAGCACCGCCGAGACGTCGACGTGCTTCAGCCTGAAGCTCGTTTCGGATTGGTTGTACCCGGGGAGTCTGACCCATGAGCTGCTCAGGACTGCATATGAACTGTCATCCAGCGCAATCGCCGCCCTGGTAAAATCAAACGATGATGTGTTCGCTCCTGTCGGACGGCAATTGCTCCCGATCTGCTGTGCCGAGGAATACCAGAAGACCAATCCGCTGCCATCGCGCCGGAGTGCAAGGGCAGGGGCGCATCCCCCACTGCATCGCACTTCGCTCAGACGATATTCATCCCATGAAGGGAAAACCGGCTGCGCAAGTAAAGTCGGCGGCACAAGCAAAAGGAACAGCAGGCTGTACAAACACCTCATAATAGACCTCGAATGAATGAATCGATCCGGATCAGGGAAGCAATTCTCCCTAACATACACGCAGATACTGAGTCTGCACACCGTGGACACATCAACCTAGGAAAAATTCCCAACCGTGCCCAAGAATTTCCACCGAAGCAATTGTCACTGATGCGAGGAAAAACATCCAAAAATAACATGCTAGCCCCTGAGAGAAAGTTTGTGGACTTTCCCTTTGTCGTCAAACAAAGCAGAGGCCAGCATGAAATGTACCCGGAAAGTATCCCGGCTCGAGTCGTTTGTCAAGGGATTTGAAGA
>JACZJN010000108.1 GCA_014860565.1 Bacteroidota bacterium
CCGCTACAGCACCGCACTCAGCATTTTTCAGGAGGTTTCCGAGCAGGCTCCCGATGCACTTTTACGCGTGCGCAGCATGTACTGGATGGGTGAAACCTATTTCGGGATGAAGCGTTACCGCGATGCTCGCGAACAGTTTGAACGCGTGCTCAGCGCTACCGATATTGAATCGCTCCGTGCTCCCGCGAAGCTGATGATCGGAAAATGCAACAAGTTTCTGTGAGCGGTCTCCTCGAAGAATCACGGGGTCCTACGGGATCCCGTTTTTTTTGCGCCTTGCGGAGTGGCGCGAATATCATGCCTTTCTCCCTTTCTCCCAATTCCCTAACTTACATTGATACGGCAGTTTCACCGTATTCATGTACCACAATAGACATACCTTCAATGATCAAACGCATCGCGCATATCGGTATCGCCGTGAAAGACCTCACGGATGCGCAACACACATTTCAAACGCTGCTCAATCTGCAGCCATCCCACGTCGAACGCGTGGAAGAACAGAAAGTGGAAGTCAGCAGCTTTCATGTCGACGACACAAATCTGGAACTCACGTCCGGGATCAGCGATGATTCACCGATCAGCAAATTCATCGAAAAACGCGGTGAAGGCATCCACCACATGGCCTTCGAAGTCGATGACATCCATGCCGAACTCGCACGGCTGAAAGCGGCCGGCATCCGTCTCATCGACGAGGAACCCCGCATGGGAGCGGACAACTTCCTGGTCGCATTCATCCATCCCAAATCTGCCGGCGGTGTGCTGGTGGAGCTCTGCCAGCCTGCCACCTGATCCACGATCCCATGACTGAGCACGCGGTTCCGGAAGACCTTCAACTGAAACTGGACAACCTCCCCAAGTCCCCAGGGGTGTACCAGTTCAAGAACGACGACGGGAAAATTATCTACGTCGGAAAGGCGAAGAACCTCCGGAACCGCGTGCGCTCCTATTTTCAGGAGAAAGGGGCATCAGACCCCAAACGCGACATGCTCGTTTCACGGATCGTGGATGTAGAACTGCTGGTAACCGATTCGGAAGTGGAAGCGCTGCTGCTCGAGAACAACCTGATCAAGGAGCACAATCCTCGCTATAACGTCCGCCTGAAAGACGATAAAAGCTATCCATATATCGTCGTGACGAACGAGCCCTATCCCCGCATTTTTCCGACGCGGCAGATCCGGCGCGATGGCTCACGGTACTACGGTCCCTACACCGACGTCAAGGCCATGCATCTCATGCTGAGGACCATACGAAGTATCTTTCCCATCCGCAGCTGCGACTATCTGCTCACAGCGGAGACGATCGCGCGTGGCAGCATACGTGTGTGCCTGGATTTTCATATCCGGAAATGTGAAGGCCCCTGCGAAGGCCATGTCTCACCCGAGCATTATCGCGCGATGATCGATCAGGTTGAGCAGCTGCTCAAAGGGAAAACACGCGTCCTCAGGCAGCTGCTCGAGGATGATATGCAAGGCTGTGCGGAAAGACTGGAGTTCGAAAAAGCGGCGGAGCTGCGCAACCGGCTCAATGCGCTGAAAACCTATCAGGACAAGCAGAAGGTTGCCTCGTCTGATTTCAAGGATCGCGACATCATCGCCCTGGCGCGCAAGGAAGGCGATGCAGTGGGCGTCGTTTTCCGGGTGCGCGACGGGAAGATCGTCGGTAAGCAGCACTTCCCTTTCACCGGCGCTGAAATCGAAGCCGACGCCGATATCATCGAACACATCGTCCATCGTTATTACACAAAGACGATGGACATTCCTCCCGAGGTGATTGTTCCGTACGAGCTCGAATCCCAGCAGGCGCTCGAATCATGGCTGCAGGAGAAGGCGCAGATGCGCGTGCAATTCTCGATTCCGAAAATAGGCGACAAACTGAAACTCCTGCACATGTGCAGGGCCAACGCCACGTTTCTTCTTGACGAAATTCAGCTGCAGAAGCTCAAGGCGGCGAGCATGCTGCCGAAATCGGTGGAGATGCTGCAGACCGATCTGCATCTTCCCGAAGTACCGAGGCGCATTGAATGCTTCGACATCTCGCATTTCCAGGGTGCGGAAACCGTCGCCTCCATGGTTTCTTTTCTCGATGGAAAACCGCGTAAAAGCGAATACCGCAAATTCAGCATTCGCACCGTGGAGGGAGTCGACGATTTCGCGAGCATGCGCGAGGTCGTGCATCGGCGCTATTCTCGATTACTTGAAGAAGGACAACCCATGCCCGATCTGATCGTGATCGACGGTGGCAAGGGGCAGCTTTCTTCCGCCGTCGAGATTCTGCGGGAGCTGGGTCTGGAGTCGCAACCCGTGATCGGGCTCGCCAAACGGCTCGAGGAGGTATTCGTCCCCGGGGAGAGTCTCCCGATGAACATCGCCAAGACCTCGGCCGGGCTGAAGCTGCTGCAACGCATCCGGGATGAGGCCCATCGCTTTGCGGTGACCTATCACCGGGAACGCCGCAGCAAAAGCACCCTGCAGACCGAGCTCGAGGAGATCGACGGTGTCGGTCCCAAACGCGCACAGGCGCTGCTCACGGGCTTCGGATCGGTGCGGGCGGTACAGGAGGCGGATGTGGAGGCGTTGGCCGAGCAGGTGGGCTGGTCGGCCGCCAAAAGCGTGTATCAGCACTTCCATGCTGCAGAAACCGAACAAGAGAGTATCATCGAGAACGGAGATTCATGATTCGCACCTTCATCCTCTGCGCATTCCTGTTGCTCTCCGGCGGCTTGCGCGACCTTCACGCACAACGCATCCCCGACAATACACTCCATGAGCTGATTCGACGCGGCATTCATTTTTCGGGACAGCAGAACTACGCATCAGCGATGGGTGCTTTCGATCGCGCGATCGCCAGTTATCCCGAACATCCTGCGGGATTTCTCAATAAGGCGATCCTTCTGATGGTCATGTCGTTGGATTTCGAGGTTCCGGTCGAAATGCCGAAATACCTCGAGCTTCTCGAAAAGGTGGAAAAGATGGGCGCACGCATGTCGGAGTCTTCCGGCACGGCAGCCGAGGGCCTTTATTACCTGGGCATGGCCCGGAGCTACATCGCCTACTACCATTTCCGCGACGGGGAAAACTGGCTGAGCGGCCTCTCTCACGGTCTGAAAGCAACAGGGTATCTCGAAGACTGCCTTGAAAAGAATCCGCGCGCATATGATGCCATGACCGGTGTCGGTACCTACAAGTACTGGAAGAGCAGGAACATGTCATTCCTCACCTGGACGCCGCTCGTTGACGACGAGCGACATGCCGGGATCAACCTCCTCCGGCTTTCGGAAATCAAGGCAGACTACACCGCCCAGCAGGCAACGAACTCGCTGATCTGGATCTACATCGAGGAAGAGCGCTGGAACGACGCCATCCGCTCGGCCAATGGCATTCTGCGGCGTTTCCCTACAAACCGTCTTTTTCTCTGGGGACTCGCCTCGGCCGCGGAAGGGAAAGAAGATTGGGCGCTGGCGCGAGAAGCCTATCGTCGCATCGTCGCATCAATCGACGCGCAAGTGAGCGAGCGCAGGTATATAGAAATCCAGGCACGGGCGAAGATAGCTTCGATGAGCTACGAACTCGGCGACAGACGCACGGCAAAGCAGGAGTGCGAATGGGTGTTGCGCCAGCGGGACATCGATCTGTCCGGATTTACAGCGGATGGCTCCGATCGCATTCAGCGCCGCATCGAAGAGATGGAAGAACTGAAGGAAAAGTTATAACAAACCCCGGAACATATGTCCCGGGGTTTATGATCGCAGGGATGATTTCAAAACGTCACTTCGTGAGGAGCATTTTTCCTGTCTGTGTCTGCGTGCCCACGGTCACAGTATAGAAATACGCACCGCCGGGAAGATCAGCCGCCTCGAACGGCACGGAAATGGATTCATTCTGCCGCACTTCCCCGTCGAAGGCGACTGCCACCTGTTCGCCGAGCGTGTTATACACAGCAAGCCTTGCCATGCCATCCTCGGGTGACTGGAAAGTAATGGTCGTCGAGGGATTGAACGGATTCGGGAAGTTTCCGATTTCAATGCGTGCCGTGCCGGCGAGCACTTCCACGATCGGTGAGTAGGAAACGCTGCCGTCGCGATCGATCTGCCGCAGGCGATAATACAACGTACTTGCGGGAGCCCCGGCATCCTCGAAGGAATATTCGGTGGGAGAATTCTTGCTTCCCTGGCCTTGTTCAAATCCGAGCGTGGTGTACGCGCCATCCTTTTCCGTCGCACGTTCGATCTCGAATCCATAATTATTCAATTCCGTCGCTGTATTCCAGCGCAGATCAACCGTATTGTCTTTCCGACGCGCACTGAACGATACGAGCTCCACCGGAAGCGGAGAATTAAGATCGGCGATCGCATAGCGATGTTTGAAGCTGGTCAAACCGTCGAACACGAATGTCACGATATTCGATACCGTATTGACCGAACTGCCGCTGAGTTTCGTAAACTGATCCTCCCCCGCGGTGTCATATACGCCGTGCGCGAGCAGAAGCGTATTCTCATCGTTACCGTTGAGTTCCGAATCCTTGTAGTAAAGCCCAAGCGTATACTGCCATGCCGCGGGCGTAAGATCCGACCCGACACGCTGAATGTCGTAGCAGCGAGAAACCGCCTGCTGATCAGGGGCCATTTTGGCGAATTTGAAATCATAGATTTCGTCACCGATAAGCGTGGGAATCAATAGGGTAATATAGGCGCCATTGAACGTATAGGTACCAGTCGCCTGCAGGGTTCTGCGCACCGTCCCGATCACCTCCCCGATTCCCGAAACCGCCATCTGCGGTGCCGCTGCATCGAATGTGAGCATGTAGCCCGTCATATCGAGGTCCTTCGCAAGCGAAAGCGATTTATTGACAGTGAAGTCCGTCGTGGCTGTCAGCGTTCCGCCGGCATTGGATGCCACGAGACTATTAAACGTCAGATTTCCGGAGAGAGAAACAGTGTACGCATTCAACGTCGTCGCAACCAGGCCGCTGCCGCCGGTATAGGTTCCCCCAATCACGCAGGTCGACCCGACCGCCATCGTGTTATGCGTGAATCCTCCCATGAACGAGTTGTTTCCGTCGGAAATGTTCACCGAGGGACCATTCACCGTAAACGCACGCGTGAAATCATTGACCGACGGGTGATTGCTGCCGTTTATCGACAGGTTCTCATTCACCGTCACCATTCCATTCACATCGCACTCGCTGTTCAACGTGAAATCTCCATTCACCGTAACATTTCCGGCGATACCGACCGGCGCATCCACCGTCAGACTGTTCCCGCAGATAATACTCCCGGTCACACTGTGTTTCGCTTCGCCTCCGGCGAACGAGACGCTCGAATTGTCGCCGCTCACTGTCAGGTTTTTCATGAACACCGTTCCTCCGTTCACTCTCAGAGTAGCGTTCGATCCGGTCATTGAAAGCAGACCACCAAACGAAATCGCACCGGAATATCCACCCTCACCGATGAGCAGCTCCGCGCTCGAATTCGAGAGGCTGACGTTTTTAAGACTGAGATCCCCGTTCCCGATCGTCCCGTCACCGATGGTAATCGAGCTTCCCGTGAAGCTCAGGGTCGCACTGTCGATCGCCGTCGCCGCCGTGCCGCCAATCGTCGTGCCAGTGAAGGTGTATGTCCCTTTGCCAAAAATATGATTGGCTGCGCTGTTGTTCGTCAGTCCGCTGCCGCAGGTCACATTCCTGTCATAATTCGCAAAACGCGCAGCGCCCTGTAACTTGAACTCTTCCAGCACGGTGATGGACGAAGGAATCGACTTGTTCCCGCTCCCCTCCAGCGTCAGGTTGTAGTATGTAAGTGATGGATCGATCGTCTGATCGCCAGCCCGAAGATAGCGCACCTCGCTACCTGGAGCGAGGGTAAGTGTGGATGACCATGAGTAGTTATCTGAGAGATTAGCTGTCCCAACACCGATTGAACCACTCACTGAAATTGAGCCAAAAGTTTTCAGAATCTCCGAACTTGGGAAAGTCCCAGTGGTTGTGATACTTCCACCTATCAATGCATTGCTGAAGGCTACTATTCCCACACCCCCGTTTGCATTTACTACTGCACCAGGATTTACATTGATTGTATTGACATACACTGCACCGTCAGTTAATGTCAGAGTGCCACCGGTTTTAACAGTCAATGCCGAAAGTGACGCGTCGATACCACCAAAGGTGGTGTTCAAATTGATCGCACCATAGCAATCAATAGGAGCTCCACCGACCTCTAATATACCATTACCTTCAATGTTTAATGTCCCGTGGATGAAGACGTTTCGGTTCAAACCCCCAATTCCAACCTTAATGTACCCATCAGTATTAATTGTTAACGAAGCACCTGCATTAACCGTGATAGATCTAATCTCGTACGATGAATATGTGTTCACCGACATTGTAATGTTGTGGTTGATAATGACAATATCACCTGTCTGCGGGAAATTCGTTGATGGATTCCAAGATGTGTTATAATGCCATTGGCCATCGGCCACGGAAGTATACGTCGTGGCATCTGAGGGTCTAGCACACAAAAGAAGAATAATAACCATCGCATAATAACACAGTTGTCGTGACATGTTTCATCTCCTTTTTTTATACACGGCACCAACAGGCTGGGTGCTTGCGCACGGCCATAGATTCCCGTTATGAAATGAGCGATCGTGAAAATGGGGCGAGTGTTGCACCCTGCTAAAGAGAATCAGGCGATGATCTCTTTTATCAACGAAAACAATATATCGGCTCTAACCTTTCAAGACAATTACAAAACCGAACATTACAGAATTGTAATATTTGCCCCTTGAACGCAAAACGCCCCCGGAAAAACCCGGAGGCGTTCTGCCAGTTTCTCTGAGAGCGGACGTATTATTCGATACCCTGCGCGGCGAGCCAGCGCTCGGCGTCGATGGCCGCCATGCAGCCGCTCCCGGCGGCGGAAATGGCCTGGCGATACACGTGATCCTGTACATCACCGCATGCGAACACACCTTCGATATTGGTGTAGGTGCTGCGATCCTTCGGGATCAGGTATCCGTTTTCATCCATGTCGAGCATGCCCACGAAAAGGTCGGTATTCGGACGATGTCCGATACCCATGAACAGACCGTCTGTCTTGAAATCTTCCAGTTCACCGGTCTCGGTATTCTTGAGGACAAGATGCGTGAGTTTCTTGATGCCGTTTTCCTCGGTGCCCTTGATATCTTCCACCGTAGAGAACCACTTGAACTCGACCTTGCCGTTTTTCTCGGCGCGTTCCCCCATGATCTTTGACGCACGCAGTTCTCCGCGGCGATGGATGATGGTGACCTTGCTCGCGAACTTCGTGAGATACAGAGCCTCTTCCATCGCGGTATCGCCACCCCCGACAACCGCGACTTCCTGATTACGGAAGAAAAATCCGTCACAGGTCGCGCATGCGGAGACGCCATAGCCCATAAATTCTTTCTCGCTTTCGAGACCGAGCAGCTTAGCGCTTGCCCCGGTCGAGACGATCACCGAGTCAGCAGTATAAACAGCCTCACCTACCATGACCTTGAACGGCCGCTGGGATAAATCGACGGCAGTGACATGCTCGAACTTGCTCTCGGCGCCGAAACGCTGTGCCTGCTTGCGCATTTCATCCATGAGCTGGGGACCGGTAATGCCTTCCGGGAATCCCGGGAAGTTCTCAACTTCTGTCGTAATCGTGAGCTGCCCTCCGGGCTGATTTCCTTCGAATACCAGCGGGGCGAGGTTTGCGCGTCCGGTGTAAAGGGCGGCAGTGAGTCCCGCAGGACCGGATCCGATGATGATGACTTTACGATGTTCCATAATCCTTCCGATGTGCTGTTGTTCCGGGTTCTGTATCTGTATGTGATTCACGTTGCTTCAAAAGGGTTCGCGCGTTCCGCCGTAAACCTGCCGCCTTGGTACGCTTGATAGGACTCCTGCGATACCGGTCTCTGAATTCCTCGTCCTCGAGCACAGCGAGTTCTCCGATCCCCGGTGCGATATTCCATGGCCGGGGAGAGAATCCTGCTTCCTCAGTCGGAAGCGCGAAGGAATTCCACGGACACACATCCTGACAAACATCGCATCCGTAGACCCAGCTTTGAAAGTTCATCTTCGCTGCCTCCGATGGATGTTCGCCCTTATGCTCGATCGTGAGATAGGAGATGCAGCGCGCCGCATCGACGATATACGGCCGGACAATCGCTGCAGTCGGACACGCGTCAAGACAACTCGTGCAGGTCCCGCAGAAGTCCGCCATTGGGGTATCGTAAACCAACGCCACGGTCGTCAGTATTTCACCAAGGAATACCCACGACCCCATATCCCGCGTGATAACATTGCCGTGTTTCCCGAGCCAGCCGATACCCGCCTTCACGGCCCAGGCCTTGTCCATTACCGGGCCGGTATCCACATAGCGCCGTGTGCGCGCCTCGGGGCATTCACGAACGATGAATTCCTCCAGCGCGGCCAGCCGTTCACCGATGATATCGTGATAATCGTCTCCCCAGGCGTAGCGGGACACGCGCGCGTTCCCGAAATCTTTTGAATGCTCGTGCGGAGTGAAGTAGTTCATCGCGACGCTGATCACGCTCTGCGTTCCCTCCAGTACCTGACGCGGATCACAGCGGCGCTCCGGATCGCGGGCCATCCAATGCATCCCTGCCTCGAAGCCTGAGGCGAGCCAGGCGCCGAGCCGATCGGCTTCCCAATGCAGTCGTCCTGCCTCGGCGAAGCCGATGTGGGAGAAACCCAGGGAAAGTGCATGACGGCGTATGCGTTCGGTGAGAGAGGACGCGGGATTCACCACCATGAAGCCTCGTTATCTTCGGGCATCGCTACCATCACATTCTCACCCTCGCAACGAACCTCGTACTGCGTAAGTCTGCTCGAGGCGTTGACACTCTTTCCCGTTGCGAGATCGAATTGCCAACCATGCATAGGACAGGTGATGATCGTGCCCTCGAGCTCCCCTTCCGCGAGCACCGGGATATGCTGATGCGGGCAGATGTTCTCAATGGCATGCACCGTCCCCGAAATCAGAAATAAGGCCAACTCCCGCCCTTCCACAGTGAACGCATGCCCCTTGCCCTCCCGCAGCACTGTCCGTTCGGTTACCTTTACGAAATTGGCCATGCTTCATTCCGGAGAATCATGGGGCGTCGATGAGAGCAACTGCTCCAGCGTTCCATAGCGGCCGAGCCGGAATCCCTTCTCCGTACTTTCCACCGTAGCGGCTTCGACAAGGGGATCATGTTCGAAAATCAGTATATCGCCGTTCGAGGCAGCCCTGGCAAGCAACGTGTTTTTTTCCTCGAGCGTCAGCAGCGGCTGCAGATCGTAGCCCATGATCCAGGCACCGGGCACATGTGCGCTCATCGGTACAAGGTCTCCGGTGTAGAGCAATGATCGTCCGTGCCCCTGCACGCGAACAAGCTGCTGACCGAATGTGTGTCCGTTGACGATATCCAATGCCAGATCATCAAAAATGTTCTCGTCCCCGTCAAGCAACTGCAAACGGCCTGCGTCCTGCAGGGGCATGTAATTATCCGGAAGGAAGCTCGCCCGGTCGCGGTCCGAGGGATTCATCGCCCATTCCCAGTGCCGACGCTGTACGTAATGGGTCGCATTCGGAAAGGTCAATGAAAGATCGGCGCCTGTCCGTGTCACCGATCCCCCGGCATGATCGAAATGCAAATGTGTGAGAATGACGTCGGTGACGTCAGCGGCTTCGATTCCGAGGCGGGACAACCCGCTGACGAGGGAGAAGGCACTGAAATCGATTGCGAAAATCTGTGCGAACTTCTCGCTTTCCTTGTGTCCCACGCCGGTATCGACGATGATCACACGATCGTCCCTCCGAAGACAGAGGGAACGCATGGTCATATCGATGCGGTTGAGCTCATCCGGAGGATTGTTTTTCTTCCAGAGATTCTTCGGGACCACTCCGAACATCGCACCACCGTCGAGCTTGAAACGCCCCGTCTCCAGGAGGTCGACCTGCCAGTTTCCGAATACCATGCGTCAGCGACCGATTTCGTCGAGATACTTTACCTTTTCGAGAAGCTGTTCCTTCGTTTCGACATTTTTCGGATCCGGGAGACAGCAGTCCACCGGACAAACGGCAGCGCACTGCGGTTCGTCATGGAATGTCTCGCATTCGGTGCATTTGTCAGGAGCGATGTAGAAATAATCGGCCGACCAGAATCCGGCCGCGCCCGAGGGAGCCGCGTCGCCCTCGCCATAGGCCTTCCCACCCAGTTCCCAATCCGCGCCGCCTTCATAGATGGCGGTATTCGGGCATTCGGGTTCGCACGCACCGCAGTTGATGCATTCGTCGGTGATATAAATAGCCATTCTTGACTCCTATCTGATTCGTATGCTACGTTCGATTTAAGAATAACATTCTTTTTTTCCTGCAGGTTTCCTCCAAAGTACCATCTTTCCGGACTTGAGACAACGCGCGCCGCGCAGCCGCTTGCCTCTGCGGCCTTCCGCTCGTATATTTTGTTTTTTCACGCAACATCTGGCATGCATGATTACCCTTCCCTTCTCCTCACTGCCGGGAACGCCGCATCTCTTCGCCGACTACGCTGAAAACGTATCGGACGCGCGGAATTATTTCATGGGACATTTCTCCGACCTGATGGCGTTCGAGACCCATCTCCAGCAGCTGGAGCGGCGCAGCTATTTACGTGAGCCACTCTATGCCGCGCTCGCGGCTCAAAACAAGAGCTTTCTTGCTGGCGACAACACCTTCATGAATCTCGAGCTGATGAAATCTCCCACCACCTTCGCCGTCGTGACAGGACAGCAGGTCGGGCTGTTTACCGGCCCGTTGTACACGCTGTACAAGGCAATGACGGCCGTGCAGCTCTCCCGCTGGCTCGAGGAGCAATTTCCCTCCTACCGATTTGTCCCGATGTTCTGGTTGGAGAGTGAAGACCATGATTTTCTCGAGATCAACAATGCCGGCGGTATCAGCGCGGAGAATGAATTCTTCAAGGTGCGCTACGCACAGCCGGAGGAAGATGCGCCCAAGGATCTGAAGCCCGTCGCACTCCGTCCCATCGAAGGACGCATCGAGGATACCATTGCCGAACTCCGTTCCCGCCTTCCTGCCACCGATTTCACGGAGGAACTGTTCAGCATGCTGCGCAACGCCTATGCACCGGGCGGCAGTCTCCAGCGCGCATTCGCGCGTCTCTTCAACGCACTGTATCCCGAGGCGGGTGTCGTGTTCATCGATCCTTCGGATCCGACGATCAAACAGCTCGCCACGCCCGTGATCCTGCAGGAACTCGAGACGTTCCCGACGACGGGCGAGGAAGTGATCAAGCGCAGTGCGGAACTCGAGGAACGTTATCATGCACAGATCAAACCTCGTGCGGTGAACCTGTTTGCGATTCACAAAGAAAACCGCTTTCCTATCGAGCCCAGTGAGTACGGTTTCTTCCTGAAGGGAACGCGGCAGCGATACACCCGTGACGAATTGCTCGAGCTGGCAGGGGCGGAACCTGAACGCTTCAGTCCCAACGTACTCCTCCGGCCCATCATGCAGGATTTTCTGCTCCCGACCGCGGCGTACGTCGCGGGACCGTCAGAGGTATCCTATTTTGCGCAGCTTCAGCCTGCCTACGATCACTTCCAGGTACCGATGCCGGTCATCTTTCCGCGTGCCAGTCTCACGATTGTGGAAAACAAGGTGGAGAAGGTGTTCCGCAAATTCAATCTCCCCTACGCCGCGATGTTCCTGGATGACGAAGCCGCATGGCGGCTGGTACAAAGCGGCGAAGAGCACAACGAGAGGTTCGATTTCGCGGAATTCCGCGCGCGTCTTGCCGTACTGATGGAAGAACTTCCGGGACTCGCGGAAGCAGAGCATCCCAACCTGAGAAACCCTGCCGAGTCCACCCTCAATAACATGCAGCGCAGCCTCGCCACTTTCGAAGACAAGCTACTGCATCATCGGCGGCAGACCGATGACGTATTGACCCGGCAGATCGAAAAAATGCATGTGTACCTCTTCCCCGAAGGCAAGCCGCAGGAACGGCAGGTGAATATCGTCACCTATCTCAACCGCTACGGCTTCGATATCCTCCGGAAGATCGAGGACGCCTGTGTCCCCTTCCCAGCCGAACATCGCATGCTCTTTCTCTGAGCGGCCGGGCATTCCCCAATGCTTCTCTCATCGAACGCTATCTGGGATAGCGCTCGATGATCAGACTCACGGTGCGATTGTAGAATCGTCCTTCCGAAACGTCATTCGAAAATACGGGCGAGGTTTCGCCCATTCCCTGGCTGACTACCTGTTCGGCTGCCTCCTCGCCCATGCGGGCGAGCAACGCCTGCCGGACTGCATTGGCGCGCTGCTGCGACAGTTTGAGATTGTATTCATCGCTGCCTATGACGTCGGTGTAGCCGTTGACAGTGATGCGCGATCCTGCAGTGATGCGAGGAAAAACGAATTCCTGCATGATGTGTTCGTTCTGCGTGCCGGGTTCCGCCACATCGAAGGGGAAAAGGATCAGACTTATTTTTTCTTTCGTGATGCCATCGTCGGAGACCGAAACGTTCTGCCGGCGCTCACTGCGCACTTCGCGTACGCGAATTGTCACGGGTTCGCTGACGTCGCTGTCACCCGCGCGATCGCGAACAAGAAAACGGCAGAGCAGATTGCCGGAGCTTGCAGGCAGCGATCCTTGCCGGTTTTTCCAATTCCATGTGATGCTTTTTTCCGGTTGTGTCCCCTGGCGCTGGTCGAACTCCGTTCCTGACTGCTCGACGGTCAGCACCCAGGATTCGAGTCCCTCGTCCGCACTAATGGTCGGGCGGAACTGCACGGTTTCCGGAGTGATCCCAGCGATGCGGCGGACAAAGGTTACAGGACGAAGAATCTCGATATTATCCGAGGAAATTTCAACGCGGCGATTTTCCGCCTGCCCCATCGTATCGCGCGACGACGAGGGAAGAGGAGGCAAGGCACCGGTCGCCAACACAATCCGCGATTCATCGATGCCCCAAACGGTTCGCAGGTATTCACGCACGGATTCAGCGCGGCTCCTTGCCAGCGTTTCGTTCCGTTTTTCCGTCCCCGTATTGTTGAGATAGCCGCTGACGGTGATCGCGCTTCCCGGAATACCCTTCAACCGGCTTCCGATGACATTGAGGATATTGTAGTAGAAATCGAGCGCACCGCCCTCTATCGCACCTTCCTCGAACGCGGCGACCGCATCCGGTGCCAGACGCTGATAGCGTTCGGGAATGACCGCGGACCCCTGGTCGAAAAACACATAATTGAGGAGCGGGAAGGTCTCTCGTATGATTTCTTCTTCCATCAGCAGTTCCTCCGTCGATGCCGTCAGAGCGGCGCTCGGGGCATTCTTGAAGCGGTAGCTCACCGTATAGCCTTTCGCCACGATCTTGTTTGCGATCGCCTCGAAAATGCTTGAGAGATCCTCTGCGTTCCGCGCCTGGAAGTGTTCTCCGCCCGTACTCGCTGCCAACTCGACAAGGAAGTCGTTCGCCTGCGTGAGGTAGTCGATGGTAAAGAAGACGGTCCCATGTTTATCGGCACGAAGGGCCGTTTCCGCAGCCACGGTGCTTCCGAGATCCTGACCATCACTGAAAATGATGGCATAGCTTCGGTCCACCTTCCCCGTATCCGCCTTGATCTGCTGGGAGACGGCATACACTCCATCGTAGAGATACGTGTTGCGAGATAAATTCGGCTCGACGAGAAGCTTGCCTGTATATTCAGCCGCGCGATTTTTGTCCGTTGTATAGGGCAGCCGGATCATCGGCAGCGGCTTTCCGTTGTATTCGAACGGCGCCATCGCAAGATCGCCCTCCCGAAAAAACATGACGGCAACACGAACGGCCGGAGAAAAGGACTTGATGGTCTGGTCGAGAGTGCTGCGGAGGCGATTGAGATGGGGACTCATCGACTGACTGTTATCCACCATAAACACCACACGCATGACGGTGTTCTCCACGGCGGTGATCTCGGTGACGCTCAGGATCTCCGCTTTTTTCTTCCCTTTGCTGATGTCGAAATCCGCAGGCACGAGTCCAGGGATGTGCTCGCCGGACTGATTAACGGGCGTCACTGTGAGCTTTGGGGGATCGCTCTCCTCCACGCTTCTGACTTCAGCCTTCACGACCTTGGGATGACTGCAGGTCAGCGTCATCGCTTGATCCATTTGCGCATGCAGCGGCGCCGCGACGCACAGACAGACAAGGGCGAACAATGAAAGTGCTTTCATCTTCATTCTCCGAAGAAATTCACAATCAACCGCTGACACGAACCCGAGCTATAGCTTGCGGCCTTTCCAGACCACGCGCCCACCGAGCAGCACGGCAAACGGAAGCATCGTTACATATATGAGGTAATACAATTCGAAGATAACGAAGTGACGATAAAGATGCTGAAGGCGGAATTTTTTCAGCGCATAGCTGAGGAGAAAAGCGTCTCCCAGACTTTTACCGACAAGCCCGATCAGCCACGCCCAGAACGGAAGTCCGAACCATGGCAGCAGCAGGATGGCGGCGTTCATCAGAAATCCAATGCTCATGATGGCGAATCCGATCGGATGGATATCGAGTCCCCCGCGCCCCCATCTTCTCTTCTGTCGGAACAGTTCCCTGAAACTCACGCATGGTTCGCTCCAGACCACGGCGGCGGGGTTCACCGGATACCGCACGATCCAGTCGGTTTTGTAGGCGATTGCTTTGAAAAGAGCGAAATCTTCCGTTACACTGAATCCGACTCCCTGGTATCCGCCGACATCTTCGTATGCCTTCCGGCGGAATGACATATTATTTCCCACTGCACTCAGCGCCTTGCCCCATCCCACTCCCGCAGAAGCGATCGTCAGGAGGTAGGTCCAGTCCAGCGCCTGCATGCCGGAAAACACCGATGTGTTTTTAATTAATGTATATCCACAGACACAGCCGGTCTGTTCATCATATTGCCCGACGGTTTCCTCGACCCAGTCCGGCGGTACGATGCAATCAGCATCGGTAGTGAGGATGATTTCTCCATGGCTTTTCTCGATTGCCTGCGCGATGGCATTCGCTTTCCCCCGCATACCCTGCACCTGTCCTTCAGAATGCATGGGTCGAAGCGCGGGAATCCGATTGGTCCAGGAATGAATAATCTCCGAAGTGCGATCAACGGAGTTGTCATCGATCAGGATTATTTCCAGATCACCTCGGTAATGCAGTGCGGCGAGGCTCCCCAGGCACGCGTCCAGATTCTCTTCTTCATTTCTGGCGGCAACAAGTACTGAAACGCTGGGCAGCCTCGTACCGCCCGGCGGCGTATCCGCGCGGCGTGCACCGGTGTAGAACAGCAGTATCTTGAGAAGATAGAGTGCCAGCAATATGAAGAGAATTGCAGTCAGCAAGGCGGTCCTTCGATTGTCAAAGCGTCACGGTACGCAGACCGTTTCGGCGCAGCATGCTGCCGAGCGCGGAAATGCACACTGCCGTCCGTTCCCATGACTGGGGATGGTCATGCAGCACGATGATATCTCCTCCCCGCACATGTTCGACCCTCCTGCGAAGTTCATCGACATCGACCCGGGGATCAAAATCTCCCGGCATGGCGCTCCACAGCACGAGTCTGCAGCCGTGGAGAGCTGGGAGGTCGCGATGCGCGGGATGCAGCCGGCCATAGGGTGGCCGGTAGTGCTTCGCATGGAAACCTGTAACCGATTCGATCGTGGCGAGACTCTTGCCGAGATCCTCATCCACTTCATCTCTCTTCTTTCGTGCCATATCCTCGTGCATGAAACCGTGCGTAGCAATCGCATGGTCGCGCTGGAGAATCATCCGCGCCGTTTCGGGATGGGAGATTGCTGCTCTCCCACTCAGGAAAAAGGTGCCTTTGATGGACTCGGCTTCAAGAGCATCGAGCAGGTTCTCCGACGTTTTGGAGGGACCGTCGTCAATCGTTACAGCAACGGCTGTCGTGTCGGCAATTCGGCACAGAGCACCCGGATACAGCATTGGCATTGCGGATTGCATCCGATATCGTACAATCTGCAGTATGGAATCAATATGCATCAACCTGGTCAAATATCCTTCGCGATGCAAATTATCCAGCATCGCGCGCAATGAAACCGGTTCAGAAATCGAAATTCAGTCCCGGTCCCCAGTACGACCACATCCGGTCATAGAATTCGCCGTGTTGACTGGGACCGTGATAATACGCAAGGAAGAGGTTCACACCAGAACCGCGCCAGGTCCCGATCTTTGCGCCGATCTGCAGTCCGTGTGCCGAGCGCATGGCACCGTTGTCGAGGATGCGCAGATCATACGCGCAGTAGAGATGAACGCCGTCGAACGGTGCGTCGCGCCACACGGCCTCAACCCCAGCCTGCATCGCATATTTGCCCAGTTCCGCCGGATCGATGTGGTAGATATACTGCGCACCAGCGTACACGCGGAGCATGCCGCTATAGTCATACGCCAGCACGAGATCGACGAATTCACGACTGTAGACTTGCGGGGGATCAGCATCACGCCACGCAGCGGTCGTCTTGTCGTAGCTTCCATCTACCAGATGCGCACTGATATGACTCAGCCGCAAGCGCGCGGAGACCGAGGATGTCTCGTCAAGATCATGCCGGTACGAAGCGTTGACACCAAAAAGGTAATCCACCGCGTCGACGGGAAAATGAAATGCCGCCTCCTGGCGGAGCGATGTCCACGTGAAAAAATCGGCACCCACCGCTCCCCTGTCTCCCTCCCGTACGCCTTCGAAGTGAAGCAGGTCGATGGAGTTTCCGATATCCAGCCGCAGCCGTTCTTCCTCCACCAGACGTGACATGCCGACACGGGGTTCCACGTGATGAGCAATGAGAGGCGGAAACAAAAGTCGCCCCTGACCACCGGAGACGTCGCCACTACTCTGAGAAAAAAGCGCCGCGGGAAAGGCGGCGAGGCAGAATAAGACAATAAATACTTTCATACTCCCAAACTACAAGTCTTCATCCTCATCCGCAAAAAATGCGGGTTCGTCGATCCGGTCCTCCGCGACGAATATTCGCGCGCAGACATCGCCCTGGAACTTGCCATTTTCGCGGCAATTATCGAACCGCCTGTGCAATTGTTCAAGGTTTTTGGCTTCATCGCTGATCGCAAGATCTTCCATGTCGTTGCAATTCAGGCAAAATTCGATTTCCCGGCCAGGGGCTTGAACCGGGTGTTGCAGACTCTTCTTATCTTTTTTATCCATAGGGGTTTACCACATAAAAACCACCCCGGTATTATAAGAAGATAACACGAGAAACCGAAGTTAATTTTGCGTGAGCGCTGTTGTGATTATTCGTATCGCAGCGCGTCGATGGGATCGAGGTTCGAGGCTTTCCAGGCGGGATACGTGCCGAAAGCGACGCCCACGAAACAGCAGGCAACGATGCCAACGGCGATCCATCCGACATCGACAACAGGACCGATTTCGAGCACCATGGCGAGCACGTTCCCGGCGGCGAGACCGAGCATGATGCCGATCAATCCACCGAGCAGGGAAATGACGACGGATTCGAAAAGGAACTGCGAAACGATCGAGTGACGTGTGGCACCCACCGCCTTACGGATACCGATTTCACGCGTACGCTCCGTAACGGAGACCAGCATGATGTTCATGATGCCGATACCGGCCGCAAGCAACGCGACAGCAGCAATCGCCATGGTGCCGATTTTCACGTAGTACGTCGTTTCGTTGAACTGACGGATCAGTGATTCATTCGAAAAAATGGCGAAGTCGTTGTCCTCTCCCGGGGGAACGTCGCGTACCGCGCGAAGGACTCCGATCACTTCGTCCTGCACTGCGTCGAAATTCTCACGCGATTCCGCCTGTACCATGATATGGATACTGCGGTTTTTTCCGTACCGCTCGAAAAAGGTAGTAATAGGAATTATGAAATAACGGTCCTGATTTCCGAATAACCCGCCCTGTGGTGCAACCGTCCCTATCACCTTGTAATGTACGCCTCCGAGAGACACCATTT
This sequence comes from Bacteroidota bacterium, assembly GCA_014860565.1. Lineage (GTDB taxonomy): Bacteria > Bacteroidota > Ignavibacteria > SZUA-365 > SZUA-365 > SZUA-365. The sequence goes on from JACZJN010000108.1 coordinate 17,985, forward strand.
CGCCGACGGGATTGTAGGATGGAGGGAAAAGCGCCTGCGCCAGATCGCTGCCGAGCACCACCACTTTCCGGGTCAGGTCGAGATCGGACTGCGTCAATCCCCTCCCCTGGTCTATTTCCCATTGGTTGGTGGGCAGACCGTCTGGAGTCTCGCCCGCGATGGAAACATTCGGATCCGTTTTCTTGCTGCGCCAGCGCACTTCCACGCCGAATTTCCAGACTTCAAGACCGATGTGCTTCACGCCTCGTGTGCGTTCGACGACCGCCAATCCCTGTTCGTACGTAATATCCTTGCGGTTGCGCGCATGCGCCTGCCAGCCGGGTCCACCCCCATGCTGGTTGTCGTATTTCTGCACCTGGAACGTGTTGGCGCCGAGGGCGCTCAGGCCGCCTTCGATGCTGTATTGGAGCGCCCCCAGGGAGGTCATGACGGCGATGATTGAGAACACCCCGATGGCGACACTGAGCACGGTGAGGAAGGAACGGAGCCTGTTGCTGCGCAGGGTTCCGAAAGCGGTCGCTATGCTTTCGCCAAAATACATGGTGTTTACTCGTAGCGCAGGGCATCGACCGGATTCATCCGTGCGGCAGTGAACGCCGGGATGATGCCGGAAATAAGTCCTACACCGATGGAGATGGAAAGAGAAAGAATCACAACCCACAAGGGCATGCTCGAGGGGAGAATCTCATTGATGATCAGACTCAAGGGAAATGAAACCCCAAGACCGATCAGTCCCCCGAGCGTACAAATAGTCGCGGCCTCGATGAGAAACTGCAGAAGGATGGTGCGGCGCTTGGCACCAAGCGCTTTGCGGGTACCAATTTCCTTTGTGCGCTCCTTCACGGAAACGAACATGATGTTCATGATGCCCACGCCACCCACGAGCAGCGACAGTGAGGTTATGAGGAATCCTACGACACCGATGGTGCTGACCACACTGTCGAACACCTGTTTGAGGAAGTCCTGCGTATTGACGCCGAAATCATTTTCTTCTCCAGGCGGCACGCCGCGGATCTTCCTGAACATGCCGATCATTTCCTCCTTCGCCTCCTCTTTGTCTGTTCCTTCCCGCATTTTCACATGAATGTCGATGCTGCGATTGGAGCCAAACACTTTCAGGAAGTTTGCCATGGGCACGAAGACCTGCGTATCCTTGCTGAACATGCTGGTGCCAAGGAAGTCGCCCTCTTTTTCGAAGACACCGATGACACGATAGCTGTATCCTGCCACCTTGATGGTTTTTCCGACAGGGTCTTCCCGTTCGAACAGATTCTTGGCGACGTCGAAACCGATCACGCAGACAGGACGCCCGGCATTCGATTCGTAGAGGTTGAAAAACCGTCCTTCGCCTGGTACGACCCCCGAGGTGATCTCATATTCCGGAACCGTTCCGTTAACATTTCCCTTCACCGAACGGTTGCGGTATTTGAACGTTTGCTGCCAGGTGCTGACAACGGGAACCACAGCCTCGGCAAGCATGAATTTTTCCCGGAGTTCTTCCGCCTGTTCGACGGTGACATCCTTCCGGTTGCGCGCCTTCCACCACTCGCCGCCAAACCAGTCCCACTTGCTCAGGTAGTACACATCGGTCCCGAGCGAAGAAATGCTCTTGTCGAGAGCCGAACCAAGTCCTTCGATCACCGTCGCCATCAGCGTCACGACGACGATGCCGATCACGATACCCAGCGTCGTAAGAACCGAGCGCATTTTGTTGGCGCCGATAGCGGTCAACGCGATGCGCATCCCTTCCTTGAATTCGTACAGCCTGAACATGGCGCTACACTAGTGTTCGTAAATGAGGGGTTTTTCTACCTTCTCGTCGCTGGCAATCTTGCCGTCGAAGAGACGGATGATGCGATGCGCGTGCGCGGCAATATCTTCCTCGTGCGTGACGAGAATGATGGTATTGCCTTCGCCATGCAGATCCGAAAAAAGCTGCATGATTTCGATTCCGGTCTTGGAGTCGAGGTTTCCCGTCGGTTCATCAGCGAGTATGATCGAAGGATCGTTGACGAGCGCACGTGCGACGGCCACACGCTGCCGCTGTCCGCCCGAAAGCTCATTGGGCTTATGCGTCATTCGGTCCCCGAGGCCGACTTCCCGCAGCGCCTTCTCTGCCTTCTCCCGCCGCAGATGCGACGGAACGCCGGCATAAATCAGCGGAAGCTCGACGTTATGCAGCGCCGTGGAACGGGGAAGCAGATTGAAGGTCTGAAAGACGAAGCCGATTTTCCTGTTGCGAATTTCGGCAAGTTCGTTGTCGTTGAGATCACCGACGTTCTGTCCTTCGAAATCGTACAGCCCGGACGTCGGAGTATCGAGGCAGCCGACGACATTCATGAGTGTTGATTTTCCGGAACCTGAGGGACCCATGATGGCAACGTATTCGTTGGCCTCGATATCGAGCGAGACACCCGAAAGCGCATGCACGAGTTCCGCGCCCATATCGTAGTTCTTGACCACGTCTTTAATGTGAATGATCGGCATGGGTACGGTTCCTTAGTTGCTGAACATGCGGCGCTGGGACAGTTTGTTGTCCACACGCACCTGGGTGCTATCGTTGAGTTCGCGGCTGATGGCGCGGTAGCTGCCTTTGACCACCTCTTCACCGGTCTTCAGACCGTCTTTGATCTCGATATACGTATCGCTGCTGATGCCGGTGGTAACCGGAATCTTGCGCGCACGGCCATCCTTCACGATGAAGACCACTTCCTGCGGCTTTTCTTTTTTCTGGGTCTCCTGATCGGTAATGCCTTCGATCTGAACGTCGCCCATGTCCTGCTCATCTCCACCCATTTCTGCGTCGACTTCCTTTTTCTCACGTGTAGTGACGCTCTGCAGCGGAACAGTCACGACGTCTTTACGCGTTTCTGTTTCAATTTTTGCGGAGCACGACATACCCGGTCGGAATTCCTTATCCTCTGCGTTCACGATCAGACGCACTTCGAAATTGGTGACCTCTTCCTGTGTACCGAGTCCCTTCGTCGTAGCAGTATTGGCGATCTGATAGACTGTCGCCGTGAATACGTGGTCGGGATAGGCATCGACATCGATGCGTGCGGTATCGCCGATATTGATCAGCACAACGTCATTTTCATTGACCTCCACGCGCGATTCCAAAATCGACAGGTCGCTGACCGTCATTATCTCGGTGCCCTGCGTGAAGCTCGATCCGGAAACGCGCTCCCCGAGCTTGGAGATGCGCTGTGTCACGATGCCGTCGATCGGCGAGTAGATCGCCGTCTTTGCGAGGTCTTCGCGTGAGCGGGTGAGGCTCGCCTCGGCGTTTTGCACATCGAAGCGGGAGGCATCGACGTTGGCCTTGGCGATTTCGTACAGGCTCTTGCTCGATTCCACATCCGACTCGGAAATCAGGCCTTTCTTGAAGAGTTCCTGCTGACGCTTGTACTCGCTTTCCACCTTGCGGAAGTCGGCTTCGCGCTGCACGAGCATCGCTTTCATCCGGTTGAGATTCGCGATGCTCTGATCACGCTGCGCAGCGTACTGATCGGGCTTGATGCGCACGAGGAGCTGGCCCTTGCGCACGACATCGCCCTCTTCCACCGGCAGCTGTATGATCTCACCCGACACCTCGGCATTGATTTTCACCTGCGTCTGGGGCTGAATCTTCCCGGTGGCTTCGACCACCTGCGTAATTGTGCGGCGCTCCACTTTCTCGGTCTGCACCACGATCACTTCGTCCTTCTTACTGCCGAAGATCACCGCAACGATGATGATGACAAGCAGTGCGCCCAGCGCGGAGAAAATGATGATTTTCTTCTTCTTGTTTTTGTTCTTCCCGTTATTGGCCATTGTTGTCGCCTCTATTGCACTGTTAGTTCAGGTTTCTTCCGAGCTGGTAATCCATCTGCTTCTGCACCACGAGATAGTTGAACGTCGCGTTGATGACGTCGGATTCGGCGAGAGTCAGATTCGCACTTGCGGTTGTGAGATCAAGCAGAGTTCCCGATCCAAGGTTATAGCGCTCCTGCGCGGTACGTTGGTCCTCCCTCGCCGACTGCAGTTTCTTTACGGAGATATCAATGTTTTTCTCCGATGTTTCCAGGGCATTGAGCGCCTTCATCACTTCGGTTGCGATCGACCTCCGAAGCTGTTCGAGGGAGTATTCGCTGTCCATGCGCTGAATTTCCGAGCGTTCAACGGCACCTGAAACCTGGAAGTTGGAAAAAATCGGGACCGAAAGCTGCAGACCGTAGATGAAGCGGTCGTACAGCGTGAAATCCTTCAGCTCGAGGTTATTCCAGTTATACTGTGCGAAAGCGGACAGACTGGGGTAGTGCCCCGATTGCGCGACGCTCACTCCCTTCTCGGCGCTTTGCAGCGAAAGCTCCGCTTGCCTGTAGTCGGAACGACGGCTGACAGCCTCCTTGATGAGCGCATCGAAGTCTCCGAGTCCGCTTCTGAAACGGACTATTTCCGTGGGCTCGATGGAGGACGGGAGTTCGTCGGAAGCCAGCGTAAAATCCGGACGCGGGGAAAGTCCCAGAAGTGCCTGCAGGTCAACCATGGCGTTCTGGTAGTTATTCCTGGCCTCGATGACTCCGAGTTCGTCATTGCCAACCACGACCTGCTGGCGATACACATCTGCCAGCGGAACAGAGCCCACCGTATTCATTTCGCGAATGCGGTCGAGCTGTCCCTTGCTGCGTTCGAGATTGCTCTCCGCGACGCGCGTCAGCTGTTCCATGCGCAGCACATTGTAGTAGTACTGCTGGATGGAGTAGACGATGGTCTGCTGCGTGCGCATGAAGCTTTCTTCCGCGGCGTTGTAATCGATGATGCTCTGATCGACCGAGTTGAAATTGCGCATGCCGTCAAACAGCGTCAGTCCCGCCTGCACATTGTAACTGTAGGAATTTCGTGAGCGAAGCAGATCATTCGCGCGGAACGCGAGCTGATCCTCATCCGAACGGCTCCACGTCGCCGAACCACGGAGGCTGGGAAGGAACTGGCCGAAGGCCTCTTTTTTGAAGGTCGAGCTTCGTTCCACATTATTGCGCGAACGAAGGATGTCGATGTTGTTTTTCAGTCCGGTCTCCACGCACTGCTGCAGGGTGTAGCCATTCTGGGCTTGTCCCATTGCCGGGAGTGCACACACGAGTGCGATGAGGAGAACGAGGATTGTCCTGGAAGGATTCATGCGATTGCTTTTGTATGAGTTGCGAGATTTTCGGCAAGGATAGGTCATAATTCTTTCTCTACAACGGATCGAGGACATAAAAGTTTCATTGTCTGAAATGATCGATTCCATGGGTCTTCACGAGTCCTTGAGCGTCCTGGGCAATCCCTGCAGCTGACTCTTTCGCGAGTGGGGTTTCTTCTCAAGCGGTCCCGCCAGGATTTCGTCCTTGATGGAAAGCAGGTAGCCCAGCGCGGCGTCGTGCTCATTGGGAATGATTCCGTCGAGCACCGCATCTTCGATCTTCGTCTTCAGAATGCCGACCGCAATACCCGGCCGCAGTCCGCAGACACGCATGATGGTTTCGCCATCCACCGGTGGCTGCCAGCTGCGCAAGCGGTCACGATCCTCCACCAGGCGCATGCGGTCGACGAGGAGGTCATAATTCCGCAGATAGCGACTTACAAGCTTCGGATTTTTCGACGTAATATCCGAGCGACACAGCATCAGCAATTCCTCGATATCTTCACCGGCATCGAAGAGCAGTCGTCTGATGGCAGCATCCGTGACTTCTTCATTGATAAGCGCAATGGGACGCAGGTGCAGCAGCACCATCTTCTTGACGAAACCAAGTGGCTCCAGCGGAAGCTTCATGCGTTGGAAAATCTGCCTGGTCATGCGTGCGCCCAGCTCGGGATGGCCGTGGAAGGTCCACCCACTCCCTTCGACAAACTGTTTCGTTTTTGGTTTCGCGATGTCATGCAAGATCGCCGAAAAACGCAGCCAGATGTTTTCGCTCACCCCGCAGAGATTGTCCAGCACTTTCAGCGTATGGTAGAAAACGTCCTTGTGATGGAAATTCTTCACGCCGTCAGGATATTCTATTGACCGCTGGTCCACTCCGGCGAGTGTGTGGAATTCGGGAAAAACATGTTTCATCAGCCCGGTTTCCAGCATGGGCGCGTATCCGATCGAGGGCTGGGGCGCGGAAAGCGTCTTCATGAATTCGTCGCGGACGCGCTCCATCGAAACGATGCGGATACGATCCTGCATGGAGCGAATAGCTTCGAGCGCTGCAGTATCGATGGAAAATCCGAGTTGGGCAGCAAAACGGAAGGCACGCATCATGCGCAGCGGATCGTCGGAAAAGGTCGCAAGAGGATCCAGTGGCGTGCGCAGCAGCTGTCGCGTAAGATCCGCCTGTCCGTCGAAGGGATCGATCAGCGTGCCGAAATCATCATCCATCAACGAGGCCGCCATGGCATTGACCGTGAAATCGCGACGTGCGAGGTCATCGTCGATTGTCCCTATCTGCACCACCGGTTTGCGCGAAGATTCACTGTAGACCTCCTTACGCATGCCGACAAACTCGATTTCCACGCCCTGCAGCTGCAGCCGCGCCGTGCCGAATTTGTCGAAAGACACGACCTGCGAACCGCCGAGCGCATCGTGAACATGGTGCGCGAATGCGACTCCGTCACCAGTGACGGCAATATCGATGTCCTTTGTTTCCCTCCCAAGAATCACGTCGCGGACAAAGCCCCCAACAACATATGCGCGGATGCTCTCTTTCGCTGCCAGTGCTCCGATCTCTCTGAACAAAGGGAGGACCAGCGCATTTGCGATATTTTCTATATGCGGCATTCTATACTGAATTTCGGTTCAACCATTTCCCGATGTCTGAAATCCCGCGCATGGTACACGCGAAAGACGGACGATATTCAGACATGAATTTTATGTAAAAAGAAATTTACGAACTCCTGTAGCTCCAAGCAAAAAGATACGTCTTTTTACCTGCCGTATTGACAGAATGTCCGCATGTCATATTGTCAGTATTCTCTGCCGTATATTGGCCATTATTACGCTTGTTGAAGTAAGCCTCAATAAAATCAATGTTGGTATGGTATTTGCAAGTAACTGATTCTGAACCCTTAACGAATAGGAGCATACCATGCCGCATTTCAAGTTTGACCCGATGAAAGAGTTGGAGTATCTCTCCCAGCGCATGCGAAACATCGCCAACGAGTTTCCCGAAACCTTCAGCTTTGAATTCGGCAAAGGATTTGAGCCACGAGTAGACATCTATAATGAAGCAGATCTTGTTCGCGTAGTCGCGGAGCTTCCCGGTTTGAAGAAGGATGTGCTATCTCTTTCGTATGCAGAAGGCGTACTGACGATCAGCGGTAACAAGCCCGTGCCCAAACAGGTTGAGGGAGTGTCGGTTTTGCGTTCCGAGCGTTCGTTCGGCGATTTCAAACGGGAGCTCGAGCTGCCGAAGGACGTCGATGCTTCGACCATTTCCGCTGTCATGAACGACGGCTTGCTTGTCATCACGATCAGTAAGAAGCCGGCCGCCGAGCAGCGTGAAATCAAGATCGATATCGGCTGAGGTCGGTACGAAGCAGGATAGGACTCAGTATTCCGACAGGATATTCTTAAAACGAAGAAGATTATTTTTTTGTGAACGTATTTCAAGGAGAGCGACCCAATGGGTAAAATCATCGGCATTGACCTCGGAACGACAAACTCTGTCGTCGCGGTCATGGAAGGCACGACGCCGACTGTCATCCCGAATTCCGACGGTGGCCGCACGACGCCGTCCATGATCGGATTCAAGAAAGACGGCGAGCGTGTCATTGGAAACGCCGCCAAGCGTCAGGCAGTCACTAATCCGCAGAACACGGTGTATTCGATCAAGCGTTTCATGGGACGCCGCTACGACGAGGTTGCCCACGAGATCGAGGAAGTGCCGTACAAAGTCATTCGTGGAGAGAACGAAACCGCCCGGATCGAAATCAACGACCGCATCTATTCTCCCCCCGAGATCAGCGCAATGGTGCTTCAGGCATTGAAGAAATCGGCCGAGGATTATCTCGGCGAGAAGGTCACCGAGGCGGTGATCACCGTGCCGGCCTATTTCAATGACTCCCAGCGGCAGGCGACGAAAGACGCTGGCGAAATCGCCGGTCTTACCGTGCGGCGCATCATCAATGAGCCAACCGCGGCCGCCCTCTCGTATGGCCTCGATAAAAAAAATATCCAGCAGAAAATCGCCGTCTACGATCTCGGCGGCGGCACGTTCGATATTTCCATCCTGGAACTCGGCGACGGCGTTTTCGAGGTGAAATCCACGAATGGCGACACGCACCTGGGTGGCGATGATTTTGATCACCGCCTGATCGATTTTCTCGCTGATGAGTTCCAGAAGAGCGAGGGCGTCGATCTGCGGAAGGACCCGATGGCCCTTCAGCGGCTTCGCGAAGCGTCGGAAAAAGCGAAGATGGAGCTTTCTACCCTCATGCAGACCGAAGTGAATCTGCCGTTCATCACCGCCACGGCCGACGGTCCGAAGCATTTGAACACGACGATGACGCGCACGAAATTCGAGCAGCTCACCGACGACCTGTTCAAGCGCACCATCGAACCGTGCAAGACCGCGCTGAAGGATGCCGGGCTCACGCCGAATGAAATCGACGAAGTCATTCTTGTCGGCGGTTCGACGCGCATTCCTCGTGTACAGCAGCTCGTCAAGGATCTGTTCGGCAAGGAGCCGCACAAGGGCTTGAATCCCGATGAAGTCGTCGCCGTCGGCGCCGCGATCCAGGGAGGCGTGCTCGCCGGCGATGTGAGCGACGTGCTTCTGCTCGACGTCACTCCCCTCTCGCTCGGCATCGAAACACTCGGCGGCGTCATGACGACACTCATCCCCGCGAACACCACGATTCCGACCAAGAAGAGCGAGGTATTCTCGACCGCGTCCGACAGTCAGACCTCGGTTGAGATACATATCTGCCAGGGCGAACGTCCGATGGCAGCCGACAACCGTTCGCTGGGACGCTTCCATCTCGATGGCATTCCTCCCGCACCGCGTGGCGTGCCGCAGGTCGAAGTCACCTTTGACATCGACGCCAACGGCATTCTCCATGTCGCGGCGAAGGATAAAGCCACGAGCAAGGAGCAGAGCATCCGCATCACTTCCTCCAGCGGTCTTTCCGACGACGACGTGCAGAAGATGAAGCGCGAGGCGCAGGAACATGCCGCCGACGATAAAAAGCGCAAGGAAGAAATTGACCTGCGCAACCAGGCCGACAACCTTCTGTTCCAGACCCGCAAGCAGCTCGAGGAATTCAAGGAGCAGCTTGATGCCGACACGAAAGCCCGTCTCGAAGCCGATGCGAAGAAGCTGGAGGACGCGATCAAGTCCGGCGTCGCAGCCGACATCAAGTCGACGATGGAGCAGTTGAACAAGACCTGGAACGAAGCGTCCACCAAAATGTACCAGAACGCTTCGCAGCAGCCCGGGCCCGATGCCGGTGCAGACCCCGGTGCGGGCTCCACGGACGGCGGACAGGCCTCCGGCGGCGCCCAGGACGCGGATTACGAAGTCGTCGACGACGACAAGAAATAAGCAAGACGATTTTCCTTCTCAACAAGACAGCAATGGCGCGAAATGCTTCGGTGTTTCGCGCCTTTGTTTTTCATTCCCCGCCTTTCTACCTTTCTTTTTTTCCACTCTGAGGCCAATCATGCTCAATCAGGAACTTCTCGATATTCTCGTCTGCCCTGTAGGTAAATCCGAACTCCGTCTCGAAGGCGATGCACTCGTCTGCACCAGCTGCGGTGCCAAATACCGCATCGAGGATGACATCCCCATCATGCTCATCGAGGAAGCGGAGCTGCCGGAGGGCGTCAATTCGCCCGACGAACTCAAGTGCGGGGAATGATTCTGCCGCTGAAGTGTCCTCACAGGAGACAGTAATACACACGGAGAGAACATGCCGTATTGCGTTCGATCCCGGGCTATCCTTCTCCTTTTCTTCGTCTTCCACACATCCCTTACCGCACAATCCGGGTGGGAGGATATCTATCCCGCCCCGATTCCTGCATCCGCGCTGACGACGTTTGGTGATTCACTCATCGCATCGATAGACGGTGTCATCCACGTGGCAGGGGGTGACGGACGTTCCTGGCGTCCCCTCGCCAGCAATGTCGGCAGTAGCGGCGGCAATTTCGCATACGACGGCTATCAGCTGTACTTGGCAGACGGGTATAACGGTTTGCGCATGCGGAAGCCTGGTGACGAAGACTTCCATTTGCTCTACGCCGACGTCCTACCCGTTCAATCTCTTCTCTCCGTCCACGATACGCTTTTCATCACCACGCGCGATGCGCTCTACCGGTCCGTCGATAGAGGCGTTTCGTTCGACCGCGTGCATACGGCGTACGTTCGTTCCCTCCTCCTCAGCGACGGTCATTCGCTCTACGCGCTGTTCAATAATGACAGCCTGCGCCGCAGTGATGACGGCGGAGTGACGTGGACGCCTTGCGGCAAACCATACTGGAACGGATCGAACAGCTATTGTTTCCACCGCGGTTGTCTGTATACCGCATCTTCCACCGATCTCGCGGGGATGAAGCGTTCGACCGACGGCGGACAGACATGGAAAGTGCTGCCCGGTCTCCCCGTCGATTCGCTTCCGCATTCATACCTACGCGGCGTCATCACAATGACCGCATCGGAAGAAGACTTGCTGATTTGCACCGGAAGGGGAGTTTTCCGAAGTACCGACGGAGGCATGACATGGGAAACGGTCTCCGAGGGATCGACGAAATTTTCATCTCTGTATAACGGACCATCCTGTCTTCTTTCGAACGGTCCCGGTGGCTGCTTTCGCTACGATGCCTCCCGGCGTCACTGGCGGCAGGTGGAATTCTCCCGATGGAGCGATTACGGAGTGTCCCTTGCCGCCTTTGGCCGAAACGTGTGCGGGGATCTCCACCGCTTCTCTCCGGACGAAGGAGACAGCTGGTGGGCGCAGGACCGGACGACGTGGTCCCAGTGTGCGCGCCCCGACGGCACATTACTGCGGCTGCAGTGGAATTCCTATGATTCGTGCCGGCTCGAGCGGTCCATCGACGACGGTATGACCTGGTCGTTCGTGGATTCCGTGGGTCCGGGTTCGCGCGATCTCGCGGCGAATCAATCTCTCCTGCTCCTCGGCACGCCGCGCTACCTCCCGATCGGCTATCTATGGGAACTCCACATCTCCACTGACGACGGCGAGTGCTGGACGCAACGTCTCACACTCCCGGTCGCGCTTACCGCGCCACGCGTGCTCACCGTCAACCAGCGGAATGCGATCCTGTTTTTCTCGTATCCCCTCAGTGTGTACTCTCCGGACGCCGGATTACACTGGGATACGCTGCGAACGCCGACAGAGGACTCCATTCACGTCGCCGTGCTGACGGAAAACAGTTTGTTCATCCAATCCAACTCCGGCATCTGGCAGCGAGGCTCGGATAACTCGCTGCATGCCACCGGGCTGACCGAACGCATCCCGCAGGCACGCATCGCGGGGACGTGGAAGTCGCATCTCTGCGTTCTGGGGTACGATTCGCTGTATTTTCTGGACGATATCAGCGGGGAGCTGCGTGCCGTCCCGTTACCGGACCTTCTGGTCGGATTTCCCTACACACCGGCTTTCGCCGCGTCTGCGTCCTGCGTTTTCATCGCTCCCGCGGGCACCATTCTCCGCCTGAAGCTCGAGGGTATCCTTGATGCAGAGAACCCCGTCGCCGTTCCCGCCGGTTTCGCTGTGATCTGTCTCCATCCACACCCTGTGCGGAATCATGCAAATCTACGACTGCTGGTGGAGCGAGGAGGAGAAACGGAAGTGGACCTGCTTGATATCCTCGGTCGGGTGCGCGCGCGGCTGTACAGCGGGTACATCGACGCGGGATCGCATGATATCGGGATTGGCTTCCCTGCGCTCCCTCCGGGCAACTATCTGATCCGGTTGCGCGGGGGAACACAAACCCAGTTCCATCCCCTCATCGTGGTGAGGTGATCCCATGCACGCAAAAAGAAAGCGCTCCCCCGAGCGAGATGCCATGATCCATCAGCGATGCACCGCGTTGAAAAGAAATGCCTCCCGCCTGCTTCGCGGTGCGGTTTTTCTCCTTCTATTGCCCTTGCCCCTCCTCGGCCAGTACACACAGATCTTCGATCCGGGAATGCCGAAGATCAAGAAGATGCGGATGTTCGATGACACATTATACGGCTGTGCCGGATCCATCTACGGCAATTCGGATCCCCTGGTTTTCTCGATAGACGAGGGAAATACATGGCGTCCGTACCGATCTCCCATTTCCTGGATGGGTGCCGAGATCACCGATATCGCCGTGCAGGACACGCTCATGTATGTCCTCTCCGATCGCGGACTGTTCCGCAAATCAATCCGCGAGCGCGCTTTCCAATGGGTGACACGCGTAGGCGGAACGCAGGTCATTCCCGACGGCGCGAACGTGCACATTCTCGCGGAATCGAGCGACACGACAATCTTCTACCACTCCTCCCTCTTCGGCCGCGATCCGCAACCCTACGCACATCCGCTGAAGTCGCCGAAACTGCTGCTGGCTGAGGACAGTACGATCTGGATTTTCTATTATCACGAGTTGCATTACAGCAGCAATTTTGGCGCGAGTTGGAAACTGCGCCTGTCATACCCCGACAATCCGATAAGCAGTCTCGTGCATTACGGTGATGCCTGGTACGGCGTGCCGATGAATGGAGTGAAATTCCTGTGGCGAAGCGAAACCGGCTATACCTGGCAGCCCTTCCCCCTCCCTTTTTACGTGGGAGAAGGTGTGCAGATCGAGGAGCGCGACGGCCAGTTATGCGTTTGGAGCGAGGGACTCGGTGTGCAGTGGTATGACGCGGCCTCGGGAACATGGACGCAAAGTGCTCCGCCGCTGCCCGGGATGGCAGGCTATTGCAAGATCAACGGTGTGCAGCATGCCACCGTATCGGGCAGCCTGTACCGCTGTGATGAAGCACGAAAGCAATGGCGGCTCGTCCTGCCGCGTTATCTCTGCGACTGGCGAGACATGTACCCCGTCGCTACCGAGCATTCTCTGATCATCAGCAGCAGTGACGCACCGGCCGTCGCCTGGCGTTTCGATGAAACCGGCTGGTGGAATGTCCCGATCGCCCGACGGCAATATCTATCCAACATCATCGACGTCGACGGCACATTGTATGATTCCTACGACACCACGATGTGGCGTTCGACCGATGACGGACTCACCTGGCCACGGTTCCGCTCGCTTCCGTTCAAAACGGGACGGATGTATGCCGACGGCAAGCGACTGGTAGCGCTCACGGCGCATCGTCCTCCCGACACGGCGTATGTCGTACATTCCGATGATTTGGGGAGCTCATGGGTGCGCGAAGCAGGGTTCATCGACGACCAGGGTACGCGTTCTTTTATGGCGAGGGACGCCCGCCGTATCGTAGTCACGCGGGAGAATGGTCCGATCGATCACTGGCACTATTCCCCTGACGCAGGCGGCAGTTGGCTGGACTTGAACAGCACCATGCAGTCTCCCATCGAACACGTTGTGTTCGGGGAATCAAAGCTGTTCGCCAGGACATCGGACGGACTCTCCGTGTCCGATGACGACGGACAGAGCTGGAGCGCTCTCCCCATCCCGGCGGAGGAGTTTCAATTGCTCTTCTCCGTTCCCCGGCATGTCTGTCTTGCACTGCCAGAGGGATTTCTCTTCATCCGCGAAGATGATCTCACGATGCGTCTCATTTCATACCCGGCGCTTGCCCCTGGCTGGGACGTCATCACTGCCAACAGCCGGTGGATTTTCTTCGGCTACCGGCATACAGGCGAACTCTGGATGCTCGACTACGAAGATGCGGTGCTTTCCGTAGCGTCCGGCTTCGGCGCGTCCGGCTTCGGCGCCTCCGCCGCGGGAAGCTGCGTCATCGAAGGAATTTCCCCTTTCCCCCTCCACGGTACTGGTCTTGTCCACATCGAACTGAGAGCATCATCTATTCTCACGCTTCAGCTTTCCGATGCCTTGGGAAGAGCCCTCTGGAGCAGGACTTATAGCGTGCTTCACCCGGGCCGGCATTCACTTCCCATCAACCGCGTTTCGCTCCCTTGCGGCCTCTATTTTCTGCGGATCGTATCCGGGGACAAAACTTCGATCCGTCCATTGCTCATCCAGTAGCGGACGGGTGTACTTAATAGGGAAGGTTACCCCCCTTTATTATTCCCGAATAAATAAAAATACAGATTTCATTCCCTACCTCTTGGCCTTTGCGGAATCTCTTCCATACTTCCAGTGTCAATTCTTCGAAGTGTACTTCTTTTTCGTCCTTCTCCCGTGCGCATAGGTGTTGAGCATCTTCTCGTAGCGGGTTACAGGGTTTAGTCCTTTCTCGTTTGTCCGCTGCCACTTTGCCTGGCAGAGTATTGTCTTCCGGTGATCCGTCGTGTTGCCATTATATGGCTGCAAGGGACGGTTCTGATGCCTCTGTATGCGGTGCTCATGTTATGGAACGGAGTCTCTGCCAGCTTCTGAAAATGGGTACTCATTTGCGAAAATAACCGGAGCTTCTCCACGTGAATGCAAGTCTCACGATTTTATTTCTGAGCATGAGGAGGAAATCATGAAACAAGGTAAGTACGTCCTTGCAGTGTTGCTGTTATGTCTCGTGACATAACCGATGCAGGGACAGACGGGGTGGGCGGTCGACTATTTCAATGGATTTCTCGCGAAACAGAACGGACAGAACCCGAATAATCTGCAGTTCTCCTGGACCGGGGCAATTTGGGGAACACCTTGGATGAGAGTGAGTGGGTTCCCTATCTGCTCGTGTTAAAAAAAGTGAACCTCGGAGCCGCCGGATTTACACTGGGCCGGTCTACATCTACTTCGCACTGCACCTCTCTCAGACCTTCGTCTGGAGCAATCATCTGCAGTAATCGTTAAATACACCGCTGACAGATTCGTGGGGCGGGTATCTGTACGGCGCCGCGCCGTTTTCCACGGATGCAAGGAATGGCTCGGGGTACGCATCCAATGGTTCGAGCACACATGTCTGGGTTAACGTCGGTGGGCAAAAAGATTTCCCATTGTGTACACCGACGCGAATGGCCAAAGCTATTGTGAGGGAACAAACATTTCGCTGACAGGTCCGGCACAGGGTGGTGGAACACCTGATACGCATGTCGACACCTGGAGTTGGTCAATTTCAACAGTAGCGGGTGAGAATAATGCAACAGTTATCGGTCCATCAAACACACGGACAGTCAATATCCTTGTTGGCGCCCTCGCAACCGCGGACCAATTCGAGGTAATTCTCACGACTACAACAAATCAAGCTGAGGGGACGTGTTCTGAAACATGTGAGTATACCTACAACATCACTCCTTTGCTGACTTGTCCGGTCGATCTTCAGCTTGCATGTACAGATCCGTTCCCGCAGCCAAACATCAATGCAGTCACGGTCAATTGCGGGGTGACGGGGCTCAACATCAATGTAGACGATATGACAACTTCATACACAGCGGCAGGATGTTACACAGTCACACGGACCTACAGCACAGCGATTAACAACATTCCTGTATCGTGCGATCAGATACTAACAGTCACAGACCCATTGGCGCCGACGTGGATCAACTCGCCTCCTTCCAACGTGATCGTCCAATGCGCAACAGATCCCATTCCCTTCTGGCAACCTGTTGTTACAACTGACTATACGGACAATTGCGACTCCAACCCACTGTTGGTTATCGTGATTAATCATCAGATCATTCCGCAACCTGATGGTACGAAACTTCATATTCGCTCATGGAAACTGATCGATGCCTGTGGGAACGAATCAGCTGAAGTCACCCAAACCATCGTTGAATCCCGCTGTGAGTTCGGTACGAAGACGCAGGGATACAATGGAAATGCGGGTGGCACGGAATGCAGCACCGGGTTCAGGACTCCCATTCTGCTGAACAATGTTCTGCTGACTTCACCGCTCACGGTTGGTGAGGCAGGTCGCTCGTTCACCAAGATCCTCCTGGGTCAGACGATCACGTTCGCTCTGAACCTTCGCCTGGATCCGAACCTTGTTACGGACCTGAAACTCCCGTCGCCGACCGAGACCTACCTGTGGACGATTGCCGCGGACTATGTCAACGGTGTTTGCCTTGATGGCAACGACATCGAAACAGGACTCCCGCAGTACTTCCATATACCACCTTCGGTCCTGACTGCAATGGGTTCGAACGGGAACAACCTCGGGCTTGCGGACCTTCTGGCCTTCGCCAATCGGGCGCTCGCAGGCTTGAGCATCGCGCCGGCCACACTCTCGGACGTGACGGCGGCACTCGGCGCGTACAACCGAGGCTTCGATAACGCCCGCTTCTTCGCCGGCTACCATATGGCTTCGCCGCCGAAATCGGTTGTGCGTGAAAATGTTCCTACGGAATTCTCCCTCGCGCAGAACCATCCCAACCCGTTCAACCCGAGTACGACGATTTCCTACACCATCCCGTTGGAGTGCAACGTGCGTCTCGCGATCTATAATTCGCTGGGCAACGAAGTCGCCATCCTGGTCGATCATATGGTACCGGCTGGAACCCATTCGGTTGTGTGGAACTCACAGGAATCGAATGTCGACCTTCCGTCCGGCGTCTATACTTACCGCATCCTGGCGACAGGGTCGGACGGTCAGGAATTCCACGATGTGCGGAAGATGATGCTGGTGAAATAGCCAGCTGCCTGCCGCAGGCGCAGGACCTTGAGTATGCGCCGCTTTCTCCTCAACAGAAAACGGACCCGTGAAAGCGGGTCCGTTATAATTTGCTCTGCCTGACAGGAGGCTAAATACGCTTCCCGTTCATTTCAGGAATTCCGCCACCTGCCGCTTGATGCCGTTTTTGTCGAGACCGAAATGGACATAGAGATCCTCGGGGGTACCCGAACGGCCGTACTCGGTCATCCCGATGCGCTTCATCAGCGTCGGCTGCCGTTCCCCAAGCACCTCCGCCACTGCGCCACCAAGTCCGCCGATAATGCTGTGATCCTCGACCGTTATAACGCGGCCGGTTTCCTTCGCGGCCTGCACGACGTATTCAACGTCGAGTGGAGCGATCGTATGGATGTTCACGACGCGGATGTTCAGTCCTTCGGATTCGAGTTCTTCAGCCGCCTTCAGGGCGTTGTAGACCACACCGCCAGTGGCGAAGATGACCGCATCACTGCCCTCCCTGATCACATCGGCTTTTCCGAAACGGAATTCGTAGTCGTCGCCATGCAGATCCTCGAGTCCCTGGCGCGTCAAACGCAGGAATGCCGGACTCTTATGATCCGCGAGGAAGCGGACGGCGGCCTTGGCTTCGCGGTCATCCGCGGGCTGGATAATCGTCATGTTGGGAAGAGTGCGCATGAGCGCGATGTCTTCGAGCGCCATCTGGCTGTAGCCGTCCTCGCCGATGGCAACGCCGCAATGCGTGCCGACGACGGTGACGTTGGCCTCGCTGTATCCAATGGACATGCGGATGACTTCAAATCGACCGACGACGAAGGTGGAAAAAGAACAGATGAAGGGTTTCTTTCCGCTGAGCGCCATCCCCGCGGCGGCACCGATCATGTTGTGTTCCTGAATGCCCATTTCAAAAAAGCGTTCAGGGTATTTTGCTGCAAAGAGCTGTGACTGGGTGGATTTCGAAAGATCCGCATCGAACACCACAACCTCGGGGTGCGTCGCGCCGAGCTCCGCAAGCTGTTCGCCGAATGAAACGCGTGTTGCTTTTGCCATTGTTGTGCTGTGTCCTTAATTGAGTAACGCTTCGAGTTCCTTGATCGCGGCTTCGGTTTCCACCGCATTCGGCGCTTTCCCGTGCCATTCGGTGGGATGTTCCATGAAGGAAACTCCCTTGCCCTTGACCGTGTTGGCGATGATGAAATGCGGCAGACCGTTTTCCTCCTGCGCGCGTGCGACGGCATCGTCGATCGCCTGCATGTCATGACCGTCGATTTCCTGCACATCCCAGTTGAAGGCGCGCAGTTTGTCGCCGAGCGGTTCGAGGTTGAGGATCTGGTTCGTCGGACCGTCGATCTGCCCCTTGTTGTAATCAAGAACGACGATCAGATTGTCGAGCTTGTGATGCGGCGCGGATAAGAGTGCTTCCCAGACCTGCCCTTCCTGCGACTCCCCATCTCCCATCACGCAATACACCTTATAGGATTTCCTGTCGAGTTTCGCCGCCATGGCCATGCCCTGGGCGATGCTCAGTCCCTGTCCGAGCGATCCGGTGCTGGCTTCCACGGGCGGGAAACTGCCGTTGTGCGGATGCCCCTGCAGGTAGCTGTCCACCTGCCGAAGCGTGAGAAGATCTTCGTGCGGAATGACGCCGCAGCGGGCGAGCACGGCATACAACGCCGGAACCCCGTGTCCCTTCGACAGCACCAGCCGGTGCCGATCGGGATCCTGTGCGTTTTCCTTCGTCCGCTTGATGTAGCGCAAAAACAGCACGGTAAGTATGTCGATGAGCGAAAGCGAGCCGCCCGGGTGTCCCGAGCCGGCCGCATGCAGCATCCGTATGATGTCAATCCGCATTTCATTCGCGGATCGCTGCAGGGCGGGCATAGTCAAATCCATAAGGGGTATGTCGGATGAGGTTGTGTATGAAGATGCGAGTTTTCTACCGTGTCGATGCGAGCAATACGAACCGAAGTTTCCGTCAGGCGCTGAGGAGCGCTTCGTCGATATCAATCTCCATTCTGAGAATCGCGGAACTGAGCGTCTTGCCTTGCGCGTCGTTTTTCAGTGAGACCGTACCGCCGCCACCGAGGGTGTTGTGGAGAATGAAATTCAGGGCGCCAAGGTTGGGGAGTTCGTATCGATCGACCGGACCGAAGCAGATACCCTCAAAGTGCTGCTTTACCGCATCAGCGGTAAGTTGTTGCACAAGAATGGGATAGTAGCGTTCTTCGCGAGCAATCACTCCCACGTTCCCGGCGTCGCCTTTGTCGCCCGAGCGGGCATGAGCGATCTCTATGAGGCGAATGCGTTTGGTAGGCATGTCAGTTCTCCTCCACGATGACTTGCGGTGTGACGGCGGTCTTGGGCATCAGGGCCGGCCAGTAGGCGATAACATCGCTGGGCTTGGGTCGTCCACCAGCGAAGCCGGTGACCGAAGGAGGTCCGGTGAGAATCAGGGGCGCGAGTTCCTGCCCGAAACGGGCGACGTGGTCCTTGTTTTTACCTCGCACACCGATACGCAGGACAACCTCGTTGATTTCCTTCGGCACATAGGCCAGCGGACCGAAGCATGAATTGTGTCCTACGAACTCACTGCGGATTTCCTCGAATTCGAGTCCGAGGTCTGAAAGGCGTGTACGGAGGATGCCGTCGGCGGCCTGCGCTTTTTCGAGGGCATCGGGCCAGGCGTAGGTGAGCGTGCCGATGGCGGAATACCCATCGTGATAGGATGCGGAGACTTTGTAGAACGGCGTCAGCGGACGTCCCTTGACATCGTAGACACGGACCCGATTTTCCCCATCCTGCTGCAGCCGGATGCTGGTGAAATCCGCGATGCAGTCGGGCGTGATGTACTCGGTTGGATCGCCGATTTCGTAAAGCAATTGTTCCTTGACCGTCGCTTCGGAAACCAGTCCGCCCGTATTCTCATGCTTGGTGATATACACGGTGCCGTCGGGATGCGCTTCGGCAATCGGGAAACCGATATGGGCGAGATCGGGAACGGATTTCCAGTCGCCGAGGAAATTCCCGCCGCTGCTCTGTCCACCGCACTCGAGAATGTGTCCAGCGACCGTACCCGCGGCCAGTTTGTCCCAATCGTCGGCAGCCCAGCCGAATTCGTGGATCATCGGCGCGAGAGTCAGTCCCGTGTCGGTGGTGCGTCCGGTAATGATGATCTGCGCCCCCTGGCGCAAGGCTTCGACGATGGGGAAAGCGCCGAAATACACGTTCGCGGAAACGATGCGGTCGCGGATGCTGGAGAACGCTTCCCCGCTTTCCATATTGCGGAGCTCGATTCCCTGTGCCAGGAGCGCGTCGATATTCTCGAGAATATCATCGCCGACCACCACGCCGATCTTCAGCCCCTTGATGCCCTGCTTCTCCGCTTCGCGGAAAATCGCGTCGCGGCAGGCAAGCGGATTGACACCGCCTCCGTTCGTGATGACCTTGATGTTCTTCTCCACGATATGCGGAAGCATGCGGCTCAGCTGTCCGGGAAGGTCGCGCGCGTACCCGAGCTCCGGGTTGCGCAGCTTCTGTTTCTGCATGATGGACATCGTGACTTCGGCGAGGAAATCCATCATGACATAGTCGACGGGGCCCCGCGTGACCTGATGATACGGCGCGTCAATGAGGTCGCCCCAGAATCCCTGGCCACTGGCGATACGAATGGTCTTGTTCAATGAATACCTTCCTGCCTAAGCGGAATGATTTGGGGAGGTTGGCTCGGACATTAATTCCACAATCTAAAAGGTAATACTCCCACCATTTTTTTCAAAGGAATCACGGAGATTCCCGGCATTCACAGCGCATTTTTATCGTGCCGGCACGGTGGAATCCTGTGCATCCCTCCACGGGAATGCGTATCTTTTGCGATGTTTGGCTGCGCCATCACGAATCACCACTTACCAGATGAGAGTGTATGACGGAAACGATGCAAAAACCCCGGCTGAAGGATTTCCCCAAAACCTACTGGGTGGTCATCCTTTTTGAATTTTTCGAACGCGGCTCCTACTACGGAATGATGAGCATTCTTTCGGTGTACATGACCGAACAGCTCGGATTTTCGAAAGAAGGTGTGGGGCTGATCAAGAGCACCATCCAGCCGCTGCTCTATTTTCTCCCGATATTCTCCGGCGCGGTCGCGGATCGTATGGGCTACCGGCGAACGCTCATGGTGGCCTTTACCCTTCTGGGAGGCGGCTATTTCCTCACCAGCCAGATGACCGAGTACAGCGCCGTCTTCTTTGCGCTTGTCATCATGGGACTCGGAGCAGGAACATTCAAACCGGTTGTATCCGGTACCATTGCGAAAGTGACCGACGAACGCACCAGCACGCTGGGCTTCGGCATTTTCTACTGGACGATCAATCTCGGCGCCTTCCTCTTCCCTCTCATTGTGGTGCCCCTTCTTAAATCCATCGCATGGCATTATGTGATCATCGCCTCCGCCGTGGGTACCGGCGCCATGCTAATCCCGACCATTTTCCTGTTTAAGGAGCCGACGGAAGCCCATCCGGTGAAAGAGTCGTTCAGCGTCGCCCTGAAAGGCATATTCCAGAAGCTCTACATTGTCTTTACCGACTGGCGCTTCATCCTCTTCATTTTCATCTACTCATGGTTCTGGATCCTGTACTTCCAGATGTTCGACAGCGTGCTCTGGTACGTGAAGGCATTCGTCGATGCCTCGCCCCTCGACAACTGGGTGCAGGGGACGCTGGGTATCAACTGGCATTTCGATGTCGAACACGTCACGGTCATCAACGCCGGGACGATCATTCTCCTTCAGCTCTTCATCTCACGCATCGTGAGCAAGACGAAGGCGCTCCCGACCATGGTCACCGGTATCGCACTTGGTACCATCGGTATGGCCATCCTCGCCGTGGACACCAACATCTGGGTATTCATGGCGGGGATCACGATTTTCTCCATCGGTGAAATGACCGCGCATCCAAAGTTCATCAGCTATCTCGGACTCATTGCTCCGCCGGACAAAAAAGCCACCTACATGGGCTTCGGTTTCCTGTACGGAGCATTCGGTTCGCTGATCGGCGGTATTCTCGGCGCCTTCCTGTATGTGCGCTTTATCGACAATCCGATGATCGCCTTCATCAAGCAGACCGTCACGGAGCGAGGCTTGAACATCAGCATGCCCGCATCGATGAAAATCGAAGACGCGCTGCAGATCGGTGAGCAGATTGGATTGACGAAGATGGACATTTCCACACACGCACTGACAAGCGAACTCTGGCTGCTCTTCAGCGGCATCGGCGTTCTCTGCATCATCGGCCTGCTCACGTACCAGAAATTCATCGGGACGCGCGCAGGACATTGAGATCGCGTGACTTTTACGCGTAACGGTGTAGGGGCGCAGCATGCTGCGCCCCTACAATTTTGTGATGTCACCGTGCTATGATGCCCCTCCCCGACTGACTAATCCACGACAACCATCTTCCGCACTTCCCGTTTCGCTCCGGAACGCAGTTCGTAGAAGTATGCCCCTGGGCGCATACCATCGGCGCTGACCTGCACTTCGTGGCTGCCTGCTTCACGATATTCGTCAAGCACCGTGCGCAGCAGCCGGCCTTGCGCGTCGTACAGACGAATGGCGACCTGCCCCGCTTTCTCAATGGTGAACGGCACGGTGGATGCCTGCGCCGCAGCGTTTCCTCTGTGGCCGACAGGATTCGGATAATTCTGACCGAGTGCGAAGACAATCGGTTTTCTGCGTTCAGCGTCTTCCACAGTTGAGACGATCGCCGACGTCCTCCACATGCCGCGTCCATGCGTCCCTGCGTAGAGAACGTCTCCTTCCGTGATCTTCAGATCGTCGATGACGACGTTTGGAAGACCCTCGCTGAACGGCAGCCAGTTCTCTCCGGCGTCAATGCTGACGTATACGCCGATGTCCGTACCGACGAAAAGGACCTGGGGATTTTTTTCCCAGATCGCGATTGCGCCGACGGGAATGTCGGGCAGACTGGTTTCAGGAGTGGCACCTTTCATGAAGGTCCATGACGATCCACCGTCCGTCGTCTTATACACGCCGCTGCTCGGACTGAAGCCAGCCGTGCCCACGTAGGCGATGTCGCCGTTCGTGGGATGCACCGCGACCTCACCGAGAAACAGATTCGGAAGACCGGCATCGATGCGCGTCCATGTAACGCTGCTTTCCGCGGCCAGCGCGTTCGTCGTGCGGTAGGCGATCGATGAATAACCCGTCACACCGTACAGCACATCGGGATTGGTTTTACACACGGCAAGATGCTGGAATTGCGACAGCGAACTCCCCGACCCTGTCAGATCGTCGGAAATCGGGAGCCATGCAGTTCCCCCGTTGTTCGTGCGGTACACCTTGTTCCCGCCGACGAAGAGTATCTGTCCGTCAGTCGGATGCATGATAAACGGCGTGACGAAGCTGAAAAGGTAATTATCATTGGCATCACGCAGCACAAGACCCTTCTGAATCGACGTGAAGGACGTCCCGCCATTGGTGGTCTTGCCGAGGCGGCCGTACTGGTACGCCACATAGAATATTTTCGGATCGGTATAATCAAATGCCACCCAACCGCCATCGCCTCCCCAATTAACCAGCTGCGTCCAATTCATGGTCGCTGCATCGCCGATATTATTGCGGCGGTCCTGCGTCCCGCCCATCACGCGTGTGGGCGTCTGACGATCATAGTTGATGGAATAGAATTGCATCGTGGCCAGTCCGGTGCCAACCTCATCCATGGCCATTGTCGACTTTCGGCAATCGGTTGTACGAAATACACCGCCGTCGCTCGCGAGAAGCATGATATCCGGATTCTGCGGGCTGAAATCGGCATCATGCATATCGACCCATGCGCCCGCGAGTCCGGACTGCGTGGTCGCCTGGCGGAAGGAGTTGCCTCCGTCAGTGCTGCGCCAGCTGTTGATTCCTCCGAAAAAGACAACGTTTGAATCCGTGGGATGGCAGCGGATGTACAGATTGTAATCGCCCTGTGAACGAAGTGCTTCGCGCATGTTCGATTGTCCCGAAGATGCGAGTTTCACCCAGCTGTCGCCAAAATCGGTGGACTTGAAGATGCCGAGGAAATCCTGATTCTCGGTCGGAGCAAATTTCGGGGCGCGCTGCATCGCGCAAAAAATCGTTCCGGGAACCGAAGGTGAAAGGTCCATCGCCACGCGGCCAATAGAATCCGATGCGGGGAGATAATCCCGGACTTTGTTGAACGTAAAACGCTCGCCACGCTGGTCGGAAATGTAGATGCCATTGCTGCTGCGGCCGTTGTAATAGCCGAAACCCACCAGGATACGGTCAGGTTTTGCCTTGTCGATCACAACTGTACGCGCCGGCCCGTTGAGGACGGCTTTCCATTCGACGCCACCATCGGTGCTGCGCATCAGCGCGCCTGTGCCGCTGCCATACGTTGTCGCGGCGAAAATGAGATTCCGATCGTCAGGGTGGATAGCGATGAAGTTCACCGCCAGATCGAGATCCTTGATCACATCCTTCATTACGTTCGTCCAGGTTTCCCCACCATCCGTGCTTTTGTAGATTCCGTCGCCGTTGACGGCATCCCAGTTGTTGCTGCCTTCACCGGTGCCGATATAGATGATGTTCGGATCGACCGGATCGATGGCGAGATGGCCGATGGCCAGCGATGGGAGATGGTCGGATTTCGCGGTCCAGGTGCTGCCTCCGTCAGTGGATTTGAATACTCCACCTGATGCAGAGCCCGCATAGGCAATGCTGCCGTTGGTCGGGTGGAATTTCACCACGAGCACGCGTCCTGCAATGGTGTTAGGACCAACGAACGACCATGCATTCGCAAACGTCTGCTTGCGCATGGCCAGGCGGTTCACCTGCAGTTCACGATACGTCGTCGCTTCGCGCAGTCCTTCGGAGATACGCTTTGTGGAATTGAAAATACGCGGGACAAAGTACCAGTCCTGATTTGGCTGATCACTGCTGCGGCCGGCGAGCACATCGGCCCGGCGTTCCGCACGCAACTTCATTTTCTCGGCCTGCATCCGCGAGTACAAGTGCGTATGTTGGGGTGCGGCGAGTTGAAAAAGGACGGCGGCTGTCAGCGAGGAGAGCAGCACGGTGGTCAAGGTGAGCAGTCGTCGTTTCATCACGATTCCTCCGGGGGATACGGCGATTGCGAATAAGATGACTCCGGGTTCGCAATTGCGTATATTCTTGGAAAAGCTGTGGGCGGTCAATCAGATCAGGGAAAACAATTTTTACCTGACTTGAAAGATAGACCGTTCCACTTTCCGAGACAATGAAAATCGGAATACATCCATGCTCGCGTCCCTGGATTCCGCTGTTCGACTGCAGTTGCTGCGCACTGCGCGCGAGGCGATACGCGCGAAACTTGAGCGCCGCGATTGCACACTGCCTGTCCTTAGAGATGCACCAGCGGCGAGCGGTGCCTTTGTCACGCTGCACGTTTCAGGTGCCCTGCGCGGCTGCATCGGATTTCTGGAACTGCAGGACGGACTGTCTGAAACCATCGCGGAAGCCGCACGACGCGCTGCCTCGAGCGATCCGCGCTTCATGCCGCTGGAAAAGGCTGAGCTCGACGATTGCAGCATGGAAATCACGCTTCTCGGGCCGCAGGAGCGCATCGCTGAGCCGGAGGATTTCATCATCGGCCAGCATGGTTTGACGCTGGATTATCGTGGCAGGCGCGGACTGCTGCTTCCACAGGTCCCTGTAGAACGCGGCTGGAATAAAAGCGAATTCCTTTCCGCCCTCTGCCAGAAGTCTCAGGCGCCTGACCGCTGCTGGATGCTTCCCGACGCTGTCCTTTTTCGCTTCGAAGGACTCATCATCCGCGACACGGACACCGCTGATTTCTGACGTACGAAACGCTGCCCAGGAGGAATACCCAATGAAGGCAATGCAAATACGCCCGCCGGCAGTATGTGGTCTTTTCTACCCAGCCGATCCTACATTGCTGACGATGACAATTGACAGGCTGCTCGAAGACCAGGATGTACCGGAGACCCCGGGACGCACGCTTGCGATTGTCAGTCCACACGCGGGATATGCCTACTCGGGTCCCACCGCCGCCGCCGCATACACCCTCCTGCGCCGCCGCAGCTTCCGGACGGCAGTAATCGTTTCGCCCAGTCATCGCGAATATTTCAACGGCATTTCCGTGTACGAGGGAGACGCCTACCGCACACCGCTGGGCCTGATCAACGTCGATGTGGAATTGCGCGAAAAGCTGCTGGCGTACAAGGGCATCATCACTTCTTCGCAACTCGGGCATCGCGAAGAGCACGCGGTGGAAGTACAACTGCCGTTCATCCAGCGCATCAATCCCGATGCAAAAGTGCTGCCCATTGTCATGGGTGACCAGCGCAGCGAATATTGTCTTCTGCTCGCCCAGGCACTTGCCGAAATTCTCACCCCAGATTGCATCC
Source organism: Bacteroidota bacterium (assembly GCA_014860565.1). GTDB lineage: Bacteria > Bacteroidota > Ignavibacteria > SZUA-365 > SZUA-365 > SZUA-365. The sequence goes on from JACZJN010000108.1 coordinate 44,111, forward strand.
TCATCGCGAGCAGCGACCTTTCGCACTTCCACGACCAGGCGACAGCGGTTGACCGTGACCGCCTCATCGCCGAAGACATCACCGCGATGAAACCCATGCGCTTGCTGGACGATCTCAGCACCCACAAGGGGGAAGCCTGTGGTGGCGGAGCGATCGCTGCAGTGATGACCGCGGCGCAGGCACTCGGAGCCGACCGCGGCACCGTGTTGCATCAGTGCACATCGGGTGATGTGACCGGCGAAATGAAGCGTGTCGTCGGCTACGTTGCAGCCGCATTCACTTCCAGCAAGCCCGTCTGAAAACATGCATGCCCCTTCCCCGACCATCGCCCTGATCGGTGCCGGACGCGTGGGCCTGAACCTGCTGCGGCATTGCATGCGTCGAGAAGTTGCCGTCAGTGCGGTCGTGGAACCCAATCCTGAACGTTTAGAACTCATCCGACAGCTGCTTCCCGCTTCCCAGGTAACGGCGGAAGTACCTTCACATTTTCCAGAGGGAACCCGGTACGTCGTTATCGCCGTTCCAGACCGAACCATCGGCGAGATCGCTCGACAATTGAGTACGATGAAGTGCCTTCCACAAGGATTGGTGCTGTTTCACTGCTCGGGAACGCTCGACTCTTCCGTCCTCGCGCCTCTTGCGCACAATGGCTGCATCGTCGGCAGCGTTCATCCCATGCAAAGCTTTCCATACGACGCACTCCCTGACGATGCGCTGCGCGGGATAGGGTGCGGAATCGAGGGTGATGACGCGTTCTGGCACGCGGGAAGGGAATTTGCCGCGCTCATGGAATGGCGTCCCTTACGCATCGATGCGAGGAAAAAAGCGCTGTACCATGCGGCGAATGTCTTTGCCGGAAATTTCCCGACAGTGCTGGCCGCGCTCGCCGAATCCCTCCTGCGCGAAGCAGCGATCGCTGCCGAGGATGAACGGCTCACGCATCTGATTCCCATGATGTCGGCGGTCGTCGGACGGCTTGCGGACAGCGACCCGGCGTCGTCATTGACCGGTCCGGCAGCACGCGGCGACCAGGACACCATCCGTCTCCACCTCGAAGAACTCGCAACGCTCGATCCCCGGTTCCGGGAAATCTACGAAGCGCTTACCCGCGCTGCGCTCGAGTTGCTCGGGAAGTGACAGGCCGTCAGGGAGCGGCTTCCGCGCTCTCATACATCGTTACGTGATCAGCGATTTGATGAGTGCCGCAAAAACGCGGCGTTCGTTTTCCCAATGATACTGTTTTGAAGCGGCGAGACATGCGGCTTTCGCGCGAGCGTAACGGTCCGTATCGTCGAGCAGCACGCGTACCGCACGGACAAGGAGTTCGCCATCCGACGGATCGACGGTAATGCCCGCACCGGTCTCGCGCAGGAGCATGCCGATCTCAGGGAAGTCGCTGCCGACGACCGGCACTCCCGCAGCCATGTATTCAAACAGTTTGTTCGGCAGGCTCAAGTAATAGCTGCGTCCCAGATTTTCTATCAGGCACATGCCGAGATCGGCCGAAGCGGTCCATTGCGGGAGATCGGCCGAAGGCACGGCAGAAATAATGCTTACACGGTCCGATACTCCGATTAGTTGAGCAGCGGCCTCGATTTCTCCGCGATAATCGCCGTCTCCCAGAAAGACGAGATGGCAGTCCGGCAATGCCGCAAGGGCATCGACCAGCGGAAGTGCCCCTCTTCCCCGCTGCAATCCGCCCTGTGAAAGCAGGATGCGGCGATCGGCGGGAATGCCGCACGCCTCGCGCAGTTTCTGCGATTCGCGCGGAGCACTCCAGTCCGGAACGTTGCGCACGACGCGCACATCCGCATGGCGATCGCGCAGTATCCCGGCGATGGATTCGTTGACAGTCAGTATTGCCGTTGCGCGGCGAGCGTAGCGGCGTTCCACCCCGGTCCAGAAACGCTGCATCAGCGAACGTCCCTGCAGGGCGGCGATCGACGCGTAGAGTTCGCGGGCGTCATAGACCAGCGGACGGCCCAGCGCGCGCGCGCCTCGCGCAGCCGCGGGCAGCGAGTACAAATCCGCCGCGATGCAGAGATCGCAGTGAAGTTCGCGCAACGCAGCGGACGCCTGCCGCCAGAATCGCGGCAACGCCTGCCGAAGCGAACTTCGCAGCGGAAAGGGAATCACCCTGGGATCGGGATGCCCGTCCCCGGATTTGAAGAGCTGAAGAATGTGCACGTCCGCCACTTCCCCGGCGGCGGCGGCGAATCGCCGCAGACGCGAATCCCGCGTCACATCCCCAACGAACGTGAAGCAGATGTGCGGACGACGGGACATTGCGCTCTAGAGTGTTATCGACAGGGAGATGGTGTGGGCGTTGCCGAAGGACTCGGAGAATGGTGTGAAGGCGTAATCGAAGCGCAGTGAACTGTATTTCGCGCCACCACCGAAGGAAATACCGTTGTTGTCGTACCCGGAGCGATATCCGAGACGGAGAAAAACCATCCCGAGGTAATCGAGCTCCGCACCGAGGTTGATATGCGTCGTGCTCTCTTCGAGCAGTGTCAATCCTTCCGCCGCGACATTCAACCCACCCTTGACGGATTCCATCGGCACGCGGTAGGAGGCGCCATAGCGGAGCAGGCTCGGCAGCTTCGTCGACACGGTGCGCAGTTCTGTCATGCTCCCGATGTTCGCGAGCGTGATGCCCGTGCGCAGATTCGCAAGCGCACCTTCTGAAAACGGACGCACGGCGACGCCAAAATCGAAGGCGTAGCCCCCGGCTTCGTCAACGTGGATTTTTTCGAAAACGTACTTCGCGGTCGCTCCAACGTCGACACCGTCGGCGATGGCGAAAGCGGCCGTTACGCCGCCAGCGAAGTTTCGCGTATCCGTCTCGCCAATCGGCTCACCTGGAACATCTCGCAGTTCGATTCCGCCTACGGATGTCAGTCCCATGTGTACGCCGAAGCTCCAGCCGTTGAGGGGAACGCTGACGCCGACGAATTCCGTGCTGATGTCCTCTATCCATTCGTTGTGCATGATCGTGACCGAAGCGGCATCGTCATCCGCGATCAGGGCGGGATTGTAGTACATCGCGCTTCCCATGTCCGCATCCGCCACGCCGGCGTCGCCCATCCCCATGCTGCGAGCCCCCACACCGATCTTCAGGAACGAAAGTCCGCTTCCCCCGGACTGCGCATTGATGCGTGGAGCGGCGAGAATGAACAGAGCAAGAAGCGTGGCGATGAACAGAAAGGAGTGTGTCCGTCTCATGCGAAAATTCCCTGTCTGATTAGAACTGCAATGCGAAGGAAAGCACATGCGTCGGTGACGGCGCGACGGGCTCGAGTATGAATGCGTAGTGAATCACCGGCTGCATCTGCGCAATCGGCTGACTGACCGAGAAACCGAAGGTGGGACGCGGATCAATGCCTGCGTCTGAGAAGTCAATGCGCTCGACGCCCCCGCGAAGCCAGATGTTCTTTGCAATGGGCACTTCGACCCCGACGCGTGCGAGATAGACATCCCCCACCGCCTCGACGTCCACGGCTGCAATTCCGTTCTCATTCGGCAGGCTATACCCGACGCCCAGACGATAGATACGCGCGAATGGATCTTCGGTGGAATTGCCGTTCTCCGCGCCATAGAGTTGGGACGTGTCCCATTTGTATTTCGTCAGAAGTTCCTGCGCGACGAAACCGATGCGCAGTGACGGCGATAAGGTATAGAGCAGGCCGATGTCGAGACCGAAGCCGGAAGAGGTGACGCCGTCGTAGAGTCCGGAATAATAGAATTTCGCATTGAAGCCGGCGGCCAGCCTGTCCGAAAACCGCGTACCGAAATTCACGGCGAACTGATTCTCGAACACGCTGAGAATATCCGTCTTGAAGCCGTCGCTGTCATAGCCCTGAATGTTGGCGTCGCCCGCGTTGATCCACGAGATGGATACGCCGGAGATGGACTGCACTCCGGGCTCGTCGGCATAGATGTTCGCTTCCTTGTTGTAGATGCGAATCATCTGCGTGTAGCTTACCTGGTTGAAGCGGCGGTCGAGTGCGAGAAAGCCATAGCTGCCGTGCAGTACATGGCCTTCCTGGAAGGCGCTGAGCGCCGGGTTGTAATACGTTGAGATGGTCCCGCTGTTGACCGTGGTCATGGCGTTGCCCATGCCCTGTCCACGCGCCCCGAAGCCCATGCGGGTGAATGCGCCGGCAGTACCGTTCTGGGCTTGCGCCGGCATGACGCAGAGAAGCGCGGCGAATGCGAATAGGATGGTGTTCTTCATGATGCTTCAATGCTCCCGTTTACTGCAGCGCAATGGCTTTGGTCCACACGGGATCGTTATCGCCGATGGTCACTTGAATATAGTAGACGCCGTTCGCCACTTGATTGCCGTTGTCGTCACGGCCATCCCACACTTCATCGTGCTCGGTGTCGATCTGCCGGCCTGCATTGCTGAGCAGCACGCGCACAGGCATCATGGCGAAATCGTAGATACGGATGGAAATCGAACCCGTGTTATCCATCTTGTAGTGAATCCGCAGCACCTCATCGTCGGGTGCGAAGGGATTCGGATATGCGTATGCTTCTGCCGGAGAGGATATCTGCTGGGCCGCGCCGAAAATGGTCCAGTGCTGTCCGAAAAACTGCTCCGATCCGTCGCGCGTCTGCATCAGTCCATCGGAATTGGCGACAAAAACGTTGTCTCCGATCACCGCCACCGCGTAGCAGCGTTCATCGGAGGCGACACGGCGAGATGAGGCGTCGACGAAGCGGGAGGTTCCGATCCAGCTGTTGCCACCGTCGTCTGAGCGATAGATGCCTGAATTGGTGGGGACATACACCACCTCGCCCTTGAACCCGAAATTGTGCGCGAATTCACCGCGCAGCGTCGTTCGCCAGGTTCGACCCATATTGGTGGTCACGCTCACGGCACGGTATTCGACCGGGTTGAGCGCGTTAACCGTCGCGGCCCATACATGCGTCACTCCCCCGATCACATTATGTCCGATGGCAACGACGAAATTGCCGGAAATGGCCTCAGTCTGATTATTGAACGAAAACTTCCTCCACGACACGCCGCCGTCGGTCGAAAGGTTGATGCCGCCGGCAGTGCCGACCCAGAGCGTGTCGTCGTTCATCGCATGCACCGAAAACACCCGGTGATTCAGACTCTCGACGAGACCGAGATCCGGGCGATTGACCGGAGAAAGATCGAAATCCAGGCTGTCGCCAGGAGAAATGGAATCGATCTGATCTGGCGGGAGCACCACGGGTGAGAAGGTCTGTCCCCCGTCCGTCGACGTGCGCAGTCCACCGGCAAAACTGGCGATGAACACCGCCCTGCTGGTGACCGCGATGTCGTAGGTGATGTTGTTGATGTCCGTCGTGACGGCAAGCGCGTTGATCGTGTTGTTGCCGTACTTGATTTCGTAGGTGGACATGTCCGCGGATTCTTTCGGCTGCGGAACCTTCGTCCAGTTGCGGCCGAAGTCGGTCGAGACCGCAAGTCCCAGCCCTTTCGCCAGCGACCCCTGATCGGTTTCTTCCGATCCGGCGAGCGAGGCCCACATGACTCCGCCATGCCCTTCGAGCGCGGCGATGTCTTCGAGGTCGAACGGCGCCGTGTCACCGAAATGCGTCCACGAGCTGCCGAGATCAGGCGTCAGGTCGATGCCCTTCCCTCCTCCCATCCACAGCGTGTCACCGCGCACGAAAAGATCGACGGCACTGTTCGACAGCGGACGATCGGCATTCGTGCCAAGCGGCTTTGACAACGAGAATGTGAGGGGAACTTCCTGTGCGTGCATGGCCAGGGCGGCAAGAAACAGCGCCGCGGCCATGAATCCCTTTTCGAAAAATGTGCGGCGCATCAGCGGACAATCAGTTTGTGAATGACGACGTTGCTGGAAAGATTGGAATAATCCAATGCGCGAAATTCAAAGCGATATTCCCCCTTCGGCGTATCGGGCGGCATCTGTACTTTTCTCGTAAAGATCCCGTCGCCCGCCGTGACGTCACCGGTACCGGGTTGTCCGTCATCAAGCAGATTGAAGGGATTGCCGCTGGATGGTCGTCCGTTCGGCAGGAAAGAATTGAAGTACACGGTCTTGATATCGGCAAGACCGCTTTCATCCCAAACTTCCGCGGTGAGCGTAAGTACAACCGTCTGTATCTGCAGATCGACCGTATCGGGCGCATTCACCGACAGGATGACGGGCGCCTTGCTTCCATACAGGAGACGGAATTTGGAAACACCGCTGTTGAGCTCGGTACCCCATTCGTCTGTGCCGAAGACATCGATGCGATAGTCGCCGACGTCGCCGCGTTTGCGCGCGAAGGCAATGTCCGCTTCCCAGGTCAACGGGGTCGAGGACAGCTGCAGGTCACCGCTTGCGAGCACGGGAGATTTCCCGTCGAGACGGATCTCATAACGCAGCGTCCCGACAGCGCCACCCGAACCCAGCGGCTCAGATACTTTCACGGAAATGCGGATCGGCACGGTCACAGGATCGTCCGCCGATTTGTCCTTCCCCGGCTGCACGTTGAGGGTATCCGTGTCGACAACGTAACCGGATAACTGCATGTCAGTCAAGAGGATATGGCTGTACATTGGATTGGAATCTACGACAGCGGTATCGTCGCTGCACCCGGCGACAATAAACGCAGCGCAGAGCAGGAGGAAGAGGTTTCTTTGAATCATGGCTTGATGTTGCGGTGTTGGTATGTATGATGAAGCCGGGGCATGTCATAAGACAGTGCCCCGGCTTACAATCACACTATCAAGGAGGCAATCCTAACATACATTCCGTCTCTTCCAAAGTCAATTGGAAAACAGAAGCGGGACCGATTTTTGCCCATCACAACAGGTATATAGGCGCAGGTGAAAGACAGACGGCGAACATCACGTAGGAGAACCAGCCGAGCATACGCCGGCGGGAACCAAGTCCCGCAAATTCATGAACTTCCGGGTGCTTCACCTTGATGAAAACGGTGATAAGCACCGCCCAGAACAACCATCCCGGCCAGAATATCGCCTCAAAATGGGGAATGCTTTCCATAACTTTGAAACCCAGCTCAGTCTGGCCAATGAGGTCCAAGGCCGCGGGCAAAACCCCCATTCCACCAAAAAACGCGAGCACTGTCACGGTGATGCGTCCCACGAGATGCTGGCTGTCTCCGAACATCGCGTAGGTGACATGTCCTCCGTCGAGCTGCCCCGCTGGAAGCATGTTCAGTGCCGTGACCAGCAGGCCGAACCAGCCGGTGATCAGCAGTGGATAATGATACATCTCCGTCATGGGTGGAATGTACGCCCCGGGCTTGCTGAACAGCTGTTCGAGTACCGAATACAGCAGTGGCGAACCGAACGTGAGCGTGAGACCCGCCTGTGCTCCGGGGGAACTGCCGGTGGCGAAATCGAAATCGGGATGAATACCGAGCAGAAAATCATGTCCGGGCAGGGTCATGAAACCGAGGATGAGCACGATTATGCTGGCGATGAAGCCGGCGATGGGTCCGGCAATGCCGATATCAAACAGTGCCGATCGATGCGGAATGGGCTGTTTGGTACGGATTACGGCGCCCAGCGTTCCAAAGTTGACGAACATGGGCAGCGGGGGCAAGGGGATGTAATATGGCAGCGTCGTGCGCACGCCGTGCTTCCGCGCCGCGAAATAATGTCCGAATTCATGACAGCTCAGAATGAACAGCGCCGAGATGCTGTATGGCAGTCCGACGGAGAATGCGGCGAGATCGAACTGCCCCTGCCAGAGCATCCCCGCGATTGTCGTGGTGAGAAACGTAATGACAAACAGCGCGGCATGCTTGGCGATCTGCATCGGCGCCAGTTCAGCTTCCCGCACATGGGTTGCATCGGTCGTGAGAGGTTCCATGGATATAGCTTCTGATAATTCGGCTCTTTGATCAGCCGGTGGACCACAGTTGTCGGCGAAGGACCTGCGCCCGTTTTTTGGGACGCAATTTCCGCTGATCGATGAGCGCCGACAGGATGTCGCGCACCGTGGTAAAGGAATAAAACCGCCGGAACGTGATATTGTGTTCCTGGCACCAGTTTTCGAGCGGTCCGCGCGCGAAAACCATATCCGCGAAGCCGGCCGCTTCGAAATCGGAGGATCCGTCGCCGACGTAGATGACGAGGTCCTCATCCTGCGAAAGCAACGCCACGTGATTGCTCTTGCAATGGGCGAGCTGCGGACATCGCCGGTCGGTGTAGGGGAAATCGAGTTCGGGCGCACCTTCGCCCAGCCGCATACGATTCGCTTTGACTTCCACCTCCACTGCAGCACGCCTCAACAATCGCTCAATGTACGCATCGAAACCATCACTGAGAACAGTCAGTGGATAGCGATGCTCTCTGCACCAGTCCACGAATCGCGCAAACGAAGGATCGATTTCAAATCCCACGAGAAATGCATCGAGCGCGGATTCCGTCAGATGGGGTGCCGCGGCATACAATCGCTGGTATGTCTCGGCGGCGTTGACTTCCCCGCGGGACCACCGCTCCAGCGTCGCATCAATATCCTCATCCGTACTGAAATGACGCAGCAGCGCCTCTCCAACGTCTTCCCGGGTGACGGTTCCGTCGAAATCCGTAAAGATGCGCACGGTCGGCTGCGGACGATCGGTTGAAGAGACGCCTGCAAAGCGGGTCATTGCATCGCTCCTTCTAGCACGCCCGCCGAGGCGAAAAGCAGGTCTTCACGAAACGCGGATGCCATGAACTGCACGGCCAGCGGCAGTCCTTCGCCATCCCGTCCGGCAGGAACGCTGATCGCGGGCAGGCCGGTCAGATTCGCCGCAACGGTGTACATGTCCGAACGGTACATGCGCAACGGATCCTCCATCAACTCACCGAGTGGCGCCGGCGGTCCCGGCATGACGGGCAGCAGGAGAAGATCGACCTCGGAGAGTGCTTGCCGATACGCGTCGCGAATGCGACGGCGCAGCCGCGCCGCGTGCTCAAACCACTGTTGCCTGTACCCGGCGCTGAGCACATACGTCCCGATCATGATCCGCCGCTTCACTTCCCTGCCGAAACCCTCGCTGCGGTTGCGCATCACCGCCGTGTGGAATTCCTCCTCATCGTTGCATGCATGTCCGTAGCGCATGCCGTTATAGCGGGAAAGATTCGAGGCCGCCTCCGCATTCGCGATGACGGCATACACCGGATACAGAAGATCGGTCAGTGGCAGTAAAATCTCATCGACGGTGGCCCCGGCGGAGGTAAGTACTTCCGCGCTTCGCTGGATCGCCTCGTGCTGAGCCGCCGGCAGTTCGTCAGGAAGACATTCGCGAATAATACCGATGCGCAGTCCCTGTACTCCTTTCCCCACTGCGGAGACATAGGCAGTGACAGGATCCGCCGAACTGGTGGCGTCCGCGGTATCATGTCCGGAAATGCAGTGCAGAACACGTGCGGCATCTTCCGCAGTGCCGGCAATGACGCCAATCTGGTCGCAGGAAGAAGCGAAGGAAATGAGACCGGAGCGTGAGACGCGTCCGTAGGTGGGTTTGATGCCAATGGTGCCGGTGCAGGCAGCGGGTTGACGCACCGATCCCCCGGTGTCGGATCCGAGCGCGGCGTGAAGCAATCCGGCTGCGACGGCCGCGGCGGAACCGCTGCTGCTGCCCCCCGGGATGCGTCCTTCAGCCGCGGGATTTTGCGTCGGACCGTAGACCGATGTTTCTCCCGACGACCCCATCGCAAATTCATCCATGTTCAGGCGTCCGGCAATCACCGCGCCCGCCTCGCGCAGTCGGCGGACGACAGTGGCATCATATGCGGCGCGATGTCCCTTGAGCATGCGCGACGCCGCTGTGCATTCCCTTCCACGGATCAGGATGTTGTCCTTGATCCCGACGAGCATTCCTTCAAGCCCGCGCGCATTCCCTGCGACGCTGCGCGTGTCCGCGGTTTGGGCGTCCACGTCGAGCGTATCGTCGAAAAGTTCGACGAACGCGTTGAGCCCGGGGCGAGCTACAATTTCGTTCCGGAGTGTATGTACGAGCGAGGCACAGAATTCCTTCCGTGCCTCGATCGATTTCCGTATGTCGGAATAAGAGGTCATGTCCCAATCCGCACGCATGCGTAAGCGGGCGGCACTGCCTGACGGCAGTCCTTACTTGTTTTTGTCTTCGATTTTCTTTTCGTCGAGACTGATGTCATCCTGGATATCTTTCGCCGCCTTGCGGAATTCCTTGATGCCCTTGCCGAGGCCCTGCGCCAGTTCAGGAATCTTTTTCGCGCCGAAGAAAATGAGGATGAGGAAGATGATAATGAGAATTTCCCATCCGCCGATATTGCCGAACATAATGTCCTCCTAGGAAAGAATGGGCTGTTTGCCCGTAATTGCGTGAAGCAGGGATTCGAATACGCCCAATCCGTCGGCACTGCCGAGCAACTGCTCGACCACGCGTTCGGGATGCGGCATCATGCCGAGCACATTGCCCTGTTTGTTGACGATGCCGGCGATGTTGTTGAGTGAACCGTTCGGATTCGAGGCGTCGGTCACGGCTCCGTCCGCTTCGACATAGCGAAAGGCCACCTGGCCGTTGTCCTCGATCTCCGAGAGCGTATCCTGATCAGTATAGAAATTTCCTTCGCCATGGGCAACAGGAATAGCGATGACCTGTCCGGATGCATACTGACTGGTGAAGGCGGTGGAGGAATTTTCCACGCGCAGGTGCACCTGCCGGCAGACGAATTTGAGCGAGCGGTTCCGCAGCAGCGCGCCGGGAAGGAGGCCCGATTCGGTGAGAATCTGGAAGCCGTTGCATATGCCGATGACATGTCCCCCGCGTTCGGCATGCCGCACAACTTCCTTCATAATCGGAGAGAAGCGCGAGATGGCGCCGCAGCGCAGATAGTCACCATAGGAAAACCCACCGGGGAGAATCACAACGTCGACATCCTGCAGATCGCCTTCCTTGTGCCAGAGGAATTCCGCCTGACTGCCGAGCACATGCTTGACTGCGTGATAGGCGTCGTGATCACAGTTGGATCCGGGAAAGACAACGACGCCGAATTTCGCTTTTGCCATGGTCGACCTCTAGGCTTCGTGAAGTTCGTAGGTGTAGTCTTCCATTACCTGATTGGCGAGCAGCTGGCGGCAGGCTTCGATGACGACGGCCTCCGCCGCGGCGCGGTCTGCGGCATCGACCTGCATTTCAACCAGTTTGCCGATGCGCACACCGGAGAGCGTCTTGAAGTCGAGCGACTGCAGCGCATGTTCGATGGCCTTGCCCTCGGGATCGAGGATCGACGGCCGGAGTTTCACGGTTATGATCGCCTTGAACATGGGAAACCTTTATAATGACGGGTCAATGGTTGCACGTTTCGCTTCTTCCCCCTCCGCGTCGGAATCCTCGTCCGAATCATGGTCATTCTCCTCCGCATCGTCTGTACGATGCGGGTGTCCGGCCTTCCGGATCTTGCGGCCCGCTGCAAAAATCGGTCCGCTGATATTGAGAAGCATGAGAACCGGGAATCCGAGTTTCCCGCGAGAAATCGCAACGGCAAGCGCGGCTACGAGCATCAGCGTTAAGGGCAAGGGATGGGACTTGAAACTTTTCAGCGAAATTTTCGGCACGACCGGGTAGCGAAAGGTACTGATCATGAGCAAGCCGCAGGATGCGGTCAGCAGCATGAGTGCGTACTGAAGCTGCTCGCTTGCCTGGATTTCCCCGGGAGAAAAGAACAGGACGAACGAAACCAGTGTGAGCGCCGAGAGCGGAATGGGCATCCCGATGAAATGGTCCTTCGAGAACCCGACAAGCTGCACATTGAAGCGCGCAAGACGCAGCGCGCCCATGACGAGCGGCGCAGCCGCGACGAGGATGCCGAGAGTGCCCCATTGATGAAGCACGAGCGAATAGATCAGGAAAGACGGGGCCACGCCGAAACCGACGACGTCGGCCAGTGAATCGAGTTCGACGCCGAAATCACTTGCGGAATTTGTAAGGCGCGCCATCAGTCCGTCGAGCGAATCACAGACGGCAGAAAGGACGATGTACCACAGCGCCGGAACGAACTGTTCATGCGATGCGGCAATGATGCTCAGGAACCCGAAATAGATGTTCAGGACCGTGAACAGGTTGGGTACAATCGAACGGCTGAGGCGTATGCGCAAGGGGCTACTGCTTCATGGAGTTGAATTACTGCTTAACGACGGCGAGCACGGTTTCGCCCGCCACGACTTCCTGATCCATCTTCACCTGCACGTCTGCATCGAGCGGCATGAGGACATCGACCCGCGAACCGAACTTGATCATGCCGAATCGTTCGCCAGCGATGGCGCTGTCACCGACTTCGATCGGACAAACGATGCGGCGGGCGACGAAGCCCGCGATCTGTTTGAACAGCAACTTGAAATTGCCGGTATTAATGCCGATATGCGTGCGTTCGTTGAGATCGCTGGATTTGTCCTCGAATGCGGGTACGAACTGTCCCTCGACGTAGCGGAAATACTCGACGGTGCCGTTCACCGGATAGCGGTTGACGTGCACGTTCAACGGGGACATGAAAATGCACACCTGCTTGGCCTTGCCACCCAGGTATTCGGTTTCCTCGACCTCGCTGATATTGACGATCTTACCGTCGGCCGGTGAGATAATCCCGCCTTCCACCGTCGGTGTCGTGCGATCAGGATCGCGGAAAAAATTGAGCGTAAAAAGAAAGGCAGACGCCCCCAGAACGATGAGGATGATGCGGACTGGCAGATTCGATGTAAACAGTCCGATCAGCACCACGGCAAGGGCGATGATCAGTATGGGAATGGCAACGTCAAGACCGTATTTTGTCAGCATATGCTACGCGAATGTTGGGACCGGATACAGTACCGGCATGATCACGCAAGATACCGATTTCGGGAGTAGATTCATAGCCAGTCACTCCCCCGTCTTTGGGGTGGAGTTGATTTTCGAAGCGGTCGCGCCTACCTTTGTAAGTTTGCAAGCAATAAGGACGACCACGTGACCTTCAGCCAATTTCTCTTCCGCAACCGAAGCTACACGCCGCTGCCCTTTCTCGCCGTAATGCTCATTTTCGCCGATCCGACACTCACCAGCCTGATCGTGGGCTTCATGGTCGCAGGGCTGGGTGAATTCCTCCGCGCCGCGGGCGTATTCTATGTCGGAAGCGAAACGCGTGTCACGGGTTCGGTCGGTGCAAGCAAGCTCGTTACGTCCGGGCCGTTCTCTTACACCCGCAATCCGCTCTATGTCGGGAACATCCTGATCTACCTCGGCATCGGCATCATGTCGCTGGCGCTTTTTCCCTGGCTGCAGCTCATCGCCCTGGTGTGGTTCGTCTTCCAGTACACGCTGATCGTGAAGGAAGAGGAACGATTCCTCCGCGAGAAATTCGGGCAGGAATACGACGACTACTGCGCGAAAGTGCCGCGTTTTTTCTTCCGCTTCACGCCGTATTCCTCCTGGCATCCGGTCGACATCGACTGGAAAGCCGGGTGGCATTCCGAGGCCCGCACCCTGCAGGCATTCGGACTGGCGACGCTGATTCTCGTCATCATCTGGCTGGCCTGACTCCATGAAATCCGACGCTCCGCGGATCATGATCATTGCGGGGGAAGCATCCGGCGACCTGTACGGGGCACGCCTGATACAGGCATATCGCACGCTTCATCCCGAGACAGAGTTCTTCGGCATCGGGGGCGACCTCATGCGGGAAGAAGGAGCGGAACTGCTCTATCACATCAGCCAGACGGCGATCATGGGTTTCGTGGAGGTGGCGAAACACTACCCCTTCCTCAAGGAAATGTTCAACCACTGCGAACAGCAGTATCGTGAACGGCGTCCCGACGCGGTCGTGCTCATCGACTACCCCGGCTTCAACCTGAGATTCGCACGGAAGGTCAAGGAGGCGGGAGGACGCGTGCTCTACTACATCAGTCCGCAGGTCTGGGCATGGGGGAAAAACCGCGCGCGAAAGATGGTCGGACTCATCGATCACCTCGCATGTGTGTTCCCTTTCGAAGAAAAGCTGTTTAACGACATCGGCATTCCCACCACGTTTGTCGGACACCCTCTGCTTGAAATTCTCGAGACCGTTGAACGCGACAGCTTCCTCGCAAAACACGGCCTGCCGGCCGATCGGCCGATACTGGGTCTGTTCCCCGGTTCTCGCGAGCAGGAGATTCATCGCCTTCTTCCGGCGATGCTCGAAGGAGCCGAACGCGTGCGGGAACAGACCGGATGCAGCATTGCCGTCGGCGCCGCGCGACTGCCCGACAGCATCTACGAACCGTACTTGCGCAGTGTCTACGACGTGTATCTCCTCCGGGACGCAACGCATCCGCTCATGCAGCACAGTCACGCAGCCGTCGTGGCCTCCGGCACCGCGACCGTGGAAACAGCGTGGTACGAAACCCCGATGGTCATCGTCTACCGCGCGTCGTGGCTCAATTATCAGATCGGGAAGCGGCTCATCAACGTCGACAATATCGGGATGGTGAATATTCTGGCGGGAAAGCGCATTATTCCAGAACTGCTTCAGGATGATGTCCAGCCGGCATATATCGCGCAGTACGCGCTCCCGTATTTCGAAAACGAAAAACTGCGCAGCGACACTATCGCGAATCTTCGGCGTGTGAAGGAACAGATGGGCAGCGCAGGCGCATCGCGCCACACCGCGGATATTCTGGAAGGATTAGTGAACCGGCGCTGAATCGAAGCGTTCTCCCACCTCGAGACGATGTCCTCTCAAATACTCTTCTGCCGACATCTGCTTGCGTCCTTCGGGCTTGAGCTGCCGGATCAGCACGCTCCCGCTGCCGCATTGCACATGCAGTTCAGGGACGGTTGAGATCAACGTCCCCGGGGAGCCGGAGGACGATTCCTCCGCAACGCGGCTTTCGAGTATTTTCATTTCCGCATCGTGCAACATGGTCCATGCCGCGGGATGGGGACTCAATCCCCGGATGTGATTGTGTACCTCGCGCGCCGCTTTCTCCCACGGGATCGCGCAGGTCTCGCGAAATATTTTCGGTGCCGGCGTCGCCAGCGTATCGTCCTGCGGCCGCGGAACGGCTTTCCCCTCCGCGATCATTTCGACGGTGCGCAGCACGGTACGCGCGCCGATGTCGGCCAGCACGTCGTGCAATTCTCCGGCCGTCATGTTTTCATCGACGGGCACACGTTCCTGTAAAAGCATATTTCCCGTGTCCACTTTTTTCCGCAGAAAGAACGTCGTCACTCCGCTCTCGGCGTCGCCGTTGATCAGCACCCAGTTGAGCGGCGCGGCCCCACGATAGCGTGGGAGCAGAGAGGCATGGAGATTGAAACTGCCGATGGAGGGGATCGTGAACACTTCTTCGGGGAGAATGCGGAAGGCCACGATAACGAACAGCTCGGCGTCACAGGCGCGGAGGGCCGCGGCGAAGGCGGGATCGCGCAGGGCGTCCACGGTCATGACCGTGAGCCCCATTTCCTCGGCCGCTGCTTTGACGGGCGTCGGACTCAGCTGCTGTCCCCTGCCCCGTTTTTTATCGGGAGCCGTGACCACGTAGGCGATGTCGTGTCCCGCTTCATGAAGCGTGCGGAGGGAAGGCACGGCGAAATCGGGAGTTCCCATAAACACGATACGCATGCGAATTTCCTCTATAATGGTATGACTATGAAGAATACCGGGCACGCGGCGAGGGAATCAATCGGCGAATTCGACCTTTGTGGCCATGTCGTAATCCGCATCGGCTTCCCCGGCACGGATTTTTTTCAGCACAGGAATCAGGAGGCGCTTGCGAAGACCGCGAAGGTAGTCGGTAAAGAATATTCCCTCGAGGTGATCCTGCTCGTGTTGGATAACGCGTGCAAGGAAGTCGTCGACCTCGAGTTCCCGCGGTTCGAAATTGGCGTCGCGGAATTTGATGTGCAGCTTTTCGGGACGCAGGATTTCCTCCCGTACGTTCGGGACGCTCAGGCATCCTTCTTCGTAGCCGATTTCCTCACCCCACAGGTCGGTGATCACCGGATTGATGAACACGAGCGGTTTGCTGTCCTCATATCCATCCACCGGACGCAGGTCGATCACGAACAGCGACTTGCCCTCGCCCACCTGGTTGGCGGCAAGTCCGACGCCGTTGGCCTTGTCCATGGTTTCGAACATGTTGATGATCAGCTGTGTCAGTTCCGCCGAGGGTCCGGCGATCTCTCGCGTCTCCTCGCGGAGCACCGCTGCGTCGTATGGGTAGATGGGAAGAATGGCCATGATATCCGCCTGATGGAGAAAAGAACGTCTTGTCTGCAAGCCGGGAATTCCCGTACCTTGCATGGATAACAAAGATAACCACGAAATAATTGCGGATAAAATCTGTATGGAACTCGAACTCAACGGCAAACGGGCCTTTGTGGCCGGATCCAGCGACGGCATCGGCCGCGCCATCGCCGAAGGACTCTCCGCCGAAGGCGCACACGTCATGCTTTGCGCGCGCACGGAGACGAAACTCGCTGCCCTGGCAGACACGATGCGTGCAGCCGGAGCGAAGCGTGTGGAATTCATCGCGGCGAATCTCGACGCACCGGAAGAAATCGAGCGCGTGATCGGTGAAACCCATGCGGTTTTTGGCGGAGTGGACGTGCTCGTTACGAATAACGGCGGACCCAATCCCGGCGACTTTCTCTCGATGACGGAGGACGACTGGCTGGCCGGCTACAACCGCACGCTCATGAGCGGCATCCGTCTCATCCGCGGCTTCCTGCCCGGCATGATCGAACGTGGATTCGGACGCGTGATCAACGTGACGAGCATCTCGGTCAAGCAGCCCGTGCAGCGTCTGCTGCTGTCGAACACCTTCCGCGCGGGTGTGACCGGCATGGCCAAAACGCTCTCGGACGAGGTGTCGAAACACGGCGTCACGGTCAACAACATCGCCCCGGGCTACATCGCGACGGGACGCCAGGCGCAGCTCTTCAACGACCGCGCGGCCAAAGCCGGCGTGACCGTCGACCAGATTCGCGAGCAGCTCACCGCCAACATCCCCATGGGACGCATCGGCACGCCGGACGAAATCGCGCACCTGGCGGTCTTTCTCGCCAGCGCGCGTTCCTCGTACATGACCGGGACAACCATCCAGGTCGACGGCGGATTGTTCCGGGGATTGATGTAGGAATTCAAAATGGATCACATTCCAGGAGACCCGGCTGTGCTTCCACTTCTCCGCGTTTTAATTGTGGACGATGATCGGAGTATTCGACTAATGCTCGCGCTCTGCCTGGAAGAAGCCGGGCACACGGTCGTCGTTGCCGGAACGAAGGATGAGGCGGCAGCCGAGCTGCAGGAACGTGTCTATGATCTCGCATTCATCGATTTGCGTCTCGGGGAGCAGAGCGGAATCGATCTGCTGAAAACAGTGCAGCAACACGCGCCATGGGTTCGCATGGTGATGATGACCGCTTACGGCACGATTGAATCCGCGGTCGAGAGCATCCGGCTCGGGGCGATTGAATATCTGTTGAAACCATTCGATTGCAGTCAGGTCAGGGCATTGACTGCTCGCTACGCCGAATTGATCGGCATGCAGCGTCAGCTCGAGCGCCAAACCGCTGTTGTCGGTCACGAGTCATTTTTTCTCGAAAGTACGAGTCCGGCAATGCAGCGGGCACTCGAACATGCGCGGGCAGCCGCCGCCTCAGAAGCGACAGTACTCATCACCGGGGAAAGTGGAACAGGAAAGACCCTGCTTGCCCGCAGCGTGCATGAATGGAGTTCCAGGGCATCGGGACCGTTTGTCACCGTCTCGTGTCCCACGCTACCCGACGAACTCTTCGAGAGCGAATTGTTCGGGCATCAGCGTGGCGCCTTTACGGGTGCGATCCGTGACGCGCACGGACGGGTGGCGGAGGCGGATGGCGGCACGCTGTTCCTCGACGAGATCGGAGAGATCCCCGTGCTTGTGCAATCGAAGTTGTTGCGATTCCTGCAGGACAAGACATTTGAGCGGGTTGGAGATTCCATGCCCCGGACGGCGAACATCCGACTGATCGCCGCGACGAATCGCTCCCTCGAGACAGCTATCGTGGAAGGGACCTTTCGCGAAGATCTATATTACCGATTGAACGTGATCACTCTGGCACTTCCTTCGCTTCGCGAGCGGCCGGAAGATATTCTCGCATTTGCGGAACGGTTTCTTCATCGCTTTGCGATTGAGAACAAGCGCGAGATTCACGGTATTTCCGCAGCTGCCAGGCAAATGCTTCTGCAGGGCGCATGGAATGGAAACGTCCGCGAGCTCCGCAACGCCATCGAACGAGCTGTTATTCTGGGTACCGGCCCAGTCCTTGAAGCCGAGGACCTTTCGATTCCCACCACACGATACCCCCGTCCCCCCGCCGCAGGGGATGCCATATCCGTCGAAATGCTTGAACACGCGCACATCCGCGCGGTGCTTTCGCATACCTCCTCACTTCAGGATGCAGCATCCATACTCGGCATCGACCAGGCCACACTGTGGCGCAAACGCAAGCAATATGGCCTGGATTAGAGGCGGATTGCATTCTGCAACGTCCTGAGGCGTTCGATTGCAATTCGCAATCCGCCTTTCTGCTGCCACCACTGAAATACATAGCATTCCCTCATATCCCATCTTGATCAGCTTCGGCATGGTAATTGCATTTCCGTAAAAGGAGGCGCACATGACTTTGAGGACCCGCATACTTTTTGGATATGGAATCGCGATGACGCTCTTCACCGTTGTCCTGGTGATGGCGATACTCGCTCTTGTGCCGCTTGGAGACGCGACAGACTCCATTCTCAAGGAGAACTACCGGAGCATTTCCGCCGCCGATCAAATGCTCGCAAGTCTCCAGGAAGAAATCATCGTTTTCCTTGCGCAGGGCGAGGACGTCGCCGCGCAAATGCGCACGCTCGACGCTGCCTTTCTCTCCGCACTCTCCCATGCAACCGCGAATATCACCATCTATGGGGAATCGCCCCTGGTCTCCAAAATACGGACGCGATACGACGGCTGGCGCGCCTTCATTCTCGACCGACGCGAGGGAGCACGTGTCTTCCCGGCCGGACGAATCATTGGGGCGGATGCGCGCGACATCATTGACCGGGTGCAGGATCTGCGTAACGGCATTATTCAGCTTCGCAAACTCAACACCGACCACATGCACGCGGCGAGCGCGGAAGCGAAGCGGCTTGCCGACCGGGCCGTACTTATCACGGTCATCCCCGGGTTTTCCGGATTGACCCTCATTCTCCTCTTCAGTCTCGTTTTATCCCGCAGGCTCGTTCATCCGATCCGCGCAATGTCCGAAGCCGCTCGTGAGATCAGTGCAGGCAAACTCGAGATCCGTCTCCCCGAGAATCCCAACGACGAACTCGGAGAACTCGCGCGTGAATTCAACAGGATGTCGGTGGAACTGCAGCGGTTTCGTGACCTGAACATCGAGGAAGTCATTGCGGCGAGGAAGCAGAGTGATGCCGTACTCTCCAGCATCGATGACGGCATCGTCCTGATCGATACAGACATGAACGCGACGCAGGTGAATCCTGCGGCGATCCGCCTTCTCGGAGACATCGCGATTCAGCCACACCCGCTTCCCACGCTGCAGCGAATTCTCCCTGTCGCGGAACTGAACGACGCCGTCCGATCCGCGCTTGTGGATGGGATCGTCATGGAGCAGCCCGATGAGCAGCGCATCTTCCAGGTCCCGCGAAGCGATCCGAAACGATACTGTCAGTATTCCGTGGAACTGATCCGGAATCCCGAGGACGTGCCAATCGGCGCCGTTATCGTTCTCCGTGATGTCACCCGACTGAAGGAGGTCGAGCATCTGAAGTCAGAATTCGTCATGGCTGCGTCGCACGAACTCCGCACGCCGCTCACCAGCATCGGCATGAGCATAGAACTGCTCAACGAAAGCCTCAGCGAATTTCTTACGGATCGAACGCGCGGGCTTATTGGTACCGCACGGGAGGAACTCGTGCGCCTGCGGACACTTGTCTCGGACCTGCTCGATCTTTCGAAAATCGAGAGTGGACGCATCACGATGGTTTTCGAGGAAGTGTCACTCAATCCCCTGGTGGAACGCATCCTTGCCATTTTCCGATCGCAATGCGAAGCGAAAAACGTATCGCTGCACTGGGTAGAAAATGAAATACCGCCACTGCGGGCGGATGCCTCGAAAATCGCTCTTGTGCTCACGAATCTGGTCTCGAACGCGTTGCGCTATGTTCCGGACAACGGTAACATCTGGATTGACGCACACGTGTTCGGTCAATCGGTTCACATCCGCGTCCGAGACGACGGTCCCGGAATACCGCGAGAATATCAATCACGGATCTTCGAGCGCTTCATGCAGGCACCGGGAAGCGGCGGTGGTTCGGGGTTGGGACTTGCGATCAGCAAGGAAATCGTCAAGGCGCATGGCGGCATCATCTGGGTAGAATCCGACCCTGATGCCGGAAGCTGTTTTACCTTCACCCTCCCAACATCCTGAATAGGAGTGCGCATCATGAAGCGCCCGGTCATTCTCATTGCCGACGACGAGCATAACATACGCGAAACCGTTTCGCAGGCGCTCGAAAACATGGCTTCGAACATTCTGCTTGCCGGAAGCATCGCCGAGATTTGGTCCATTCTTGAAAAGGAAGCAGTTGAAGTGCTGTTTCTGGATTTACGATTTCCGGATGGTGATGGGCAGGATGTACTGCGCTCACTTCACGTCACCCACCCGCAAATCGTTGTCATCGTCATGACGGCCTTTGGTGACATCGAGTCGGCCGTCAACGCGATGCGCCTCGGGGCCGCCGATTTCCTGCGCAAACCCTTCAGTCCCCAATCCCTTCGACAGTCTCTCGCATCGGTATTCGGAGCTCGGGAGAAAGCTACGACAATCGACGATGTCATGGCCCGACTGCACGCCGCACGGGAATCGATCCACGCAAAGGAACTACCCGCGGCGGAAGAGCAGCTGCGTGCCGTGCTCGCCACCGATCCCCTCTCGGCTCCCGCGTTCAACCTTCTCGGGATCATTCGCGAAATCCAGCGTAACAACACTGACGCCCAGGTCTTCTATCGTCTTGCCATCACCGCGGACCTTCAGTACGGTCCGGCGAATGCGAATCTCGAACGCATCGGAACCTGGCCGCATTCCGGAACCATTGATTTTGGATCAGAGGAAACAGACCATGTCACTCATTCCTGAACTCCTTCATTTTTTCACACAGTGGAGACGAGCAGACGCGCTTCCGTACGTCGTGATTGTGGGTTGCGGTACTTTCGGCAGCTACCTCGCGAACGAACTCTCCCGACGCGGACACAGCGTCGTCGTGCTCGATGCCGATGCACATGCGTTCGAGCAGCTGATGCCCGACTTCGCGGGGTTCACGCTGGTCGGCGATGCCGCGGATCTGGGAGTGCTCGAACGCGCGCACCTGGCGGATGCGGATCTGGTAATCGCCGCCACGAGTGAAGATCTGCTCAACTACATGGTCGTGTTGATCGCGATGCATCGATACGGAAAGACCGCGGTGCTTGCACGCGTGAGTCATCCGCTGCGGGCTGCGATCATCCGTTCGGAAGGCATCCAGACCGTGGATCCCGTCGCATACGCGGCGGAAGCGCTTTTCCCCTCATTGCTTCCACCCAGCACACAGGAGTAGTCTCCGAATGAATATCCTCATCGCGGGAACCGGTACCATGCTGATCTACCTCACGCAACGCTTCCATTCACAGGGACACCGCGTCTCGCTGCTGGTAGCCGATGCGCGCGAAGCGGAGTCATTGAGCCAGGCGTTGAAGGCCACGGTATATCACGGAGATGCAACGAACCCGGAGGTGCTTGCGGACATCTGGACGGAATCCGTGGATATGCTCCTCGCGCTGACTCCACGCGATCACGACAATCTCGGCATCTGCAGGATGGCTTCACTCCATTTCAACGTACCGCGCGCGTTCGCGCTGGCAAGCAATCCTGCGAACGTGCAACTGTTCCACGAATTGGATGTGGAGGCCTTCAGCCCCACCCCTCTCGTCGCGCAGATGATCGAGCAGCGTTCGGTGACCGACGCGGTACGCAGTATGAATGCGATCGCGAACGGGAAGCTGCTCGTCACCGAGTTGACGGTCGGTGCGCAGGATGCCATCGCCGAGCAGACACTCGCGACCGCGGGATTGCCACAGGAGATTCTCATCGCCAGCATCATGCGCGGGAACGAACATATCATTCCAAAGGGCGATACCACCGTTTTTGCGGGGGACTGCCTGACCGTGATCTCGACACCGCAGATGCAATCCGAAGTTCTCCGTCGTCTCACCGAGGGATAGGTTCGAGATGTTGCAATTGTACCCGGATACCGCACGAAAGCGCGGCGCATTGCTTCGCATGCTTGGGACGATACTCGTAATCCTTGCAGCCCTGTACGGGATCGTCATCGCCGCCGCCATCGCCGGGCAGGCACCGCTGGCCGCGATCGCGCACTTCGGCATACCCTGCCTGATACTGCTGACAACAGGTCTCCTGCTGCGTCGCAAGAGGAATGCAGCCGCCCGGTTGCGGCTTGGCGACGCCGGTCCCGCGATCTTCTGGGGATGGGTGATTCTGGTAATCGCGGCCATGCCGCCGTTCATGACGCTGTCGGGGATGACCGTCATTCAGGCCCTGTTCGAGTCCATCAGCGGGTGGACGACAACCGGCTTGAGTGTCGTGGAATATGCCGGCACCAACAGCCTGATCTTCCTCTGGCGCAGTATCCTGCAGCTTGCCGGGGGCGCGGGTCTCGCCATCCTGCTGGTGTCGATCTCGGGTGGCGCGTCCGGCTCACTGTATTCCCGCGTCGAAGGCAGGGACCTCTTGGTTCCCCATGTGAAGGATTCGGCACGACTTGTGCTCCGACTCTATGCCATCTATCTCATTGTCGGCGTGCTCTCATACATGGCTGTCGGGCTGTCCTTCTATGAATCGTTCAATCATGCCTGCGCTGCCATTTCCACCGGAGGATTTTCCAACCGCCCTGAGAGCATTGGCACGTGGGATTCCGTCTACGTCGAGGGTGTCAGCATCGCACTGATGATACTGGGCAACATGAATTTCATCACGGCGTGGCTACTGGCGAGAGGGAAATGGACGTTGCTCGGACGCAACAGCGAACTGCGCTTGATGGTAGTGGCGATCGCGGCCGGTGCCGTTCTTGTCTACGTCTTCACCACCGCCCATGTGTATGCCGATTTCTCGAAGGATGGACGCGTCGCATTCTTCGAAACCGTGAGCGCGCTCACCACCACGGGTTTCAGCACGACGTCGTACACGTCATGGTCGCACACCGGCATCCTCGTCCTCATCATTCTGATGGTGATCGGTGGGGGCGCGTGCTCGACCGCTGGCGGACTGAAACAGATCCGTGTCTACATTTTATGGAAATCGATGGTGCGTGCCGTGCGGACATTCATCCTCCCGCGCGGCGCCACATTGCCGCTGCGCGTGCACGATGGGGAACGCTGGCGCAATGTCACCGAGGGCGAACTTTCCGCGCTTTCCGCGTTCACCATCCTGTATCTCGCGTTTCTTACCGCGGGGACACTGCTGCTGACGATGCAGGGGTACTCGCTCTCGGACAGTCTTTTCGAATTCGCTTCCGCGCTCGGCACGGTCGGCATCAGTATCGGTATCACCGGTCCGCATACCCCCGCCATGCCGTTGCTCGCGATGTCCGCCGCGATGCTCCTGGGCCGTCTGGAAATCTTCCTTGTCTTTTTCGGCATCAAAGGCGCGCTCAGACTGCTGCACCGCAAGCCCGGAGGGGGCAGTCAGTGATGACCGCGCACGCGGCGATTCAACAGCAATATTCCGATGAAGCGTGACAGTTTCATGTATGCGGATAAATACGGATATTTCCGTCATGCATGCCAGAAGAGTCGTACTGTTTTTTCCTATCCGGGACCGGATAGGTTATTCTGCGACGCTGATCGCACTTCTTCTCGTCCTCTCCGCCACCGATCTCAGTGCTCAGGTGGATGTGCGGACGTCGTGCTTTCCCGTAGGCGCGCGACAGTTCCGCTCGCCATCTGATTCGCTTGCCTGTCTGCGGGGATTCGATCGCATCGACAGTCTCGCGGAATTCCTTTCGGCGGAGATGCCGCGGAGTCTCATTGACCGCTATATCTCGGTGTGTGATGTGCAGCTGCGACGCGTTCGCACGTCGCTGACCGACACGCTGCATCCGTTGTATGCCGAAGCGTTGGCGTACGCGGCCGAGGCGCGATGGCTCGTGGATCATGATGGATCGACGAAGATATTTGAACGCGCGATCGCGATACTGGACGGGCTCACTCCCCCCTGCCGCAGCGCCTGGGCGGGACGCATGTTCGGCAATCTTGCCTATCAGTATTACGAACTCGAACGGCTCGACGAAGCGGTTGCACTCTACGGCCGCAGCATCGATATTCTCACCTCGCTGCCCGATCCTCCACCCACGCTGACGGCATCACAATACCTTTTTCTCGGATTGGCGGAACGCCGCGCCCTGCGCTACGAGGAAGCGGCGAAGGCCTTCGGTGCGTCGGGGGAATGGCAGCTCCGCGCGGGTGATACGTCACGCGCCGCCGAGGCGCTTTCATGGTATGCCGACGCGCGCTTTCGTCTTCATGATTTCGACGGAGCGGAACGAAGCTACATTCGCTGCTGCGACCTGCTGCGTCGAAGCAGCGGCGAACAATCGGAGGCCACGCTCGGGGCGATGCAGGAACTGGCGACCTACTACATGTTCCTCGCGCGATACAACGATGCACGCCGCATCCTCGCCGACGTCCTGCGTGCCGTCAACCGTCCGGGAGCGGAATACGATCCGGTGCTGGTGTTCTTCGTCCATTCCATGACCGCGCAGGTGTGCGCCGATCTCGGCGACGATGCGGAAGCCGAGGCAGGCTTCACACGAGCCGCCGAAGCCGTCGACCGCATCCCGAAAGGCGAGCAACCGATGTACCGGGCGATGATCACGAACAATACGGCGTCCTTTCTGGCGAACCGGGAGCGGCAGGCAGAAGCGGCGGCGCTGATCGAGGAATCACTGCGTCTGATGGACGCGTCGTCGTGGAAGGACGTCGAGCGCTTCAAGGCGCGTGCAAGCAGCAATCTCGGTTCGGTATACTCCGAGCTGAAGCGATATGACGAGGCCGACTCCCTTCTCAGCGCCTCGGTGGCGATGTACGAGCATATGTTCGGACCGACGTCCACCGAACTCACGGCGCCGCTCAGCAACCTCGGGCTGGTCTATCGCGACACAAAGCAGTACGACCGTGCACGTGTGTATGTCCGCCGGGCGCTGGGAATCAGCATGGCGAGTTACGGAGCATCACATCCGCTTTCTGCCCGGCTGCTGCGGAATCTCGGATCGATTGAACTTGCGGCGGGAAATGACTCGACCGCCATCACCATGCTGCGCAGCGCATACGACGAACTGCTGCGCTGGTACGATCCGTCGCATGTGGAAGTGCTGGACTGCTCGCAGCTGCTCGGGCGATGGTTCGAACGCCATCCCGACGCTCCCGACGCAGCGGATGCAATGCGGGCACTGCTGGATGGGACCGCCCGGCGGCTCCGCGAATCCTTCGAATTCGAAAGCGAAGCCCGGCAGCTGCGGCTGCACGAGCGAGTCGTCGGAAGCAATCTCGGCATTCTCGCCCGCTGGGCTTCCGCGCCCGGCAGCGGACGCGACGCTCCGTCGATTCTGCTGGACGCAGCGCTACAACTGCAGGGTGCGATTCTCTCCGAGAACGTCCGTTTCAACCGAGCGCTGAGGGGACGCCAGCAGGAAGCCGCCCTACTCGCCTCCCTGCAGAACGTGCGCGAGCGGTACGCTTCGCTTGCCGGCAAGAATCCCGACGAGAACCTTCTGATGCTGCGGAAGCAGTTAGCGCGCGAAATCGACTCCCTCGATGCGGCACTGAGAAAGAGCAGTGCGGGATATGGAATGCAGCGCCGCGCACAGGAAGCCGGCTGGCGCGATGTGCAGCGGCTGCTGCAGCGCGGGGAGGCGCTGGTCGATTATCTGATCGTCCCTCCCGCGGAAGGCGATTCATCCCGCATCATCCTCGCGCTTGTGCTGCGAAATGCGGGTTTTCCTACGGTTCACCGTTTGTGCACGGAGCGCGAACTTGAGACCGTGCTGCGGCTGCAGCTCAACGACCGTATGTTGTCCCTGCTGCCCGACACCTTCCGTATGCGCCGTCTCGCGCAGATGCTGTGGCGGCCCCTCGCGGCCGCGCTCCACGAATCCGAACGCGTCATCGTCGTGCCCGACGGCGTCCTGCACAGAGTTTCCTTCCCCGCCCTGCTCGTGGACGATGGCCAGGGCAGCGCGCGGTTTCTTGACGAGCTGGTGAAAATTCAGCAGTACAGTTGTCTGCAGGAACTGCTTGTCCGCAGTCCTTTTTACCAGCTCGGCACGGATGAAGCGAATGCCGCATTTCTGCTGATAGGCAACCCCGACTTCGGTTCGGGCAGCGCCCCTCGCGGCAGTTCCGCCTCGCGCGCGCAATGGAATCCGCTGCCCGGCACGAAGCAGGAACTCGAGCGCATCGCGGAAGTATGTACGGCGCGTGCGATTCCCCTGCGCATGATCGAAGGAAAGGAAGCGAGCGAGGATTACGTCAAAGGACTTTCCGGCGGCGACATTCGCGTCCTGCACATCGCCACGCACGGTTTCTTTTTCCCCGTTCCCCGCAGTGACGAATCCGGTTTCGACCAGCAGCCATTCTCACGCGGAAGAGAGTACTTCCGCGGCGACGACCATCCGCTGCTCCGTTCAGGCCTCATCCTCGCGGGAGCGAACAAGGCATGGATCGGCGCGCCGATCACTGGGACAAAAGAAGACGGCATACTCACCGCCCTGGAAATCAGCCGTCTCAATCTCGAAGGGACGGAACTCGTCGTGCTCAGCGCCTGCGAAACGGCGCTCGGGGATATCCGCACCGGCGACGGCGTGTTCGGCTTGCAGCGCTCCTTCCTTGCCGCCGGGGCCTCGTCCCTGCTCATGAGTCTGTGGAAAGTCCCCGACCGCCCCACCGCCGAACTCATGGCGGCGTTTTATAGCAAATGGCTTTCCGGCATGACCAAGGCCGACGCCCTTCGCCAGGCCCGTGCCGACCTCCGCGCGAAGTATCCCGACCCGCGCATCTGGGCGCCGTTTGTGCTGATCGGGAATTGAGTGTAATCGTCATTCGGGCTCACGTCTGCCGAGCCGGATTGCCACGTGTCATTTCGAATGAGCGCGCCGGTTCGAGGGATGGACGTGTCTACAGCAGCACCCTTCGCATCGTCGAATTTCATCACGCGAACATCCCTCTCGACAGGTGTCTCCCCGGCCGGGTCTCCGCCCGGCCGGGAACCGGTCCAACCGGGCGATACGGGAATACACCCCATACTAAAAGACAAGCACCCGGACAACCTCCCGTCTCTCCGGACCCAGCAGCACCAGAAGATACGCGCCGCGCGGAAGCCCGACGGTGGACATGCTCACGTGCGTTGCCGTCTGCTCCGGTTTGTCGACCGCGCGCCATTGCCGGCCGAGCATGTCGACGAGCCGAATCTGTGTGAGATGGATGCTGCCATCCGGCAGGTCGATGAGCAAATCCTCGCCGCCGCGCACCGGATGTGGGTAAACCGTGATCGCCGACGGTGCGGCTGGGTTGCTGCCCGTACCCGTCAGGTCACGGATGCGGTACTGCACGATCAGGCGTGCAGGGCTCACGGGCCCGTCGGCAGTGACGATGATTCCCGCCTGATACAAACCCTCAGGCAAATCGGTCGTCGTCACGGATACTTCGGCATCGGTGCTGAGGAGACCATGAGGTGGGGCGAGAAGGAGCCAGGGAGCGTCCGGCAGCACGGACCAACCCGTAGCCAGCACCCCCGGCACATCGAAGTGCACGCTCTGCGACGGCGGCGGTGCCGCGTAGCGTTCGGCTTCGAAGAAAAACAGCCACGGTGTCACGACCACCGACGGAGACGGTCCGTCGAGGATGTGGATCTCGAAGTCACATGGAGCGGCGGTGAAATCCTGTCCCTCCATGCCTACCGAGAACGTGACGTGTTCCACCGCCACCGGTTGTGCCGGCGGCGTCCAACGGAGCAGCCAGGACAGCAGAGCGGTTTCACCGGGAGGGATCTCTCCTGTCCGCTGGACACTGTCACCGGGTTGTTCGAGCCGCAGGTCCGGAGGGAGATGAATGGCAACTTCGCAATCGCGGACCGCGAGGTCGCCTGTATTCTTCACGGCATACGCCACCTGCAACGGATCAGGCATGAAGCGCTCACCGTCCGGGTCGAGCCAGATGCTGTCATGCCCGATCGTCTGGCAAGCCACTTCCCTCAGCAGCCGAGTGCCCTGGAAGAGAATCTCCGTCCCGCACTGCGAGACGGTATCCGTGCCAGAACGCAGGACGGTAATTCCGATGGACTGCCGCTCGCAGTCACGCTCGAGCCTGTCGAAGCGGAGCGTGTGTGTCAGCGTGAGGGAATCCGCTGGCGCCAGGGTCGGGATCGTCAGCGGCATTCCTCCTCCAGGCGCTTCTATGCCCCCGCCCGGCGTCGCATCATAGATAACGGTAAGGTCTGCCAGCACAACGTCTGTCTGGTTGAGGAGTGTGAGCGAAAGAGTGACGGAGTCCGTACCGGAACTGTCCGGATGCACTTGATAGCATACGGAATCCGGTCCGGCGAGCGCGCAGACGATAATGTGCGCCGGAGCCCGCAGGAGCAGCGTGTCGCTACAGACGGTGGCCGCTCCCGCGCCGGCTTCCGAGACCATGGCGGTAATGACGACGGACGTATCCGTCGCGGGACGGAGCGGCTGGAGAAGCCAGGAAACATCGCGCTGCCCGCCGGCATCGATGCTGCCGATCGTTTGCTGCTGGGGCTGCTGCGATGCGAACGCCGAAGGAGGCGTCCAATCAAGGCGCGCTTCGGCATCGAGCGCGCTGGCCTTCCCGACATTCTCGACGAGGAGATGCATCTCCACAGGCATGGTTGGCGAGACGATGGTATCGACGGAACCGCCTTCCCTGGCCCGGCGAGTCAGCAGGCAGGCCAGGGAGGGAAGATCCTCAGGGCGCTCTCCGATCGGAATGGGAAACGCGCACCGCACGGGAGTTCCCGTCCTCTTGCGATCAAACATGACAACCACGGTATCTACTTCCCTTCCCACGGGCAGCGAAATCAGTTCGAGTTGCCATCGAAGGCCGAGCGGCACTCTGTATGGCACGGGCAGCGTACCGCGGCTGGCGATCTCTCCTTCGGCGAGAGCGAGATGCGGCGCCCCGGAAAGGTCGAGCTGGATGTTCTCGGCGAGGATCATGGAATCCGAACTGTTCTCGATGCCAAAGCGGAATTCCACCGGCAACGGAAGCGCCGGCACGGTGTCGGGGGGAAACAGGAGATCGGGATATTCCGCGTTCCCGCATGCCAGGGCCGTAACGGCGGGAATGGGAAATTCCGCCCGGCATTCCTTGATCACATTGCCGAAGTGGTCGCGCACCAGCAAAAGTAATCCTGCCTCCCTCGGGATATTCCTTTCCCCGATATCTATCGTCCACATGTTCTCGATCGAGGCACCCGGCGCGAGTGTGAAGGGTCCGCGGAGTCCGTCGCCCGCAGGCACGAACGAGAGTCCCATGCCGACCGGCAGAACGACCTCACAGCTTGCGTTCTCGAGCGTTTTGTCACCGGCGCGATTCCGAATCGTCGCCCGCAGCACCGAGGGATTCGGTTCGAGGAGTCTCCCTGTCTCATCGGTCCCGAGGGAGGGAGATTCGATCGCGCATTCCAGTTGATAGAACGCCCCCGGCGCATCGACCACCGTAGCGGTTTGAATCCGCGTGATGGTCTGGCATCCCGAGACCGCCGTCGCCCTGACGGTGTAGCGGGCGGATGAGCGCGCTTGCTGAACGACAGTCAGAGGCCATGTGAACCGCTGTGTCGACCCTGCCGCGATGACCGGCGAGGTGAACACCGTGTCCCTGGCACCGGAAAGCGAACGCAGCCCCGTTCCGGCCTGGACATCGACGCGTAGCGGCGCGGCTCCACTTTTGTTCTTGACATCGATCCGGAGTGGGAACGTGCCGTTGAGGGTAAGTCCGCTATCGGCATAGACCTGCACTTCGGCGGGCAGATCGAAACGGAGTTCCAGCCCGGCATCGGAGAGGTCGAGATCCGTGTTCGACGTGCCGAACGGAACATCCAGCATCGTGAACGCACCGGTCAGAGAGTTGTAATTTCCGGCGAGGGGACGTTCCAGCAGCAGCGTATTCGCGTCGGGGAACGCGGACTCACACAGATAGAGGGCGCCCGGGGCAGCGACGCAGTTCGGATGCCGAAGGATATACGATGGAATCCATGCCGTTCCGAACAGCAGTGCGGGGGCGGTGACATCGATGGTTGCCAGCCAGAACGCCGGTTTCGGAAGCCGGCGCAACGGATGCTTCTCGGGAGCGGTGCCGACGCCGAGGATGCTCACATGCCCGCAGTCATCGGCCGTGATGGCAGGCAGCGGATCGCTCGTTGAGACTGGTACGGCATACGACAGTGCGCCCGAGGGCGTGAGACCCGCCACGAACGATGCGGTATATGCGTCGGCGAATCCGGGAATGGTCGCGGTCCGGGGAAAATCCCCTGAAGCCGTATAGCCGGTGATATGGAGGAAACCGTTTGCGTCGACGTCCGCGGCATAGATCCGTTCACGATCGGCACCGCCGAGATAGGTCGAATAGTCGATGCTGCCACCGTCGCAGGAGATGCGGGTGACGATCCCCTCCACCTCGCTCGGCCACATACGCAACGGATTGACGCATGGATAGTCGCGCGATTCAAGATTGTGAGCGCAGTCGTAGACAGGGATCTGTTCTCCGACGACGTACATGTTTCCCGCGGGATCCACTGCCAGATCCTTGTAATCGTCCTGCCCCGTTCCTCCGATGCAGGTTGCGTAAAGGATGCTGTCGATGGTCGGCGGAAACTTCATGATGAAGCCGTCCATCATACTCATCCCATGGATTTCATTCTCGTGCGCATGGGGCATCAGCGCGTTCGACGTGACCATCGGAGGTGTGAGGGACTCGATGGAAAACAGCAGATACACATTCCCTGCGATGTCGCTGTCCATGTCGATGAACAGCGTGAGCAACGTATCGGGAATGAACGTACTCGTGAGAAGTCGTCCTTCGGCGTCGAGCCGGAAGAGATTCCAGTTCGACGGAGTCTTCCATCTCGCATCCGGCGTGATCGGCACACGACCGATGTGAATGAGATAATTGGCCTTTGCGAGATGTACCGTCCCGTGCCCTATCCCCTCGGTGGTGACGGCCTGCCGCGAACTCGGAGAACGCGGACGCGCGAGCGCACCTTTGTAGAACGTCGAGAACACGATGTCCATGGATTCCGCGTCGAAGCGCGTGATAAACAGATCCGATCCCATCGGACTGTGCTGTCCGTCGATCGGATTGGCGAGGGGGAAATCGAAGGACTCCGTCTCTCCGCTCAGCACCACGCTGCCATCGCGGAGCACGTCCATGTCGGCGAGTTCTTCGTTGGCGCTGCCGCCGAGATACGTACCCAGGACGAGAGCGATGGTGATGGTGTCGGCCGTCGGGCGGGGCGCCGCCGTGAAGGAGACCACGTCTCCGTCCCGCTGCAGGATGACACGCACGGTTCTGCCGGCGACGTCCCCTGCGCCTCGCATCCATCCCGAGACCCGAATGTGGTCGTATATGCCGCTTCCGTCGCGCATCCGGAGGCGCCGCAGGTCGGCACCGGGAGCGATGCGGAATTCCTGTATCAACGCCCCGTCGCGCACGAGGAAACCGGAGGATATTCCCGGCCACACGTTTTCGTACCACGCTTCATCAAAGGTCTTCGCCGCGCGCTCCTGCACTTCCCCGTCCCGCGCAGAATAATAGCGGCAGACCTCCCGGCGACGCTGCAGCAAAGCGAAGGTGTTCCCGGCCGCCGCTTCGACGAACGTGCCGTACCGCGAAGGCTGGTTCCCCCCCGACGGAATCTCCGTCGCGCCGAAGGACGTCCCGACGCCGCGCAGCGAGAAACCGTCCGTACCGAAAACGGCGACAAAACCCTGCTGCAATGCAGTCGCACGGATAGCAGACGGCCACTGTCCCGCATTCTCGACGAAGCGCACGGGGAGCGCGACCCGATCTGTGTGCGGCCCGTTTCCGTGCACTCCGGCCATAACAACAGCCGGAAATAAAAGAAACCCTACCACGATGGAAACGACCCCAACCAGTCGCATACCCGCCTCCGTTGAACTGGATTGCATGGCAGCAAGGGAACCTGCCCCTCCTGCCAGAAAAAAGGCATAATACGGTTTCGGAGTATCTCATGCAATACTACGGTAGTCCTTTTCACATTGCCCTCCCGTTTTTCCTTGCATTCGCTGAATCCGCTTCGTATATTGTTAATCCACCGCGGGGTGGAGCAATTGGTAGCTCGTCGGGCTCATAACCCGAAGGTTGTCGGTTCAAGTCCGGCCCCCGCTACAAAAAGGCAGAGTCATACGGCTCTGCCTTTCTCGTTGAGATCAGATTTTATCAGGGTAACAAAGAGGTAACAATATCTGAGCGCATGGGCTGCGTAGACATGGAAGAACATCTGTCGTGTCAGACTTCTTTGCTCTTGATTTCCTGAATCCTTACCTTCCACCCCAAGTAGCGGCAAATACCATCTTCTTCTCTGCTTATTGTGTTCGGTCGCAGGCACGCCATCTCTCGAGCATCGTTGAAAATAGATACGACATCATTTCTCACTATTCGCCGGAAAGGAGAATTCGTATGCACCGACGTGTACTCAGTGGATTGTTCCTTGCCGCTGTTCTGACGGCTGGCCTCGGCCAGGCGTTCGCGCAGCAGGCCGCAACCGCACCCGCTTCATTCCTCACCGCGGAATATTCGAACCCGACCGATCCCCCCAACGCCTACGATCCCATGGGCATCGCCGCCCAGTGGAGCAATGCACCCGACCTCCTTTCGCCGAAATGCTACGCTGCCGCCGCATGGTACGACGGCGCGCTGTATGTGTTCGGCGGACTCGGTGGAGATCTCCGCTACGATACCAAATGCTATAAACTGGATGCGGCTTCCGGTCTGTGGAGCGCGATCGCCGCATTGCCCGTGCAGCGCGCCCTTCCTGCCGTGCAGACGGTGAACGACAAGATTTATATCATCGGCGGCTACAGCAATACGAGTCCCTTCACGGTGCAGCCGACGGTGCTGGAATACGATCCCGCGGCCAACACCTATACCACGAAAGCCAGCATGCCGACGCCGGTCATGGGCGCGGGTTCTTTCGTGCATGACGGACGCATCTTCATTCTCGGCGGTGGCACGACCGCCTTCACTACGTCCATCACCACGATTCAGATCTATGATCCCGCGATGGATACATGGACGACCTCCCCGTCGGAAACGCCCTACACGGCATGGGCGGAAGGCGTCGCGGTCGTGGGCAATACCGCGCTGTTCGTCGGCGGTGTGCGCTACACGAACGGATCAGGACTCTACGGCGCCTGGGCGTACAAGGGTTCGATCTCCGGAGATGAGATCACGTGGCTGCAGATCGCGAATTATCCCGACGGTTCCGTCATGCGTTTCGCGGCGGGATCGGATGGAAGCAAAATGTATTTCACAGGCGGCTACAACGCGGCGAGCCAGAACAATGGTCCCCCCTCGGGAAAAACCTACTCGTATGATCCGGTCAGCGATGTGTGGAAGATGATGGACCAGAAGCCCACGCCCGTGTACTTCTCGAGTCAGCTCGTCTTCGACGGCAACGACAAACTGTACATCGTCGGAGGGAACGACGCACCCAGCCACGTGACTCCCGCGGTCGAGGTACTCACGGTCACCGCCGCCGGCGGTCCGATGGCCTCGTTTCCGAAAACGGCCTATGATGTCTGGCTGAAAAACGGGAGCAGCGTGCAGCAAAGCCTGGTGCTGACGAATGTGGGCAGTGCCCCGCTCACCTGGTCCGCGACGGTTGCGAGCCCTGCGGGAAGCTGGATGTCACTGGCTCTCGCATCAGGAACGATCGCTCCCGCGGAAAGCGCCGACATCGCGGCCGTTATCAACACCTCCGAAGGAAACGGCACGCACACCGGCAAGGTGATCGTCACGACCAACGACCCGTCGAAACCGTCCTCGGAACTGACCGTGATCCTGCATGTCCAGGATGAGGATGTCGATACCGATCAGAACGTACTCATGGAAGAAGGCACCGGCACCTGGTGTGGATTCTGTCCCTACGGCGCCGACAGTCTCAAAGCGGTGATCGCCCGCTATCCCGGCCGCGTGCAGGGTATCTCCTATCACGGCGGCAATGCCTCCGAACCCATGCAGACGCCTTCCACGAAGTTCTGGACCAACATCATCAATCTTCCGGGCTGGCCCTCGGGTTCCGTGAATCGCATCGTGTTCAAGGGATCTTCCGCACCCGCGCTCAGCCGCTCTCTGTGGAATTCCTCCATCGCCGAAGTGCTGCAAACACGGAGGAGTCCGATCAGCCTGAACGTTCTCTCCATGAGCTACGACGTCGCAAACAAACAGACGTCCATCACCGTCGAAGTGCTGTTTCACAGAAATCTCGCCCTGCCGATACGGCTCAATATCGCGCAAGTGCAGGATCAGATGAACTACACACAGTCCTTCTATCCCGCCTCGGGCGGCACGGAAAAGCTCTATCCCTATTATCACGACCATGTCCTCAGGCAGATGATTCCGAGCGACGCGGGGGAACCGATCTGCTCGGGACAGACGATCGTATCTCAGACACGCATCACGAAAACCCTCTCGTTCGTGTCGGTGGATTCCACCATCGAGACGAGCCGCTTCATCATCTTCGCACATCAATCCGACGGAACGACATTCGGAGAGGTCCTGCAATCGATGGAACTTCCCCTCTCGGCCTTCGTGGTGGACGTGCAGCCGCTGCCGACGAACGTCGCACTGACGCTGCATCAGAACTACCCGAATCCGTTCAATCCCACGACGACCGTCGGCTTCGATCTCCCGAACAGAAGCGGCGTCATCCTCACCGTTTCCGACGGACTCGGCCGCGAAGTCGCACGGCTCGCGGACGATGTCTTCGAAGCAGGGCGGCACAATCTTTCGTTCGATGCGAGGGACCTCCCCTCCGGCACGTACATTCTGAGGCTGACCGCAGGAGATATCGTCCGCACGCGCAGCATGACGCTCGTCCGGTAGAACATCGGACCCACGCCTTCAAACACGCGCATTACTTTCCGTACGTAAAAAGGCAGAGTCTCCCGGGACTCTGCCTTCTTGCTCAGGCAGCTCAGCCTTGCGTTGCGTCTCCGGGAAGGATTTTTTAGGTTTACGGTGAACATGCGACGCGAACCACCATCACGCACATTCAACGGAAAAACGATGAAAGGCTTATCGATCCCTTCCGCGGCACTTGTACTGTTGATCGCATTGTCCCTGTCCACGTGCTCCGACGACGCCACGAACCCGAACGACCTGGGCGGCGACACGAATCTCGAACTGACGCAGGTGGGACAGCTGTTCCCCATCTCCCTTTCGAGTCCCGACAATCCCGGTTCCGTGCTCTCCGATCTGAAGGACAGCATCGTCATCACCCGAAACGACGGCGGTATCGTCACCTTTCATGCAGTGGTTGCCGTCGATACTGCATTCGTGCGTGGACTGGAAACCGAGCTTGGCATTGCCACGCTCAACGCGGATCTCAGGCATGCGATCCTCGAGACCTATGTGAACCGCTTCAACGTGGTGGTGGATTCGACGGATAAAAACAACATTACGCTCACTACCGACGCGCGGCTGAAAGTGACCTCCGAAGGCATTCAGGAATTTGTCAGCAGCGGCGGCGATCTCTCCCGTCCGTTCACCATCGTCAAGTATAACGCAAACGTGGGCGATACCTGGACATTCACGAACCAGGAGGGCATCGCTGTGACGCGCACGGTCGCGTACAAGTCCACTACCGACGATTATCAGATCGGCTTCTGGTACCTGAAAGTCATCAAGGTGGAAGAAACCAAGGAAGATCCGGTCATGGAGAAAATCACCTACGTGACAAACCACAAATACGGACTCGTCGGCGTCGAAGCGACGACGAAAACCGGCAAGCAGTTAAAAGTGATCGTCTTTCCCCCGACGCTGTGAGGATCATGAAGAATACACACCTGCTCACTGCAATCCTCTGCATCCTTCCGTTTCTGCAGGCGGCGGCACAGATTCCGTCTTCGCCGAACAGTCTCGACGCGGCCGGAGAGCGCGACGGTCAGTGGACGCTGCTCTTCGACCGCGAAATGAAGCCGGTGAAGGATGCGGGGTCCGCCGCGTACTATTCGGTCATCAACTATCGCAAGGGCAAGATCGAAGGCACGGCCCGCACCTATTTCATGAGCGGCGCGAAGATGTCGGAGATCACCTACGCGAATGGGATCATGGAAGGACTCGCGGTGGGTTGGTTCGAATCGGGAGGGAAGGAATTCGAAACTCCTTATAAGGCGGGGGTCCCGGATGGGAAGGAAACCGTGTGGTTCCCCACCGGACAGAAGCGCACCGAAGTGACATATAAAAACGGCAAGGAAGACGGCATTCAGACGGAGTGGTATCCCGGAGGCGCGAAGAAATCAGAGATTCCTTACAAGAACGGCCAGATCGACGGCATTGCGACGCGCTGGTATGAATCGGGTGCCAAACAGACGATCATACCGCACAAAGCCGGGAAGATGAACGGCACGCGTATCGACTGGCATGAAAACGGAAAAAAGAAATCCGAAATCCGCTATAAGAACGGCAAGCGCGTCGGCTCGCCGATCAACTGGGATGAGTCCGGAAAGAAGCTGATGTAGTCGATCAACTCATGTCGACGCGGCGGTACTTGCGGCGGTCGACGCGATCACGGCGGCCATGACGGCGGCGTTGATTTCGTCGACGACGTCCTTGACGGCCTTCCCTACTTTCTCACCGGCGAGCATTGCCTTGACCGCCTTCTTCGCCTCGCGGCGCTCCCCTTTCGGCACGACTTCGTTCAGCAACCCGCAGGCATGCACCAGGCTGAGCAGAGCGAGCAGTCGCTCGTTCGGCATGATTTGTCCGCGAATGACGTCGTACAGTTTTTCACGCACAAGGCGCTCGGGCTGCGGATCGCGTTCCGGATAGCGTTGATACGGTATCACCCAGAGGAAGTGTTTTTCCACATGCGTGAGAATGCCCCGCTCGACGAGCGACTCGTACACGCGCCGGTCCAGCTTC
The DNA here is from genome assembly GCA_014860565.1 of Bacteroidota bacterium. Lineage (GTDB taxonomy): Bacteria > Bacteroidota > Ignavibacteria > SZUA-365 > SZUA-365 > SZUA-365. The sequence goes on from JACZJN010000108.1 coordinate 81,346, forward strand.
TTGATCTTGCGCGGGAAACGCGACACCCAGTATTTCGCATCCTTCTCCTTCGGCGCCGTGGCAATCATCTCCATCGCTTCGTCGAGAAGCGGCTCACCCGTCGGTTTTCGATCCGCGACGACGATGCGTTTCTCATGCCAGAGGAGCCGCTGCTTCATGCTCAGCTCGAGCAGCAGCGCGCCGGCAAGTCCATAGGGGACGGCCGTCGAACCTGCCATGAGTATCGAACCCTTGACGTCATGCGTCGCGATGAGCAGCAATTGTTCGGCGAGGGATAGTGTCATCATGACCTCCTAGGCACTGAGATAGAGATATCGTTTGATCTTCTGCGTCGCGGTTTTCTCGAACGGCATCCGCTGTTCATGCACGGCGGCAAGCTGCGAAAATCGATTGACATTGGCGTTGACGTAGGCGTGCAGTTCGTGGAGGATTTCGTTCGCCTTCTGTTCGACGTACTGCAGGGCCTCTTCTTTCAGATGCGCGAAATGCTGCTCGATCTCTTCGTAGTTAAGATGCACGAACGCGACGAGGCGGCCTTTCTTCTCCATCACCAGCGACTCGAGCACGTAGCGCTGCGTGTTTATCACGGATTCAATTTCTTCCGGATAAATATTCTCGCCGCTCGAACCGACGATCATGTTCTTGAGACGTCCCTTGATGGAAAGGTGGCCGTCTTCATCGAAGGCGCCGAGGTCACCGGTACGGAACCAGCCGTCCTCGGTGAATGCCTCGCGGGTGAGTTCGGGCTCGTTATAATATCCGCGCATGACACTGGCGCTGCGGGCCTGGATTTCCCCCTCGCCGGTGTGCGGATCGGCATTGGCGATGCGGAGTTCCACGCCTTCCATGGCGGGACCCGTGCTCTGGAAACGCACATTCTGCGGATTCGCTCCGGCCAGCATCGGTGCGGTTTCCGTCAAACCATAGCCAATGGCATACGGGAATTTCGCTTCGCGCAGGAACCGCTCGACGACGGAATCCAGCTTCGCTCCGCCGATGCCGAAGAAGTGCAGGCGTCCGCCAAAGGTCTTGCGCAGCTTCTTCCCTGCCATGCGGTGCAGAAAACGCCGCCCCTGCTCGGTACCGTAGACGCGGCGGAGAAGTCCGCTCTTCGTCAGCTGCGGAAGCACACGCATCTTGAATATTTTTTCGATCACGAGGGGAACGCTCAGCATCAGTGTGGGACGCACCGACTCGAGGGCCGGGAGCAGCGCCGCGGCCGTGGGCGGCTTCTCGAGGTAATACACTGCCGCTCCCTGCATGAGCGGGAGGATCAAGCCCAGCGTGTTCTCGTAGGTATGCGACAGCGGAAGGATGGAAAGAAAGACATCATCGCTCGCGACAGGCTGTATGGTCTGCACTTTCAGCGCGTTGAATGCAATGTTCCTGTGCGTAAGCATGACGCCCTTCGACTTCCCTGTCGTGCCCGAGGTATAGATGATCGAAGCGAGATCCTCTTCCTGGACATCGGCCGGCGGGACGGTACCCAGCTCCGGCTTCCACAACGGCGGCGCTCCCTCCTCGGAAATGACGGTCAGGTCATCGAGGAGAATGCGATGACGCAGTGTCCCGATATTCTCCTCGCCAACATGCGTGCGCAGCTTCTCCGATACGAAAAGGACGTCGCAGCCAGCATGCTGAAGGAAGGTCACGAGTTCTTTCTGATGAAAATCCGGCAGCAGCGGGACGGCCACGGCGCCCATGCTCGTGACGGCGAAAAACGCCACGCCCCAGTTCGGCATGTTGCCGCTGAGAATGGCGATGCGGTCGCCCGGACGCACGTTGCGGCTGCGTAACGAGGCGCGCACGCGTCCGACTTCCTCACCGAATTCCGCATAGGTCATCGGGGTTCCGGATACGAAGGAAAGCGCCGGGCGCTGTGCGAAACGCTGAACGCTGTTCTGAAGAACCGCGGCCAGCGTGAGTCGGTTATGTTCAGGCATGAATGCTCGTTCCTGTCAGGGGTGCGTGATCAGATGCTTCCGTTATGAGATGCGGCCGGCGATGGCGGTGATTCATCATAAGGAAATTGGACGCTGAACGTGCAGTGTCCCTCCAATATCCTACCAATATTCGATATTTCAAACCCTATTTGAGCAGCTGCAGGCGAATCATCCTCTGCGCTGTCGCGGTTTGCATGACGCAGAGATAACTGCCGGATGGGTATTCCTGCAGATCCAGGATTCGCTGATGCGCCCCCGGTTCCAGTGCTTCGTCCACGAGTGTGCGCACGCGTCGGCCCAGGAGGTCGAGCACGAACAACGAGACGTGTCCTTTCTCTATCGTCTGGAAGTTGATCACCGTCGCGGCATTGAAGGGATTCGGACCGGACTGGGAAAGCTGCAGCACCGCGGATGCGTCGAAGAGTCGATCTCCGCCCTCGCGGCAGATATCCGTGAGACGGAACATGCCGGGCGATTCGAGAACGGGGAAACCGGCACCGATGGCGGCGGAATTCTCCAACCGCAACGGCGTCGTTTGCGCATCGCCGAGTACCGCCATGAAATCGAACCAATCGAGCACTCCGTCGGCGTCGGGCATCAAGGGAAGGTTGTCCAGCGGAATGACACGCTCGGTCCCTTCCAGGCGTCCCTGCGGCGTAGCCCCGAACGGGACCAGCAACGAGGCATGGTAGCGCAGTTCCGTCGTGAATGCCGAGGCTCCGGTGAATTGCACGTCCTTCGCTTCGCGAAGGCGGATCGGTATGCGAACGATCTCACCCGGCGCCGCGGTGAGCGTGTCCGTTGCGAGCGTCGCAGTCGCATCGCGCACGATGCCCTCTCCGAAAAGCTGTGCGGTCAGTTGATCGGGACTGCCCTCGACGGTGAACACGATGCTGCCGCTGCTCCGTCCGCCTTTCCGCGCTTCGTAGCGCACGGTCATTTCCTGCGTCCCGAACGGAGCGAGAAAGAACGGCGCTTGCCCCGTGACGACGGAAAATTGCAGCATGTCGGGACCGGCCTGCGCGGCATCGCTGACGGTGACGGGTCCGGCCGTGAGGTTGCGGACGAGCACCAGCGTGCTGTCGCGATGCGCACCCACGGGAATCTGGCCGAAGTCGACCATCATCACGTCGAGCGCGATCTGAGGCGCCGTCGCTTCCCCGCGGATCGCGTAATACTGCGTGTCAATCTGCGTTTCAACGACGATGGTCGCGGTTTTCACTCCCGGGGTAGTTGGCAGGAAAGAGAAGCCCACGCCGTGTCCCTCGCCGACAGGAACGAATGTCGGTGCCTTCCCGGCGATGACGTCGAACGCCCCGGCATCGGTCCCCGTGATATACAGGGCGTCGATACGGATGCGTGCGCGGCCGGTGTTGCGTACGAAGGGCTGTACGAGTGAATCACGCTGCGTTCCGACGGGCAGCACGCCCATGTCCACGACCCGGGCTTCGGCCGACGGAACGACGATCGAGAACACGGCGTCCGAGACGTCGCTGATCTGCGCCCGCCCGGGAACGGTCAGGCAGAGGAACAGGATGGTCAGAAATATGGTCCGCGTTTTCGTCATATCAGTACGTCCTCACCACGCGAAAACCGATGTTGTTGCTCTGCATATTCCACGGGAACTGGAAGCGGGACGAGCTTCGACACTCGGCGGCACTGCTTCGGAAAGACCCGCCGCGGGAGATGGGTACGGATTTCGACGTCAGAGGATTCGCGCCGCGCGGATCGACCTTGTCTTCCGCGGTGTACGGGATATTCCAGTCACCCCAGCACATTTCGCGCACGTTGCCGTGCATGTCGACCAGGCCAAAGTCATTCGCCCGTTTCTGACCGACCTGATGCAGGGTGCCGCTCGAATTGCCGCAATACCACCCAGCCAGATCCAGGTGCGAATCCACCGGATCACAATACGGTTCCTGCATGCTGCCGGTGTAGAAATCCTCGCTCACACCCGCACGGCAGGCGTATTCCCATTCCGCATCCGTCGGAAGGCGGTAGCCGTTGGCGCCGAAATTGCAGAGAATGTCGCCTCCGGCCAGCACATAGCATGGCGTCAGTCCTTCCGCCAGTGAACGCACGTTGCAATATTCGATCACGGCACGAAAATCGATGGATACAGCGGGACCATCGTCAGGCCCGTTCCCCCCGCTGCCGGACTGCACCCCGCGGTTTTTCCATTCACGCAGCGTCACTTCGGTGCGGCTCATGAGAAACGGACGGGAGATGTTCACACGCGACGTCGGATGCTCTTCGAGTGCACCCGTGCCGTTGATATCTCCCATGATGAACGTGCCCGCGGGAATGATCACCATGTCATCCGGGACCGTGACAGTCAGCTGCGCGGTCACGCGCGCAAGGCATTCGTCGCTCGGTGTGTTCGGGACATGCCAGGAGTACGAAAGCCCGGTCACGTTGTCCGCGATCAGCCGCCAGGTCACGCCGTTGTTGGTGCTGTACTCGAGCCGCACGGGATCGGTCGGGGCAACGCCCTCCCACGTAATGACGGTGTCGCTTCCCGCGACGAACATCTCACCACCGTTCGGATGCAGCAGTTTTATCACACGGCGGTCGTGCCCGATGTTGGGGTCACCCGCCGTCGCAAAGAATCCTGCTTCGCAGGCATTGGACTCGACGACGAAGTGGCAGATCGTGTAGGCGGAATCCTCCGCGTCGTAGCGAATGGTGATCGTCCGTTCTTCTCCCGGTTTCAATGTAAACGGAGGAGGCGCCCCTCCGTAATCACGCACCGAAAACAACGGAGAATTCGGTGTGATACTGACGACCTCGACGGGATGACGCTCGCTGCGCAGCGTCACGGCCCGCTCGCTGCCTGTGCCCGGCGTCACGACCCCGAATCCTATGACGCGTTCGGGCAGAACCGTGAGGCGAGGAAGATCGAGGTCGGTAATGTGGTAGGTCCCTTTCGCGTAGACAGAATACGCGGGAATGCCGCAGTCCACCGAACGATAGTATTCGCAGCCGTCGCTTTCCCAGGTGATGATGCATGGCGGCAGGTCCTGCGCAAATTCGAGAATGCTGCGATAGATGCTGCGCGCTTCCTCGACCGTGGTCACGTTCTCAAACCATCGTCCACCGGATTGTTCCGCCACATGCTGCAGCACGTCGGGCATGACGTTGTCGAGTGTGATGCAGAATACCTGCGCCCCGAGTTGCTGCGCCAGATCGAGGATGTCCCGCTCGCGACCAGTGGCACGGCCGTCGGTGAGCAAAACGACGACCTTCTTGTGCCGACCCCGAGCGACCACGGGGAGTGCGCCGGCGAACGGATCGAGAAGCGCCGCGTTGAAGCTCGTGCCGCCGCCCGCATGCAGCTGGGCCACGGCTGCGCGCAGCAGGGATTTGTCGTTGGTGAAATCCTGATGCAGCGCGTTGCTCGTGTTGAACGAAGTGACCGCGCATTCCGACACGCCTGCCGGGAACGCGTCGATCCATGCATTCGCAGCGGACTGCGCCAGCGCGAGTCCTGCCCCGGTCATCGATCCTGAGACATCAATCGTAAGGACAGCGGATATCGGACGTGGTGATTGTTCCGGAGGACAGGTTACATCCAGTACGCGCCGCACTTTGCCGTTTTCAACGAGTGTGAATTCCCCGGGAAGGAGCGTGAGCAGCCTGTTGCCATCGGCGTCGAAGGCATAGAAGCCCGCGCGCATCGTGGGATAGCTGCGCTGGTCGATATCCAGAAGTGTAAGCGATTGCGCCCGCGCACCAGGGCTCAGCACCGGGGATGCGAGGAAAACGAGATACGGCAGCAGGAGAATGCGGCGGATACAGCGGCGCACGGCAATCCTGGAAGGTGTTCAAGAAATCGGTATTTGATGATACGAAAATCGGAAGTGTTTGTCCAGAGGCCAGCCGCCATCCGCTAGCGATTGAAGCCACGCAATCCGGGATTCGCGGGACGCGGGATATCGAGCATTCCTCGCCGCACGAGATCACCGACAACCGCGCTGAAGAAACCGCGCGAGTTGAGTTCCACCCCCACAAACGCATCGAGACCGACCACGCTGCCGGCCCACACCACCTGTCCCGTCGAAGGGAGAAAAAGCTTCACCGCGCTGGATTTCCAGGCCGGCGTGTCCGCATCGATTTCCGGTGCCTCCGGCAGCAGCCAGTCGCGCAGTGGACGACCGCTTCCCCCTCCATAAAGATAGATCACGCCATCGATGTTATTGTCCTTGAGCGCCCAGACCTTCTCCTTGTCCTCGAGTTTCTTCAGCGGTGAATACAGTTCGATGTCCGTATGCACGATGGTCGATGTATTGGCACGAATGTAATCCGCGAACGAGGACTCGAAATCCTGCTTCAGGGCCAGGTCGCGCGTATCGTACACCACGAGCACCGTCTGCAGCGGCATGAGTCTGCTTCCGAGCAGGAACTGCGTGTCGACCACCGAGGTGAGTTCGACCGTGGAACAGCCTGCGAAGGCAAGAATGAGTATGACGAGGGGAAGGATGGCGAGACGGGGTGTGGTTGTAGGCATACGGTTATCGCTTGCTGCTGTGTGCGTGTTTCTTCTCTTCCTCCGGAGGATGAACCTTCAGGTTCGTCCTCCTCCGCTTTTCAAAGGACGAGCCTGAAGGCTCATCCTCCATAATTACTGGACGAAACCTAGGAAATACTGCACCAAAAGGCAAAATTCCTTGTTCAATGCAAAGTGCGGAAGTTGCAGCACTGGCGGCGATTTCTCATATTTCATCCATTACAAGAATGAACTGATTCAATCTGAATAGCGGAGAATACCATGCCGAATACGTCAACGAGCTATATGGGACTTCAATTACGCAATCCGATCATCGTCGCCAGCAGCGGACTGACGCGTTCCCTGGAAAAGGTCAAGGAATGCGAAGCCGCCGGCGCTGGTGCCGTGGTGCTGAAAAGCCTGTTCGAGGAGTCGCTCGCGAACAAGGATTTCGGCATGAAGGATTCGCTGGTCGATCACGCCGAAGCCTATGACTATTACTACGCGCGTCTCGAAAAACTGTACGGCGGGCAGGAATACACCGACATGATCCGGGAAATCAAGGCCAACACTTCCATCCCCATCATCGCCAGCATCAACTGCGTGTCGACGGATTGGTGGCCCGATTACGCATTGCAGATGGAAAGCGCCGGGGCCGACGCGATCGAGCTCAACATCTTTACGACGGCGACGGATCTTACGATGGATTCCAACAAGATGGAAGAACTGTATGTGGAAATCGTCAGCGTGGTGAAGCGCAAGGTCGGCATTCCCGTCGCACTCAAAATCGGTCCGTGGTTCTCCGCCCTCCCGCACCTGGCGCTGGAGTTCGGCCATCGCAAGCTCGACGGTCTTGTCCTCTTTAATCGATTCACACAACCCGACATCGATATCGACGCAATCAAGCTGAAAACCAGCTTCAGTTTTTCAACGGGCGACGAAGTGCATCTCCCTCTGCGGTGGACGGCGCTGATGTCGCATTACCTTCCCTATGACATATGCGCCACGACCGGTGTGAAGACCTCGGAAGACGTGATCAAACTGCTGCTCGCGGGCGCCTCGTCGGTGCAGGTCGCTTCCGTACTCTACGAGAAAGGCCTCGGCACGATCGGCGAGATAGTGACGGGACTCGAGAAATGGATGAGCGAGAAGGGCTTCGAATCCATCGCCGACTTCAAGGGCAAGCTGAATTTCCACGCCGCCGCATCTCCCGCGCACTACCTCCGCGCGCAGTTCATGGAAAAAATCTCCGAAGTCGAATAAGAAGAACAACACGAAGACAGCAAGACACAAAGACACAATGATCTATCAAATGGGTCACCATTTCCGATACAAACGGTTTGCGGAAATCGGCCTCTGAAAATACGTTGTGTCTTCGTGTCTTCGTGACTTTGTGCTCACGATTTCGACGTCACCGGGTGGCGCGGACGACGAGTTCGCCGAGATGCGCCCCGAGGTCCTCGGCGGTGTAGAGCACGGCGCTCTGGATTTCCTCTTCTTCCATGGAAAAGAGTTCGATGGCACCGACGACGCTCCCCGCGGCGGCGATGGTGGGATGCAGCACGAAGCCCGGATGGAAGCGCATGGGCACTTCCTGCGTCAGTGTCTCCTCCCAGACAAGGGTGCTGTCATGTGCGCTGAAAAGCTGCTGGTTAACCTTCGCGTACAGAAACACTCCGGCGGCGTTGGAGTTGAGAGACAGCTTCTTGACGTGTGTCGCCATGAGAAAATCCACTCGCGGATCGTCGGGAGAGACAGAATTGACGTTCAGCCGATCCACCATCGTCATTTCGATCTGCTCCGCCAGAACGCGGGAAACGCCCTGTGTATCGATAGCGTTGTCGAGCTTGCTGTCGGCCGCGACGCTCCCGAAAATGGAGAGCAGCGCGGTGATGATCCCGGTCCACGGACGGTCCGGATCAGGATCGGGATTGTCGATCCAGACCCCACCGGAAACATCCTCCACCTCCGTACGATTCAGGAAGGCGACGTTCTTCCCGCGCAGTTCGTATTCACGCAGGCGGTTCGTCGACGCGCAGCCGACGAGCAACAGGGAAACAAGTACAAGCGATAGAAGCCGTGTTTTCATCTTTCTCTCTCAAAAAGAACACAAAGTGCATTATATGGCCTTTTTCTCATTTTTGTTTCAGTGATCCACCCCTTTTTTTCCTCTGTGCCTCTGTACCTTCGCGCCTTCGCGCCTTTGTGCCTTTCTCCCCTCCCCCGTATTTTACGAGATCGTACTTCAACGTCAGAGGTTCCCATGCGCCGTTCCTTCTTCCTGCTTCTCTTCCTCCTCCCCTCTTTCGCATTCGCCCAGATTGATTTCGACCGGTATTTCCTCGACAAGACCATGCGTGTCGACTATTACCATGTCGGGACGAAGGGTGAAGAACGCATCACGCTCGACAAAGTGTTTCAGGAGGGTCCCTGGCCCGGAAGCATGGTCAATTTAGTGGACACGCTGAACCTGGGCGAATTCCTCGTCCGCATCTATGACCTTCAGGGCGGCATGCTGCTGTATTCCCGAGGTTTCTCCACGGTATTCAACGAATGGCAGACCACCGGCGAGGCCGGCAAGGGCGTGTGGAAGACCTTTCACGAGTCGGTTCGCTTTCCCTTCCCGAAGCGAAAAGTACAGATGACGCTGAGCCGCCGGGACAAATTCCTCGTCTTCCAGGAAGTGTTCTCCACCGTGATCGATCCGACGGATCCCACGGTCGTGATCGCGGAACAACAATACCCTGATTTCGAGGTCGTCACGCTTATGGACAACGGCGACATCCACAAGAAAGTCGATATCCTGATTCTCGGAGAGGGCTATGCAAAAAACGAGATCGAGAAATTCAAAAAGGACGCGAAGCATTTCAACGACGTGATGTTCGGGACGAGTCCTTTCAAGGAGCGCAGCGACGATTTCAACGTGCGCGCGCTCTGCGTCGTCTCCCCGGAATCAGGGATCGACGTCCCCGACCGCAACGTCTGGAAAAACACCGCGCTCGGAACGATGTACAACACCTTCGGCAGCGCGCGCTACGTGCTGACGGAGGCGAACCGCGAGCTGCGCGATATCGCCGCGGCCGCGCCCTACGATTTCATCTGCATCCTGATCAACGACAGCCGCTACGGCGGCGGAGGCATCTACCAGCTGTACACGACGACGTATGTCAACGAAACGCATCCCGGACAGGAATGGCAGCACGACTACGTGTACGTGCATGAATTCGGGCATGCCTTCGGCGGACTCGGCGACGAGTACTATTCCTCCTCCACCGGCTACGACGAATTCTATCCCGCCGGCGTGGAACCCTGGGAGCCGAACGTGACGCGCTTGATGAATGCGCCCGATGTGAAATGGCGCGATCAGGTCACGCCGGGCATCGACATCCCGACGGAATGGGGAAAGAAGGAATACGATGGACTCCGCGCGGAAATGATGACGCTCGACCGCCTTGCCGACGACTATTATCAGAAGCGTGATCCGATCATGAAGAAATCCGAGGAAATCCTCAAGAATCCTGCCCTTCTCGGCAAGATCGGCGCATTCGAGGGTGCCGGGTATATTTCCGAAGGCATGTACCGACCGTCGCTGGACTGCCGGATGTTCTCCCTCAGTCTCGTCGATTTCTGCGGGGTCTGCCGCGCCGCCATCGAACGGCAAATCGATTTTTACGCCAAATAATACCCGGGTAATATTTGATCCCGATCGGATGCGGGGGATTGAAAACAATCCGGTATTGCATCCATGGCCGAGCCATTCGGCTCGGCCCTACGTCAATGGTCGTGACAAAATGCGGTTTACGTAGGGCCGAACCGCTGGTTCGGCCACGAATTACGTTCGTATCGTTCGGACACCGTCGGTTCGGCCACGAATCACGTTCGTATCGTTCGGACACCGTCGGTTCGGCCACGAATCATGCACGGGACATTCGGAGATTGCGGGTGTGCGAAATTGACAACGGGGTATCCAAACCAATGGTTCGGATACCCCGTTTCTCTATGAATGCTCCGAAGGGTGGCGAGCCTGAAGGCTCATCCTCCGCCTAGCGAGCGGCGGTGTAGCTGGTGTTCAGATCGCGCGGAATGTCGACGAGTTTTTTAATGACCGCGTCGATTTCGGGCGTCATCTTGCCGTGCTTCTCGATCAGTTCTCCGGCGCCGTCGTAATCGCCCTCGATTTCCACGGTGAGCACGGCCCGGGCGAGTTCACCGGCGATGTCCATGAAATTATCGAAGTTGATACCGTAGGTCCCGTCGGGGTGTTTGATGAGCGAACCCTTTTCGAGGAACCAATTGAGCTGCATGAGATTCGCCTGACCATGCGCCTCTTCCACTCCGAAACGGAGTGATCGGAACAGGCCCGCCACGTAGGTAACGATGGTGCGCATCTGCTTGTTGTCGTCGATGGCGTTCTCGGCACGGAGCAGCTTGTTGTTATAGAGACCGAGGATGTCGGCCTTGCATTCCTCGATCGTCGAATAGCGCTCCTTCATCGCCTTGCGGACACTGAGCTTGTCGTTGCCGTAGACATACGGGCGCCCCAACGTGTGCGACACTTCGTGCAGCGTCACGAAGCTGGTGAAGGCGCGCTTGTCCACGAATTCGTGCAGCGCGGGTTCGAGTACGCGTTCGGCGATGGGCATGACGATCTTCTCGAACTTCGCTTCCATCATGTTCTTGTACATCTGCTTCTTGCCGCCCTTTTTCTCGGTCACTTTCGGGTCGTTGGGAAGAGATGCAGCGATAGTCTTGATTCCCGCCTGGAAATCGCCGCCGAAATACACGATGTTCACGACTTCGAGCACGTTGCCCGAGCCCGCGGATTTCCTTTTGTACTTCGCGTCGATCGGCAGGGCCTGCTCGAACGAATCGATGTGCTGCTTGTACATCTGCAGTTCCTTCGTACCGATCGGATCCTTGACCACGACGGCACATTCGAAGGCGGTTTTGTAGTTGAACAATCCGTCTTCGTAATTCTCGATCGGACCGATGACGACATCGATGGCATTGTCCTTCAGGTCCATCCACGCCATGTCGCTTTCGTAATAATCGTCGTCCGCGATAGCGCCGGCACGCAGGAGCAGGTACTGCTTCAGGCTGGGATTGTCGGCCAGTTCCGAGGCCTGGACCAGCAGTTCCGCGATTTTCGCCGCCTGCGGATAGAACTCGTGATAGGGCATGGCGACCAGCTTGTCGCCCTCGCGCACCACCACCGTGTACGGGCTTTCCATGGCCTCCTTCTGTTCCGGATGCGCAGAAACCCAGGCCTCGAATTCCTCCTTGGTCATGTCCGGCGGATAGAGTCCCGCCCCTGCCGGCTTGCGCGCGGGACCTTCGCCCACGAATCGCTCACCTTCGAAGATGCGGTCGTAGGGACCGTAATTGATGCGCACATATTTATAGAAATCCTTCTCCGCCGGATCCTGCAGTGACGCGAGGGAGTCGCGAACCGCGATCGCGTCGTGCGACGATTGCATCCAGAAAATCTCGTCCACCAGGCGTCCCGCCTCGATCAGCTTCGCGACCAGCTGGCGCTGCCGGTCGGTGAGCATGGACATATCGACGTCGATATCGACGTCCGCATACATGGCGAGCCGTTCGCTCACTACCTTATGATCGCCCGTCTTTATCACTTCAGCTTCCTTTTTCTGTTGTTGTCCGCAGCCCGCGACGAGAAGGATGGCGAGCATGGAGATGGAAAGGAATTGCAGTTTTTTCATCAGAGCCTCATGTTCATTTGTTCAGATCAACGAAATGTACGACAGGCGCGAAAAACGGACAAGGGGCAATCGGGACGCCTGGAATTCCGCAAAAAAATAATCCACCCGCACACAAACCTTCTCTGCATTTCCGGTGTTTTCAAAAACGGACAATTATGCTCCGGCATTGCCCTTGTCCCCGATTTTTCTGAAGTTTAGAGAATATATCTGCAGCAACATCATTTATCACGGACGAGCCTGCGCGCGCGTCACAACGCATACAACACACATGCCTGAAAACAGCATCGACAACCCGCTCGTCTATGGTCCCAACACCTGGCTGATCGACGAGATGTACCGGTTGTTCCAGCAGGACCCTGCATCCGTCAGCGAGCACTGGCAGGATTTTTTTGAAGATTACCATCCCACCAGCGTGCCTCGACAGCATGAGGCCCCGGCACCGGCTTCCGATCCCGTGAAAAAGGAAACGGAGAAGCAGCTGCCTCCGGGAGCGGAGAAACTGCGGGGGCCATCTGAAATTATCGTCACCAACATGGAGCAGAGCCTGGGTGTTCCGACCGCGACGTCGTCGCGCGTGATTCCCGTGAAGCTGCTCGAAGAGAACCGTCGGCTGATCAACCGCTATCTCGAGGACATGGTCAGCGGCAAGGTGAGCTTCACGCACATGATCGCGTGGGCCATTCTCAAGGCGCTGCGTGCCATGCCGGCCATGACGCATACGTACCTCTTTCATGAGGGCGAACATTATCGCATCACGCCCGAGCACATCAATCTCGGACTGGCGGTGGACGTGCAGAAAAAGGACGGCAGCCGCGGGCTTCTGGTTCCGAACATCAAGGGCGCCGAGCAGCTGGACTTCGGCGGCTTCTTCGCAGCCTACAACGAGCTGATCCGCCGCGTGAATACCGGCGCGATCACGCCGGATGATTTCATGGGCACGAACGTGACCATCACCAATCCGGGCATGATCGGTACGGTGTTCAGCATTCCCCGCCTGATGCAGGGGCAGAGCGTCATCCTCGGCGTAGGCAACATCGACTATCCCCCCGAGTACCAGAACGCCGACGCACGGACGCTGGCGACGCTCGGCATCAGTAAAACCATGACCATCACCAGCACCTTCGATCACCGCGTGATCCAGGGCGCGGAGAGCGGACTCTTCCTCGACACCATGCACAAACTGCTGACGGGAGAAAACGATTTCTACGAAGAGATCTTCACCAGTCTGCGCATCCCCTATCATCCGGTCAAGCTGACGCGCGACATCAATCCGCAGTTCGGCGGCAACGAAGGCGCCGACGGCATGGTCGAGAAGCAGGCGCGTGTGCTGCAGCTGATCAACATGTACCGCGTGCGCGGACACCTGCAGGCCTTCCTCAATCCCCTGCAGCTCACTATCGAGCAGCATGCCGAGCTCGATCCGCACAACTACGGCATTTCGCTCTGGGATTTCGACCGCGAATTCCTCACGCTCGGACTCGCCGGCCGCACGCGCATGAAACTGCGTGATGCGCTGGAAATTCTGCGCGAAACCTACAGCCGCACCATCGGCGTCGAGTACATGCACATACAGGATCCGGAGCAGAAAGTGTGGATTCAGGAGCGCGTCGAAGGGAAACCGCGCGCGACGTGGATGGACATCGCGAAGAAGCACCGCATCCTCGGCATGCTCAATGCCGCCGAAGCGTTCGAGCGTTTCCTTCATACAAAGTACATCGGACACAAGCGCTTCAGTCTCGAAGGCGCGGAAACGCTGATTCCCGTGCTCGACGCCCTGCTCAACGAGGCCGTGCAAAACGGCATTCAGGACGTCGTAATCGGCATGGCGCATCGCGGCCGTCTCAACGTGCTGGCAAACATCCTCGGCAAGAGCTACGAAAAGATCTTCCACGAATTCGACGGCGACCTCGACCCCGATTCCATGCAGGGATCCGGTGACGTGAAATACCACATGGGTGCGACGGGGACGTACAGCGATCTCGAAGGTCACAATCTGCAGGTCACGCTGGCCTCGAACCCCAGCCATCTCGAAGCCGTGGATCCGGTGGTCGAAGGCATCGCCCGCGCGATGCAGGACATCCGTCTCGATCTGGAGCGCAAGACCGTGCTCCCGGTGCTGGTGCACGGCGACGCGGCATTCGCCGGACAGGGCGTGGTCGCGGAAACGTTGAATCTGAGCATGCTGCAGGGATACCGCACCGGTGGTACCGTGCATATCGTCGTCAACAACGGCATCGGTTTCACGACTTCTCCCGAGGATGCGCGCTCAAGCCATTACGCCACCGACGTCGCGAAAATGGTGCAGTCGCCGATTTTCCACGTGAACGCAGAGGATCCCGAAGCCGCGGTGCGCGTGATCGAACTGGCGCTGGATTTCCGCAACACCTTCAAACGCGACGTGGTCGTGGACATGATCTGCTACCGCAAGCACGGACACAACGAAGGTGACGATCCCAGTTACACGCAGCCGCTGATGTACGCGAAAATCAAGGAGAAGCGCACCGTGCGCAAGCTCTATACCGAGGCACTTGTCAATCGCGGCGACATCACGATCAAGGAAGCGGAAGACGCTCTGCAGTATTTCCACGACTCCATCGAGCGCGCCTTCGATGCGACGAAGGAGGCGGGTCCGCCCGATGTGGACATCGACCATGTCTTCCGCGAGATCGAGGAGAATATCGGCCGGCGCATCAGCACGGCCGTCGACCGCGGCACGCTTGACGAGGTCATGCGCGCGCTCACCACGTTCCCCTCCGACTTCACCCCGCATCCGAAGCTCAAGCGGCTGATCGAATCGCGCATCGGCGTGCTCGACGGCGGCATGGTCGACTGGGCCACGGGCGAAGCGCTCGCGTTCGGCACCTTGCTCGCCGAGGGGATTCCGGTCCGTTTATCCGGTCAGGATTCCCGCCGCGGCACATTCAGCCATCGGCATTCCGTGCTCGTCGATTATACGAACGGCAGCGAATACATCCCGCTCAACCATATTCGTGCCGGTCAGGCCGAATACACCGCCTTCGACAGCCTGTTGTCGGAATACGCCGTGGTCGGTTTCGAATACGGCTATTCCATCATGCGGAAAAACGCGCTGGTCATCTGGGAAGCGCAGTTCGGTGACTTCGTCAACGGCGCACAGATCATCATCGACCAGTTCATCGCCGCAGCGGAGGACAAATGGGGCCAGAAGAGCGGCCTGGTCATGCTGCTGCCGCACGGATTCGAGGGACAGGGTCCCGAGCACTCCTCCGCGCGGCTCGAGCGCTTCCTCGTGCTCTGTGCAGAGAACAACATGCGCGTCACCTCACCGACGACCACCGCGCAGCTCTTCCATCTCCTGCGCCGCCAGGCTCTGCTCGACGACAAGAAACCGCTGATCGTGCTCACACCGAAAAGCAACTTGCGCGCGGAAGTGGCGAAGAGTCCGGCCGAGGAATTCGAGAACGGAAAATTCCATTTCATCCTCAACGATCCCGAGCCACCCGCAGATCCGAAGCGTCTGCTTCTCTGCACCGGCAAGGTCGCCTTCGACCTGCTCAAATATCGGAAGGACAACAATATCACCGACACCGCCATCGTGCGCGTCGAGCAGTTGTATCCGTTCTCGCATGAAGACTTCACCGAACTCTTCAAGCGCTATCCGCATGCGCGGGACATTCGCTGGGTGCAGGAAGAGCCGAAGAACATGGGCGCGTGGAATTTCATCTACCGCGAACTTCGCGACGCCCTGCAGGCGCCGTATCATTTCAGCTTCATCGGCCGCGTCATGAGCGGGAGTCCCGCCGCCGGCTCCGGCACCCTGCACGAGATCGAGCAGAAGAAGCTGGTGCGGGAGGCGTTCGAAGGGTAAGCGTCACTCTCCGGTCTGCACCGGCTCGAACACCTCTTCCAGGGCTTTCCCCAGAACCCTTGCGATGGTGAATGCGAGCGACAGCGAGGGAACGTAGCGTTCCTGTTCCAGCATAATGATCGTCTGCCGTGTACAGCCGCAGCCGCGGGCGAGATCCGTCTGCGTGATTTCCTGTGCCTCACGCAGGCGCCGCACGTGATTGCGAATCTGCGCCTTAGCCATTTGCCGTTCCCCGAAGATCAACCACCAACGATGCCGCTGCGTGCACGAGGCAGACCAGTGAGACGGTGCCATATGCAAGCAGGTAGAGCCATCCCCGCGGAACCATCCCGGTGGAGGAGTACACTTCATAGAGACTGAGCGCCATCAGATAGACGGCCAGGGTTACGACGATGAGCGTCGCCTGAGAGGCAGTGCGTGCGATCGCATCATCACGCTCGTCGAGCTGTCCATCCACTTTCAAGCGCTTGGACCGCCAGCCGAGCCAACCGTTGAGCACGAACCCCGGAAGGATGATTGCCGCTGTGAGCAGCCGCCAGAGCGACCGATCCGGATCCGCGAAATACTCGGCACCCGGGATGAGCACGACGGAGAGGAGACCGATAAAAATGAGTCCCCAGACAACCGTAGATATGAGAGCAAATTTCCGTGCATGAGACATGGTGACCTCCGTTTCTCCGATGTGTAAGAATTAATTTACACAACATCGCAGACTATGTCAAGTTTTTCTTACACATCGCAAAATTCGGCCATCTCCCTGAAAAATGATGAGCGAAACTATCTCCGGAGAAGATCTCAGAACTTCTGAACGAGGCTTTGCCTGCTAGTTGGCATTCGCTTCAAAAAAACACCTCCGAACTGGCATCCGGCGTCTATTTTATCGTGCTGAAAGTAGCATCGGGGGTGGAATTATTTCGAGATTGACGCCATGATATTCGTGGATCAAGATATTACGTAGCGCCTTTATCTTTCTCCACTCGACCCCCTGTGTCCGTTCAGTCAAGGTCTCGGAGATTTTCCCCGCAGCCTCCCCAATCACTTCCAGATTCCGGAGCACTGCATCCTGAGTCTTCAGATCGACTTCAAACGTCTGGAACATCATTCCAGTCGTATAGGACTGTATTCGCTCGATCGCTTCGATGATATCTGTGAGGTACAGACGTTGATCACGCATAGACAACATCCCTCAATACCTGGGTCCTTATGCGCGACTTGATCGAACTCTCCATAATGAGATCTACGGATTTGCCAAATGAATCTTCAAGCTGGAATTTCAGATCCATATAGTGATCAAATGTGGGACGCTCGAGCACGACAAGGATGTCTATATCGCTTGAATCAGTTTGTTTACCGTGCAGGAAAGAGCCAAATAATCCGATTCGTTCAACGGTGAATCGCCGCATGAACTCTTCCTTGTGAGCTCTAAGGAAAGCGATAATCTGATCTGCTTCCATGGGAACGTATCCGTTTTATGGGGAATAAGCTTTTCGTACTACCGACCAGAGAGGGAGACAATAAATTAGCGGAGCAGAAGGAGAAGCGCAAGGCAGGGGTGAGTGTGCAGCCACGCATGTGCTAGCGGACGCAGAATCTCGCGCTGGCCGATTTTCTATCCCATCGGTTTCACAGGATACAGATGTCGACGATATGCACCCGTCCTCGTTACTCGTTGCTATTACTGCGCTTACAGGAGTCCGAAATTCTGTTCGCCGTTCATTCGCCGTTTTTGATTTCGTGAGGAATCGGCCTGACGACGGAGTCCGGTTGGGCTCCATAAACAGATCGCCTAACCGTGATGATGGATTGAAAGAGGCTCGAATCATTCTGAACCTCTTCATAATGGTGGGGAGGCCGTCGAAATGTCAATGAGGAGATACGGCCGCGATCGTGTCCTGCCCTGAACTCTCCTGTTTGACATCGTGCTTTTCAGCACGTATGTTTCTCTGAAATGAAACTCCCACTACTGATATTGCTTCTCCTCGTTACTGGAACACCGAAGCTGGCTGCACAGGATACTCCAGGAACTGGCTGGCAGCAGCAATTGTCTTTACTCTCTGTTCAGGGTGATTTTGTATTTGCCTTCCTTAATTACGAAAAAGGCGCGATAACACCCTCATTAAGTGTAGCCGCCGATATTGATTTCATGAATTATGGACACTCTGGCAAAGCAAGCTCCCTGCTTGGGGGCCGGGTAGGTTACACTGGATTCTTGTGGCCTGACATCGAAGAGAGTGAAAAATATGTCAACTCACATGGGTATCGCGCGAACGACTATGATTTTCTCGCACGCTACACATATCTATCTGGCGCGCTCCGCACTGACATTTTAGCTGGTTTGACGATTCGCGATGGGAGGTACTGGATCGATTATGTCGATCGCGGTCTCGAGAGCAACAAAAGCAGGGAGTTGAGATTATCACCCGGACTGAAACTGGGTGGTGCACTGACAATCATGCTCATCAAGCCCGTGCTTGCTTTGCGATTCAAAGCGAGTTGCTTTTTTGGTGGGTATTATCCTATCGAAGGTGGCGCCTTCGGGCTCGCTCTGGTCTTGGGATGGCAGCGCGAAGACTGAAAGTCCCGGCGCCACCGCCGTCGAAATGTGCTGAACAATGAAGAGCAAGTACACTACCCCGCGCTGCAGATCAGTCGTCACGCTCTCCTGGTCAATTCGGGATTGAAGAATATCACATCGGTTGAATTCTCACTTTTGTAGTGAGAACAAGGTGATATCTATTGATTATCAAAGCAGATAGAAACAGAGTTTAAGGTCAATAAAGCGGTACCTTGGCTTAAACTCTTGACATTCGATATATTTAGAGGTATAATCATCCTGAAAATGTCAAATAGCCGATGTTAGGAGGAGAAATGGTGCCTCAAACAGTAAGACAATCATGCAGTCCGACTCAAATCATGTCATGGAATGATTTGTTTCGCATGTGCCCACAGGATCCAACAGACCTAATTGCCTATGCTGAAATTGGCGGCGTGAAGGGAGATTTGTATTTGAGTTCTTCATACGCAAGCCAATCGTGGTCAGCCAGCCCATTAGCAGTGAATGGGAAGGCTCTTGTTAGCGCTCTCGAGACAGATAATCAGCTGAAGGTAGCTGAAGCAGATCAATGGAATTTTTCGCATCTATCTTGGAATGATAGTTCAGAATTGCCTCTACCCCTACGAAAGATTATCTTTGTGCGCGGAGGAACACAATGGGAAAACATGCTCAAATTTGATTTTGGCGGAACAAACATCGAGGAGGTCCAGATTTCCTTTCTTAGCAATGCTACAACCAGAGGCGATAAGCAAGGTACAATACCTGTGATTCGTTGGACCGAAGGATCTTGGTCAGGTAATATTGTATTATCACTAGTAACTAAGAAAACAGGAATATACACATTAGGAATATGGACATTTGACGGGGCTAATTATGCGATGTTCGAGCTTGTTTTGATGGTTGTTCCTTGAAAAGCCGACCGGCCATTATTTACAAAACGGACTAAATGCGGCAGTCTCGCGAGCGTTGTGATGCAGAAACGTTATAGTGCAGATCGTTGTATAAGTAGGGTCTGTATCCGATAAATATGGAGATCATCCATGCATGCGATTGTCTTGAAGAATAGCATAAATTACCTTTCCCACACACAGCAAGCTAATCCACTGTAACCAACAACTTAGCGAGTAGTGCAAGTGCAATAGCACTTTGTAGCGTCAAGACGGCAATAAAAGTCCGAAGCCTTGAAACAAAGGGCTTGAAGTATCAGAGGCTATGAATGGGTGATATTTTCAGTTGTACAACATGATGGTGTCACATGGTCATTCTAAAAGAATGTTGGCTATGCCTCGGGGGAGGGATAATAGGTTGGACTCGATCAATAAAAGAAATATTTGGTTGCAATTCGTGCGGGACAGAGTTCTCTGAATACGTTATGACGATAGTCGAAATTGTTTGACGCATTAAGATAATTCGTATGGATGCTGGAGCAGCCAGGCAAATCGCTCAATCGTTAATTATAAAAAATGAGAATGTGTTAAATCAGTGTGAAAGTGAAAAAGATAGCCGAGGCTATGCTGCAGATTAGATATTGTATAATTGAGCGGAAACAGTCCTCTACCGTAAGTTCATTAGGATAATAAGGATATTAATATGGCTTTCTTGGATTGTACTCGCGTGAAGACAACTAAAGTATTCGTGCGTAGTGGATACGAGCAACTCCCAGATAAGACTATTGTAGTATGGCCGCCTGAATGTGCAGTTGATACACAGGAGCATCGAATCGAGACATATAAACGACTGAAGGAAGAATATGGCCTCTGTGTTCTTCATATATATATGACCGAAGACACCTACACAGACGCATTAGAAGCTGGTTGGGACAACAGCCAGATTCGGCTAGCATTCGAGCGGACCTTTATGGACAGTACTGAAATGTTAAGTTGGCCTCCCCCACATGATTTCCCAGTAGAAAACTGGCAGAATTACTCAGGACCCACTCCTCCGACAGTCCTCCAGCTATTGACGAGTGGATTAATAGATCTCGATACGGCTGTGGACTATGCTTTACGAATTAAACTTGGTCGATTGTCCGATCGTCACAAAAGTATTAAACCCGGTGTTGCTATTGAGCCATTTTATTCTTTGTACATTGATGAGCCTAAATTTCTTGTGGACTCACCGACAAATTTACTGAGCTATGCTGGAGCAGAGCTCGCTGGGTTATTTTCAGATTATCAGCTTGATAGTACTAACGATCTACCTCTGCTAACTTCAATATCGGGCTATATTAGAACGCAACGAAACAGTGGTAATCCGTTGTTTTATTCAAGAAATGGCAGAGTCACGCTGTTCAATATTGGGACGTATTTTCAGGAATATCCTGTTTTTCAAGACGACAAACGCATTGAAATTATTGGTAGGCTAGCTGATCGGGTCTATTTCACGCAGTACCACAATCGAGTACTAGACTATGCATCTGGGCTTTTCGGTTTATTTGGAGATGATTATTGGGATCAAAGAGAAGAGTGGGAGTCATTGAACAATCTCGTTCCGGATGCATCTGCCTATATATCTTTAGAGGAGGACTGGGGTTCAAAGGAGCCCAGCGTGCTATTTGATAAAGCCAATGATCTACATTGGGACACGCTAGCAATATTTGGGGGATCCCAAAACATGCCCTGCGACGTATTTTGGAAACGACTTGATGGATTTTGCCATGTGGCGAATGCAAGAGGCTGGATGAAAATACAAGGTTACTACAGTTACGTTGGGACTCTTGAGTATTGCATGAAACCAAATTGTGATTGCTCAGAATCGGAATGGACATCCGATCCCTCAAATAGCCCACTCTGGTCCGGTGGCATGTTTGGATGGGAATGATCATTGGAGACCAACTCAGCTAGAATATTTACAGGCGTAGCACCTCCAACCCAGCAAACTCCAGCCGTAGCTTTGATTTCACGGAATCAGATAAGAGGTTTCCCGTAAGTGTGAGCTCTTGTAGCTGTGGAAAATCATACATATTAAAATTAAAGTCGACCAATCGATTGGAATCCAGCCTAATTGATTCGCAATTCTTCAAGTTTAGAGCTGAACGCTCAATTTTTGATATTTTATTATTACACAGTGAGAGATAACGGAGAGCTACCTGTCGATTAAAACCCGTAGGGATCTCCTCTATTTCGTTCCTATCTAAATTGAGGGTCGTGAGTATGTCCAGATTCAGCAGTTGTGGTGGGATATGCTGAAAACGGCAATTCCTAATCCAGCATGCAAGGAGAAAACGGCGGTTCGCAAATTCGTCCGGAAGATATGCTATCTCACTATTGGAAATATAGACATCTGATAATACAGGCAAATTACCGATCTCCGGCGACAGACTGTCTCCGATATTGTCTAAAAATAGCGTTACCGCATACTCCGGATTATCTAGCGCATCTTCCAGCGAATAAAAGGTTCTCTGGTGAGTTGGATGCTCGGGATTATGTGATGTCTCGCACCCTGCAGATAATATGAATATAGAAGGCAGTATGAGTCCTATAAGAAGCATCGTCCGGTCCTTTTTCATCTTTTTAGCCTCCAAAAAAGAGTAAATGTAATAGCCCAAATCGCCATATAATAACATTCCAGAATCTCGCGCTTTTATATGTACTAACCATAAGATATTTTCTTACATGGACGAGGAGGCGCGACTATCGTGCGTCGGCCTAGACACATTAGGCTCCAATGCATCCTCTCGGGTGGTTGGATTTGGCAGGCAGTATATTCTAAAAACATTAAAAAAACAATACGATTATTATTCCCACGAACATCACCTGTTACGATTAACGAAAAATGTCAGGGTAATTGTTTCACCTTGGAGCTTTGTCCACAGCGGAGCCTCATAGATGTCTGGAACTCTTAGCATGAACTAGAAAGAGCGGAAAACCCTCACGATTCTCCAATAGCTCCTCGGTAGCATGCTGTCCGTGCAGGAAGCAGCAATGGAGCTGGCGACGGTAGGTTTCAGGCAAAATGTCCGCTTTGATGTTTGTTAAAATACACATAACTGCTCAGCACTGCACGGCCAGAGTAGAGCTACTCCGAACGTACTGCCGTTTCGGACTGCTGTCAAGAGTAGACAAGCCCGGATTGATACTGGGCTCTTGACGGCAGCCCTCACCAGCAGTGTTGCAGTCGCAGCTCCTCGTCTGGCCTTTCGCTGCTTTTTTCCTTTTTGTTTTCGCCTCCGTTCTGCTGCCTATCGTGGTCACTTCCGGGACGCGATGTTTCAGGCGCACGGTATGATCAGCGACAATTAGATTTCCTTCCTGACGACAATTAAAATTCCGGTTTCGCGGAGTCGAGAATCAGCATGGAGACTCCGCTCACCAGCCGGAGTTCGCCATGGTCACAGACCACCAGGTAAGGAGACTGAGAATGTCCTACAGCAAGAGCGGCAAGCTCAACGTGGCAGCAGCCCGGGCGGGAATGGACCAGAAGACGGCGCGCAAATACTTACGGGACGGTGTGCTACCGAGCGATCCGAGACCGGATCGAGATTGGCGCACAAGGGAAGATCTCTTCGCGGAGGATTGGCCGGAGATCGAGCAGCTTCTGGAGGACGCGGGAGCGTTGCAAGCGAAAAGCGTATTCGAGTGGCTTCAACGCCGGTATCCCGGCAAGTATCAGGACGGACAGCTTCGCACGCTTCAGCGTCGGATGCGGCACTGGCGAGCGACATCGGGGCCCGCGAAAGAGGTAATGTTCCCGCAGACGCACACTCCGGGCCGATTGTGCGCCTCGGATTTCACATGCATGAACGGGTTGCGCGTGACGATTCACGGGCAGGAGTTCCCCCACAAGGTGTTCCATTTCGTCCTGACGTACTCGAACTGGGAGACGACGACAATCTGTTTCTCCGAGTCGTTCGAGAGTCTCTCTGAAGGTTTGCAGAACGCTCTGTGGGAACTGGGAGGCGTGCCCTCCTCGCATCGTACCGACTCACTGAGTTCGGCCGTGCACAAGGAACTCGGCGGGAAACGATCGTTCACCAGTCGGTACGAGGCGTTGATGGAACACTACAGGCTGACGCCCGAGATGATCCAGGTTGGTGAGCCGCACGAAAACGGGGATGCGGAAAAAAGTCATGATCTGTTCAAGATCGCCGTCGATCAGGAGTTGATGCTGCGCGGGAGTCGGGACTTTGCGAACCGGGAAGAGTATGCAACGTTTCTGGGACTGCTCTTGGCACGTCGTAACGCGGGCCGACGCGAGCGATTCGCCGAGGAGAAGGCGACGCTCCATCCTTTGCCCGCTCGGCGTCTTGCGAGTTCGACCGTGCTGCGGGTGCGCGTGCGGACATCGTCGACCATCACCGTGCTTCGAAACGTGTACTCGCTCCCGAGTCGCCTGATCGGCCATACCGTGGTGGTACGGCTTGGGGCGGAGTGCCTGTCGGTCTTCTATGACGGCAAACGGGTCGAGGCAGATATCCCCCGGATGCGCGGCGAAGGCGGACATCGGATCAACTACCGGCACGTGATTGATTCGCTGGTGCGCAAACCCGGCGCTTTCGCCGCGTACCAGTGGCAGGACGACCTTTTCCCTACAAGCCGCTTCCGCATCGCCTACGACCTCCTGCAAACACGTCACGGCATACGAGCAGCGAAGGAGTATCTGAAGATCCTCGAGCTTGCGGCAAAGGAGAACGAGACCGCCGTGGATGAAGCGCTCCGGACGTTGCTCGATGCCGAGCAGGCGATCGATTTCCAGAATGTTGAATCGTTGGTGCGGATAACGCGCACGCCGCAAAAACCGCGTGATGTGCACGTCGCCCCCGTCGATCTCTCGCGCTACGACCGTCTGTTAGGCGATTATCGCCGTATAGGATGTGTCGCATGAAACAGTCAACGAAAACCATTTGCGCGCGCGTCACCGAAGATCTCAAACTTCTTCAGCTCCCTGCCATGCGTCGGGAGTTCGAGCGCGAAGCCGCACGCGCGCGCGCCGAGTCGCAGGGGTACGAGCAATATCTGCTCGCGCTGGCCGAACACGAACTCGCCTCTCGCACCGAGAACCGTATCGCCCGTCTGCTCAAGCAATCGCGTCTTCCACTCGAGAAGACCCTTGAGACGTTCCACACGCGTCGTCTTCCCCCGAGAATATCGCTTCAACTGCCGGTGCTGGCCGAAGGGACGTTTGTCGATCGTAAAGAGAATCTGCTTGCCTTCGGGCACCCCGGCAGCGGCAAGACGCATCTGGTATGCGCAATCGGTCACGAACTCATCCGCCGGGGAAGGAGTGTGTTTTTCACGCCGGCAAGCCACCTGATCCAGGATCTGCTGCGCGCGAAACGGGATCTGCGGCTGGAGCGCGCGTTGAAGTCGTTACGTAAGTACGCGACCCTCATCGTCGACGACATCGGATATGTGCAGCACGACCGCAACGAAATGGAGGTACTCTTTGCGCTCCTCGCCGACCGGTACGAACGGGGCAGCATTGTTCTGACCAGCAATCTCCCCTTCTCACGGTGGGAGGAGATCTTCAAGGATCCGATGACAACGGCGGCCGCGATCGACCGGCTTGTCCATCACAGCGTGATCCTGGAACTCAATGTGGTCAGCTACCGGCTTGAGCACGCGCAGGGGAAGTTCCAGGTCGACGATGAAGCACTTCCTGAGGAAAACGTACTACTGTCCATGGAGGATGTCGGAACATCCCAGGTCAGCACAGCACCAAACAACCCGCCAATCGGGTCGAACAAGAACAACGGCGGGAAACGCAAACCGTGAAATCAGGGAATTTTAATTGTCGTCGGGAGGGAATTATAATTGTCGTTGCACACGGTATCAGGTAGGCCATAGATTTTCGGTTTTCCACCATGTCGCTTTGGATGCTGGAGGCGATTCTGCTCAAGAAGAGCGTTGCGACCGGCAAAGATCTCCAGATGCGCGCCGGTATGCACTTGGGACGGAGTGACATGATCCAGACCTGAATGGAAATGCTCCTCGTTGTACCACTGAAAAACTCCGCACTAAACGCGCGTGCGGCCTCGATCGTGCTGAAGTATTCCGGAAACGCAACTCGGCCCTTGAACGTGGCAAACAGACTCTCAGCAAATGCGTTGTCATTGCTTGTATGAGGGCGACCGTAGCTTGCCGCCGCCTTCTGTCCGCAATGCGCTTTTCCTCCTTACATGCATCCTGCGTTCAAGGATGACGTTCTGGTTTGCCTTACTTTCTTACCTTCTTACTTTCCCCGAAACCCGATCCAAACTCAATCTTGCGGATTTAGGTTCCATACCCTACCCCCCATCGATATTAGCAGGTACCCAGCCCACGGGGAAACCTACCCCCCCCTATTCGTTCTGTCAGATTTTTTGTTTCTGATAATTTTCTCGCTACATCGGCGATTTCCGGATTTGAGAAGCGGTAGGCACTATTTTTTTAAACTTTTTTTTCGGCAAATATTATTGCGTTTTGGCCAATGCTGGATTGGGTTTGAAGGGTGGTAGGCAAGCCAGCCGAACGCGGTGCCTTTACGATATTATTGTCTTTACTACTTGACTTTTATCCGGATATTATTTATATTAAATCTCAATAACACAGCGCACCGCTGCTAAAGTCAAGCTCGTTCTTGGCTTCCCTACACTCCATTCCTGGAGTAAAATCTCAATGAAAAACACCTATGAAGTCCAGGACTTGTATCTGGCTGTTTACCTGTTTATGCAGGGCGTGCCACTTCTGCGTCACGAACGGCAATACGGGTACTCGACATTTTATTTCGCCGGGGGCGACAGAACTGAAACCCTCGTTGACGAATTCATGAAAAACGACAATCCATTTATGCGCTTCGCAAGCGCTCTACGGCAAGTCAAGTCTCTAATGTATAGTGACCAGACCAGCCGACCTGAATTTTCTAATCACAACACACACCATGTCAAACACAATACAGGAACAACCCTACTCTAAAAACAATCTCACAGACAAAGACAAAGCGCTATATCAGCAGCTATTTATCAACCGCGAAGACGTTTACGCCGTGCAAACGGCTGATGGACGCTACTTACTCAAAGAATCCCCTCTCACACAAGAAATCCTATTCAGCGATCAAACGATAGGGACCTACCAGCTTGATCGCAAATCCTACGTAATAAATGCTTGCCTTGATTTCGATCTGAAGAAATCCATCCATGAACAGAAGGAATCCATGCCGGAGGCCGAATGGCTCGAATTGCTGGAGAAGATCCACCAGTACACTCAATCCGCTTTTCGTTTCATCCGAACACTGGGGATCCCCTGCTATCTCGAGTTCTCGGGATTCAAGGGATATCATATCTGGTTTTTTCTGGATAAGCCGATGTCAGCAGCGGAAGTACGGAAGTGGTTGCAGCATCTTGAAAAGCTTCTACCAGCAATGCCCGAAGGGATTGGAATCGAACTTTTCCCAAAACAGGATGCTATCCGCGATGGCGGCTATGGAAATTTCGTCAAACTCCCGCTTCAGATGCATTTGAAGTCGGGAAAGCACACGCATTTCCTCGATAACGAGTTCAAACCTATTCCCGGGATTCCGGAAATCATTCGAACAAGCCTGGTGACCTTGCCAGAGCTTCCAGAAGCATTAAATACCTCCACAAAGCATGTTGAAGCAGTTCAAAAGAGTTCGAAATCGATTCGAACTCCTGAAATGCCTGCACAAAGGCTCTCAGCTATTGAAAAACACTGCGGATACATGCAGAAGCTTTGCGATCGTATTGATCGCGAGCATCATCTTGATCATGCTGAGCGTATTTGGCTGGCAAACATTCTGAGAATGTTCGGCCATGACGTCGTGCACCAGTACTTCTCGAAGCTCAGCGACTATGATGAAAGTTACACCAATGAGCAGTTCGCATCTCTAGACGGGAAACCGTCCCGCTGCGATTCTTCTCCTGACTGTGCGGAAAAGAAATGTCCAGTGATGGAGAGACTACAAAAACAATCCCCCATCGTTTTTGCGAACCGGACGCTCACACGGGAAGATGTTGATCCTGAGGTGCCGTATGTGTTTTATAACGCGAAAGCGCAGCGTCACCATTACCTGTTCCGGGGGCAGCAGTTTGGGATTTCGAAAGAGGACATGAAAGTTCTCTACGCCGATTTCAAGATGAAGGCACCGAAACAGGAGAAGGTTCTATTTTCAGAATTTGATCCTCATGATCCATGCTACATCGATCTTGTGGACCGGACAATCAACTATTTTGAGGAAACGGAGTACATGAAGATCAGAAAGAGCAACGTTCTTTTTGATCCAACTCGGGATTTCCCGACTATCAGGAATCTCATCTCAAATCTACTCCCTGTCGAGGCTGAACGAAATCACTTCATCAACTGGTTTGCGACAATTTTCAATACCCGGAAGAAAATGCGGACCAGTTTTGTCTTCAAAGGAGCCCAGGGCGCCGGGAAAAACGCGTTATTCCAACACGTAATTGCTCCGCTGCTCGGTAAGGCCCAGTGCCGCGTTGTGAAAAACGAGGATCTTGTCGAGCGTTTCAATCCCTGGATCAGACAAGCATTCTTCATTGCATTCGACGAAGTCGCGCACGATAACAAATCCCGCAACGGACTCAATTCCAAGCTCAAAGCGCTGATCACGGATGATAAGGTGACGCTCAACGACAAAAACGACAAAGCATTCGAGATCGAAAACCGCATGAATTGCGTCTTTTTCAGCAATGAAGCCGTTCCTCTTGTCGTAGAGCAGTCGGATAGACGATTTACGATCGTAAGAACCGGCGGAAACCTTGCCAAGCAGGGGTTTTTTGATGGAGATATGTTCTTCGGAAGAATACAAGGAGAACTTGTATCCTTCGCCCAGTACCTAAAAAACTACCCCTACAACGAATCCGTCGCGAACACGGTGCTCGATACTGCTGAAAAACAGCATCTCGTCTCAGCCGCAATGGACAGGTTTGAGGAATTCGCCATGAAGCTGAAAGCAGATGACACGGATTGGATGAAATCAAACCTTGATTCCACCACTGGGTTCAATATGGATCCTGCTCCAGCTGTCCCAGATACCTTCGGGGGTAAGTTTTTAAGGTCGGATGCCCGGAGGCTCTTCAATGCGATATACGGGGACGAGGTAAGTACCTAGTATCTCGCGAAAAAGCTCGCAGTCTGGGGCATATTTTCATCGAAATCACATGGAGATTGGGTTTTTAAGTGGGAAGAGGCATGAAAATGCCTCTAATTTACCCCCACGGGGGCATTTTGGGGGCACTTTGGGGGCATATTTGGGGGCATATTTTTACTCAAAATCCTCGATTCTGAGCCATATTCAACACATGGGGCATAATTCAGCCCAAAATTAATAAACTCCAGCAAATGGATAAAGGAATAAATATTAATGGGGCATAATTCTGCCCCCGAAAAGGAGAAACATTCATGACCAACGAGACAATTTTCAATATCATAACCAACATAAATAAAAACCCCGAACAAGAATTTCAGGATCAGGAGAATATCCTGTATGTGAGGGGCAGCACGACAGATGTCCCTTGCATCGGGCTCGTCCAAATCCTCCCAGACTACGATCTTCACGCATACATACTGTCAGAATACAGAGGAAAAGGCATTATGAAGGATTTCATGCGGAACGTGGTGATCCCCTACATGAAGAGCGTTTTGGAACGCTCAGAAATCATCGTATCCATCTGCTCCGACGAGGGCTTGGCCCTTGTAAAGGCACTCGGGTTCGAACCTAAAGACGATTATGGCACAAAATGGGTACTGAGGTAAGTCTCTGACTTACCTTACCTGGCTCCCCGCAGATCCACCTTTTTTTCCGAGTTCGTGTCTTATCCTGTGTCTCCAGATCCACACGTCCACGTTTGCGGGGATTTTGACCCCTTCAAGGAGGAAACGGTGGGTCATAAAGGAAAAGCAGGCGGTCGCCTATCTGGTGAAATTCTACTTCCTCTTTCATATGAGTTCATGATCATACTAGCAGTGGAGTTTACAGAAGACGGTTCCGCCTCTTTCAGTATTTACTTCCTATAAAGCTGGCTGCCGGACGATCAAAAACGAACATCCATTCTTCGGCTGACGGCTCGATCATCGGCGCACGCGAATGGAGCTCCAACATCGCTTCTGGTGTGGATGGATCAATATCGAGCTCGGATGTGATTGAAAGGGCGTCGACGACAACACCAATGATCATACCTATCGGAGCAAACAAGAGCGGAACCACTAACGCGTACACGGGTTCTCCGGTCGCTACGGGAAGCAATGCGCCGACACCGGCCCCGATGAGGAAACCGGTTCCGGCGGAGGTCGCGGTAAAGGGTATCTCGGGTGCATGGACTCGACAGACTGCATGGGATGGGAACCAATGTAGCGCGCTTGATTCATTGTCAGCTGACGTTTTCCATGACTGGCAGAGCAAATCAAGCACGAAGCCGGAGTCCCGTACCATCACAAGCGTCCCGCTCACATTCATGCCGTTTTGCATGGTTACGTGTACGACCTCGGGGTTAATCTCGTGCGAGGGAGCACAGGCTACACAGAGAAAAGCTACTAATGAAAGGATGATTAGTCGCATAAAACACCTTCAAATTGAATTTCGACGGTTCAACAAACCAAACACAGATTTTCAACCTGGATAATTCCGAGAGCAAAATGGCGTTTCATGACAACCTCATTGTTTATCTGCATGATACGCGATGAAGACTATCGGATTGTCACGAGGATGTCAATCTCTCGTCAAGAATAATCTCGCTGCGACATCGCAGATGCCGAAGATCATAGAGCATCGAACGCAGCAATACCCTGTCTGTAAGAATTACGACCTGGAGAAAGATAGTTACGGAAATCCCTGATACGATTCAAACGGTTATGTACTGGCGTAAAAGAGTAAAGAGAAGCGATGCTTCTCTTTACCTTACCCTCCAGGGGACAACACCGAGCGATAACGCGATCAGAACTACATAGATACACCGGTATGTCGCGGTAGAGCCCTGTATTCCGGTTTGCTCTTGATGATCCTCCATATTTCCTCCAGCAGCCATCTCAGCTTTCCTCTTGTTTCAGGCGTCCCGCCGTCCATGATATTCCATTCTACCTCATTCGTTTCATTAGTTGATTCTATTCTGATGGAACAGATGCAGGTGGATGATGTCAACTGAAAAGTTTCAACGGTATCACCGTCCCATATCTCAAGGATCGGGATTTGATGGATTTCATGTGGAAGTGAGAAAAAGCGATCGTACGTGCGGCATCGAGGATACTTCGCCGATCTGCGTGTGACAGCTGGAATTGGATTGTTGTATCAGGTGAACTCAGCATGTTATGTGTGTACGTTCCAGTCTTCGTATCCAGCCGATTCTGGCACCAGTTTGCCTGGATCTGGATATTTTCGGAGATATAACCAAATCTGGTGTATGACGACGATTTCACGCGGCGACCCTGTCATCATTTGATTGACCGTTTATAGATTGTTTTTCATCATCACGAACCCCATCGACATATCGAACGCCACGCTTCACATCTTCAAGCAGC
>JACZJN010000109.1 GCA_014860565.1 Bacteroidota bacterium
GTAAAGGCCTGTCACCAGTGGCAGGTGTCACCTATGCGGAAGGTTCCGGTAGCGACGAACGGCAGCGGTCTGGCGATGCGCGCTCAACAGACGAAACATGCGAGGACCTGCATCCTGTATTCATCGCCCTGGGCGACACCATGCGCCGCTTTGAAATTCCAACGCAGCTTTTCCACGATTTGCTCGACGCCTTCGTGCAGGATACGGAAAAACAGATGTACGCGGATTTCGATGAAGTGCTTTCTTATTGCCGGCGATCGGCTGATCCGGTGGGACGCATCATTCTCTCTCTCTTCGGTTGTCTCGACGAACACACCGGTGCTCCCTCGGACGCATTGTGCACGGGGCTGCAACTCGTGAATTTCTGGCAGGACGTCTCCGTCGACCGGCGCAAGCCTCGGCTTTATATTCCCCTCGATGATCTCGCACGATACGGACTGACAGCCGACGACATCCTCCGTGGGGAAGACACGCATGCATCGCGGACTGTCGTTGCCTTTGAAGTGGAGCGGACCAGGGAGTTCTTCCACAAGGCGCTGCCACTGTTTCCTCTTGTCCCTCGTCGCCTCCGCCTGGAATTGGGAGCGATTTGGCGCGGTGGCATGCGCGTGCTTGAAAAAATAGAAAAACAGCGGTATACTGTTTTACAATCCCGACCCACGCTGTCCGCTACGGATGTGCTGTCTATTTTTTCCGGTGCTGTGCTGAAAGGAATGCCCCATGCAGGAAGCTGACCTCGCTGCAGACATAACCCGACGGAGCAAGACCAATTTCATGGTTTCCTTCGCGATGCTCCCCGAGGAGAAACGCGATGCGATCAACACCGTGTATGCCTTCTGCCGCTGCACCGATGACATCGTCGACGAGGAAGGGGACCATGCGA
Organism: Bacteroidota bacterium; assembly: GCA_014860565.1. Taxonomy (GTDB): domain Bacteria; phylum Bacteroidota; class Ignavibacteria; order SZUA-365; family SZUA-365; genus SZUA-365. Next base: position 884 of record JACZJN010000109.1, read on the forward strand.
GCAAGACGGCCATGCTCAAGCGCTGGGGCGAGGAACTCGAAAAGGGACTGAGGAACGAGAGCAGCCACGCTCTGCTCAATAAACTCAACATGATCGCCACGCGCTTCAACATTCCCGCCGTGCATTTCTTCGACCTGATCCGCGGCATGCGCATGGATCTCGAACGCACACGCTACGACAGCTTCGACGAACTCTACGAGTACTGCTACAACGTCGCATCCACCGTTGGTCTCATGTGCTCGGAGATATTCGGATACAAGAACGAGAAAACTCGGCAGTATGCCGTGGATCTCGGCATCGCATTGCAACTGACAAACATCGTGCGCGACGTCAAGGCCGATGCGGATATCGGGCGCATCTACCTGCCGCGCGAGGATTTCGAACGCTTCGGATATTCGTATGACGAACTGCTGAAATCGACGTACAACGAAAATTTCATCCGCATGATGCGCTTCGAGACCGCGCGTGCACGCGAGTATTACCAACGGGCGCGGGCATCCCTCGCTCATGAAGATCACGCCGCCTTTTTCGCAGCGCGAATCATGGATCGCATCTACTATCGCATCCTGCAGAAAATCGAGCAGAAGCAGTTCGCGCTTTTCGATGAACGCATTACCATTTCCTCCTTTTCCAAGATGCGCATCGCCGCGGCCGAGTACTTCAGCCGCGCACCGCTGCAGTACGCCACCCTCACATGAAACGCTGCGTCGTCGCGGGCGGCGGACTCGCCGGACTCGCGGCCGCCCTTCGCCTTTCCCATTCGCCGGACATCTCGGTCACCCTGTGTGAAACCACTCCCGCCCTTGGCGGACGTGCCCGCTCCTTCGTCGACCGGCAATCCGGTCTCGAAATCGATAATGGTCAGCACGTGCTCATGGGGTGTTACCGGGCGACGCTGCAGTATCTTGCCGAGGCGGGGGAATCCGCTCCCGCACTGCGTCGACTGCGCGGACTCGCGCTGCCGTTCCTGCATTCCGACGGACGACGCTGCTCGCTGCAGGCGGGCGGACTTCCCCACCCATTTTCACTCGTACAGGCCTTCCTTCGATATGGCATGCTGCCCTTCCTCGGTAGGCTGCGCATCCTCCGCGTCGCGCTGCGTCTGCGCGGTCTCGGCAATACCGAACTCAATCGGCTCGACGACATCAGCGCGGCGGATTGGCTGCGATCATGCGGACAGGGGAGTGAGGAAATCGAGTATTTCTGGCGGCCCGTCATTCTCGCCACGATGAATACGGAAGCGCAGCTGGCATCCGCCAAGCTGCTCGCGGCAGTGCTCCGCGAAATTTTCCTTGGCGCACCAGACGCCGCGGATATGCTGCTTCCCGAAACCGGACTTTCTCCGCTTTTGATCGAGCCCACGCGGCGAACGCTCGAATCGCGCGGCGTGCGGATTCTCACTGGCAGCGCTGTCACCGGAATTACTGTGCATGGAGATCACAGCACCACTGCGCTCAGCGGGAGCGACACCAACGCCCTCAGCGGGAGCGACACCAACGCCCTCAGCGGAACGGGAGGTCACGTCACCGGAGTGCAGTGCGGCGAGTCGGTGTTCGAGGCCGATGCCGTGGTTCTGGCTGTACCGCCCTGGGCCGTCACACGTCTGCTTCCCGGGTTCGATACCGGGATGTACACTCCCTCCGAGATTCTATCCATACACGTCTGGACGAGTCGCGATCTTGGACGCGCGCCGATGACCGGTCTTCTCGGCACTACGTTGCAATGGGTGTTTTTCAAAGGGGAGACGGCGTCTGGCGTGTATCACTATTCCTGCACGATATCCGCCGCATGCGGCGATGAAACCGCTGACGAAGCAGCACTGCGTGCGATGCTTCTCCGCGAGCTGCGTCTGCTCGACGGCGAACTTCGCGACGAAGATCTCATCCGCATTCTCCCCGTCCGAGAAAAGCGCGCCACGTTTGTCCCGAGGCCGGGCCTCGAAGCGCAACGTCCGTCATCACGGACAGCAGTCGCCGGCCTCTTTCTCGCCGGGGACTGGACGGACACGGGATTGCCCGCGACGATCGAGGGTGCGATTCGGAGTGGCTTCGCGGCGGCGGATGCAGTGAATGCGAGCGGCGAACCGATGCAAGGGTCGGATGCGCTCCCGTTCGTCAGTCCGGCATCCTAATTCTTCCCACGCACACCGTCCCACCACTGATTGATAGACTGTTTTCCCGTGAGAATGGTCGTGTAGGATGACAGGTCCCGCTCCATGACGTCTTCGCGCTGAACAAGCATTTCGTGGTTCAGGAGTTGCTCCATAATGCCGGTGGTCAGTCGGATGTCAACCCGTTCCCCGTCACGGATGTGCCAGGGAGAGCCGCAGGCAATAAATGCCTCGGGGAGTTCATCCTCGACGAATTCATAGCGGAAAGCCACGGGAATGGCGATCACTTCGCCGATGTCGCGCAGCAGGCGCGCCGTCCCGGTATAGAAACGCAGCGGACGCTTTTCTGCCGAGGTGAGCACCCCCTGGGGAAATACCCACAGCGCGCGCGAGCTCCCGCGCAGCAGGTCCGCGGCATACTGCAGACTGCGCATTGCCGCTCGGGGATTCTCACGTACAACCGAAAAACAGCCAACCTTTCGGAAGAATCCGTAGCGGGCGACCTGCTCTTCCTCCATCATCGCGTAGGCGTCATGGCGGAAGTGTTTGCGGGAGAGAACGAGGGGGAGCACGGCGTCCCACCATCCCGGATGATTCGCATACAGCACGACGGGAACCCCTCCGCCGTCGACGGGCACATTCTCCGCGCCTTTGAGATGCACGGCCGCGAATCGGTGACGCAGTCGGCGAGTAAAATATGCCGTCATCACACGTTCGACGAGAGGGGATTTTTCGGCTGGAATCATGAACGGAAATTTTCTTACTTACATAGATGTATTCGTGAACGAAATTGCGCGCGTCCCTTTCCAAATATAGCAGGTGCGCGGGCGCGGACAAACGGAAGAAAGGAAATCCCATGGCAGCAATGCCCGCGGTGAAGAAGCCGCGCGTGGTCGTCGGCATGTCGGGCGGCGTCGATTCGAGTGTTGCCGCGGCTCTGCTGGTCGAGCAGGGCTTCGACGTGATCGGCATCACGATAAAGACATACAATTACGAAGAGGTGGGCGGAAATGCCGCCAACGAAAGCAGCTGCTGTTCGCTCGATGGCATCAACGACGCACGTGTCGTATGCCTGGATCTCGGCATCCCGCATTACGTGCTCGATTTCTCGCGTCCGTTCAAGGAGCATGTCATCGATATGTTCGTGGAGGAGTATCTCGCCGGCAACACCCCGAACCCCTGCGTGATCTGCAATCGGAAGATCAAATGGGAGGAACTCATCCGAAAGGGCATGGCGCTGGGCGCGGACCATGTCGCCATGGGACATTACGCCCGCCTGCGGCACGACGAAGACAGCGCCCGCTACTGGATCGCGCGCGGGGAGGACGCGTCGAAGGATCAGTCCTACGCCCTCTGGGCAGTGTCGCAGGAAAGCCTCGCGCGCACACTGTTTCCGCTGGGTGAGATAAGCAAGGAGGAAGCGCGCCGTGTTGCCGAACGTCTCAAGGTCCGCACCGCGCAGAAACAGGAGAGCTACGAGATCTGTTTCATCCCCGACAACGATTACACGCGTTTTCTGCGCGAGAATGTCGACGGACTGGACGAAAAGGTGAAGGGTGGGGACGTGTTGTTTGAAGGAAAGAAAATCGGCGAGCACGACGGCTATCCCTTCTACACTATCGGGCAGCGTCGCGGACTGAACGTCGCCGTGGGAGAACCGGTATTCGTCACGGAAATCCGCGCGGGCGATAATACGATCACCGTCGGACGAAAGGAAGATCTTGAAAAAAAGGGATGTGTCGTCCGCGACGTGAACATGCAGAAATACGCTTTCCCGAGAGAGCCGCTTCGGGTCACCGCGAAAATCCGCTACAAGGATCCCGGCGCGCCTGCCGAGCTGCGTCCTCTCCTTGACGGGCGCATTGAACTCATCTTCGACGAACCGCGACGTGCCATCACGCGCGGGCAGTCCACCGTATGGTACGAAGGCGACGACGTCGTCGGCGGCGGCATCATTGAGGAAGTGAAATGAAACGAAAACGGCGTCCCTTTCGGAACGCCGTTTTCGTTGAAACCAGGGAGGAACTCAGAGCAGGTCCTTGACCACGTCGCGTTCCATCTGCAGTTCGGCGAGAGTCTTGGCGAATTTCTCTTTGGCGAAATCGCTGAAGGGGAGTCCCTGCACGATGCTGTAGTTCCCGGCGGCATCGGTGACGAGCGGGAAGGAGAAGAGAAGTCCTTCTTCCACACCGTAGCTGCCATCACTTGGGACAGCGGCGGAATACCACTGGCCGTCGGGAGTCTTTGCAATCAGGCTGCGCACATGGTCGATGGCGGCATTGGCTGCCGAGAAGGCGGATGAGGATCCGCGTGCGGCGATGATTTCCGCGCCGCGATTCTGCACCTTCTTGATCATTTCGCCCTGCAGCCACTCGCCATCGGTGATGACGGAAGCGACCGGCTGTCCGTTGATCTTCGCATTTTCCGTGTCGGGATACTGGGTGTTGGAGTGATTGCCCCAGATGGTGACGTTCGTCACGGCGCTGACGCCCACACCGGCCTTGCCGGCAAGCTGCGCCATGGCACGGTTCTGATCGAGACGAGTCATAGCCGAGAAACGCTCGCGCGGCAGTTCCTTCGCGTTCGACATGGCGATCAGGGCGTTGGTGTTGCAGGGATTGCCGACGACCACGGCGCGGACATCCGATGCGCCTTTGAGCAGGGCATTGCCCTGTCCGACGAAGATCGGTCCGTTTTCGCGGATCAGGTCGTTGCGCTCCATGCCCTTCGTACGGGGCTTGGAACCGATCAGCAGTGCCCAGTTGACGCCGTCGAATGCGACGTCGGCCGAGTCGGAGACGTTGATGCTCTCGAGCAGCGGGAATGCGCAGTCGTTGAGTTCCATGACGACGCCTTCGAGCGCTGCGATTGCCTGCGGAAGTTCCAACAGGTGAAGTGCGACTTTGGTATCGGGGCCGAACATCTGGCCGGAAGCGATGCGGGGGAGGATGGCGTAGCCGATGGCGCCTGCGGCACCGGTGACTGCGACATGAACAGTGTTGGGCATAATGTGTTCCTCTTATCGCGTGACAGTGAATGGGGGACAATGAGTTGTTGAATCCTGATTCTCATGCTACTGAGATTTTTTCTGAAATTCAAGAGCCCGAGGACGGAAATGACCGGACGCGGAGGAGTGGAAGGGGCGGAAGGAGCGGAGGAACCCCATCGGCATCCGAGCCAACGGCTCGGCATGCCACGCGCAACGATCTGGTAAACCCCGTTGACGGAGGGGCGAGCCAACGGCTCGGCCATAGAACCGACGGTGAAAACGCGACGAACACAGTCCGGATGGCGATCGGGCAATCCGGGCCCAAAGGACGTGAAGAGCGAACATTTGAGAAAAGCATTACATTTGAAGAAGTATCTCCCTCTTCAACCGAGTCCGCCCATGCGAGTATCCGCGTGCGTTATTTTCATGATTCTCCTTCTCCCCGCCTGCGATACCGAGGCGCAGGGGACAATTTCCGGCTACGATTTCGGAAAGAACGGCCGCCACCAGGTCGAGCTCAATCGCCTGCTGCGCGAGATTTCGGGACTGACGGTCACCCCGCACGGCCATCTGCTTGCGCACGACGACGAGAAAGGGGTGATCTACCGCATCGATGCCATGACCGGCAGCATCCTTTCCCGCTTCAAACTGGGACGCACGACCATCACCGAGGATTTCGAGGATATCGCCTCCGCGGGCGAGATGCTGTATCTGGTCACCAGCGACGGCCGGCTGTATGTTTCCCGCGAAGGGAATGACGGAGGACGGGTGGAATACAACGTCCTCAATACGCCGCTTACGCGCAGCAACAACGTGGAAGGCTTGTGCTACGACCCGGAATCAGGGGCACTGCTGATGGCGTGCAAAGATTCTCCCGGCCGCGGCTTCTCGGGGAAAAGGACCGTCTATTCCTATTATCCCGTCCCACAACGCATGGATCCAAGTCCCCGCTTCGTGCTGGATGAAAAACAGCTGCGGCCATCCATCCACGGCAAGCAATTCAAACCCTCCGCGATCGCGCGGCACCCACTGCGGAAAACGTTTTTCATCCTCGCCTCCGACGGCTGCAGCCTGGTCGAAGTCGACGCCAACGGGAACCTTCGAGGGATTCAGCGCCTCGATAGGAAACTGCATCCGCAGCCGGAAGGGCTGACATTCCTCGCAAACGGCGATATGCTCATCAGCGATGAAGGGACGAAGCACGGGACGCTGACGCGGTACTTTTATAACAAACGGTAAGAATGGCGCAGGGTCAAGAGCCGATAGCCGATAGCGAATGGCTCATGGCTGATGAGCGTCGACAGGATGCTGGTCAAGATATTCTGTCAGATTTCTCATGCCGAGCAGTGGAACGTCAGAGGACGGGAGGAGGATTCGGGGCATTGATGCGAGTTCCGGGGGCAGGGAGGAAAGATCCGCGGCATCGGTCCATTTGTTGATTGCGAGACGCTCAGCCGTGACACCCAACGGGGTGAGGGCCTCGAGGATGCGGCGGGACTCCATCCAGGAAAGACGATCGGGATTCATGACCACGGTCACGTGCGTCGTGCTGCCGTCGGCGAAATGATCGCGAAGCGCGGCATTTGCATCGCGTTCTTCTTCCAACCTTCGAAGCGCCCGGTCCTGCTCCACTTCCTTTTTCCCGACGCGGATGCGTGTAATGATTTCGCGCTTCTCCTTGATGGTGTTGCGCAGGCGCAGAAGTTCGTTGGTCCAGATGCCGGAGATCGTGGGCGATGCGAAAAAGCGCAGCGCGAGGGCGGTGGGAGGCATATCGACGACGATCACGTCGCATTCCGCATGCTCACGCAGCGCATCCTGATAGATGGCGCGCAGGGCGAATTCCTCGAGCCCCGGCGCGTGCCGCAGCACGCGGAAGTAATGATCGAGATTGAGCGCCGTGAGATATGTGTAGCTTTCGCGCATGCGCTGCTGCACGTCCTCGAGATAGCGGGCAATCCACTGGTTGACGTCCGGTTCACGCACTAAAAGTCCGGGTGCCGCCTCGCTTGCCTTGTCGCTGAAGGACCGTTCGAATATATCGGACTGATTGTGCGCGGGATCGAGCGACAGCAGCAGCGCACGCTTTCCGACGCGTGCCTGCGCCAGCGCCATCAATGCCGAAAGGGTGGATTTCCCAACGCCGCCTTTGCCGATCTGGAAGAGGGAGTGCAGCATGTCAGTCAATGACCAATCTGATGGCGGAGTCTCTCATGCGCGTGGCCTCAATCGACGGGAAGGGAGGAGAACAGTTGGGAGAGCGGCGATTGGGCAGTGTCGATGTGGGTGATGAGCATGTGCAGTTCTTCCTCCAGATCAGGAAGCAGGGAGAGCGTCAGTTCGGCCGGGGGAGCGGGAAGTCCGATCCCATGACCGAGCAGCAGCAGTGCGAAAATTTGCCGCAGTTCCTGGACCTCCCATTCCAGCGTGTCGACCGCGCGTGCGCGGTGCACGTCGGAAAGCAGGCCGAGCCATCTGCGCCAGCGGGCGCTCATGAGCGTCCCGCGCGAAACACACGCGCATCGGCAGTGAGTCGGCGACGGGAGGGATAGAAAACATAGCAGGCGTAGAGTGCGAGAAGAAGGATCCCCGCAATGTGGAAGCCCGAAACGGCGATGAGCGAAGCGCCGACGGCGATCCACAGGGTGAACATCGCGGCGACCATGCTGTTGTTTTCGAAACGGTAGAACGCCCCGAACGCGACACCCGTTTTCCCACGATGCGCATTGGCGAAGAGAATGCGGTACATCAGCGGGAGCGCGATGGCGAAAAATGCCGCCAGGACAAAAAGCACGACGTCCCAGGTCGGATGATCGACGTAGGGCAGGCTGGTGAATGCGCCGCCTGCGCGCGCGATTTCGAGTCCGCCGAGGAGGAGTCCCGGCGGAAGCAGCAGCAGCAGGAAGCGCTTGCGCAGATGCGTGCGCAGCTGCTCGATCGCGGTTTCGCGATCCGGCATCTTTTCGCCGGACCCCAACTGCTCTTCCTGCGTCCTCCCCTGTGGATCGGTCGGAGCGTTGCCGTTTCCGCCAGTGCTGCTCACGCTTTTCCTCCCTGTCCGGCGACAACCGGGGCATCGCTGGTCGGACGGAAAAACTGCAGCACACCTTCCACGGTTACCCATAGCACGATGAGGATGATGGCGGCATTGATGATCTGAAGAAGGAGGTTATGCGAGCTGCCGTATTCCACCTGGTTGAGAATCGCTGCCCAGATGGTCATAACGCTCATGAACGCGGCGGGAATGCCGGCGTAGATCCATTTGAACCCGCCCGCGCGCTTCAGGTAGAGCGTCACGATAATCAGTGCGAGGGCGGCGAGGGTCTGGTTTACCGCCCCGAACAACGGCCAGAGGCTGAGTGCGCCCGCGCCGTTGGCGCCGGATGCGAAGGCCAGCAGGGCCGCGGTGATCACGACGAAGCCGGTAGAGATGTAGCGGTTCTGAAACGCATGCAGTCGCAGTTCGGTGAAGAGTTCGGTCACCACGTAGCGCTGTATGCGCGTCGCCGTATCGAGCGTCGTGCCGGCGAAGGATGCCACGAACACACCCATGATCACCACGGCGATTTCCCGCGGGAGCCCGATGGTCGTGATCATGTTCGACGCGCCGTCGACGAAGGCGGTGATTTTCGAGCCCATGCCCGATGCTGCCGCCCAGGAGGAATACTGCTGTGTCCACGCCGCCACGCCGCTCAGGTACTCGCCGTTCGCGCTGGTGTATCCCATGCCGATGCCCGCGGCGACGGCAATGATGACCAGTGTCGCGAGCGCACCTTCGACCAGCATGGAGCCATAGCCCACGAAAAGCGCATCGCTCTCCCTGCGCACTTGCTTGGCCGACGTGCCGGATGAGACGAGCGCATGGAAGCCCGAAATCGCGCCGCAGGCGATAGTGATGAAGAGGAAGGGCCAGAGAGGAGGGGCTTCGGCCGGCGAGGCCTGGAAGGCGGGAGCGACGATTGTGAGGTTGCCTGAGAACGAGGCGAAAATCACTCCCACGGTCAGCAGCAGCATGGCGATGACCAGCTGATAGGCGTTGATGAAGTCGCGCGGCTGAAGCAGCACGGTGACGGGGAGCACCGAGGCGACGAATGCATAGAGCAGGAGAATGATTGTCCACACCCCCGTGGCGGGAATACCCATTACCGTCGGAAGCTCCAAGGGGACGAATGAGCCGAGTATGATGGTGGCGTACATCAGGATCACCGCGATAAGCGACCAGAGGCCGAAACTGCCTCCGCGCCTGTAAAGGATGAACCCGAGAGTAATTGCGATCGGGATCTGCAGCCAGACAGGGATGACAGAGGTGGGAAACATGCTGAAAATAATGGCGATGACCATGCCGAAAATGGCTATAACGATCCACAATTCCAGAAAGACGATTACAAAGAAGAAAAGACGGGATCGGCTGTTGATGTACTTCGCCGTGTAATCGGAGATGGACTTGCCCTTGTTCCGCATGGAGATGATCAGAGAGCCCAGATCGTGCACCGCGCCCATCATGATGCTGCCGACGAATACCCAGAGCAGAGCGGGGAGCCAGCCCCAGATGATGGCGATGGCCGGACCGACGATGGGTCCGGTACCCGCGATCGAGGTGAAATGATGGCCGAAAATGATCTCCTTGCGTGTGGGGACGTAGTCCAGGCCGTCTTCCATTTCCACCGAAGGTGCGATATTCTCGTCGCTGATCGCAAAGATGCGGCGTCCGATAAAGCGGCCGTAGAGGCGGTACATCAGCAGATAACCGGCGAAAGAGAGCAGCATGATCAGGAGAGCGTTCATTGCGGGCCTTTCCTCAGGGTACAGACGTGCAAAAAAGAACATACAAAATCCGAGCGAATTCTTCAGTCCCGCCCATGCTATGATAACAGCAAATTCTTTATTACTTTGACCTTAACGTCGCACCTCGCATCAGCTTCCAGAATTCGTGAAAAACTTCAGGGATGCGCATGTGACGTGTTGGAAAACAGATTGGAAAATCTGATATTACAACGATAATCCGACTCGCTGAACCGACGAGCCGGGTTCCCCTCTCCCCATCGGGATTCCGTGCGAAAGCACGCCGTCCCTCCTCGGTCACTACCATGTTTTATCACCAGGTGTGAATGCGGATTTTGTGAGAGTTTTCTTCCCCTCGTTCGAGCATCCCCATGTGAATTCCGGGACGACGCAGCCGCGCGATAGGTGCGGTACGCGTCCAGATGTTGCGTTGGACGTAACGATTTCCACAAATTCGTGTCTACCGTGGCAGAACGACCTCTGTTCTGTCGGATCTTCCAACCATCATGCCGCTGTTTCGCATGATCTCGCTTACACACGATGAAACTGAGCTTTACGAATTTCTATAGCTTTTAACCATTGGAGGCTCGTATGCACAAAAAGCTACTGCTCGTTCTGCTTCCATTGCTGCTCTTCCCTGCGATTGCGTTTGCGCAGACCGGGAAAGTGTCTGGCAAGGTCACGGATCTCGAAACTGGAGAACCGCTGATCGGAGCGAACGTGATTGTGAACGCCGCCGGCACCACACGCGGCGCTGCTACCGACGCGAACGGCGGATACGTCGTACTCAACGTACCCATCGGGAAAGTCTCGATCAAAGCCAGTTACATCGGCTACAAGGCCATCACGGTCGAGAACGTCCTCGTGCGTTCGAACGAAACCTCGGACAAGGACATTCGTCTGCCGTCCGACGCCTACAAGGTAGACGAGGTGGTGATTGTCGCGCAGAAACCGCTGGTCGACAAGAACGTGACCAACAGCAAGACAACTGTCACACAGGAAGACATCGAGAATCTTCCGGTTCGCGGTGTGGAAGGCATCACGGCCCTGCAGGCCGGCGTCGTCGCGAGCGGGGGTGAGATTCATGTTCGCGGCAGCCGCGGTGACGCCACCGGGTACATCGTGAACGGAATGCCGGTGAACAATCCGCTGTATGGCGGTCGTTCCCTCGCCGTCATCAGCAATGCCATCGCGGAACAGAGTCTCCAGGCCGGCGGATATTCCGCTGAATTCGGCGGCGCGAACGGCGGTCTGATCGCCACGACGACGCGCACAGGCGGACGCAAGCTCCGCGTCGAGTTCGAGACCTACACCGACAACTATCCCTGGGCCGATTACGGCGAGCGCACGATGGGCACCTACAAGACAGGTACCAGCACGTACATTCTTACTGCCGGCGGTCCGTTGTTCGGTCCGGTGAAGTTTTTCTTCGCGGGGCAGAACGGCTTCTCCCGCACCCCGAGTTCGGGCTGGCGCGAGGACTACGACCTGACGACGAAGTACGATCCTCTCCTCCGCGAGACGGAAGCACACAAACTGCTTTCTCCCGAGGAACAGGCGAAGGTCGGTATTTTCGATCCGCGTCTTGGCTCCGCCGCCCAGAAGGTGGATTACCGATTCCCGGGTGGCTACTTCCTGAACGCCGCAAGCCAGAGCTACACACTCAACGGCAACCTGACCTTCGATCTCAATCCGATCAACGTTCGCCTCGACGGTTCGTATTCAACCAGCGAAAGCCGTGACGGCGCGGGCCTCACGTCTCAGCTCGCCGAAAAGCGCGCCGGACTGAACCAGAGCGAGAACTACAGCATCAACGCGAAGTTCACGCATCTGCTCAGCAATTCGACGTTCTACGAACTGTATCTCGGTTACATGGGAACCTTCGGCATCGCGATGGACCCGGATCTGAAGCACAACATTTTCGGGTATGGCGATTCCGTCGCCAACGCCGCCTTTGGATATCACTTCCTCAGCGACGGTATTCCCGAGCAGCCGATCACCGCTCTCGGCGCAAGCTTCCTGCCGTACGGGTATCCCATCGGTGCGAGCTACGGCAAGGAGCGCTTCAACTCCATCCAGGGAAAGATCAACTTCGTGCACCAGATCGGCCGCACGCATGAAATCAAGACCGGTGGTGAATTCACGCGCTACTCGATCCGCAGCTTCGGTATCGATGCCTTCGGACTCGCTTCCTACATCCGCCGCAATCCCGATGCGAATGCGCTCGAGATCGCCGGTTCCGCTGGAACGAACAACTACGGCTACGATTATTACGGCACCGAAGTGGATAGCGGAGAGAATGGTCCGAAAGAACCCGTGTTCGCATCGTTTTACGTACTCGACAAGATCGAGCTTGAGGATCTCGTCATCAACCTCGGCTTGCGCTACGATTACATCAATACCAACTCGAAGGACTTCATCGATCCGAGCAACATCAAGTTCACATCCGAGGGCCTGATTGACCAGAGTCCGGAGAATCTCAAGGACGTGGATGCCTCGAAGACCGTGAGCCCGCGCATCGGATTCTCCTTCCCCGTGACGGATCAGACCGTGTTTTATGCGCAGTACGGTGTGTTCGTGCAGCAGTCCCGTCTCCGCAACATCTACCTCGGAAATGCCACGATGTCGTCGCAGATCAAAGGTGGATACGCAGTGTCGAGTCCGGTCGGATTCGGTCTGAAGCCCGAGAAGACGATCCAGTATGACTTCGGCTTCCGCCAGCAGCTCGGCGAAAACATTGCGTTCGATATCGGCGCATTCTACAAGGATATCCGCGACCAGATTCAGCAGCGTCAGATTCCCGCCGAATTCGGTGCCGAACATCCGGCCTATTATGCGTGGGTCAACGGCGATTTCGCGACCACGACCGGTGTGTCGCTCAGCATCGTGCTTCGCCGCACCGAACGCATCATGGTGCAGACCAACTACACCTACAGCGACGCGCGCGGCACGGGTTCGAGCCCGTCGTCGAGCTTCCGCGCCCTCTGGCTCTCGCCGACCGAGACGCCGTTCCTTCCGAAGTATCCGATGACGCTTGATTTCGACCAGACGCATCGCGGTTCGGTGAGCCTCGACTACCGTTTCGGTTTGAACGACGGTCCCGAACTCTTCGGCGCCCAGATTCTCGAGCGCTTCGGCGTCAACCTGCTCTTCCAGTTCAACAGCGGCTCGCCCTACACCCGTGTCAACGAATTCAGCTTCGGCAACCGCCGTACGCCGATCGAAGCCATCAACTCGTCCCGCACTCCGTGGTATTTCATGGTTGACGGACGCTTCGACAAGACCGTGACCATCGGTCCGCTCGACGTGAACTTCTACATCTGGGTGACGAACCTGTTGAACATCAAGAACGTGACGGGTGTGTATGCCACGTCCGGCTCGGCCGAAAGCAACAACTACCTCGCCACCGACGAGGGCCAGACGCAGATCGCGAACTATGCGCGCTACGGCGAAGTGTTTGCGAACCTGTACCAGGATTACTACTACCAGCAGGTGCTGATGAACGCAGGCGTGTACTCGCCGCCCCGCCGGGTCATTTTCGGCCTGCGGATGAATTTTTAACCAGTGTCTTTCAGCAGAACAAGATTGTTGGAGAAGAAATACATGAACAGAACATCGCGTTTCCTTATCCCTCTGCTGCTGCTTGCGCTGGTTATTCCCGCGTATGCAGAGCGGCCCGAGGGAGACAAGAAAGATCCATCACTGGCCAAGGAAACAAAAAACGACCAGTGGGATTTTATTTCCGTCAACAACTGCCTCATGTGGCTGTCGAACAACGGCCGCATGGCGCACAACCCGCTGTCTGACGGCTCCGGTTTCGAGTGGCCGAACGGCAGTGCGAAATATGTGATCTTCACGGACGGCCTTCTCTGGGGCGGTCTCGTCCAGGGTGAAGTGCGTGTCGGTGGAGCGACGTATAACGCCGGCATGCAGGCAGGTCCCATCCTCGGTGATGGAACGGCATCGGATCCGAACGATCCGGCCAACCGCATTTTCAAAATCCGCAAGGTCGATGCCAACGGATTGGCCGATCTCGAAATTGCATATCAGACGCAGATGCGTCTTGATTATGAGGAATGGCCCGTCGCGCTTGGCGCACCGTGGGTAGATAAAAACAAGAACGGCATCTACGAACCGGATTTCACCGAGTTCCTTGAAGTCGGATATGATGCTTGCCTTTCCGACACGCCGCTGCTTCCCGGCGACGAAACGCTCTGGCTGGTCTCGAACGATCTCGATTCGCGCCGCGTGCGCGACCTCTACGGTTCGCAGCCCATCGGCATCGAACTGCACACCCTCGTCTGGGCATACAGCCAGACCGGTCCGCTTGCGAATATGGTGTTCACGAAATACACCGTCATCAACAAGGGCATCAGTGATCTCGAACAGGCCTACTTCTCGAAGTGGTCCGATCCCGATCTCGGCGACGCCTTTGACGATTTCGTCGGCATCGATACATCGCTCAGCCTTGGCTATGTCTACAACGGACTGGCGAAGGATGAAACGTATGGCATTCCGCCCGCAGCGGGGTACGACTTCTTCCAGGGCCCGATCATCCCCAGCCCGGGAGACTCGGCCGTGTGGAATTTCGGCCGCCGTCAGGGCTTCAAGAACCTGCCTGTCTCGACGTTCGCGTTCTATATCAACGGCAGCTCGATTTATGCCGATCCCGCGCTGAAGCAGCCGATCGGTTCGCAGCACATGTACAATTACATGCTCGGACGCCTGTGGAACGGACGCCGCTACGTCGATCCGACGACCACGGACGAAGTCACCGTCTGTCTCGCCGGCGACCCGATCACGGGTGAAGGATGGATCGACGGTATTATCAGCAGCCCGGGCGATCGGCGATTCCTGATGACGGCGGGACCGTTCACGCTTGCCGTGGGCGACACCCAGGAAGTCGTGGTTTCCGCCATCGTTGCGCAGGGCTCCGACAGACTCAGCAGCCTGAAAGTGCTGAAGTTCTACGACAAGTTCGCACAGCTCGCATTCGACAACAATTTCGATCTCCCGAAGGCCCCGCCGACGCCGCAGATAAATGTGTCGCTGCTGCCCAAGCGCGTCATCCTCAACTGGGGTGACCCGAAGCAGATCGACCGCATCGAGAACCACAACGATCGCGGATTCAAGTTCCAGGGCTACAACGTGTATCAGTTCCCGACCTCGAGTTCGACGCTTGAGGATGGCATACGGCTCGCGACGTACGATGTCACGGACGGAGTCGCGGTTATCTTCGACGAAATCATCGACAATCAGTCGGGCATCGTTCTCGAAATGCCCCGGCAGTACGGCAACGATGGCGGTGTCATCCGCATGTACGATATCACGTCCGATGTGCTTACCGATCGTCCGCTGGTGAACAATCAGCCGTATTATTTCGCCGTCACGGCATATTCGTACAACGCGGATCCCGAAGCATCGCCGCGCCAGCTCGAGTCGACCCCGACCATCATCGAAGTGCGTCCGCAGATGACCGATCCCGGCGTGCGTTTTGGCGAGAAGGTGGATTCCGAGATCCCGGTGACTCATACGTCCGGTCTTTCCGCCGGGTATGTTGAAGTCGTCACGGTCGATCCGCTGGAGATGACGGGCGATACATACGAGGTTACCTTCGAGTCACTCGGACAGGTTGAAACGAAGTACGATCATGATCTCGACGGATTCACTGACGAGACGCTCACGGTCGACAACTTCTCATCCTGGTCGCTCCGCAACGTGACGCAGAACAAGCAGATTATTTACCGCAACGAATCGATGGAAGGCTTGAAGAAGGAATTCTTCCTTCTCGACGGCTTCAAGATCGGTGTGAGCGGGACAGGATATTACCGTCAGTTCAACAAGGACGGCTTCGACGGTGGCGCCCCGAAGGAAAATCACGATGAAATCCTCCGCGTTGAATGGGAGGGTGGTCCTGAAGTCTTCGAAGCCTACGAGAGCGTCCGTGGCGAAGGCGGCTACACCTGGCAGGACGGCTACACCAGCGCCACGCTCGGAGCCCGTACCGGTCAGTTCGGCAGCTCGATCAAGGGCTACGAAGTCAAGAAGGTGATCGAGATTCGTTTCGATACGACAAAGAAGTCGAAGGGCTACATGTACCTTCGCGGCGGACGTCCGAATTACGGCTGCGCCGGATACTTTGAGTCCCCGATTCAGGTCTGGGACGTTTCCGACCCGAATCCTGACAACCACAAGCAGCTTTCCTATGCGTGGATCGAACAGATCAACCGCGCGGGAAATAACCGCAAGTTCGACCCGACTGGCGACGTGAACGACCGTGAAATGCTGTTCGTTCTCGACATGCCATACAGCGACACGCCGGATCCGGTGTTCGCCGATCCTGACTTCTCAATGCAGGATAGTGGCAGTCAACTCCCCGTGCTGTACTGGGGATGGTATCTGCTCAAGCCGCAGTACATCGGCTTCCAGCAAGCCTGGCGCAACGGAAGCCTGTACCGCATCACGCCGAAGGCGCCCTTTGCAGCGGACGACAAGTTTATGTTCACCACCATGCCGCCGTCATACGACAAGGAACTCGCGAAAAAGGATATCACGCAGATCAACGTGTTCCCGAATCCGTATTACGGTTCCAACAAACGCGAGCGCAACAAGTATCAGCGCTTCGTGACCTTCAATCATCTTCCGCCGCGTGCGAAATTCAGGGTCTACACGGTTTCCGGAGTACTGGTGCGTTCGTTCGAAAAAACGGACGACGGCACGCAGTACGCGACCTGGGATCTCCAGAATGACAACAATCTGCCCGTGGCAAGCGGAATGTATTACATCCACATCGACATGCCTGAGCTTGGTGTGGAGAAGATTCTCAAGCTTGCCGTGGTCACGGAAACCCAGTTCCTCGATCGTATTTGATCCGGGAATCAGGACTTGATTTCGTTTACGAACATGAATGAAAGTAATAAAGGAGTAAATCTCATGCGCATCAGTCCAAGATATATTGCAGCGGCGCTCCTCCTTGCGTTCGCCCTGACAGGATCAGTGGCTGTTGCCGGCGGCGGAAACAAAGAAGGTACGGCAGCTGCTGACCAGCTGCTTGTCCCCGTCGGCGCGAGGGGCATTGCCCTTGGCAGTGCCTACACGGCCGGCCTGACCGGTATCGAAGCGATCTATTACAACCCTGCCGGTCTTTCTGGATCCCGCCACGGCGTTGAAGTGATGTTTGCACAGATGAACGGCCTCGACAACGAGGACGGCATCAGCTATTTCGGCATCGGAAGCAACATGGCCGGTTTCGGGCACGTTGCCTTCTCCGTGAAAGCGCTTTCCTTCGGCGACATCCTGATCACAGACGAACGACAGGTGGATGGAACGGGCGCGGTGTATTCCCCGACCGTTCTCACCCTTGGTCTTACCTATTCCCGCGCACTGACCGATCGTATTCGTTCGGGCGTCACGGTGAACATGGTTTCCGAGGAACTCGACCGCGTTTCCGCGACCGGCTTCGCTTTTGACGTCGGTGTTCAGTATTCCGGCCTCGCCGGTTTTGACGGTCTCGAACTTGGTGTGACGCTCCGTCATATCGGCAGCAACATGAAGTATGAAGGTCCCGGCCTTCTGCGCATGGTCGACGAAATCGGTGCGGACCGCACCGGTCAGCTGCTCAAGATCGAATCCGCGGGTTTCCAGCTCCCCACATCCCTGGAAATCGGCATGGCCTACAAGTACAACATCTCCGACATTCACAATCTCCTTGTGATGACCTCGTTCGAGAACAACAACTTCATCAGCGACCAGTACCGTGTGGCTGTTGAATACATGTTCAACAACTTCCTCGCCCTGCGTGGCTCCTACAATATCGCAGGCAACGCGAAGACGGATTACGATGATGCGACCGGATATCTCTACGGTCCTGCATTCGGTGTCGGTCTTCAGCAGTGGACCGGAGATGTGAAGCTCTACCTCGACTATGCCTACCGCACGCGCGAAGTGTTCGGCGGACAGCACGTCATTGCTCTGAAAGTCGGCTTCTAGACCCGCCGTCTTTCGCAGTTTCATCCCCCGCATCGGTTCGCCGGTGCGGGGGATTTTGTGATATTGGACATAGGATGTAGGACGTAGGAAACGAAATCCTACGCATCGTCCACCCTCCACGATCCAGAACAGTATTTGAGCTTTATACGCAGGTTTCGTCTTTTGGGCTGGGGAGAGGATGTGGAGCGGCGTGCCCGTGCTCGTTCCCGTTCCCGTTCCCGTGCTCGTGCCCGTGCTCGTGCTCGTGCCCGTGCTCGTTCCCGTGCTCATGCTCGTGCTCGTGCTCGTTCCCGTGCTCGTACTCGTACTCGATTCTCTCCTTCGTATATTGTCCGAATGAAGTACCTGTTATCAGCAGTTCTGTTTTCCCTTCCGCTGCTTGCAGCGGCGCAGGGACTTTCCGACGACGCGGTGCTCGCGTCTGTCGGCAACGAGAAGATCACCGTCGGCGAATTCCGCGCGCGATTCGCGCTTGGGATATTTCCGTACAAGGATCAGGAACGGCTCACGCCCGTCGTCAAGATCCAGTTTCTGTATTCCCTGATCGCGGAACGTCTTCTGATGGCCGAGGCGGAGCGCCAGGGGTTTGACGCCGAAGACCGCTTCCGCAGGAACAGGAAGATGGCGGAGGAAATGTTCATGCGCGACCGGCTCTACCGAGACAGCGTCCGCGCGCATGTTCGTGTCACCGACGAGGAAATCCATGCGCGATTCGTCGAGGAACAGCAACGCATCCAGTTCGAGTTTCTTTTCAATACCAGTGAATCCGAAATACAGAATCTCCATCGCCTTTTGCAGAGCGGCATTCCCTTCGATACGCTGCTGGCTGAACAGCAGCGCATGACATCGGAGGAGGAACAGTCCGATCTCCATGAATCGGAACTCGATGCTGCGTTCCGATCACGCATTGATGCAATGACACCGGGAACGGTGTCCGCCCCCATTCGGGGCGGTGACGGCTGGTATATCGTGCGGAAGATGGATTATGGGAACCCCTTCCGCAGCGAGTTCGAGCTGCAGAAACGATCGAAGCGTATCGAAAGTCAACTCCGTATGGAGAAGGAAGCGGACGAAACGAAAGCCTTTGTCCGTCGTCTCTGGCAAGGGCGGGAAGCACATTTCGAGGACGAGCCCTACCGTGCTCTCGGCCAGGCGCTGCTTGTCAACTGCCGCGCACAGGAGCGCGCGGATACGAGCGATATGCTTCTGCCGCAACACCATGTGTTCGATTCGCTCAGATCCATATGGGCAATGCGTCTCGAACAGCCATTTCTTCGTATTGGGGAATGGACGTTGGGAATCGGCGATGCGCTCGATCGGTTCGAGGCATCGGATCTCCGTCTGCCGGCGAGTGAGCTGTCAACCTTTCCCCGGTTGTACCTGACACGGATGCATGAGATGGCGGACCGATTTCTCGTCACAATGGAAGCTACCAGACTCGGACTCGAACAGCATCCCGACGTACGCCGCGACATGGCGATGTGGACCGCGAACGGATTGGCGCAGATGATCCCGGAGCTGCTGTGGGAGCAGTTCATCGCCAGTGACGACAGCATATGGAATTACTACGTCTCGCATCCCGCGATTTTCGGTCCACCGGTGGAGGTGAAAATCGTCGAGATTCTCATGCGGGATGAAGCAGCCCTGTCCGATATCATCGCCCGGTTTCGGAACGGAGAGGATCTGCACGATCTGGCTGAGCAGTATTCCGAGCGGCCCGGTGCCGCGGATCGAAAGGGTGAATTCGGATATTTCCCCGTATCGGAAAACGGCCTTATTGGACGCACGGCATTCGGCCTGCGCATCGCCGACGCCGCGGGCCCTGTCTCCACACCAGACGGGTTCTCTTTCTTTCAGCTCGTCGACAAGCGGTACCCCGGCAGTGCCATCTCGGGTTGGGACGCCCTGCGTGATTCCGTTACCGCGGCAGCAAGGCCCGGACTGATGCAGCGAAAAACGGACGACCTGCTGAAGCGGTTGGCAGCACGCGGAGGCATCAGCGTGGACATGAAGATGCTCGAGGAGATTCCCGTCGCAACGATGCAGATGTTCACCATCCGCGCCTTGGGATTCGGCGGACGCATCCCTGCAGTACCAGGCGTCATGCCACTGTACGAGGCCGTTATGGAAGGTATGGGGGAAGGCACCGCGGTCGCGCCGTAGGGAGGGGGAGAAAATCAAAAAAGGAAGCCGCAAAGCTTCCTTTTTCATTGTTCGTCGGGGCGAGAAGATTTGAACTTCCGACCTCTCGGTCCCGAACCGAGCGCTCTACCGGGCTGAGCCACGCCCCGAACAAGAATATAAATATAGCGGGAAAATCAGAAAAATGCAATAGTCAAAAGCCGCGGTGCATGGGTGCACAACGAAAAAATCGGCGGGTTCACTTTGCGAATCAGGGGTAGCCGACTTCGCCCCGCAGCTGCTTGTAGAGCATTTCACGTGCGCGGAATATGTGCGCCTTCACCGTGCCAAGAGGGAGGTCGAGTTCCCCGGCTATTTCCTCGTAGCTCTTTTCCTCCTGATGACGCATGACGATCACAACGCGGTATTTCTCGGGTAAGGCGTCGATAGCGCGCTGGATGGCGATGTTCTGCTGTGTGCGCAGAATTTCACCGTCTGGCGTGTGCGTGTTGTCCGGAATTTCATACTGTGGAGAGCTTTCGTCCCCGCCCACCGGACGGTCGATGGAAAAGGTTTTCAGTTTGCGTTTGCGGAGATAGTCGATACAGTTGTTCGTCGCGATCTTGTAGAGCCAGGTCGAGAAGGCGAATTCATCGTTGAAGGACTCGAGGGAGTTGAAGGCTTTGATAAACGCCTCCTGGGTGAGGTCCTCGACGTCTCCCTGGTTGCCGACCATGCGCATGATGAGATGCGCTATCGCGTTGTGGTATTTCTTCATGAGGCGTTTGTAGGCCTCTTGCTTACCCGCGATGGCGTCGGCGATGAGTTCCCTGTCTTCGATGCGCGATTGCTCGCGCCGCTCTTCTGGTGTCTGGTACATACCACGGATCGTTATACTATCGCCATAATCTATGGCTTATAGGAATGAAATCAAATCGACGTATTGTCCGAGAAAGCATGGAACGTCCTTCGCCGTAAAACCGCACGGAGCGGTCCGGGAACGGACATTCAGGCAGGGTCTTTCTTCAGAAAACCGTAGACGCTGATTTTGTCGGGACCGTACTGATTTGTCACAAAAATGAGGAAGGAGAGGGGGTAACGACTTCCGACGAACTGCTGGAAATAGGAGAGCAGGGAAGCGTCAGTAATCACCTTCGCGGGAAGCCACATATCTCCAGGCCCATGATACGGGCCGCCAAATGCGAGGAGGAGCACACCATCCGGATCGAAGATCTGCACATTCTCGAATGCGGCGTCGACGACGTAGACGTTGCCGTACATATCCGCCGATACCCCTTTCGGTCGTGTAAACTGTCCGGCCTGCATCCCCAGCGAGCCGATGGCGGACAGATAGTCTCCCTGTTGATTAAAGATTTTAATATTCTGATCTCCAATATCACTGACATAGATGCGTGCGTCGTCCACCCAGATATTGGTTGGTCCGTAGAGGTATCCCCGGGCCGAGGATGAATCCTCCCGGATCGTCATCAGGAGTGACCAATCCTCTTCTGAAAAAACCGAAACGGAGTGAAGCTCGAGGTCGGCCACATAGATCCTGTCGCCATGCGAGAATACGTCGATGGGCTTACCCTTCCCATCTCCGTAGAGTACACCTGCGAATGACAGGTCCGTGTTATACGCGACCACCTGCATTCGATCGGTATCCGTGACGTAGAGTCTGCCACTCGCGCCGATAGTACAGTTTACGGGCTTTCGCAGTTCTGCTTCGCCGCGTGGAGTGAAATATTCGAATGATTCCTCGGCAGGATCGACGATGACAATGCCGGGGAGGCGGAGATCGCAGATGTAAAGTTTTCTGTTGGAAACAGTGAGGCCGTAAGGCCGATTGATGCCTTTTGCTTCTTCTGGCCCGAGCAGCGCACTGAGAAAACCGCGTTGCGATCCGAACAGTTCGTGATCGCTGGAGAAGCTGGTTACATGAACGATACGTGGAGGGTCAGGGGGAATCGGGTACACAGCCGGTTCACGGTCGAGCATGCGCGGCGCAGATGCCGAGCAACCGATGACGAGAACGGACAGAAGAAGGAGGACGCCCTGATGGCGCAGCGTGAGAGAAGCCATGCTGTTTCTTCGGATCAGTGTGAATGTGAGAACACGCCGCAGTGGATTGCATTCCAATATAATGCGATGGTGCGGCAGTTGTATGCCACACCATCGTTCAATACGCAGCAGAATACCGGAAACCAGGGTGCATTACTTATTGTGGCAAGTGATGCAGAGCGCGCTCGCGGCATTGGATTTTACGAGGAGGCCGCCATGATTTCCGCTGTTGTGAACGTCATGACAGGAGCTGCACTCCAGCTTGTCGTGCGCTGTTCCAAAAAGCATGTCGTCATCGATATTCCCGGTCGTGCTCAGGCCGGAAAGCGTTGTCGTCGGATCATGAAGCTCACCATCCGCGGTTGCGAGTGCGGCGGTATAGGAAATCGAAATCGGATGGTCATTGGTGAGATCCGTTCCGAAATTCGTGCCGCCGGTGACGTAGGTGGTACCGCTCGTGCCGCCATAGCTGTCAAGGGCCACGCTGCCATCATGACAACTCAGACACAGTTTGGATACGCCGGTCGGCTGGCCCATCGTTGCGTTCATCGTTCCACTGCTGTAGAGCGTGAACGTGCTTGATGTCGCCGCGTGATTCCACAACGGTGCATCGGACAGGGTTGTGCTCCCGTTATGCGGAGTATGACACGGAAGGCAGATTTCGCCACTGGTGTTCCACGTCAAGCTGTGGAAATCGTGGGCACTGCCAGTCAGCTGCGCATTTGCCGTGAAGGCCAGAAGCACAAAGACCACGGTAAGAAAGGACAGAGAACGTATTTTCATGAGTACTCCTGGTATTTGGGGATTGGGGTGATAGTACTTCGATATCTTCGTTCGCAGTTGCTGATTCGTCTGTTCATGTGTCGTGGGCCTCGGTGAGCAGAGACGGCTGCAGTCCGGCCACATCGGCTATTAACTCGCTCAATTCAATCGGCTTTTCAAGCAGCATATCCACATTGAGAAGTCGCGCACGATCATGGATATTTTGCGTGAGGTGGGCGGAGATGAGGAACGCACGCATGTCGGATCTGATTTCTCTCGCCCTGGCGATCAGTTTCAGCCCGTCCATTTCCGGCATTCTGAAATCGGTAATTAAAAGATCGCATGTGTGACGCTTCAAATAGTTCAGTGCAGTTTCTGGCGTGTGGAAACCGCGCGCAACGTAACCGGCGTCAGATAAGGCGGCCACGAGGGAATTGCAAAACAGCATTTCGTCGTCGACAATGATAACGGTGAAGAGGGACATGCAGTGCTCGAGTATTCTTTTCTGGTATGACATACACTTCAACAATCGTGCCACGAGCACTGTCTTTTGCACATGCCTCAAACCATGGAAAATCACGTTCAAGGGCAGGATAAAAACGGATATACGTGAGAGGGGTGGGTGATGAGGCGCAATTGTGATTCAAGCCGGGGGAAATGCCCCAGGTCTCGGTTTCACGAGCCCGAAATTCTCCATTTCTTCATCCGATACCGAAGTGTGTCCCGTGATATTTTCAAGATTCTCGCTGCCTCGGACTGATTGTTGCCGGCACGTTCCAGAGCGGTCATGATGGCTCCTTTTTCCATATCCTCAAGCGATTCATCCTGTATCGTCTGGGTATCTATCCCGCTGTGATCAGGAGGATGAACATTGCTCTGGCGCACGTGTTCAATCGACGATATATCAATGATATCGCCGTCCTGCAGCAGGACCGCCCGCTCCAGCACGTTGCGCAGTTCGCGGACGTTCCCGGGCCAATCATGGTGCATGAAGAGCCGTCTGGTCCCTTCTGAAATCCCCTTGAATTGCTTGTTAAACACACCGTTAAATTCCTCGAGAAACATATCTGCAAGCAGGAGGGCATCCCTGCCCCGATCTCTGAGAGGGGGGACGTGAATCATGCCAACGTTGAGTCGATAGAAAAGGTCCTCCCTGAATTTCCCTTCTGCCGCCAGCTGTTGCAGCGGCTTGTTTGTGGCCGCGATAAAGCGGACGTCCACAGTGATTTCATGGCTGCCCCCGATGCGGAGAAAACTGCGATTTTCGAGGACGCGCAGGAGCGCCGCCTGGATCGAAGGAGAGATGTTGCCTATCTCATCGAGAAAAACGGTCCCTTTATCCGCGAGTTCGAACACCCCTTTTCGCTGTGCGCGCGCATCCGTGAACGCGCCTTTTTCATGGCCGAATAATTCACTTTCCATCAGCGACTCTGGGATTGCTCCGCAGTTGATGGTCAGCATGTTTTCCGTTGCACGGGGGCTGAGCTGATGTATTGCACGCGCAACCAGTTCCTTTCCTGTTCCGCTTTCACCAATAATGAGCGCTGTTGTTGTGCCGGATTGTGCAATCCGGGACACCTGATCAAAGACGGCTCGGATTGCCGGATGTTGCCCCATCATGCCGTGAAAGCTGCGCTCGGTCACGTCTCTGTGTGTGATATACTCGACTTGTCGGCGGAATCGTGTCACGTTGAGCGTGCGCTCAATAATGACCTCCAATTCATCGAGATTCAACGGTTTGGTCACATAGTCGAACGCACCGAGTTTCATGGCCCGCACTGCGATATCCGAGCGGTCAACAGCAGTGACCATGATCACTGCGATGTGCGGCATTGAGTGCGAAAGTTGAGCAAGAAAATCCACCCCGGCGCCGTCCTCGAGAATCTGATCGAGGAGAATCAGATCCGGTTCGAGTTCCTGAAGCACCGTGTCCGCAGCTGCAAGAGAGTCGGCCTGTTCCACCTGGAAACCCAGCTGCGTAAGGTGGGACGCGATGCTCCAACGGAGCAGCTTTTCGTCATCCACAATGAGAATGCGTTCAGCTCTCATGAATCTTTACTCCGAGTGGCAGGTGTATCCAGACGCTGGTGCCTTCCTCCAGCGTACTCTCGATGCGCATGTTCCCACCATGCTGCTCGACAATCCGCTTCGAGATCGACATCCCGAGTCCTGTTCCTTTATGTTTCGTCGTGTAAAATGGTTTGAAAATCAGATGGAGTTCTTCATCCGGAATACCTTTGCCGGTGTCTCGTACCTCAAGCTGGACGTCGTTCTCCTCGACGCGGCAGCCGATGGAGACGGTCCCTCCCAACGGCATGGCTTGAATGGCGTTGATCGTGATGTTCCAGAGTAATTGCTGGATCAGTTTTCCATCCGCTGTGATTTCGATCGGATCCTCAAGATTCAATTCTTCAATTGTAATGTGATGCTCACTGGCAACGGGTTGTAGAAGTGCGATCGTCCTGCGGATGACACGGACCAGATCCAGGCGGATGAACTGCGGCTGTCCCGGTCGGGCATAGCTGAGCAGGTCGTTGACGGCGTTGTTAATGCGACCCACCTGTTCAAGCATCTCGATGACGAT
Source organism: Bacteroidota bacterium (assembly GCA_014860565.1). GTDB lineage: Bacteria > Bacteroidota > Ignavibacteria > SZUA-365 > SZUA-365 > SZUA-365. The sequence continues at coordinate 26,282 of JACZJN010000109.1, forward strand.
TTCTCTGCGGGGATCCTCCAGAGGAAGATCACGACGGAAAATCTGAAGCGCGGCACTTAAACCCGCGACGGGATTTTTGATTTCGTGCGCGATGCTCGCAGCCATTTCTCCTGTCGTGGACAATTGATCGGCACGGACAAGCTCGCCGTGATGTCTTTGAAGCAGTTGTTCATAGGCGGCGTTCAACTGCTTCACGAGTTGTGTAAACAACCTGGCGAGCTCGCCAATCTCATCCTGCTTATAATTGATTGGGCTGTGCTCTATCTCGAGCAGCACCCCATTGCGGAGACCATGGGCTCCTACCAAAACGCTCTTCATGCTTGAATTCAGTTTTCTCGTCGGCCGCGCGACAAGGAAATACATGACGATGAAGATGCTGATCGCCAGTCCTGCAAACGTGGCGAGGATGAGCAGTATGTTTCCGGTGCGGTGTATGGAGGAGATGGTCTGGAGATCCTGAAGCGGGATCGTGGCCATCAGATAGCCGATCGTTGTTTCACGCGGATCATGGCACCCATAACATTCTGGTTTGTTCTCGAACGCAGTGATGACGTCCTGAAACGTGGAGTCGTTTCTCTCGAACCGCCGGGTCTTGACCGATGGATGTCTGGAGAGGGCTTTGAAGTCTGTCAGCGCGATGTGAACCATCCTGTCTGATTCGGAGGGGCTGACGAACACACGGCCGTCAGCGTCAAGCACTGCGACTGAGATCGCGGCGCCGGTGTGTTCAATGTTCCGCAGCGCATGCTCGATGCGATTTTCCTTTTTCACAAGCATCATGTGCTCGACGTTGGCTTTCCCGATTTCAATGACCGCAAGAGCTTTGGCATTCCCCACTTCCTCAAGCAGTTCGTGTCCAGTCCGATGGGCGGAGTAAAAAAGGATGAGGACAGCTGTAACCAGCAGTGCGGTGATGAAGATCAGCAGTTTCGGAAGGAGCGACATTCTCATGGCATCCCTCCCGTTGGGGGGGAGGTGATACTGAACACTGCGATACCACCGAGACCAGGGTCTGCGACAAAAACCCGCTCGTGCTTCGCATCCATCGCCAGTCCGGAAGGGGAGACCAGTTCGTGCGCATAGGCACCCTGATACACGCCATACGGATCGAAGACGCGTATGCAGCCCGTGCTGGCGTCGACGACATGGATGCGTCCCTGGTCGAGTGTCCCGGATGGGTCGAAGATACTGTCTTTTCGCATCTGGAATGCTGGTATTTTAAAAGTGTCCTGCCCGATCCCCATGGGCGCCATTCGTTCTCCTGGCACCGAGAAGTTTTCGATGAAGCGTCCACTGCAGGAGTACACTCCGATGTGTCCTGCAGCAAGGTCGCAAATCAGCAACCGACCATCGGCCGTCACGTGTGTGAATGTGGGGAAGCGCAGGGCGCGATCATTCGCCCGCTGTGGTATGCGCAGGACAACTTCCCCTAATTCCCGCAGTGCCGGCAGCTCTTTCGCAGAAATCGCCAGCACTGCGTGGAGCACAACGTCTGTGACATACAACATATCGCCGTGTATCGTGACCGCGTAGGGATGGATGCGCGTTACGCCATCGGGGAGGAATCCGAATACCTGCTTCACATTCCCTGTGCGCGGATTGACAAAGAGGATCTCATCGGAAGCGAAGTCTGTTGCATACAGTGCATCAGCGTCCGCTGCCACTGCCGTTATGGAGGCGTGTGCACCATCGCGAAGCGCGAAGCGCCGCAAGAGCCGCAGCGCTGCATCATATACTTCGATGCGGTCGCTCTCCCGGTATGACACGAACAGCTCGTTGTGCCAAAAACACAGGTCGCTGATCCTGAGTCCTTCCCGGCTTCCCTCGGGTATGAAGACAGACGAAATAGGCTTGTCGCGTCCTTGTTTCACCTGGGAAACAGACGAGTCACGGTCTCCCCGGAAGGCCGCTGTTGACACGGAAACGATGCCGGCAGCTACGGAGAGTCCGAAGATGACGATCGCCAGGAGGGCATGTCGGGTCGGCCGTGAACGCTTATCTGCCATACCAGTGGATGGTTTGATGAAAGAGTGCTATCAGCCAGAGTGCGAATCGAGCAAGCAGCATGAGTACTATCGCGGAACTTGCAAGAACAGCGCCGTGAAGGGATTTCCATGCAAAGTATGCATGCAGATGCAGCGCCGCAAGCAGCCAGATCAAAAGACTCCAGATTTCGATGGGATCCCAACCCCAGTATCTGCCCCACGCATCATCTGCCCATAGTGCTCCAGCGATAATCATACCGCCCCAGAACAGCACCGACGCAATCATTGCCCGAATACTCAATTCCTCTGTGACCGATACCTTTGCGGAAAACCTTTTGCCGCCCATACCGAGAAGTTGCATCGAGGAGGCGCTGGCCGCCGTGAGAAAGGCCGCCTGTCCGAGCGCTGCCGATGATGCATGGACATATAACCACCCGCTCCGCAGTGACAGGGGAAGCGCGGCGAGGTTTGCCGGGGAAAGGCCTGCCCACAGGCAGAGGAATGAGGAATACAGGGCAGCGGTGGGGAGTATCACGCGCCAGTGCGTGTTTCTGACGACTGCGAAAAACAGGAAAGACATGGTGAGCAGTGTGCTGAAGAGAATCGCATGCTGCCAGGCGACAGCGGGGATGTATCCCGCGGCGTACCAGCGCCCACCAAAAGCCACGATCTGAAAAAGCAGAACCGTGGCCAACACGGGGAACAGATAATTCTTCCTCGATGCCACGCCGTTTTCGAAGAATGCGAGCACCGCCACGGCCGCGTAGAGCACGGCACTGCCGAGATCCAGAAACGAGAGCAGGGCATTCATGAAGGATCTTCCCTGTGGACCGACTTCCTCGGGGTGCGCACAGCTGGAGTTTCTGCCGCTTCCGTGAGCAGGACGTGGTGAAAATCTTCAAGCTCCCGGAAAAAGATTTCCGTGAAGTATTCCGCATTCCCCTCAACGATGCATGGTCCGTCGAGGCCGTGATCCCATCGGATCCTGATGTTCTTCCGGTAGAGGAATAGCCGGAGGACCAATCCGCAAAGGCCGATGAGCGCGCCGAACGCCACGATGCCGGGTCCGGTCGTATCCGCGATGTCGAGCTGTACCCACTCACGCATATCCGGAAAGGTCACCGTATAGTCGCGTACTTGTTGCGTCGCCCCCATGCCCAGCGTGGCGGACCAAGCATCCCTGCCGCGTTCTTCACAGCGGAGTTCGATGCGAGGAACGCTTTCGGTTTCGGTACGTCCGACGCCGTGCAGGGCAAGAAAAAGACGAATGCCCCCGTTTTGCAGCTCGAGATAATCACGATGTTTGCCGTTCTTGAGTGCCGCGATCCTGATGAACGCCGATACGAGCACGTTTCCTTCAGGGTCGACGATATGGATGTAAGGAGAAAAACCGTGACCTGGGCCGAGATGGACCTTTCGTCCCTGGAACGCGAGTCCCGCATTGATATGGACGGGCGCTCTTTGAACCACACCGTCACCGCTTGTCTCCACGATGGCGGCGGGGGTCCGCACATCGTCGATGGCATACAGACTGTCGTAGTCAACGAGACGCAGCAGCGGCGTATTCATAGCCGCCGAGGAGGCAGAGCCGCCGGTTCGCATTTCGCCGCCGCCGCCGCCCTCCTGCAAGAGGCGAAACGACTCGCCTTCCGTGAGGAGGATGGATTCGTTCTCCACTGACAGGGTTGAGTATGTGATCCCGGCTATGACGGTGAGGAGTCCGAAATGGAACAGGACGGAGCCGAATCCTCCCCAACTCCCTTTTTCCGCCGACACGCAGATGCTTTCCGCACTCCGGCTGAAACTCCATCGGTAACGGGATCTCCGCAATTCGCTCAGGACGCGCGCGATTCTCGGATCCTCTTCGTCCACTGCGAGTCGCACGCCCCGCACACGATCCGGTCGTGCCTTCATGAGTTGCGCCGTCCGCTGGACGGTTGAAATCAGCAGAACCAGACTGAGCAGGGAAACGAATCCAATAACAACGGGAGATTCAAACATCGGGGCAAGACTGTTTCCGCTGGACTCAGCTTCGGCGCCAATGGTATTGTAACGCTGTTTCACGTCGTCCGGGATGGCGATGGATGAGGAGGGTACGAAAGAAGCGTACATCAGCAGCAGCACCGCCACCAGCAGGAGGGCGGCCGCGCCTTTCCTTTTGAGAAGCATGTGGATGCCGGCCTGGGCGATATGAAATACGCGGGAGATCATGGCATTAATACGTACGTCCGCTTCCTCCCGCGTGTATGTCGCAGCCGCGATTGTTATCCAGTTCATCGGTCCAGCAACGCCGTGCGGAGAAATTCACATCAGAAACATATCCGGAGAGAAATCGGTCCGCCATGACGCGTGTGCCCGCGGTAAGGGATGTGCCGCCTTCACGCCAGTAGTACTTTTTATTCATGCCGTGGACAAAGAGCTTCTCGCTGTTGCCGCCCGTCGTGAGGGTCGTACCGGCGTGATCCCACATGTGGCATGCGAAGCAGCCCTCGGTGACATGATGGTCATCCTTGTCATGCCTGTCGAAATTGCTTCCGTTACTCCCCGTGACATAGGAGGAGGATTTATGGCAGACAAGACACAAGGGTGTCATGCTGGATGCGGTGCTCCGAATCGTCGCAATCAGCATTTTATCCACATTCGATGTCCCGGGCCCCGAGTTGTTGAGATTGGAACCGTGCGGCCCTTCCGGAGACGAGGGACTGTCGCTTCCATGACAGTCGCTGCACCACACGCGTTTGTTCGCACCCCACGGTGCATTGGTGGTCGTTGTTGAGACATATGTATTTGTCGTGCCTCCAGGGACGATCCCGTGGTAGGAGGCGTAGCCAGGGTTTATTTCCTTCGCAAGATCTCTTTTACCGGCCGGGAGGGTGACATAGCCAGAGTGGCATTTGAGGCAGACCTGATATTCGTCAACCGGAGTATTCACCCGTGTATAGGTGGTCGGCGTACTGAGAACCACGTCATTATTCGTCGTCGAGGTCGTTGGTGCTGGCCATGTGGGTTCCACTCCCCAGACACCTTTCAACGTCGCCGAGATCCGCAGATTCCCACGGCCATTTTTCCCTACGCCTTTCTGCGCCTGATGCGGGTTGTGGCAGTCCGTGCATTCGGCGTGCCGGTTTGAGGACCCGAGTTCGGACGCACTTTCACCCCCTGCCTTATTCTTGTGAACGCCGTTGATGCTGTTCGTCGGATGACTCCAGGTTTTTGCAAGCTCGGTTTCGATTCGTCTTGCGGGGGGAGCGTTCTGACCGTGGCAGCCGTTCCCCGTTCCATCATAACAGGATTGCTGTTCGACCCCCTTCAGGTTGTACGGACTCCCTCCTCCGGAATGGGATTTATGGCAAGCCCGACACGACCATTCTCCTATCGACGTAGCAGAACTTCCTGGAGGAGTGTAAGACATGTTCGAAGTTCGATGCACGGAGATGGAATAATCTGTTTTTACGTGACAGAACGTGCATAGTCCGGCATTGGCGTTCGACATCTGCAGGAAGGGGGCGAAGGTATTGTTGTGAGGATTATGACATGTGACGCATTCAACTTTGCCTGATGAGGTGTTTGGATCGAGCAGCACGGTCGAGGTCCAGGGCCATGAGCGCGATACGAGCTCCGGATCGGAATTCGTATCATACCCAATACCGACGGGGTGATCGTCCGACAGGGACGCACCGATGTCTCCGGCGCTCCCGGTCGGCATAGTGGTGACGGAATTCGCCATTGTGATCGTCCCGGCGAGCGAAGCGCCGGGGAGGTTGAGTACTGTGCCGATGGCGATTGTTCCATCGTGGCAGCTCAGGCAGAGTTTCGATTTGCTCCCGGGCTGAACTGTCGAAGGATAGGCAGGGGAGAGCGACGTGAGATAGTCGCTCGAATAGAGTGTGTATGACGTCGTGGGCTGGCTGCGATTCCACAATTGTGCAGAGACCGCTGCATGATGCGGAGTATGGCAGAAAACACAGACCTGCGGTTCTGTTTGCGCATGAATGGTGGTGCCGCTGTTGAATGCCAGATTGTGCTTGGTGTTGACGATCGAATTCTGCGCGATGAGTGATCCGCCCAGGGCCCAGATCAGGATGCCGATGCTGCAAACGGTTTTCTTGGTCATTGTGCTTTCGCCAGGTATTGAAACATCTGGACACGTTTGTTCAAAGTGTCGACGACGTAGATGACATTGTCAGCGTCTATCCATATTCCCCCCGGCGACTGGAAGCTGCCAGGGTCGCTTCCACTGCCTCCGACGACGAGAAGGAGCCGTCCTCCGCTGTCGAAAATCTGGAATGCATCGAAGAGCGCATCCACCACATAAATATTCGTATCGCTGTCGAGGGCAATGCCTTTCGGGGCCGCAAACGTGCCCTGTACATTTCCGAGCGTGCCGAACGTTCTGATTGACGCGCCGGCAGTATCCAACACCTGAATCCGGTGATTCAACACATCGACTACGTACAGATTCCGTTTGAAGGTGAGAAAAAGAGGGTAGTTGAACTGCCCTGGCTCTCCGCCGCGTTGACCGAATCCGCTCATGCGGACGCCCGCGAGGTCGAAGATTCCTATCACGTGCTCGCCTGTGTCCGTGATATATATTCTGCTCTCCCGGCTTGCGATGCCGGTCGGTCTTGACATTCCGGTGGGAAAGGAAAACTCCGGATCCAGATCTTCGTCGAACACGACGACTTCCTTTCGCAGCGCATCCGTAACGTAAATGCGACCATCAGCGAAGGCGATCCCGACCGGGGTGCCCAACAGACCATCGGGACCTTCCGTGATTCTCATATATTCCTGTTCTTCGCGGTCGAACATATGAATGCAACTCCCGCCGGGATCAGAGACGAAAATCCTGCCTCCGTCGTCCACCGCGATCCCCACCGGCTGGATGAAAAAATCGCTCTCCGTTTCGCTCCCGATGATCGCATCCCAGAGCTTTTCAAGGAAGGAACGATCCGCACCGATATCCTGTCCGCGCGCGATCGCACCCAGATAACGGATGCGTGCGGTGTCGGGCGCTGCGGGCCACACGCGTGATTCGGCATCCTGTGCGTGCGATTGCGCGGCGCCGAACAGGAGCAGAATCGCCCAGAGGCACAGGCGCCGGGAGGTGCTACTGGAATGAAACATCGATAGGCCTGCGGATTTCGAGTTGGATGCGGCTGCGATCATATTGTCCGATGATGTCACGAACATACCGGGCAACGAAGCTCAATGCATAAAGCCGATAGAGTAATTCTGTTTCGATATGAGCGACTGTCTGCCGGGCGTAAGTCGAATACGTCTGATCCGCGGAAAATGATAGCGATAGCCGCGGGATCAGTTCTGATTGGGAAATCCCGACCATGTAGCGCGTGGATCTGTCGTCGTACCACGAGGAGGACGTCCGTAAGGTATAATTCGCCATCACTGACGTGTTGGCCCCGACATTCCAGGTGATGCTGTTTTCCCACATGGTGTTCGCGAAGCGCGGCAGCTGTTGTGACGAGAGATTGCGTGTGTCGGTGCGGTTGAAGCGGGAGTTGAGGTTGCATCTCCAGAGGATGTCCCACCGCGCCTCGGTCAGGAATGAATTGCCCCATGCGTCGCCGAGAACCGGCTGCCGTTGCAGGTTGAAATCGTCGCGCACGGTCAGGGTGAAGGTTTGAAACAGGTTGCCGACAACCCCGACACCCACGCGGCTTGAATGGACGAAACTGCGATTCCGGTTATAATTGCGTTCGAGTCCGAAATCGGAACCGATGACCATGGTAACACGCGTCGCCGAAAAATTGCGGTCATACTGGGATTCGACCGAGAGCTTTTCCTCGTCCCCGCGAAGTACATTGCTGCCATATTCCTGGGAATTCATCTGGAAAGACCCGCCCGCGCGGATGATCAGGTAGTCGAGCGCACGGATGAACGTCATGCTCGAAATATTATCGGTGGTATTTCGCTGCAGGGTGGCGCTTCTGTAGCTGTTCACAAGATGGGAGAAGCGAAAGCGATGCTGAACCGCCGCGTCTCGAAGATCGTCAGCCAGGACCTCCAGGGCGGTGTTTCTCGCCTCGTTACGGATCGCGTACAGACCGTTTGCATTCACAACGAACTGAGGGGCCAGGCTCGACTGCCCGTGCAGCCGGAACTCATGATTCGTCAGGTGCTGGGAGCGCACCCGGTCGTCGATGTCGTAGCCCTGATAGACGAAATTGTATTGCGAGCTCTCGCTGTTGGCATTCGAGAATTTAAGGTCGTAATGGGTGGTGTGCTGATCGACGGGGTACGCAAGCTGCTCACCCACCTGTGTCTCCTGGTTGAGCCCGGCGGAAATCTGAGGATAGATCGTATTACCTGGAATATAGACTTCACCACCGTAGCCCAGGATGTCCACGACACCGGGATTCGTCAACCCACGAGAGATAAGCAGCGGAGACTCTGCACGGGATTCGATGCGGTTTTTCTTACTCGACAGCGTCATACGGAATCCATTGTTGGGAAACAGCACCGCGTTCGCATTCCAGAACCCCCAGTCCCTTCGATGAACACTGCTGCTCGCGTTGTACATGGAAACCTTTGACGAGTAATCAAGGAAGGATGACGTCAGGTCGAATGTCAGAAATCGCGGATCGGCTGCGTACCCGCGGACATTGAGGAAGTACTGCTGCATCAGCAACTGTTCGTCATTGAAGCTCCCACTCTGTGAATACCGATCACGCTGGGCACTGAGACAAAGTTCACCTGACAGGTGAGTCACTTGTGCATGCGAGATTGTCGGACACAGAACTGCGAGGACGATACCGATGCAGAAGAAGGTCGTCAGTATGGTGCTTATTTTATTCGACATAATCAACTGCGCGCATAACGGCAAAAGCCGTGCCGTATCCCGGTGGTGGATACGGCCTCGACGGTCGAAGCTGTGCTGCTTCGGACAACCAGGCATGGGGGATATAACCCAGTCTGGGTGATATGACGCGTGCATTTCTCACGGCCGAAGCATTACACTCGTTCACGACATTACTCGTCAATCACCGGAGCATCCAGTTGCTCCAGATCGGGGAGGCCAGGTGGCGTTTCGTTTGTTCGTTCCGTGCTGGCGGTACTCAGGATATCACTCGAAAACGCGATGCCGGCGAGAATGCGGCGGTCATGGGTGCCCGAAGGAGTTGCGGCACGCTGGTAGCCGAGCGAAACCTGCAGGTGTTCGAAAAGAAATATGCGAAGTCCCGCGGCGAGACTGAACGACGGGGATTGACCTGAATGAGGTTGCCATTCCGCTTCAATCCCGACCAGAGTCTGGTCAAACACACTTTTGGTCAACGCTGCTCCAATCTGTCCTGACACCGGCAGAAGTGCCTCTTTCACGGCTCCGCCATACATCGAAAATCCAATGCCGATGGGTAAGGATTTTGCCGCCATCACGCGTATTCCTCCCCCGATTCCGCCCTGCTGTTCCTTCCCATCCTGCCACCGGGAAAGGGACGTGCCGTAAGCCTCGACGCCGAGTGCGATGTCGAGATGGACGCCAAGGAAGATGCGCACGCCGGCAAGGACACGATCTATCTCAGCCTGGTTCTCATCCTTCCCGTTGAGGAAACTTGCAAATGCCTGGGAATACCGAGCGATGCCATAGCCCATCGCGAATGGCAGACGGAAGCCGTGCGGGGCGTTCAACGAGGCGAATGCCATCGATCCCACGACCAGGTGTCCGGCGCGCGCGACCGCTGGGGAGGGAGAGGTGAACAGGCCGGGAGTCCCATCCAGATTCAGTCCGACCATAGTGCGGCCCGCCTCGACGTCGGTTTCCTCCTGGGCCAGCAGCGCCGTGCATTGCAGCAAGGATACGGTCATCACAAGCGTGATGTACCGCCGCAGGAGTGAAATGTATGTTCGCTTCATCACCATATTTTGTGGCAGGCACGGCACATTTTCGTAAAGGGCTCCCGAAGCAGCTTTGCCTCATTGGAACCATGGGGATCATGGCAGCTCGCACATGAGAATGGCCTTCCCTCGACGAGTGGGTCCGCGGCGCCGGCCAGCGGATGATTGTTGACGGGGTGGGGAGTGGCGGCAGCGTCCTCATGACACGATGCACAGAGAGGCTTGACATCACCCTTGAGCAGCTTTCTTCGCGACGAGCCATGTGCGTCATGGCAGTTGATGCAGCTCATCTGCGCCGCTGCATGCGGGGATTGCATTTCGGTGCGCTCCTGGATGTCCGGGTGGCATTGCATGCAGAATTCAGCGTCATATGTCTGGTCGGTATATAAGCTGTAGCGCGGCGAGGAGTTTGCATCGTGGCACATAAGGCATTCCCACTCCGCTGCAGGTGAATGAGAAGAAGTCTGCGAGACCAGCGGCGTATGGCACGCGGAGCAGATTTCCTTCACTTCACCCTGATTCTGAATGGTCGCATCATCAGGAACCATGGTATGACAGCCTCCGCAAAACTCCTCCTGTTCCGGAGAGTGCAGGGGTTCGGCGGTGAACCCGGCATCAGATTCACTCGCTGCGTCGCTTTGCATGAAGAACTGCAGCGAGTCCAGGTGAAGCACATTTCCCTCCGGATCCAGTGCGCGGAGGTGAAACACGTTTCGGCCGGGTTCCAGCGCAGGAGAAAACGCGAATTTGTTCATGTACCGATCACGGTATGCCTCGCTCCCCACATCCAGCACAGGACCGCTCCAGATTTGAAGGTCCACCTCCACCGCGAAAACGGATTTCTGGTAGGCAAAGGCGTAGACCGCTTTGAAAAAATCAGATTCCCAGAACGCCTTCAAGTCGATGGGAGCTTCCAATGTCGCGGTAAGCGACCTGGATTCCTGCTTCCCGTTTGAAAGGGTGAAGGCGAAGGCGATGGATCTCAAAAAGCAATGTGCGGGAAATAAATCGCGTATTGATTTTGCAAAGACATCCTTCTGCGTCATACGCTGCAGCGGCAGGGAGGAGTGCTGGTCCAATTCGCGCAGAAGCTGAACAGATGCGACATTCTCCTCGAACGCACCGACAACACCCCCCATCCCTGTGCGAACAATGACCGCGTTCCCCTTCGGATACCAGAGTTCTATCGCGGATTCCTCATCGTCGAAGTGAGCGGGATCGGGCAGGAGCAGGGTTGTCAGAAGGAAAGCGGTTGTGAATTTCAGGATCAAATGCACCATAACCGGCTGCCTTTCAAGTCAATGTCAGGAATGTGGGGCTTTCTGAATCTAGAGATTATTTATGCAATAACCGTGCCGTAATGCATCTTCCTCGCACACTGGAATAGATTAACAGCCTGGTTTCAGCCCATGCTTGGAGAAGTACCCGATTATGGATACTTTGCATAAGGTATGAATCTGTCTTGTATTCAGTGGGTATTATGGCATCAGAAATAAAGATCCTTTTCATCGGCGACATCGTCGGGAACGCCGGTCTCAATGCAGTGCGCCTTTTCCTTCCGTCGCTGCGCGAAAAACACGATATCGCCTGTGTTATCGCCAACGGCGAAAATACGATGGAAGGCAAGAGTATCAGCGAACAGCAGTATCGTGAACTGCAGGAACTGGGCGTTCAGGTCGTCACGTCGGGAAATCACATATGGGAGAAGTGGCACATCCAGAAACTTCTGAGCGCTGAGCAGAATCTGCTGCGCCCCGCCAACTATCCGCGCGACAATGCTGGCCGCGGCTTCACCGTTGTTCCACTCGGAGCGGCAGGCAGCATCGGCGTGTTGAATCTGCAGGGCCGCACGTTCATGAACACCATCGACTGTCCCTTCCGCACGGCGGAATGGGTGGTCGAGCGATTGCGGGAACAGACACCGATTATCTTTGTGGATTTCCACGCCGAAGCGACCGCTGAGAAGGTTGCGATGGGATGGTTCCTCGACGGCCGCGTCAGCGCGGTGGTTGGCACGCACACACACATACAGACCGCGGATGCGAAAATACTTCCCGGCGGCACCGCCTATCTCACTGACGTGGGGATGACCGGGCCGTACGACTCCGTCGTCGGCATGCGCAAGGACATCGCCCTCCGGCGCTTCATCAAACAGACGCCGCACAAGTTTGAAATGGCGACCGACGACGTGCATCTCTCTGCTGTGATGATCACGGTGGAAGTGACGACGGGGAAGGCCGTTTCCATTCAACCCATGACTCTCCCGGAGTTCAATCGTCATGCCGAATGAGATCATCGACGGAAAGCGCATCGCGCAGTTGATCAAGGACGAGGTACGCGAGCATTCCGCGGCATTGCGGGCCAGGCGCGACGTCGTTCCCGGACTCGCCTTCATGCTCGTGGGTGAGAATCCCGCTTCACAGAGCTATGTCGCGTCGAAGGAACGGGCCTGCGAGTATTGCGGCTTTCATTCCACCACGTTGCGCCTCCCCTTGGAAACCTCCGAAGCGGAAGTCCTCGGCCGCATCGATACGTGGAACATTGATCCCGATATTCACGGCATCCTCGTGCAGCTGCCGTTGCCGAAGCACATCGACGAAGACCGTGTCATCGAGGCCATTTCGCCGCGGAAAGACGTCGATGGCTTCCATCCGATCAACGTCGGAAAGCTGGTTATCGGCCAGGAGTGCTTTCTGCCCTGCACACCTGCAGGGATTCAGGAGTTGCTCATCCGTAGTAATGTCGCCACCGCGGGCAAGCATGTGGTGGTCGTTGGACGCAGCAATATCGTTGGCAAGCCGATCGCCAACATCCTGCTGCAGAAAGCTGTCGGCGCGAATGCCGTCGTTACCGTTACCCACTCCGCAGCCCCTGATATCGCGGTATACACGCGGCAAGCCGATATTCTCATCGTGGCCACGGGCCGCGTGAACACGGTCACGGCAGACATGGTGAAGGAGGGGGTGGTGGTGATCGACGTGGGTATCAATCGCATTGAGGATGCTGACACTGCGAAAGGGTATCGTATCGTCGGCGATGTCGATTATGAGGGTGTCCGTCAGAAATCCTCGCTGATCACACCCGTCCCGGGCGGGGTCGGACCCATGACCATTGCCATGCTGATGAAAAACACGTACCAGTCCGCATTGCGATCGGCAACGCAGCGCTGACGACAACGGGCAACCTACATGCAATTGCGATAGAGGTATATCATGGTTATCGGAATTCTCAAGGAACGCTTTGAAGACGAGCAGCGCGTTGCACTCTCACCCTTCGGCGTCGAAGCGTTGGTCAATGCCGGCGCGAACGTGATCATCGAGTCCGGCGCGGGCATCGATGCGCGTTTCGCGGACGAGCAATATCAGAAAGCCGGCGCCACGATCGCCTATTCCGCGGAGGAAGCCGCGGGACGCGCGGATATCGTGCTGAAGGTGATGCCCATGGTGAAGGAAGAATGGGAACTGCTTCGTCCCGGGCAGACACTGATGTCATTCCAGTTGCTCGGCATGGGCCGGAAGGGGTTCATCGATCATATGCTGGCAAACAACGTCACCACCATCGCCTATGAATATATGCGCCGGTCCGACGGCACGTACCCGGTCCTTCGGGTCATGAGCGAAATTTCCGGGCAAGTAGCCGCACAGATCGCCGGACGCTATCTCCGCTCCGACCATGGCGGCCGTGGTGTGCTGCTGGGCGGACTCGGCGGTGTCGCGCCTGCGGCGACAGTGATCATTGGAAGCGGCGCGTCGGGGCTGGCGGCGGCACAGGCGGTGATCGGACTGGGCGGACAGGTGATTCTGCTCGACAACGATGTTGATCAGCTTCGCTACGCCGACAGTTTCTTCAGCAAGCGCATTACCACCGTCGTCGCTTCGCCTGAAAACCTCCGGCGCGGTTGCCGCATTGCCGATGTGCTCATCACGGCCATCAGCATCAATGATGAGGAGAGTCATCACATCGTCACCGAAGAGATGGTGAAGACGATGAAGCCCGGCGCCGTGATTGTCGATATGTCGATCAACCAGGGCGGCTGCGTCGAAACCAGCCGGCCGACCACGATCAAGGATCCGGTGTTCATCAAACACGGCGTGATCCACTATGCCGTGCCGAACATGCCGTCGGTTGTCGCGCGCACCTCCACGTATGCGCTCACCAATACGATTCTGCCGTACCTGAAAGTCGCGTTGAAGGGCCTCTCGCCCGACGTGAAAACCGATCCATGCATCCGCTGCGGCATGCTGACCTGGAAGGGCAAAGCCACGCATGCCATACTGCAGGACATATACGACATGGAAGTCGAGCCGTTCGATTGCTGCTAATGCAACAACCTTATAGAAGTGGATTCTGAAAAGGAAAATGTTTTATGGAATGGAAGTCCATTTACCGAAGTAAGCTCAAGACAGCGGATGAAGCCGTACAGGTAATCAAGTCCGGAGATCATGTGTACATCCATCCCGGGTGCGCAGTGCCGGAGACCCTGATCAAGGCCATGGTGGCCCGCGGCGGAGAATTGACCGATGTGCACATCGATCATATTCTCACCATCGGCGAAGCCGGATACGTGTCCGAAGAAATGCAGGGACACTTCCGCCACAATGCACTTTTTATCGGCAGCAATGTTCGCAATGCTGTCGGCCAGGGCCTGGCAGACGCCACGCATATCTACCTTCACCAGGTCGCCAAGCTGTTCTACGACAAGATCCTCCCGGTCGACGTCGCCCTCGTACATCTCTCCCCGCCCGACGAACACGGTTTCTGCAGCTTTGGTGTCGGTGTCGAGATGACCAAGCCCGCGTGCGAGATGGCCAAAATCATTATCGCGCAGGTGAATCCCAACATGCCGCGCGTGCTCGGCGACTGCTTCATCCACATTTCGAAGATTCAGCACATCGTCGAGGTGGACTCTCCAATCAAGGAGATGCCGCAGGTCGGCGAGGTCACCGATCCCGGGGAACAGGAAGTGTACGACAAGATCGGCGGCTATATCGCCGAATTGATCGAAGACGAGAGCACGCTTCAGATGGGCATCGGAGCCATCCCCGACGCAGTGCTCAATTATCTGGAGAACAAGCGTGACCTGGGAATTCACACGGAGATGTTTTCCGACGGCGTGATCAAACTGGTGGAAATGGGCGTGGTGAACAACGAGAAGAAAACCCTGCACAAGGGCAAGATGGTCGCTTCGTTCGTTCTCGGCAACAGGACGATCTTCGATTTTATCGACAACAATCCCATCGTCGAATTCCACCCGAGTCATTATGTGAACGATCCGTTCATTATCGCGCAGAACCGCAAAATGGTCGCCATCAATTCCGCGCTGCAGGTGGACATTACCGGACAGGTCTGCGCCGACTCGATCGGTCCCCGACTGTTCAGCGGTTTCGGCGGACAAGTCGACTTCATCCGCGGCGCCTCCCGGAGTCCGGGGGGCAAACCCGTGATCGCCCTTCCTGCGACGGCGAAAGGCGGCGAACTCTCACGCATCGTCCCGTATCTGATTCCCGGTGCCGGCGTGACCACAAACCGTGCCGATGTGCACTATGTCGTGACGGAATTCGGTATCGCCTCGCTGTTCGGCAAGACCGTGCGACAGCGCGTCAACGAACTGATCCATATCGCGCATCCGAAATTCCGCGAAGAGCTGCGCGCCTACGCACGCAGCGTAAAATACATCTGATCCGCGGCCTCCATTTTCTGTTCTGCCGCGCCAGCACGATCGATGCAAAGGAACCTGAGGCCGGGGAGTCCGCTCCCCGGTTTTTTTGCATTGCATTTGAAAGGGAATTCGGCGATACTATCTTGTATCCAACATTCAGCGTGATTTATAAATTATCGAAACCAGGGTTTGTATGACGGTCTCGCGATTTACTGTTTCCGCCCTTATCGTTTTGTGGTGTCTGCTTGCCGGCGCACAGGCGAAGGCGCAGTACCGAAATGAAATGATGGCGTCGCCCCCGCCCAGCGTGCTTTCCCCAGATCCTTCGGTGTGGTGGATCGGTCCGCAGCTCGGCCTGAATATCAACGCGCACAAGGGAGACTTCGTCACGGATGTGTGTCAGTGTTCCTTTGAAAACGGATCGGGAGTGGGGGTGAGTGCCGGAATCGAAATCGGCCACATGTTTTCGGGGGTATTTGGAGTTGCTCTCAAGGCGCTCTACAGTGACTTGAGTGCCGATTACAGCTATGTGATACAGCGAGACGCAATTCTGAAGCCGACGCGAGAAATCGTACAGGCCGATTTCGAGCGGCAGAATGTGGTCAAGCTCGGTTATTTCATGATTAATCCTGTGCTGCAGCTGCACCCGTTTACCGGTTTCTACGTGTTTGCGGGACCAGCCATCGGCGTCCGCACGGTCGGAACCCGGACCTACACTCTGGTGATGGTCGACGAACGGTATTTCTTTGACTACGAAGATCCGGAATCCAAAGTGGTGGAAGACGACAGCGGGGAAATTCCCGAAGCGGAAAATGTGCGCATGGATTTCCGCGCCGGTTTCGGAGTGAACATCCGTCTCGGACGCAGCTTCCTTTTCTCGCCGGAAGTATCATACAATTTCCCACTGAGCAACATCTCTTCCGACAATAACTGGAAGGCGGAAGCCATTCATCTCATCGGCGTATTCAAATTCGAACTATAATCAGTATGAAACTCGATCGCATGACATATATCCGCGCGTATTTTCTTCTTGCTGCCCTGGCAGCCCTGCTTCCCGCCTGTGGCGGCATTTCTCCCGACCTGGTAATGGATCATGACGGAGTCGTGGCCGAAAATCTCGGTGATGCCGTGAATTCATCATATGATGAATTCGGCATGTTTCTCACGATGGACCGCATGTTCTTCACCACAAACCGTCCCACCCACGAAGGCTATATCCAGGGCGACGATTTCTGGTTTTCAGACCGCGAGGGCAAGGGCTGGAGCAAGGCGCTCAATTACGGTGGAAAGATCAACACACCCCGCGATGAAGGGTCTCCGTATATCGGGACGGACGGTGAGTATGTGTTCTTCGTCCAGTGCTGGACGGAAGACGGACTCGGCGACTGCGACCTGTATTCCGCCCGCATGGACTACAACGGGAAGTGGCAGGAAATCACGAATCTCGGAGACAAGGTCAATTCCAAGAACTGGGATTCGCAGCCTTACATATCTCCCGACGGAGAGTACCTGTACTTCGCCTCCGACCGCAGCGGCGGTTACGGCGGGACCGATATTTGGCGCAGCAAGCGCCTGCGGAGCGGACGTTGGGGGACACCCAAAAATCTGGGTCCGGAAATCAACACCAGCGGCGATGAGAAGGCGCCGATGATTGCGCCGAACGGCGTCGATCTGTATTTCTCCAGCAATGGGCGCCCGGGCCTGGGAGGGCATGATCTCTTTCGCGCGAGCAATCTCCAGGGAGATAAATGGTCCCCCGCGCGCAATGTGGGCAGACCGTTCAATTCCCCTGCCGATGATATGTTCTGGCGCCTGACGGCACGGGAAGATACGGTATTCATTGCCTCCTCGCGCAAGGGCGGGGAAGGGGGACTCGATTTGTACGCGGTCTGGCCGAATCCGTTCAAGGACAGCACGCGCTATATTTACTACGTCAAAGGCGCGGTCTACGACACTATCACCAAGATGGGAATCGCGAATGCGCGCATACGCGTGGAGCCCTCGAAAGGCGCCGCGTTTACTGTCGAGACAAACAGCAGCGGCCGTTACCAGTTCCGCACAGACCTTTCGCGTCAATACGAGATGGTCGCCTCGGCGACGGGCTATGAAAACAATACCGTCAATCTTTCCGTCCCTGCGTTTCTCTCGTACAATGAAATTCGAAGGACCATCGGACTGGCACCGATCGCTCCCGTGACGCCTGTCGATACCGGGGACGACCACCCGCCTGCGGATGTCACCGTGTCCTATTTCGAGTTTGATAAATCGAACGTGCTCTCCGAGTACAAGGAAGAATTGCGCGATCTGTTCGACACTGAAATAAAACCCATGATGGACGCGGGTACGGTATTCACGATCACGCTCGATGCGCACACGGACGATCGCGGGACGGAAGAGTATAATTTCGCATTGTCACGCAGGCGCGGAGCCGCGGTCAGCACTTTCCTTCGCGACCTCGGCGTTCCGTTGGAGGCGATCAGAGTGAATGCGTACGGTGAAGGCCGTCCGGCGGCAACGAGGGACAGCGACGAGGCCCGTTCTCTGAATCGTCGCGTCGAACTTCGTATCGCAGTACAACAGAAATAGAACACTGTATTCAGGCGAGTGTCCGGATTTATTCCTTGATTTCGAGCAGCGGAATGAAGAGATTCCACTGTAACCAAATCCATGGCATTATTGTCTTTCTTTTTGGCAGTTATTCTGCCTTCCCCAGCACTAAAAGGACTCATCCCTTGTCGCAATCGATACCTTTGTCTCGACGGACCGTGATCGCGTTCGTCCATACTATCGTGCTGTTCGTCATGCTCCCTGGCATACTGCCGGCACAGCAATTCCAGCTCAATATGGGAAATCCGGATTTTACATTCTATCCGGAGATTCAGCTTCCGTTTGAGGTGCTGGACAACAGCGCGACCCTGGATACGCTTCTCGCTGAAGACTTCATGGTCTTTGAAAACGGTGTCCGCATGGTGCCGGTGACGATCGAATGCGGTGATCTCAAGGGCGCACAGAAGATTCACTTCTTCTTTCTCATGGACGTCAGCTACAGCATGGCGTTCCGCGAGGGCACAACGCAACAGGATTGGGACAGCACCAAGTGGCGGCGCGCAAAGTCCGTTTTCATCGAGGGCTTCAAGAAGCTGCGTGCGCAGGATGAAGGCGCGTTGGCGAGTTTCGCAGGCGATTTTCTCCTCGAACAAGACTATACGATGGACAAGAAACTGCTGATCGATGCGGCCTCTGGCATGTATTTACGCCCGGGAACGTCGATTTATACCGCCATCGTCACCGCCGTGAACTATTCGATCAACAAGCCAGGGAAGCGGGTGATCATTCTGCTTACCGACGGCGTCGACAATCGTTCACGTCATACGAGGGAGCAGGCGATCGACATTGCGTGGCAGGCCGGTATTCCGGTATATCCTATCGGACTGGGATTCTATCCGGATCAGACCGATCCAAGCCGCGTTGATCAGGACACACTGCGCAGAATCGCGACTGGCACCGGGGGAAAAGCGTATTTTGCTCCCACCAGCGATGATCTCGCACGCATTTTCGACGATATCATCGCCAGCATCTACAGCATAGGTTGTGTTCTTCGGTATGCGACGCCGGATACTTGCGAAGACGGCTCTATGCGCGACGTCGTCGTGCAGGCAAATATCAAGGGCGTCTTCCTGGAACAGAAATTCACCTATACGCTGCCGGATCTTCGTTCACGTCTGCAGGTGCGCGTTGATATTCCACCCGTCCTCCGGGCGAGGGACGTCTACACCATGCCTGTCATGGCCGAGGGAGAAATACGTTCCGGAGAAAGCCTGAGTTTTCGCATGCGGCTGGATTATGACAGCCAGCACATGGCCTACGAGGATATCGAGGCCGGACCAGGAATAATAACTTCCACTGATATCCGCGTCACCGAGGCGCAGCCAGGGATGCTGCTGTTCGAGGCCCTGAACACGCTTCCCTCGCAGGGTGTCGCGTACGGGACGCCTGCCGAACTTTTCACGCTGCGCTTCCGCGTGCTCGATCACGACAGTGTCGCGCTGACGGGGATGAACATGAGCGTGGATTATGCCGAGCAGAATTGTGCAATGGTTCCTTCGGCACGAGGCGCGGATTTTACCATCCACGGTTGTCCTGAACGTGTCACGCTCGGATTCGACAGTACGCTTGCCACAGTTTCAGGCGGGATGCTCCGCGTACCTGTCATGCTCACGCCGGGAGTGGATTTCCGTCAGTCCCTGGAATACAGCCTCACGCTGAACTACGATCAGACACTCGTCACCTTTGATCATATCGATATCTCCGGTACCATGTCTCAGGAGATGAAGCTCAACGTGGCGGAATTTCCGGGATCGCTTCGGATCAGTGTCCCGCCCGGCGTACCGCGCGACACGAGCGACGTCCTGTTCTACGTGTTTTTCAAAGCTATTGAAACGAAAGACGCCCGTCTTGTAGAGGTGAGTATTTCCGACGTTTCCGTCGCCCAGTCCGCTATCGGTCTCGTGGGATACAACTGCATCCCTGCGGTATCTCTCTATGGCGATCGTATGTACATCGACGGTGTCTGCACTCCGCTGCTGCGTTTGCGTCCGAAGCCATCGCTCGAACAGAACCGGCCGAATCCCATCACTTCCGGTACGCAGCAAACACGCATCAGCTACACCGTGACCGGTATCGCACCGATGCAGCTCGAAATACTCGATCAGTTCGGGCGCGTCGTCGAAGTGCTTGAATCCGGTCTGAAAGACGCGGGTACGTACACCGCGACTTGGAATCCGACCGGAATTCCCAGTGGAGTATATCTATGCGTCCTTCGGGAAGGGGAAGTCGTGAGGACGCGAAATATCGTATACACGAGGTAGGAATGCTTCGACTGCCGGCTGCCTGCATCATCCTGATTCTTGCCGCAGCATCACTCCCGGCGCAGGGGGTCACAGTGCAGTCCCGGATACTCGACCTCGATATTTCGCGTTTCCCTACGGTTGAACTGCAGGTTTCGGTCACGAAAACCGGCTCCGCGGCGAAGCTCACCATCAATAACGTCCAATTGGATGAAAACGGCATTCCACAGCGTGTGGAGTACTTCGATTGTCCGGAGGACAGTATCCGGCTTTCTGTTGCAATCCTTCTCGATCGCTCCGCAAGCATGGCGCAGGTAAATACGCGTCCCGATCGCGACAGCACGAAAATGCGTGAGGCCAAGAAAGCGATCAGCACGTTCCTCGACTTGCTGGGCTCGCGTGACGAATCCGCGCTCTTCAGCTTCACCACCCAGAATTTCACCCTCCGCAATCTTTTCACCGTCGAGCACGATTTTACCTTCGATGCACAGGCCGTAAAACGATCTCTCGTCCCGATCTCCGCCAATGGAGGGACGCGGCTCTGGGAATCAATCATCGATGCCGTCAAGCTGCTCGAAAACAGGGGCGGACGGCGGGTGCTGATCGTGCTGACGGATGGACGGAATCAGTTCGGCGAATCCTATCATTCCCCAGCCATTCAAGCCGCAAAAAGCGCCGGGATTCCAGTGTACACCATCGGGTTGGGCAGCGATGCCGATATCGGCGCGTTGTCGGGATTTGCCGCCGCGACGGGCGGGCGGTTTTATTTCGCCCCCGAGGCGAATGCCCTTACCGAGGTTTTCAACGAAATCGCCGGTGCGCTGATCACCGACGCATGCATTCTCCGATACACGTCGAGCAACCCCTGTCTCGACGGAAGCCGCCGAAATATCGAGCTGACACTTTCCGGCAGTGGCTTCAGCAGTGCCGCGGACAGTTTCTATTCTGTCCCTCTTCAACTCAATCCCGTCTCCCTCGAGATACAGAGCGGCCTCGGCGCCATCGCCCGTGACACCATCAGCATTCCCATAATGGTTGCCGAGCAATTCTCCATTGTAGCGCCGCTAACATATTATATGTCAGTTCGTTACGACAATAACCTCATGCATTACATTAGAGCTGTTTCCGATGGCACGATGTCCCAGGGAAGCAATGTCTCTGTCGCCGAACCGAGTCCGGGTCTCCTGGAAATCAGTAATGTGGATTTTTCCCCGTTTCTCCCCACCGGTACGTTGTGCGAACTCGTGTTCGTTTGCACCGCTCGGGGCGCCGATACGCTTGCTTCTGTAGAGATCGTCGATGCGGATGTGCGCAGTTTCTGTCCCACCGCCTTGACCGCAAAAAGTGGCTCGGTCTCGATTTCTGCATGTGAGGATATCTACGTCGTGGGCGACAGTGCGCAATTTCGATTACCGGGTAACGGAGGGGTCGTCCGCATTCCGCTCCGCATGCACACGTCATCACCGGCGGGTACGACGATCGCCGCCACGCTCCGCATCGACTACAGGGGATTGCCATACGAAATCATCGGTGTCGAGACCGAAGGCACACTCGGTTCCGCTGGTGGCGTCATCATGCAGCATCCTGAGCTCGGCATCGCGGAATTTACTGTGCAGGCCGCAAGCAGTGCCGGCGACTCGATTCTTTTTTATGTCAATGTGCGTGTGCGGGAGGTGCAGCGCGCTTCGGTTGCCACGCATCTTCCTATCAGTGAAATCCTGATTCATGGCGATTGCCGTGTGCTGCTGACTGAGGTTCCAGGCGGCGACTGGTCGGAAATTCTCATCGATGGAATATGTGAGCCGATATTGCGGCGACGCACAAGCAATGTCGTTACCAATCATCCGAACCCGTTTTCGCCCGAAACCCGTGTCGTATTCGAGACACGCAGCGAAGGTCCGGCATTGCTGCAGGTGATGGATGAAGGTGGACGCATCGTGGCGACATTGCTCGACGCATGGCTGAGGAAGGGGGAATACGAGCACCGATTCGATGCGTCGGGGTTGCCTGCCGGCCAATACTATGCGGTACTCAGCACGGAAGCGGGGCAGACGGTACGGAGAATGCTGCTTGTGAAATAGCGGACGTCGCTTTGGGGACGGGGCCAGCCCGCGGTACTGAATGTGGCAGGGGATGAGCTGGGGAAAGCACGGGATGGCTATGTGGAATTCCAGGGGTTAGAGCGACGCCCAGGTGATGAGTTTCTCTCTGACGCCGTTTTCACCCAGTTGCGGTGTGTCATACAGTCCCGCTTCGCTTCGCTGACGCTGTGCTTCGTAGAGCGATACTGCCGCCGCGACGGATACATTCAGGCTTTCAACCATTCCCATCATCGGAATCGTATAGATGCCATCAGCAAGAGCGCATGCCTCGTCGGACACGCCGCGGCTCTCATTGCCAAGCACAACGGCGATTTTCCCCGTGAAATCGATTTCGTGCAGGCTTCTTCCATCCCGGCTCAAATGAGAAGCGAAGATCCGGAATCCCTCTTCATGCAGGAGGGAAAAGCATTGCTCGGTGTTGTCGTGGACCTCGAAATCGAGCCATTTCTTCGCGCTCGCCGAGGATTGCTTCCCGTGCCGCTTCAGATTCGGGGCCTTTTCGATCGTGTAGAGAAGATGCACTTTCTGCACTCCGACTGCATCGGCAGAGCGGAGGATGGCGCTGACGTTATGCGGGTCCCATACGTTCTCAATGACGATGGTGAGATCGGTCTGGCGCTTGCGCAGCACGTCTTCAAGACGCTGGCGCCTGCGGTCGGTGATGGTATCTATAGTGTGACGTGGCATAGAAAAAAAGCCATCCTTGCGGATGGCTTGTAGCGGGTGACGGACTCGAACCGCCGACACGTGGATTATGATTCCACTGCTCTACCGACTGAGCTAACCCGCCGTGATAGAGACCAGTAAATTACGCGACAAACTGCTCATTTCCAAACCATAATTCGGCTCCCGGGCGCACGCGCGCCCTTTGACGCCAGTGCCGTCCGCCGTCGCGAATTATTAATGTAACATGATCTTTTTTCAAGTGTTATATTCAGCATGTGCTGTTTCGAGGGGGGCATATAGGGGACCTCGCTGCCAGGGCACACACGTGTTGTTCGACTCATCAAGCGGATTGCCATGTCACCATCAGCGACCGTCCGTGCGCGTTCTTTCCTCATTCTTTTCGTGCTGCTGTGTTCTTCACAGCTTGCGGCACAACCGGATCTGAATTTCAAACGCATACGGCTCGCATGGCCCTATGTCGAGGTGTATTTCTCGGTGGGCTGCAATGGGGTGAAGAACTATTCACTGCAGCCTGGCGATGTTCGCCTGCTCGAGGATGGCCGGGTGATCGATGATTTCGGTATCTGGTGTCCCGATCCCACATCCCGTTGTCCGATAACCGTCGGGCTCGTGTTCGATGCAAGCGACAGCATGAAGGGCGAGGGTAACGAAGGGGCAAAGGCAGGCGGCGCCACGTTCATCGGCAACATGGATAACAGCATCGACGAAGCCTGCGTCATCCATTTCAACCAGACGGTATGGACCTACCAGCAGATGACCACGGACACTGTGCTGCTGAAGTCGGCTGTGTCGCTGCTGCCGGCCACCGGTGCCACGGCGCTCTGGGATGCGATATGGAGGGCGCTGGCTATCGTGCAGAACAACGGACACAACCAATGCCGCGCGGTGATCGTGCTGTCGGACGGGGATGACAACTCTTCGGTCAGCCATGGATTGCCCGACATCATATCGTTTGCCGTACGCTACAATATCCGCGTCTTCCCGATCGGCTATGGCGAAAACATTGCGGCCGACGATCTCCAGCAGCTCGCCGCTCTGACTGGTGGAGTGTATTATCAAACCCCGGATGCGAAGCAGCTGTCAGGCATCTACCGGGAAATTTCAACGATTCTCTACGATTATTTCCAGGAATGCGTGGTCGATTATGATCCGCGCTGCGGCGATGAAATGCCTCATGAAGTGGAACTGCAGGTGAATGGAATCTGCGGTGGAAATGCCTCTATGAAGCGCGTCTATACCTCGCCAAGAGACAGCATGTCACTGAAAGTGAAAGAATTCGCACTGACGAATGCGAGCGGTATGGGCGGGGGAGACATCCGCATGCCGATCGAGCTGCGTTCTCCTTTTTTCAAGGAACTGCTGTATCCGCTGAGCATTCGGATAGCATTCGACCGCACCCGGCTGAGGCTCGTCGGAGTGGAGACTCCTCCCGGGACCCTGCTTTTCGGAATGAAGCTTGATATTGCCGATCTGAGTGCCGGCGGAACGATACGCATACCCGAATCCCGGGTCATCGAGGGGGCTGGGACACTCTGCTACGCCCTTTTGCGGTCAGTACTGCACGACAATGCCGCGGATTATCCGGTGCATGTGGAAAGCGCCGTATTCGACAAAGGCTGCATCGTACCGCAATTTTCGGATGGTGTCATCCATGTCGGTGAGAGCATGGCTTTGATCGGTTGCGCGGTCCAGGCACCGGAGAGTGTGGCGTGGAACAGCACGGCGCATCGTTATGACACCGATCCGGTAATCCTGCATGCCGATATAGCTAACGGCGGCACCCTCCCTGCGGCGGGTGGCACCGTGATGCTGGACTATGATGCTGCTGTTTTTGAACTTCTGGACCCGCGGACTCCCGTTCAGACCGTCGATACGGTCCACGCGGGCGGACAGGCCAGCCTGCAATGGAAACTCCGGGTCAAACCGCAAGGAAGCGCCGTCACCGGCGACCTGTGTCTCCGCAGCGTATTCGACGCCGTCGAGGAAACGCGATGCTGTGCTTCCGTCAGCATCCCTGCTGCAGGTATGCTCCTGCACTGCGCGGCAGAACTCCCCACGCTGAACTATAATGCAACCGCGAAGGCCTTCGTGCCGAATCCGTTTGACCTGACGTTTGAAGTAGCGAATGACGGCGTGATTAGCAGCGGAGCGCTGCGCGTGCTGCTGCAGCTGCCCGAGGGACTGTATATTGAAAGCGGAGAACAATATGAAAAAATCCTGAATCCTTCGCCGCTCGCGCCCGGGTCGTCCGCTTCCTTGTCCTGGCGGCTGCGGTTGATATCGCCACTCGGCGGCGATCGGCTGCCGATCCGCTTCGAATTGCGTAATGACGGCGTTGTGTACCGCAGCTGCGAGGATACACTCGTGGTGCCCTGGATTCCGCCGGTGTTCGAGGGCACGATCATTGCCGACGGACCGATTACGTTTTGTCAGGACGACAGCGTGCGGCTTGATGCAGGGGAGGGATACACGGATTACCGCTGGAGCAGCGGCGAGAAAACACGATTCATAGTCGTGAGAAAAAGCGGTTTGTATTATGCGTCGGTGCGGGACACGCAAGGAAAGGTCGGACAGACCAAGGCCGTTCTCGTTACGGTCAATCCCCGACCCGGGAAACCTCTGATTACGCGAGAACACAATACGCTGGTAACGACCGCCAGTGGGATGCTGCAATGGTATCGCAATGGGATTCCGATCCCGGGTGCCACCGGGAATACACTGCAGGCAGTGGAGACCGGTTCATATACGGTCGTGGCCCTGAATGCTTTCGGATGCAGCAGCGCGTCCGAGCCCTTTCTCCTCAACGTGCTGCCCGTGATTTCTCCACCCCATCCCTCGCAATTGAGCGTGTCTCTTTACCCTCACCCCGTGACATCGGAATTGCGCGTCAGGATCACGGGTGCCGGTGCCGACGGTTCCGTGCTGCTTCTCATTCATGATCTGTTGGGAAAGAAGGTGGGGCAATACAGCGTCGCGGTGAACACATCGGAAGGAGATTATTCCATCGATGTTTCCGCTCTGCGTCCCGGTTTGTATCTGCTGGCTGCCGTAGGACACGATCGGATTGCCACGGGCAGGTTCCTCCGCAGGTGAGCGTCAGGCACAGAAACAGAAAACCCCCGTTCCGCGGTTGCGGGACGGGGGTTTTCGTTTGGGAGATGAGGTTTACTTCACGAGGCTCATCTTGCGGGACTGACTGAAGCTGCCCGCACTCATGCGATAGAAGTAGGTGCCGCTGTCAAGGTGCGCAGCATCCAGAGTCACCTGATAGGTGCCAGGATCCTGACGTCCGTTGACCAACGTCCCGACTTCGTTGCCAAGCATATCGTAGAGTTTGATGCTCACGAATTCAGACTTCGTGATCATGTACGTAATGCTCGTCGTCGGATTGAACGGATTGGGATAGTTCTGACCAAGGGTGTACCCCGTCGGAGCAATATTGAGCCGGGAGACGGAAGTCACCTTCGGGCCGCCCGTATCGTAATCCCACGCATCGTAGAATTTCGGATCGATGGATCCCCACTGGGTGCGGATCACCACTTCGTCCTGCGAATCGTCGATGTTGGCGATGTGGTTGTTGCCGAAGCCGCCCTCGTTGTCTCCGCCGTTGATACCGAACTTGTACTCCTGGCCAACGAATTTCTTCGAGCCAGTGCTGTCGGGGGCGTAGAAGAATACGGCGCTGTAAATGGTGTCGCCGGCCATGGCATCGCCGTTGGTGCCGTCGTCATACATTTTCTTGGGCGCATCTTCACGGAGCGTCAGGCCCCATGTCGTCCAACCGCCCGTCGCCGGGCCATTCATCCATACACCATTGTTGGTGATGAAGTCAGTAGTCGTGACGTTGTCGACGCCCTGGATATCAGTCAGCGTGGAACCTGCCGCGACCTGGTAGTATGCGGGACGGAGATCCAGTTCCCAGGTTACCTTCACGTTACGCGCAAGCACGCTGGTGTTGCGGAAGCGCGGCATGCGGTTGGGGCTGACCTGGCTGTCTTCGATGTCCATGAGTTCGTTGACGTCGTTCTCCGGCACGAAAGCACGGCGCTCTGCGAGCGGGTCCGCGGGATCCGAATCGAAGTTGTAGTAGGTCTCACGGATGTCCTGACCGTCTTTCTGCACGTAATACTGGTAATACACGGTCGAACCTTTCTTGAGAACGAGGGTTTCGGTACCAACATACGTATTCGTGAAACCCTGTTTGGTCAGGATGGTGCGGGTCGGGCTTGCGGCGTTGAGGTCGCGCGCCGTGCCGCTCCAGCCGGTCTGCACAAACAGCGTATCGCCCGTGCGGAAACCGCGCTCCTGGATGGCCTTGCTCATGTCGACGGTGTAGTTGACCGTCAAAGTGTCGCTGCCCTTGAAGGGCACCGGTGCCACGTTGTCAAACCACGCCCACTGCATGGTGCGATCGGATTTCGCGGCGTCGATGGTGAAGCTGCGGTTGCTGATGCTTTCCCAGGTCTTGGGATCCGCATCCGGGTCATCGGAGCCGGCGATCACGAACTTGTATTCGATCACGTCGTTCTCGTTTACCTCATCCTTCGGAATCAGCACGAGACCGGAATAGAAGTTGCCGGCGGTGTATTGACGGCTGCCGCCGTTTCCGTGCGGCTGTTCCTGGGTAAGGAAGTTGGTGTGCGCCCAGCTCAGGTTGCCGAGGTAATCAGGGTAGGCCGCGCCGCGGACGCCGATTTTATCGGTCGCGGGGTTGAAGGCTTCCCAGCCCTGCATGTTAACACGCACCCAGATGGCAATGCTGTCCTGCTGCGGGGGATAGGGACGCCAGAACTGCTCCTGGCGGTCGGGTGAACCGTTGACGAACTGCACTGGAAGCGTGGCGGTGCCACTGGTCGTCTGCAGCACACGGTTGCCGCCCGGATCAGTGTCATTTTCCCAACCCCTGCTTGCGTTGTCGCCGACAGCATCCACCGCGTTGGTGAAGAACTTGTAGTTGACAGTGACATTCGCAGGGAATTCCACGGTGGCGGACCAGTAATCGCCGCCGATATTCGTCATCGTGACGCCGGTGTTCTCATCCCAGGTCAGCGGGGGAGTATCGCCGCGGATCTGGACGACGGCCTTGTCGGGCCACAGGGTGTCGGGCACGGTCGCCGTGTTCGCTATGATCGTGACTTTCATGACTTGCGGTTTGGGCATCATCAGATCGTAATCCCACGCATCGTAGAATTTCGGATCGATGGATCCCCACTGGGTGCGGATCGTCACATCGTCCTGCGAATCGTCAATGTTGGCGATGTGGTTGTTGCCGAAGCCGCCTTCATTGTCTCCGCCATAGATACCGAACTTGTACTCCTGGCCGATGAATTTCTTCGAGCCCGTGCTGTCGGCGGCATAGGCCAGCACAGCGGTGAAGATGCTGTCGCCGGCCACGGCGTCGCCGTTGGTGCCGTCGTCATACATTTTCTTGGGCATGTCCTCGCGGAGTTGGAGTCCCCATGTTGTCCATCCGCCGGTTGCCGGACCGTTCATCCAGGCACCTTGCGTGAGAATGGTCGCGGCATCGGTGACATTGTCCACGCCCTGGATATCCTTGAGGGTATCACCGGCGAGCACCTGGTAGATCGCCGGACGGAGGTCCAGTTCCCAGGTCACATTGACTGGACGCGAGAGCACGCTGGTGTTGCGGAAGCGCGGCATGCGGTTGGGGCTGACCTGACTGTCTTCGATGTCCATGAGTTCGTTGACGTCGTTTTCCGGCACGAAGGCACGGCGTTCCGCAAGCGGGTCCGCGGGATCCGAATCGAAGTTGAAGTAGGTCTCACGGATGTCCTGACCGTCTTTCTGCACGTAATACTGATAATACACGGTCGAACCCTTCTTGAGGACGAGGGTTTCGGTACCAACATACGTATTCGTGAAGCCCTGTTTGGTCAGGACGGTGCGGGTCGGACTTGCGGCATTGAGGTCGCGTGCCGTGCCGCTCCAGCCGGTCTGTACAAACAGCGTATCGCCCGTACGGAAACCGCGCTCCTGGATGGCCTTGCTCATGTCGACGGTGTAGTTGACCGTCACAGTGTCGCTGCCCTTGAAGGGCACCGGTGCCACGTTGTCGAACCACGCCCACTGCATGGTGCGGTCGGATTTCGCGGCGTCGATGGTGAAGCTGCGGTTGCTGATGCTTTCCCAGGTCTTGGGATCCGCATCCGGATCGTCGGAGCCGGCGATCACGAACTTGTATTCGATCACGTCGTTCTCGTTTACCTCATCCTTCGGAATCAGCACGAGACCGGAATAGAAGTTGCCGGCGGTGTACTGACGGCTGCCGCCGTTTCCGTGCGGCTGTTCCTGGGTAAGGAAGTTGGTGTGCGCCCAGCTCAGGTTGCCGAGGTAATCAGGGTAGGCCGCGCCGCGAACGCCGATTTTATCGGTCGCGGGGTTGAAGGCTTCCCAGCCCTGCATGTTGACACGCACCCAGACGGCGATGCTGTCGGTCTGCAGCGGCCATGGACGCCAGAACTGCTCCTGACGGTCGGGTGAACCGTTGACGAACTGGAGAGGAACGACGACATCCTGGTCGGTCGTGACGAGGACGCGGTTGCCGCCCGGATCGGTGTCATTTTCCCAACCCTTGCTGGCGTTGTCGCCGACAGCGTCAACAGCATTGGTGAAAAACTTGTAATTGATGGTGGAATTGGCGGGAAACGCAACGGTTGCGGTCCAGTAATCACCGCCGATATTTGTCATCGTGACACCGGTGGACTCGTCCCAGGTGAGCGGCGCGGTATCGCCGCGGATCTGGACGACGGCCTTGTCTGGCCACAGGGTGTCGGGCACGGTCGCCGTGTTCGCGATGATCGTGACGTTCACGGTCTGCGCCAGGGCAAAACCGCTCGTCATGAGCATCAAGAACATGGCGAGGAGCAAAGTGCCTTTTCTCATACATAACCTCCGGAAAATGGTGAGTGTGTAATGCGAAAAAAAGTCCGTTAAAAATCGACTGCGAGGCTGATGGTCTGCACGCTCTTGAAGATGCCGAAGTCCTGGTACGTATAGTCCAGCGCGGCGGCAGTCGAGCCGAAGAGCGGATAATGCAGTCCAAAACCGGCGGTCAGGCCTTCCTCCGTTCCGTCGAGGAAGAGTGCTTTCCAGCCGGCGCGCACAAAGAGGATGCTGCGGAAGCTGAATTCACCGCCGATGTTTACGTGTTCGTTGTTGTCGTTGGGACGAACCGCATCAGCGGAAATCGTCGCCGTGAAAAGATCGCTGCGCTGGAGATCGTAGGAAATTCCGGCGCGGAAGAAAAGGGGCAGATCCCAGGAATCCGTTTTCAGATTGGCGACAATGGTCTCATTGTTACCGGTGTTTTCCGGATCGAGATCGATCCTGCGCGTGAGATCCTTGCCGTCGAGCTGCATGTCGCCGCCGAAGTTCGAGAGCACGGCTCCAAGGCGCAGGCCGTCAAACGGCGTGCGGAATATCAGACCGACATCGAAGGCGATGGTCGACGCGCTTTCGTTCCAGATCTGCTGCGTGATGTACTTGAAGCTTCCGCCGATGGAGAAACGGTCGGTGAGATTGCGGGAGTAGGTGATGGTGAACGCCAGGTCCTGCGCGGTCCAGCGTTCGCCGGTGCCTTCCGGCATGGTTACCGTATTGACGTCTTCCTCTCCATAATCGAGCTGCGTCAGACTGATGCCCACCGCGTTATCCGCATCGAGTGCGAGAGTGAGGCCAACCCAGTTGAAATCGGTCTGCACAAGCCAGGACGTATGTGAGGCCATGACCTGGCTGTGGCCGACGCGAGCGAGCGCGCCGGGATTCCAGTACATCGCGCTGGCGTCG
Organism: Bacteroidota bacterium; assembly: GCA_014860565.1. Lineage (GTDB taxonomy): Bacteria > Bacteroidota > Ignavibacteria > SZUA-365 > SZUA-365 > SZUA-365. The sequence continues at coordinate 57,219 of JACZJN010000109.1, forward strand.
TCGCTGAGTGCAACGAACGCACCGCCCATCGCCATGGCACGGGGACCCACGCCGATGCCGAGGAACGGCGCTGCGGTCGTACCGACTTTGCTCTGTGCCAGCAATACCGCAGGGGCGGCGAACAGTGTCGCGCACAGCAGCGAGGCAGACAGAACGGATCGTAGCAGGGTGTTCATAAGCTCTCCGTGTTCTGGCTATTTGATGATGGCGATCTTGCCGGATTTCTCGCCCGCGGGCGATTCCAGCACATAGAAATACACGCCATAGGCGATATCGAGATTTTCCTTCGATTTCAGATTCCAGGTCACGGTCCCATCATCGATGGAGCTTTCGTGACGAAGCGTTATGACGTGTTCGCCGCGCGCGGTAAAAATGCTGATTTTCGACTGCGCGGGTACATGGATGAAATCGATCTTGCGGTCGCCTCGCCCGGTGGTAATGCCCGGGGGCAGCGGTGATTCGTGTGTGCTGGCGGAGACATACGGATTCGGCACCACACGTACGCGGCTGAGCTGATCGCGCGCCAGGCCGTCGTCAACCTCCGGGAGGGAGGGCACGAAGTCGTATACATCCCCGTTGCGGAATGGCTTCGTGGTATTGAGTACCACCTTATCGCCATCGGTGAACGTGAAGACGCTGTCGCTCGGGACGCTCGGACGATTCTCGAACGCCATGATCCAGGTGAAGAACGGGTCGCCGCTGCGTTTCAGATCGAACAGCGCGAGTTGATCCGTTTTCGAGAGCTTGCCGTTCCCATCCGTGTCGACAAAAATAAACGGGATTTTGTGATTCTCCGTCACGTTGAACACCGTGAAATTGACCGGCAGGGCGGGGGAACCGTAAAGCGCCGCGGACGTGTCGATGATCGAGGAGGAGAAACGGATCTCGTAATCGGAAGGATACCGCGCGCCGCGGAGCGTGTCGCCCGGCGCGAGGAGAATGTCGGTCGTCGCGAAGGTGTAAATCATGCTCTTCGAGCCGGTGTTGAATCCCGATGTGGAATCCACGAGACGAATCTGCCAATCATTGCGGAAGTTCAGCTGCAGGCCGTCGAAAATATCCGAGTCGATCGCCTCGGTGACGTAGGGGCTGTTGAGAATGTACGGACTGCGGTACACCGGGAAATACGTATAGAGGATCTCATATTCTCCTGACAAGCTGCCGGGCGCAGCCGGACGGATATCGCCTCGGCGCGCATCGACGTGGTAGCGCGAAGGATCCACCGGACCCGAGGAGTTTTTCACCAGCACATCCGCTGTGTTGATATTCTGATGCGGAAGCTTCGTCGGGAGCGTGTCCTGCACCGTGAAGCGATAGCTTTGCTGGGTTTTATTGAGCACGGTATACGTGGTCGTGATTTGCGCCAACTCCTGGAAATCTTCCTGATCGATCTTTCCGTCGTTGTCGTTGTCGACCTCGTCAGACATCACATCCTGGAACGTGACCTGATAAGTATTCGCCTCGAGGCGCAGCGGATCGATCGCCTCGTAGCTCAAATCGCCCGTTGCGACGGATTGGCTCGAAGTGATCCGCACGCCGTTGAGGGGAGCGACGTACCCGGCCACCGGCGCATTCGGAACAACCACGGCGGTATTCACGTCGATTTCCGGTGCTCCGGTCGCGGTCAGGCGAATGCGCTTGGAATTCTCCGCGGGGAAAATGTCGGTAAGTTCGTTCCCACGATCGTAGGCGACGATCGCGTAGTAGTACGTGCGTCCGTTCTCCACGTCGTGATCAACGAAGGAATGTTCCAGGCCGGAGTTGTTGCCGAGATTGAACGAGCGTCCGGAAACGGTTTCGAACAACGCGGGGCTGGGACGAAAATATCCCTGGATACCGTTCTTCAGATCGTACTGGGCGATGGGCTTGAACCCGACCACGTTCCCGTCGGCATCGGTGACCTTGGCGGCATCGATGAAATTCGGGTCCGTTGCCTTGTAGATGCGATACCCTTCAAAATCGAATTCCTTGAGGACGGGATCATACGAGCGCTCGGATTTGCGGTCCCAGTACAGCGTCACTTCACCGTCGCCCGGCACCGCGGTGAGCGTGGGCTTGTCGGGTGCGACCGGGAAGCGGTAGTTGCTGTTGTAGATCTTCTGCACGGTTTCGCGGTGCTTCAGCAGATCCTGCAGATCAGTGTCGAAGCCGCCCTGCCCGCCGCCGTATACAAGGGCAAGAGAGAAGCGCTCGATATTGCCGGCGAGAAGCGGGAAGTGCCCCGATCCGTAGATGAAGTCGCCGTCTTCGCCGCGCTGGGGACGGTTGTTGATGATGGATTTCGGTACATCGAAGAAACCGGGAGCCATGCGCTTCCAGAGCTCTTCGTCATCGGCGAGGGTGATATCGCTGGCGGGAGTAAAATATTGGAAGGACGTCAGTCCGATCTGATCGCTTTCATCCACGTCGGTTTTATCGATATTGGGCTCGCCCGGGAGGCCGGTGTCAAAACCGCCGAATTCGTAGCCGGAGGTTGGGGTACCGTCACCTTCACCGTAGTCATTGGTCCCCGCCACACCGTCGCGGCCCATGTCGTCGAAATCCACGTTCCAGTCGCCATCGTTGTCGATGAGGTCGTTGCGTTTTTCATCGAGCATTGCATCGGTATTTCCGCTTCCCGTAACGTAATTCGCATATCGCACCGGGCGCAGCAGGTCGATAAGGACATTGCCCTGCGTGTCGCGCTTGACCTGGCGGAAATGGAGGAAATAATTCTCATCGATCACGCCGTCGAGATCGTTGTCGATCCCGTCATACGCATTCGGGTTGACGATGCTGTTCCCCTGTGCATCAGTAATGATGTTGCCTTCGGCAAGACGTGTGACGCCCGGTTCGATAAGGACATCGAGGCCGCGCGTGGAGATCGTGGTCGTGCTGGTGCCGATCTGCATAGTGCTGCGGACATAATTGTCATCGATCACTACCACCGTCATGCCGGTGTTGATGCGCGTGGAGTCGAAGCTTTCGGGCGTGAAAAGGGGAGCCGAAGCGCCGAAGCCGACGTCGTTGTCGTTGTCGATGCCGTCAAACGGATTGCCGGGACTCTCGAGGAACGCGTAGCCGACCACTCCCACCGGACCGACCCAGCTTGGATTTCGGCTGTTGTTGTCGGGATAGTCGCCGGTGTAGGTAAGGTCGAGGCTGACCTCGAAAAAGGAAAAGTCGTCGTCGTATTCCTGCGGGGTCCCATCATTGCCCGTCACCCCGATATAGGTACCGACCAGCATGCCGAAGACAGCCCGATTGTAATTTGTCGTGCCGTTGTTCTTGATTTCGTACAGCCAGAAAATATTATCCTGTGCGAGAAACTGAGCCCACTGCAGCGCACGCACACGCATCTCAAGGCCGAGTCCGTTGCGCGCCAGGTTGCGGGAGTCGGGCTTGAATGAAACGCCGATGGTATTGTTGGAGGCGAAGTTGTACCGCTCGTCGTTGTTGTCGTCCATGACGAAAAACGTTTCCTCGTCGCTGCTGGAGGTCTTGCCGAAGAAGCCGTTCCACGATCCGCGCCACCCGGGATCGGAAGCGTCGTTGAGCTTGTCGGGCCAGAACGACGGCCAGGTTTTGTCGTCGGTGTACAACGCGACTCCGGATTGGCTCGTGTTGAAGTATCCCGCCACGGGTTCCCACGTCCACGGAATGCCTGCCGGAGATTCGTCGCGACGTTTTGTCGGCCGGTCCACCGGCACGCTGACGACGCTGTGGAAGGTCTTTCCGTCGAACTGAACCTCCGCGCCCACGAAGGGACTCACGTCGCCGAGATACCCGTTGTTGTCGTAGATCCAGGAGCCGCGCGGACCGCCGGTTGCCGGTTGTCCGATCACTCCCCAGTTCCCGAAGACGGTTTTCACGCGGTTTCCCGCCACCACGTTGGATCGCCGGTATTCGCGCCCGCTTTGCGCGAACGCCTGTGCGCCGAGCAGCAGCAACATGCATGCGAAGATGTACCGTTGTCGTTTCATATAAGCTCGATGATTGCCAGGATATTGAAGTTCATTTCTTTCGTGTGCCATCGCAGCCTCGCCTAGAATTCCAGGTTCAGCCCCAGCTCGATGCGCCGCGGCTCGGAATAGAATGTGGGATTGTTGAACCACGCCTCGATCGTATTCACGTATTCCGGGGTGTTCTGCGCCTTGATGCGCGCAAGATCGGTCGTGTAGCCCGCGCGGCCCGTATCGTCAAACACCCCGTACTCGTTGAGGACGTCGAAGACATTGAAGACGCGGAGGAAGACCACGAGGTCGGTCCACCCGAGCGAAAGCGACTTGTACAGGCGGAGATCAGCGTTGAAGGTCGTCGGCTTGATCTGGCTGTTGGTGATCAGTGACGTGATGTCATCGCTGCGCCGCGGTGTGTACGGCATGCCGCTGCCGTACTGCATGATGAGACTGCCTCCGTACGACGGTCCCGCGTACGACACCGATGCATTGATGGTATGGCGCTGATCCCAGCTGAGCGCTGTGAGCTGCACTTCGGGCAGGTCGCCGCGGCTCGCGGCCTGTTGCGCCGCGTAAGGATCGGATGCCGTTCCGCGCGCGATCTGGAAGGTGTAGTCGAGAGACGCGGCGAGTCCGCCGGCAAAGCGTTTGTTGAACGACAGCACGATGCCGCGGGTGTAGGCAAAATCGCTGTTGACGACTTTCGAATAGGTGGCCGAACCGCCGAATATGATGATCTGTTCGGCGCGCGTGCCGGCAAGGTTGCGCGTGTCGCGAATGTATGCAGTCACATCGAGGGAGATATCGTCGGTCAGCTGCTGCTGCAGTCCTATCTCTGCGTTTATCGTCTGTTCCGGCTCGAGATCCGCGTTCCCGACGGTGCCCTGGTTTCCTGTCCCGGATCCCAGTTTGAAGAAAGGATTCGTATACAGCAGTTCGAAACGCGGCACCTGGAAGAAATGCCCGTACGAGAAATGCAGCACGCCGCGATCCGTCACGGGAAAGGCCGCGCCGAAACGCGGGCTGATCTGGTACTTGACCTTCGCGTCGCTGTACCAATAGGATTCACGCTCGGCGAGCGTGACGTCCGGCTCCCCTACGTCCTGCAGGCCGTTGCCGTTCAAATCGTGGAATCGATTTTCCGGACGGATGGGATTGAAGATATTCGGATCCGTGGGATCGTTGAGAATCTGTCCCGCCGGATCGAAAACGTCGAAGCGCACGCCGAGATTGATGATCAGGTCGTCGAACTCCATCTTGTCCTGCAGATACACCGCGTATTCGTTCGGTTTGCGGGTGTATTCATCGTGATAGATGCTGCTGACGTCGAGCACACGGGGATTGATGAATGGATTCCCCGTGGCGGGATCGAATTCGGTCTGCTGTTCGGCGGGACGCAGGGTGATATTGTTGAAGAACAGTTCGTGCATGCTCATCTGCAGTCCGGCCTTGATCAGATGCTGCTGGTTGACCTGGCTGGTGATGTCGAATTTCCCGACCATCGTGGTCGTGTTTCTCTCGAAATAGGAGAGGTCGGTTCCGCCGGTCGCGAAACTGTAGGATGTGATCTGCGTCAGTACATTCGGATGCACGTAGTTCGGATCATTGATATCCTCGTACACGTAGCGCTGGAAATTCTTCCCGAACATCGAAAAGCCGACGGTATAGAATGTGCTGGGGGAGAGCAGGTGCGTCAGTTGCGCGAGATGCGTCTGTCCCACGCGGTAGTTGGTCGGATTTCCATCGGGGTTGAAGACGAAGAACTGGTTGTAGTCCTGATAGGTCACATCGTCATAGATGTACTGATACCACAGTTTCACATCGTTGGTGATGTGGAGATTCAGCTTCGCCTGGCCGTAGAACTTCTCGCTGCTGTTCATGCTTACGACTTTTCCGTCGCCGAGGCCCGTGGCAGGATCGCGGCTGTCAATATAGTTGCCCGCGCTGTCGATATAGGCGACGTTCCCTGGATTGTACCGGCGTACGCCGTTGAGCCAGCCTCCGAATTTATTGTAGCGGCCGTTGACGGAAAAGAAGAGCGCGTCGGGGATGACCGGTCCGCTCAGCGAGAGATCGAGATTGCTGATGGCCAGCGGATCCACCTTGTCGATATCGCGAAAGATATCGGTGTTCGACGAGACGTAATCACCAATGTAGGTGCCGATGCTTCCGCTGTAGCTGTTCTTGCCCTCTTTCGTGGCGATGTTGACGATGCCGGAAAGCGCCTGTCCGTACTCGGCATTGAATGCGCCGCTGACCAGCTGCAATTCCTGTACCTGGTTTTTATTGACCTCCACGACCGTGCCGCCGTCGTACACATCTGTCACGGGAACGCCGTCGATCCAGTACGCGACCTCGCCCTGTCGTCCGCCACGCACGTGTCCGTCGATATAGCCGGCCTGCAGGTTCAATACCTCGCTGACCTCGGTCACGGGCAGGGCGGATATCTCATCGCTGCTCACCACGGAAGTGGAGGCGGTCAGGTCCTTGCGAACGAGGGGCCGCGTCGCGGTGATCACCACCTCCTCGTTCAACTGCATCACCGTTTCTCCCAGGTTGACATTGATGCGCGTTGTCAGATCGATGTTGACACGCACATCCTTCACCGTAACCGGGGAATAGCCGATCGCGGACGCCTTGAGTTCGTAGGTGCCCGGCGGGACGTTCAGGATGGTGTATTCACCATCGAGGTTGGTGGCGGCGCCCATGGTTGTGCCGACGAGAATGATATTCACGCCGGGGATGCCCTCTCCGGATTCCGTATCGATGACCTTACCCGCAATCTTGCCGGATGTACCGGCATGCAGGACGGCAGTGGAGAGGAGGGCGAAAAGGAGAAGGAAGAAACAACGTTTCATAGCGGTGTGCGCAATGGTTGCGATATAGTTTAGACGTTGCGGTACCGGGACGGAGGCGCGCCGGTGGTTTGCCGTATCACGAGTTCCGGCGTAAAGCGCCGGTGTAATGGTTCCAGCGTCGGATGATCCATGCGTGCAAACAGCCGTTCGGTGGCGAGCACGCCCAGCTTCCGTATCGGCTGACGCATGGTGGAGAGTCCGTAATAATGCGCGAGTTCGATATCGTCGAAGCTGACGATGGAAATATCGTCCGGGCAGCGAAGCCCGGCTTCCTTGAGCGCATGCATCGCACCGAAGGCCTGGATGTCGCTTGCCACGAATACCGCGGTTGGCCGTTTCTCGTCGGGAAGTGCGATAATGCTTTTCATGATCTCATATCCGGCATCCTTGCTGAATCCGTCGTTCTTGGATTCGACCTCGGGATAGAAGATGCCTGCGTTGCTCACGTTGTCGATTTCACCAATCGCGGACAGGTAGCCTTCCGATCGTTCATGCGTCGGGGAGGTTTCCTGATTGCCGGTGATCATGGCGATGCGCGTATGTCCGAGTGAAATCAGGTAACGCGTGGCCGCATGAGCGCCCTCGACGTTCTGCACGAAGAACGAATCAAAATGTTCGTTAAATCGATCAACAAGAATGATGGGGAAATTATTCTGCAGGTATTTCTGCGTGTAATCGGGGGGCAGGTCGATCGAGGCAATCAGCATTCCGTCGGAATGCCCTGCGCGAAGGGAGCGCTGCAGATAGGCCTCAATCTGCTTGGGGTGATTGACACCGTAGAGCAGAAGGTCGTAATCGCGCTCGAAGAGAAAATCCTGAATGCCGCCCAGCAGCTCCACGAAAAAATAATTCGTGATATAGGGCATAATGGCGGTGATCGTGCGGCTTTTTCTGCGGGCGAGGCGCTGCGCGGAAGCGTTGGGCCGGTAGTCCATGCGCTGAGCGACTGCCAACACATGATCCCGTGTTTCCGTGGAAACGGAGGGATGGTTGTTCAGCACTCTGGAAACGGTTCCAACCCCGACCTTGGCTTCCTTTGCGATATCGTAGATAGTAACGCCCAATAGATCCTCCGTACAGGATAGCAGTGCTTTCATATAAGGGTGGAAGCGTTTCCAAATTAACGCATCCCAATTGTCTTTGTCAAGACCTCCAATACGATTTTTGTGAATAAAATGAGAACGGCGTTCAGATCATATGAGAAAATCGGGTCTAATGGGTTGAAATATAACGGGAAAGAGTCTCCCGGATGAAGCTCGGGATATCGGGGAGGAGCGGGAGGAACGGGAGGAGCGAATCGGCATCCGAGCCAACGGCTCGGCCATGAATGGACGGAATGGACGGAACGAAATCGGCCACGGATGGACGGAACGAAATATCCATACGGCACGCATCAGGCCATGCGGCAGATGCGGCGGCGGTTAAAGTGCCGCCAGCGCAGGACTTGCATCCAGAGCTTCGGCGATTTTACAGACGGTTTCCACTGCCTGAGCGCGGGGATGATTATTTGCAAAGAGTAAAACATGCTGCGATGCCTCCACGAGGGCGATGATATTATTGATGATTTCTTTCAATTCCTGGTCGCTGTAGCGGTAATCGTACCGCGTGACGTTGTCGCCGTCGAACCAGTTCTGGGCGTTCCGGCCGTGAAGACGGTAGTAGGCCAGCTCCGTCCCGGGATAAATCACGCTGCTGGTCAGTCCCGGAAGACGGGGAGCGTCGACGGAGCACAATGTCGTTCTCCGCTTGTTGCAATAGGCGTAAGTCGTTTCATTGTGCCAGCTAATGTGCCTTAATTCAAGTACTATCTTAAATGAATTGAAGTACTCGATCAGCTCGTCGAGGTAGCCGAAATTGTCGCCGGTGCATTTGAAGCTGTAGGGAAACTGGAAGAGCAGGCAGGCCAACTGATCGGTATCGGAGAGCACCATCATGGCGTCTGCGAAATCCTGCCAGGTCTGCTGCACCGCCCGGCGCTCGTGCGTGATGCTCTGATGGGCCTTCACGCTGAACTGCATATGCGGCGCCTTGTTGCGGATCTGGAACAACGTGCTGGCCCGCGGCATGGTGTAGTATGTGTAATTCAGCTCCGTCGCAGGGAAGAAATGCTGGTAGTATTCCAGCATCTGCGGCTTTCGCGTCCCGGGTCGGTAAAACGGTCCGACCCAATCGTCGTAGGAATAGCCGCTGGTGCCGAGATACACGCCCTTTTGCCGCAGCTTCCAGATGCTCCGCGGCGGGATGATGCGCGTTTCTTTTTCCGTGAAAAGGCTTTCCTGGTACATGTCCGGGCCGTACTTAGTCAAATGTCTAACTCAATCTACAATGCGGCATTTTCATTGTCAAGAGAAATGTGCGGCACCGGCGGAGGAAAATGGAATCCGCCGTTTTTTCCGTTTTTTCCTAAAAAACCGCATGTTGTTCGGCATGGAATTCACAAAGAGGCATACGATGAGGAAAGGCGTTGTCCTGCTGCTGTGCGCGGCGGCGGGTTTGCTGGCCGTGGCGATGACGCCGCCACTGCGCTGTACCGGGAATGAAGCGGCCGGACGCGCCGCTGGTGAACAGCATCGGCTGTGTGCGGGCGGCGAGGCGGGAGAGAAAGGACGGACGGTTGACGGGCACCAGGCTGGGGAATATCCCTTGCAGGGAAGCTGGCGGCACGGGGGTGACGAGATGCAGGATGTCCCGTCGGCCAGTCCCTACATCCGCTGGTGGTGGTTCGCGGATGTCATCCGTCCGGAAGATGTGCGTTCGCAACTCGATTGGCTGAAGGCGAACGGCTTCGGGGGCGTGGAAATGGCGTTCGTCTATCCACTGCATGGCGACTCCGCCGCGGCACGTCTGCCCTGGCTTTCGCAGGGATGGTCGCAGGCGGTGGCGGATGCGGCACGGTACTGCGACACGATCGGACTTGGCTGCGACATCACCTTCGGAACGCTCTGGCCGTTCGGCGACAGCATGGTTCCGCCCGAGGACGGCGCACTCGTGTACACCGACAGTATCGCGCCGACGCGGATGCGCCTGACGTGGGAGCATCCCGTGCGCGGGCGCGTGCTCAATCACCTCGACCACGAGGCGCTGCGGCGCTATGCCGACCGCATGTTCGCAGCCCTCGAACCGGCATTGCAGGGGAAGCAGCGTCATCTGTTCTGCGACTCGTGGGAGGTGGAGACGAGAAAACTGTGGAGAAAGGGATTCGAGGATGAATTTCGCACGACGTACGGTTACGATATCCTGCCGATGATCGACAGCCTGTACGTTCCCGCGTTCGCACCGGTGCGCTATGACTACATGAAACTGATTTCCCGGCTGGTGCTTGATGAATTTTATACCCCCTTCGTGAAAGCCGCCCATGAACACGGCGCTCTCACCCGGGTACAGTGCTGCGGCGCGCCGACGGATCTTCTCGCGGCATATGGACGAATCGACATCCCGGAGGGCGAGGCGATTCTCTACGAACCGGCATTCTCGCGTATTCCCGCATCCGCGGCGGTGCTCTCGCGCAGGCATCTGGTTTCGGCGGAGACCTTCACCTGCCTCTATGGCTGGAAAGGTTGGCCGGGTCCCGGTCCGCATCAGGGCGAGGAACGCGTCGACGACATGAAGCTGCTGGCCGACGCAATGTTCGCCCACGGAGTGAACTGGATCGTCTGGCACGGCATGCCCTTCAATCCGCCCGACCGGCATGAGAAATTCTACGCATCGGTGCATGTCGGTCCCGATGCGTCGTTCGCCGCTGCACTCCCGGCATTCAATTCCTATCTCACGGAAGTATCAAGCTTCATGCGCAAGGGACACAGCTACAGCGATGTCGCGGTGTATCTTCCGCTGGAGGATGCGTGGATGGACGGCGAACTGCCCGATTCGCTGAAGATGCCCTGGGCCTGGGGCGAATATGAAATGCGTTATCAGCGGACACCCGAGGAAATCAAGGGGTATCAGCCGCTATGGATAAACGCCGAGGCCATCGAGAAAGGCATCATGCATGACGGCCGAATGCGCACGGGCGACGCCGCGATCCGGACGCTGTATGTGGATGCCCGCTACCTGGATCGCCGTACCGTATGGGCGATTTTCGACCGCGCATCGGAGGGGCTCAACGTCTGCCTGCTTCAGCGTCCTTCCGAGCCGGGATTTCAGACGGGGCGACTTTCCATGCTGGAATACGAACTGGATGTCGACGCATTGCTCGCGCTGCCGACGGTACGCACGGACGCTTCCGCGATACTGGAAGTCCCGCCGCTGGTCGAGGGCAGGAATATCCCGGATTTCTGGTGCCGCAGCGAGGGGGAGACCGCCTGGCTGTTTTTCGCGCACCCGGCCAGTCAGGGACTGCGCTATCCGCTCGCCTACGGACAGGCGGCAGATGCCAGGGCGGAGCGTCGAGAACTGACGATACACTGGCAGGGGAAGAGTATTCCGCTCGTGCTGGATTTTCCACCCGGAGCCTCGATCCTCGTCGAAGTCGATGCGGAAGGAAATGCCCATCAAAAAACGTACATTATTGCATCACCATGAATGCAGCACGGGGTCACAGCGGCAACGCTCCCCGTATGATATTCCGGTGCGTGTCTCTTTTTTGTGGACAGGTCCGAGGTAATGAAAATGAAAGCCGTTATACGAACATACATCCTGTTTTGTCTGCTCGCTAGCGTGGCCGCGGCCCAGCCGTCGCTCACAATCAAGCGCGCGCGGGTCGTCAATTGGCCCACCGTTGAAGTGTTCTACCAGATCAAATGCATCGGGCAAATGAACATCACCCATACCGCGGCTGATCTCACGGTGGCTGAGGATGGCCTGCCTGTCTCGTCCTTCTCCGTGTATTCGCCCGATACCACCCAGCACAGTCCCATGTCCGTTGCGATGGTCTTCGATGCGAGCGGCGGCACCGGGGGCGGCAATAATCCCTCGATGAAACTTGCCGGCTCCAACTTCATCAATAAAATGAACGGGACGACCGACGAGGCGGCGCTGGTGTTTTACAATTCACTTGTCATTCTGCAGCAGTCGATGACAACCTCGAAATCGACACTGCTCAATCAACTCAGCACCCTCGGTTTCGTCGGGAATCGCGCGATGATAGACGGAACGCACGCCGGGATCATCCATACCGCGAGCATCGGACAGCACGGCAACAAGGCGGTCGTGCTCATCTCCGATGGGTTTGACAATGCAAGCAGTTATACCACCCAGGATGTGATCGACCTCGCCCGCACGTATTCCGTGCGTATCTATACGGTGGGCCTCGGCGCATCGTACGACATCAACGCGATGAAAATGCTGGCCGACAGTACCGGGGGCGCTTTCTACAACGTGCCGGACACCGCACAGCTGAAATACACATACAGTGAAATCTTCGAACATATCAGCGACGAAGGGCGTGAAAGCCGCCTTACATACACGACGAGCTGTCGGGATGGCGGTGCGCATCAAGTCGCGATCGAAATACCGAACCTCTGCTCTGGAACAGACCGAAAAACATACGCCTTTATTAAACCCTTTGATCCGTCGGATCGGGGCGTGATCGATCTTCAGATTACGAACGCGGAGGCGATGGCGGGTACGTTCATCAATGTGCCGATAACCATTCTCAACGCTCCTCAAGGAGTGCTGCACCCGATGGCAATCGGCTTCACCTTTCCCAAATCCGTTCTGCAGCTGCAGGATGTGGAGATTACCGGCAGTTCGCCGTTGCTCAATACCACTATCTCCGTGATCCCCGTAGGGAATGACTATGTCGTCCGCACCCACGACGCCGTGCCGATCAACGGTCCGGGTGTAATACTCGCATTGAAATTCTTCGTCCTCGATCGGCCGGATTCCGTCTCCTGCCAGATCACGCAGACCGGAGCCTGGGTATCGAGCGGCTGCCTCTATCCCGCGCTGTTCAGCGGACAGGTGAACGTCGCGATTCCGCCCCGCCCGGTGATCGAGGCGATCGGACCGACGGGGGTTTGCCCCGGGGACTCCGTCGTACTGCGGCTGACCAATGCGTACGATCGCTACGAGTGGACCACGGGCGACTCGACGCGAACGATTGTTGTGCGCGCAGGCGGCAACGTTGCCGTCGCGGTGACCGACCACGCGGGACGGACCGGGCAATCGCCGCCGTTCCCTGTGACCGTGTTCGATGCACCGTCTCCAAAATTATCGACGAGCGGGATGGTGTCCCTCTGCGCCGGTAGTACGCTTCCGCTCACGGTGTCGGGGAATTTCACCGCGTACCAGTGGTCGAACGGAGGAACTCTCCCGACGCTGAACGTGGATACCGCCGGGCTGTATTTCGTTGAGGTGATCGATACCAACGGCTGCCACGGACGTTCCGACACGGTGATGGTTATCCTCGACGACCCTGTTGTCACGATCGATGCGGATGGACCGCTCACGTTCTGCGAAGGCGACACACTGCGCCTGCGAGCAAGCGACGGATTCACCTCCTGGCGCTGGAGCAATGGAGGCGCCACCCAGGAACTTGCCGTTACGCATTCCGACCGCTTGACCGTGCGCGCGGTCAATGCCGCAGGATGCATCGCTCAATCCGATACTCTCGATGTGGTCGTCTTGCCGCGTCCCGTTGCGATAATCACATCTGACAAATCCTTTACGCTCTGTCCCGACGATTCCCTCACACTCGACGCCCAGGCAGGGCATGATGCCTACCTATGGTCGACCGGTTCGACGTCCCGGCGTATCAGTGTTCGCAGGCCTGGAACATACTGGGTTAAGGTCGCGGGCCCCAACGGATGTTATTCAGCGCCCGCCACCGTGCAGATCGGGACTCCGGTCCGGCCTGTGCTGCAGCCCGGCGGCGCACAGGTCGCCTGCTACGGCGAGGTCGTACGGGTGGACGCAGGAAGTGGTTTCATCGCATACCGGTGGAACACCGGCGACACGACGCGGTTTGCGGATATTCGTCTCACCGGCGATTACTGGGTAGACGCCACCGAACCCGGGGGCTGCATTATGCGTTCCGATACGGTCGTCGTTCAAATCCGTCCGCGCATCGAGCCCGTGATCACGATAGACGGATCGCAGAATCTCTGTGAAGGCGACAGCGTTGTGCTGTCGGCACCCATCGGTTACGTTTCGTACTACTGGAATACCGGTGAGACGAGCAGCCGCATCGTCGTGCGCGACAGAGGCGACTATCATGTGACGGTCTATGACAATGAAAACTGCAGCGGCACTTCGGGCGACATTCCTGTCGAACTCCATGCGCGGCCGGCCAAACCGACGTTCACGAGACAGGATGCGATGCTGGTCGCACCGCTGGCCACTGCCTATCAATGGTATCGCAACGGACTTTCCATACAGAACGCCACCAGCCGCAGCTATACCGTATTGAGCAATGGCTGGTATTCCGTCGAAGTTTTCAACGAGTATGGATGCGGCACGCTGTCCGACGAACAGCAGGTCAACGTCACTGCCGTCGAAAAACTCCCAGCTGGCTTTGCGCTCGAGATATATCCGGATCCCACCGACGGCATGGTAAACGTGCGTATCGAGACGCCCGACGCAGGGGAGTTGCGCATGGATGTTATGAACATGCTGGGGCAGTCTGTTGCTCTATACCAAACGCGCGGTGGGACGACGGCACGCCACATCTTCGACCTGCGCCACGTTCTCGCGGGCATGTATATCCTGCGGGTGGATACAGGGACACGAATACTTGTGCGAAGATTCGTCAAACGCTGAGGCATGAAGGAATGGCCCGCATCACGGGCCATTTCGTTATCTGTCGGTAAAGAAGATGGATTTGAGTGAGAGGAGCTTCAGCATGGTGGATACGGCAAAATCCATGTAGGATTGCTGCTGGAGAAGATCGCTGATGATGGAATGCTGCGCGTGTACCAGCGCATCTTCCTGCAACTCAGCGACACGATTGTTGAGTCCGTGCCAGGTTGAATTCAGACGCATCCCGTAGTTGGCATAGATCTGGTGTTTGATCAGGTTTTTGACGCGCGATGACATTGCGAGCGCATCGCGTCCGTGACCGTTGTCGGACAGATCGATGGCTTTGATCTCGAAGGGGCGATAATCGCCACGGGAATGGGTATAGACTGCCATTTCACTGATGTACAATTCGCTGTAGCATTTCCATTTTGCCTGACCGTACACGTCACCTTCCAGTACCGCATCCTCCAGTACATAATGCATTTTCTCCAGGTATGGATGGATTTCCACCGGCTCGTGCATGTACAGGTCCTCGAGATGGCGGAGCAGGTTCTCCCGGTTCATGTACAGTCCTTCGCTCTTGAGACGTTCGAGTACCTCGGCGAGCAGCAGGTCGTAGAAGTTGGTGATGCGGCGGACATGGCCGTGCAGTTCAGGGGAGACGTAGCGGTTGAGGAAGAGCTGATAGTTGGGTGTGCCGTAGACCTGTCCCAGCTCGTCGCGGGCGACGTCGAGCAGATCCTCAAGTGCATCATGCATGACACCCACTGTACTGTAGAAATGCTCACCCGGTTTATCGAGTCCCATTTTACCCACCACGACGCCGACGCGATTCAGATGCGCCGCGGAGGTGATGCCGCATTTCCGCCTCAGCTTGTGCACGATAAAGAGATGGAAGATTTCGCGTACTTCGTCTGCATACGCTCCATAGAACGGCTGGAGTTCATGCAGATCAGGGAGTTCCCCGAACAGCAGACGCTCCTGCAGCGTCTGAAAATCCGCGGTTTCTTCAACCTTGCTGCGCGCGTCCGAGATTTCTGTCGAGGCGTTATGTTGATTGTGGCGCGGCGTTCCGAATTCGGTTGCATGCTCCTCGAGGAAGCGGCCGATGACCGAATGCAGGCTCCGGGCCTGCTGCACACCGTAGAGGCCGGTGAGCAGCGGGTAGTCGGGTATATCCCCGCGTACGATCTGTTCGAGCATATGCGACGCGGTTTCGTAGCGCGGGTCCGATTTCATCTGCATGATGGCGCTGGAATATCTCATGTTGACCTGCCTTTCCGCACCTGCGGATCACTGTTGTGGACTGTCGTATTCGCCGGGATTCTCACGTGCCGGTCCCATGCTTGCCGGATCATTGAAGGAAACGGGTTGTTGTGTGCCGCTGCCCCAGAGTTCGCGGATCAGCGCTTCGGCCTCCTGCCGGCCGAAGATCGCGGCTTCGCCGAGTCCCGCTCCGTCGGCCAGTGTCGCCTCGCGTCCGCCCCGGTCTTTTGCCGGCATGACGTTCGCGCCGCTCGCGGAATCGGGTGTGCTTGCGATGTGCAGCGTCTGCGTGGGGAAGGCGAATTCGATCCCCAGTCGCCTCGCGAGACGGAGGATGTCGGTAAACAGCCGGTGCCGTTCGCGCAGCTCCGTCGGCCAGTCGGGTGCTTCGTGGAACACGTATAAAAGAATATTC
>JACZJN010000110.1 GCA_014860565.1 Bacteroidota bacterium
AGATGCAGCAGGAGCACGGCTGGGAATTTGTCTACCTGGGTGCGAACCAGGACGCGATTTCCGTGGCCAGCAAAATGAGCATTCCCGCGGCCTCCAGCGCCTCCTTCGATGCGACCGGTTCGGGAGTTCGACACGCCTACGCGATGATGAACGAACAGGTCGCGTACATGCGCAGATCGATTGATGTCGTCGACGGCAAGGAGAAAAAGAAGAAGCGCAAGTGAGCGGGAGAATTGATGAATCCTGTCACACCCGCAACATCCTGGCACGAGGGGTGGAGTGAAATCGACTGGCGCCTGCTGAACGCGCGCAACCTGGAGCGCGGCTATCGGACCCTGTCATTCCATGATGAGGTCCCGATGTTCTGCGATCTCTGCGGCCGCGAACTTGCGACACAGCTGTACATGGTCCACAGTCGTCTGATCAACAGCGGGATACACGCAGACCTTTGTGTCCCGTGTGCCGCACGCAAGAGCCGGGGAGTCGGCCACGGCCGGGGACGATTATTCATGCGTCATGAAAACGGCGGCTGGTTCTGTGTCGCGGGATTTTCGTTCCGCCCGCAGACAGCCTGATAGTTCCGGTCGGATGAACGGAACACCCAAGGCGCAGGACGGAAGGGTCCTGCGCCCGTTTTTTATGCGCCCGGGAGGACACGCCTCAATCCGCTTCTTCGCCCAGGAATTCCGACGGGGTTCGTATGATCATCCGCCGCATTTGCCCCTTCCGGATGGGGAACAGTCCTCCAAAGAGGCCGAGAGGCATCTCGAAGGGCTCGGGAAAGATCCGGCGGAGAAGGATCTCCTCGTGCATCTTCGGGAAGGAGGTCTGGCAGATCTGCGGCGTGAAGAAGCGCGCCATCGCCTCCCTGCCGTCGTAGAGCGCACGCTGGAAAAACAGCATGGCCGCGCCGACGCGATCGAATACCTTCGCGGAGCAGGACCAGGACGGAATGGAGGGGAGGGGGCTTTTCCGCATCAGCAGGCTCTGGGACGGCGGAACGGTGCACAGCCAGTGATGATTCGGGCCGAGCACGATCGAGAGCTCGAAGGTGGTGTTGGGAAACGTGCACAGCCGTCCGGGCTGCTGCCAGACGATGCGGGCGAAGAATTCCGGTTCGAGCACCGACGGTTCGGGATCGTCGCAGATCGCCTGTATGACGTCTTCGTGGAGCATCTGCACGTCGAACATCGGATTGCCCTCGGCGAGAGCGTAGGTCTGCCGCAGCATCTGCGCGGCGAGGCGCGCCTCCACGTCCTCCATGCGCGCGAGGAAATTGAGTGTGCGGACGGCTGCGCCGTATTGGCCGAGTCGGAACTGCGTCACGCCGAGGTAGTACCGCGCCCGGATGTTGTCCGGCTCCTGCACGAGGCAGTGTTCGAGGTTCATCTGCGCGGCGGGATAGGCGCCGATCCGGCAGAAGGAGATGCCGTTGAAAAGCGCGTCGGCCGGATTCTCGGGAAGGGGAAAGTGGGAATGCATGAGAGACTCCTTTTTAGCTGTTCGAGAAATGGTGGCCGCAATAGGGATCAAATCGCCACCGGAGCGTATGCTCCTCCGTGATCGTCGGGTTATTTGCCGTTCGCCGGAATGGCGTAGAGTCCGTCGGTCATCGGGACGGCGTCGGGGATGCGTCCCGTGTCCCGGTAGAAGCGCCACACCGCGCGCATGTTGTCGATGTGATCGCGCAGCAGCAGCCAGTACGGGTCGCCGTCCGCCCGGTACTGCCGGTCCGCATGGACGTACATCTGCTCGTAATGCGATTCGTTGTCATAGGGAAGCACGAGCACGGGAATCTGTCGCCTGCTCGCGGGCAGGGAAGCGACGAGCACGTAGAGCTTCTCGATGCCGTCGTCGGTCATCGCGATGCAGCCGATCGAGGCGCATTTGCCGTGGATGAAGATGTCGCCGCCCTGCGGCCAGCTGCCGCCGGCGAGGCGCGTATGCCGGGCATGCCGCGCATCGTCCACCGCGTTGGGGTAATTCATCTTCATCGACAGGTGGTAGCTGCTGCCGGGATTAAGCAGGGGAATGCGGTAGATGCCGTCGGGGGTGCGTCCGTCTCCCTGGCGTTCCTTGAATCCGGGCGATGTGTCCATCGCGCAGACGGGGAATCGGGCAATGGTGTCATGCCGCGCATCCTGCCGCACGACATACAGCATGCCCGTATGCTTGACGACGACGAAGCCGATGTCGCTCGTGCGCCAGTCATCCGTTCCGAATGCCTCGGACCAGAAAGGACCATGTTCGGCCGAGAGTCGCTGCAGCAGCGGCTGCGAATGGAGTGCTGCTCCCGTGAGGGGAGAAAGGAGAAGAAGAATGAGGAGGGAGATCTTGGTTTTCATCGGCGGTACTCCGTTTTAGCTGTTTGTTTACCGTGGCCGCAATAGGGATCAAATCGCCACTGTGTTCATACTCCTATGATGGGAATTGGTTGTGATGAATGCAATGCAAAATTCCTGCCATAGAGGAGAAGCGGGATTGTGACACGTGTCGGAGGAAGGGGAAGAAAACCTCAGTAGAGGACCTGAAAATCTCCAAAGGATTCGCTATTTCTCCTGGCGTCGTCACTCCAGGACAAGTATAGGGTGGCGGTGAAGCCGGCAACAACCATGGTGCCGGGATTCGAGGGTTCCATTCAGAAGGATGACCCTCAGATCACAGACGATCACTGGGGCGTGCTGGAGAAAATCAAGCAGGCACAGAAGTGCCTCGTGGTCGATCTTCGTCTCCCCGATGATGAAGATGATGATGACGGAGAACTGCGAGTCCTACTGATCAAACTTCCTGACCGCAGTCTTGAAAAAATCGGGACGGTGAAACTGAAAGTTCCCTTCGGACCGAATAATTTATCCATTCGTTTGTGGAACTGCAGAAGCAATATCCGACCGTGTCGTGGGTTTGATGGGATCGAATATCCGATACGCGAGCAGTTTCAGGCGGTCGTTTACGAGGAACCATACCAACGCGTACCCCCAAACGAACAGTGCCCAATCCCAGCCGAGGGGTTTCATAAACAACCCATAAACCGCAATCCATGTCGCGATTATTTGCGTGCCGAGTACCGCTATCCACAGGACCCGCGCCGGTCGAATGGACCAAAATGGACCGCGTGTACGCGTGAGGAAGATCGTCAGATGTCCGGCTACGGAAAGCTTCAAATACATAAGCGTCTGAATGTGCGCGCGGTCGAGGTGAAATACGCGCTCGCCCAAATAAAACAGGCCAAACGCGGACACAACTCCTATGATCCCCAGCGCTGTCGAGATCCCCAGCACCATGCGCATGTTCCAAGCCTCGGGCTGAGCTTTGTGATGGACATTGTCGTAGGCGATCGACAGGATGGCGCCATCGTTGAGCAATGCCAGCATCACTATCATCACGGCTGTCAGTGGATAAAAGTTAAAGACGAGAATCGCCAGCGTCATGAAGAATAGCACACGTAACGTCTCCGCTATCCGATAAATCGCATAACTGTTCATCCGTTGGAAGATTCGGCGGCTCTCTTTGATCGCGTCAATAATCACCGAGAGACCGGAGGATAAAAGAACGATGGCTGCTGCAGCGCGAGCCGCATCCGTCGCATCCGAAACAGCTATGCCACAGTCGGCTTTTTTCAGCGCGGGTGCATCATTCACTCCGTCACCCGTCATACCGACAATATGACCGCGTTTTTGAAGGACATCCACAATGTGGAATTTATGTTCAGGAAATACCTGAGCGAAACCGTCGGCCGTATCGATGGATTCGGCCATTTCTGGGGATTCTTGTTTGTTTGCGTCACCCAGGCCGCTGGCTTCGAGGATATTTGTGCCCATGTCCAA
This sequence comes from Bacteroidota bacterium, assembly GCA_014860565.1. Taxonomy (GTDB): domain Bacteria; phylum Bacteroidota; class Ignavibacteria; order SZUA-365; family SZUA-365; genus SZUA-365. Next base: position 3,825 of record JACZJN010000110.1, read on the forward strand.
CTTCTTGGCGGTTTCCTTTGCGATGGCCAGGGCATCGCCTGTCACCATCTTGATCTGCACGCCCATCGCCTTCGCGGTCGCGATAGTGGCCTTGGCATCCTCCCTCGGTGGGTCGAAGAGAGGCAACACACCAACAAACTGCCACGGGCCTTTTCCCTCAGCCCGTGCCACACCCAGCGATCGAAAGCCGCGCGTCGCGAATTCGTTGACCGCTTTCTCCACGACGGGCTTCACCTCCGCGGCATTGGCGGACAAGGCCAAAATCACCTGTGGCGCACCCTTCGTCACCCTGAACGTCTCTCCGTCCTCCGTTCTTACTGTGGCCTCGGTACGCTTGTGCACCGGGTCGAAGGGCTGGAAATGCACCACTTCATATGTCTTCAATGAATCCTTGTCTTTTACTCCGCCCAGGACGGCCAAGTCAATGGTATCGTTATTTTCCGCGCGCGATGCCATAGCGGCAAAGAGAATGACTTGTTCGACCGGAACATTATCCACGGCGAAGGGCTCGCCCAGCGTCAGTTTATTCTGGGTCAGGGTGCCTGTCTTGTCGGCACAGAGCACATCCACACCCGCCAACTCTTCAATGGCCACCAACTTGCTCACGATCGCCTCTTTTTTTGCGAGCAGTCGTGCGCCGACGGCCATCGTCACCGACAACACCGTCGGCATCGCCACGGGAATAGCAGCCACAGTCAATACCAGCGCAAATTGCAGTGTGGTCAGGATCGGATCGCCTCTGAAGATCGCGACGGCAATAATCACCGCCACCAGTGCCACCGCGAGGATGATTAAGTAGTTGCCGATTTTCAGCACCGCGCGCTGAAAATGACTCTCAGTGTGCGCCTCCTGCACCAGTTTCGCTGTCTTGCCGAAATAGGTGTTCGCACCCGTTGCATATACCGTTGCACCGATTTCGCCCTGACGGATAATCGATCCCGAGAACACTGCCTCGCCGGATTTGCGCGTGGCAGGCAGCGACTCTCCCGTCAGTGCGGACTGATCCACTTCCACCGGGTCGCCTTCCAGCAATCGCGCATCCGCCGGTACGATGTCGCCCAGGCGTAAACGAATGACATCACCCGGCACCAATTCGCGCGCTGCTGGGTTGGTCCATTTCCCGTCACGTTTCACGCGGGCCTGGACCGCCAGCTTGGCCTTGAGTGCCGCGATGGCATTGCCCGCCTGATGCTCTTCCCAGAATCCGACGACGGCATTGGAAACAAGCAGCAGGAGGATGATGCCAAAGTCCGGCCAATGCCGGGCGGCCGCCGAAAGGATCACGGCCGCTTCGATCATCCAGGGAATGGGACCCCAAAAATAGGTGAGGAATTTCAGGAACGGATTGGTTTTCTTTTCTTCGATCTCGTTGGGTCCGTACTGGATCAGCCGTTTCTGCGCCTCTGCTTGGCTGAGGCCATCCGGCGACGTCCCCAGTTTCGCCTGCAATTCCGGCATAGGGAGGGTTTTCAGATCGTCCTTTGGCGTGGGCCTCGATTCAGGCTTGGACTCAAGGTCCTTGGGTTGGCCGGTATCGGGTTTCATGATATGAATTCACCTCATGGTCTGAATTTTCCAATTCGTGCCTAATACACATTTTCTTCCAGGTGGACGGAGTGCCATCGCCGCCTGTCGATCCATGCAGGTTGCCCGTCTCTTCGATGATGTCAGCTGTCAATCGACCCGGACGGAGGCGGATCACTCCTTTGACTTCCGTGATCGCGCAATCGCCCAACAGTGTTTTCGATCAATCTTGTCAACTTCGCTGAAGCGCCATCCACCGCCTGATCCATGGTAGGTGCATGGTGAGTGACCGCGATGGGCTGACGCCTTGCGAGACGCGCTTCCATGACGCAGCGCTTGCTGTCCTGGCCGTTCTTGTGACTGGCATCGTCGCTCAGATGCACCTCTACACGGGTGATGTGATCGCGGATTCGGGTCAGGGCGCTCTCGACGATGCTCGTGATCTGAGCAGACAGCGCCTCGCGGCCTTCAATGTTATGGTCGGTATTGATCTGGATTTGCATGATATTCTCCGGTTCTGATTGTTGTTGCTTCAGTATCGGTAGGTGGCGGCCACGCCCGTCTGCACCGGCATCTGCCCAGCCGGAATAACAAAGACCCGGCCGCTCATCTTTTCAACAAGCTCACCAAGATCGTCCAGAAGCTCATCGTTTTTCGTGCGGTTCGAATCCTCGGGTTCGATCAGTCCAGTGGGGCCATCAAGCCGACCGGCGAATAGGCGGTCCGATTCGATCAGAAGCGTCGCAACTCGCCCAGCCGCGGCGGCCAGTGCAACCTGCGCCAGGTCGTCGCTCCCGAGCCCGTTGGACTTCGAGACTGCGAAATTACGGGCAAGTGCCGCAAGCCGCGCCTGGTACTGAGGCTCAACGACTTGCCAGGCGCGCTCACGAAGCTCATCGATTGAAATTGCATCGGGATTGATGGTAAGGCCCTCCGCCAACAGGAACGGATTGTGACTGACCTTGCGGAAAAGATGATGATGCTCCGGCAAGGCGGCCAGGATCAACGGCAGGTTCGAAGGCCGCGAGTGGTGCTCGAGCACGGCGCGATCGATAGTGCGAAAAAACCGCTCCGCGTCGATTTCCACCCCATCCTGTTTTACTCCGTGGCCGTGATGCATGGGCGTGCTTGCCTGACCGGCACCGCCATAAGAGGCTACAGTCAGATGCGGCTCTGACAGCTCATCCCCCAAAGCCGCCGTGATTGTCCGGGGGACTCCAGGAGCTGTACTGATCTCGTCAAGCGCGTCACGATTTCCTTCGAATAACCGGATAGTACGGAGGCTCAATCCCAGGACCTGATAGCGATCGACCGATTGAAGAAGGCGTCGTAATGGTTTTGTATGAAAGTTGTCGCCTACGATTGCTAATTCGGCCACTGTACGTTGAAGCCGGAACACACGAAACAGGCCGGGTCCACTCAGCACGGCCAACCCGTCCTGCGCAACCTCCCAGAAAGCCTGATCATGAATAAGGTCCTCATAAGGTTTGAGAAAAGACCCGACTTCGCTGTCCGAATACTTTTCACCGAGCGATGCCCCAAGCTCCTTGATAAGGTTACGGAACCGGATCGGGTCCTGCTGATTCTCGGGGTGTCGCCGATGTGTGGGTTGGTAGAGTGAGAGACATGGCGGCTGCTGAACCGATGCCAGTTCGGCCACTGCTTCGATGCTTAGCACCGTGTTGTTGTGTATCATTCTTTATCTCCTGTCTTGTGATTCCGTTTCATGACGCGGTTCAGATGAACGCAGATGAAGTGCCGTTCGTGAAGGAAACCAAGCCGCACCACTTTTGTTGCTGCAAAATCATGGCGTCAAACGTCCTCTCCCTGCCCCGGCAATGAAGGCACATACGGACGAATGTTCTATGCATTCATCATCAGGAAGCCTTCTCGGCAGCAGGTTCATCGAACCAATATTCCCGGCGATCATAATGTCGGTGCAGCGTGGTTTCATAATCACGGGTTATCAGTGACTGGTCCGTGTATTCCGGGGATTGTTTTATGGCCTCACGCGACAGATTCACCAAGACTTTCGTCTCGTCCCAACTCACGCGTTCTATCCATCGCGGTGAAAGCAGGACTTTATTGCCCGGCCACCAGTTACGTGTGTCAATGATGAGATAACGGATCGCCCATGTTTCGTCATCGATAATGAAATCTTCGACGTGGCCTATGTCTCCATCCGTAGCCTGGATGTTGTAGCCGCGCACATTGTGAGTGCTGCGCAAATGGGGATCCCACGCATCCTTGCTTTGTGCGGTTTCTTTCCAATAGTTGCGGTCACGAACGATGCCGGGATATAGTCCCCACATATATGAACCGCTCCAATACATCGGCCATCCATAATATCCGTAGTAGTCCTGCTCGAATTGGCGAGAGACGGGTTTGTCATGGTCAAGGGATGGACTGTTCACAATCTGCGTTTTGTTCAAATCGATATCGATATGTTCCTCTGCCGTATTTACGGCAACCAGCGCATACGGGGAAATCAGCACCCGCCTGCCTGCTGTGAGCCAGCTTCCCGGGTCGGCAATCAGATAGCGAATCACCCAATACCTGTCATCGAAATAGAACTCCTTCACTGTTCCTATCTCTCCGTCGAGGCCATGCAGCGCGTACCCTTGAAGTGTTTTTACCTTGATCAGCATGTCTCAATTCCTTTCGTATTACTATTGTGACTAATACGTTGTCTTACCATCCTTGCTATCATCAATTCTTTGTCCGTCCGATCGCATGCGTTGGTGAAAATCGTCCCCGGGAACCCGATTCTGTCAATACTTCCAAGGAAAATATTTTCAACTTGATACAAGGCGAAGCAGATGGCGATTCGTTTCTGCTGCAAGGAGTTCTCCATACCGGATCCATTTCGCGATAATAATTATCGTAGAATATGATATATCCTGCCTACAAGGCCGTGTATAAATGTTGCCATTTACACTTCGTACGGCACGTTCATTCGCCGGTGATGACACACTTAAAAAATCTAAGTTCCTCAGCTTCATGAAGCCTTATAAGATCCGTGAAAAAGCTTACATAATTCACATTATGGGGACGAATCTTGCCAAACCGCAGACTCTTATTGTCATGTGCTTCCGGTTTGTCCTGTGCTGCGGGAGCGAACAGAAAGCACCCTTGTCCATGGGATATTCGGCGCCCGGTCGGATCACGTGATCGTCGAAACTCGGGGCTTTCCCTTGGCTCACTCCCGCTCTCATCATTCACGGTACGAACGGATCGGCGCGAAGATCGCTGCGACGCCCGAGGCAGCGACGTTAAAACCGTAACACTGGACATATATATCGGAAAAGTGTACTTTGCGGACAACAGATTGGAGAGTCCGTCATGCTTCGGTCAGCTCTGCGCATCAGATCAGAGAGCTTCATCAGTCTCGTCCTCCTCACCGCTTCCGTGCATTCGATGTGCACGGGGATCGGGCTCATCCTGCATCCGGATTGGCTTCTGCTATGGGGGGGATGGCACATGGTGACGGAGCCGTTTTTCCCTGTCCAGGGTGGGTTGTTTCATGTTCTCATGGCGTTGCTATATCTATATGCGCGATCGTCGGACGCAGCGAGAGTCATTCTACTTCCCTACATCATCGTGGTGAAAGCGGTTGCGACGGGTTTCCTTTTCCTCTACGCCGCCACAGTCGAGTGGATCTGGATGGTCGCGGCGTCCGGTTTCCTGGACGGCCTGTTCGCTGTCGCACTGTTCGTACTCTGGCGCGCAGGACGGATCGGCAGGGAGGAGGTGATGCACAATGGATGAGCGTCTGCCTGGCATCGTGGTCACGGGTGCATCGGGATTCGTCGGCCGCCATTTCCTGGAAGCCGCCGGCTCACACTTCCGTTTGTTCTGCATCGCACGCCGGTCGCAGTTCGAGGCGGGTGTCCCGCGCAGCGCCAACCTGCGGTGGACACAGGTGGATATCGGACATCACAACGCGCTGCTCGAGGTAAGCCGCTGTATCCTGGGCAATGGAGGAGCGGAATATGTGCTGCATCTGGCCGGGTTCTATGACTTCACGTATGAGGATCATCCCGAGTACGAGCGGACGAATGTCGAAGGCACACGAAATGTTCTTGCCCTGGCGGACGCGCTGGGAGCGCGGCATTTCATCTATGCCAGTTCGTTGGCTGCGTGCAGCTTCCCTCCGGATGGGAGCAGCATTACGGAGGATTCGCCGCCGGATGCGACGTTCCCCTACGCCCGGAGCAAGCGCGACGCCGAGGCCGTGATCCGCGATCATGACGCCTCGTACACACGGTCGATCGTGCGCTTCGCCGCCCTGTACAGCGACTGGTGTGAATATCCTCCTGTGTATGCGTTTTTGAAAACATGGTCTTCCGGCAGATGGAATGCGCGCGTTCTGGGGGGACGTGGACGAAGCGCGGTCCCGTATCTGCATATCAAGGATCTCAACGCGCTCCTCCTGCGCGTCATTGACGAAACACCCCGTCTGCCGGCATTGGGGGTGTACAGCGCGAGTCCCCGAACAACGACGTCACATGAGGAGATGTACTCCGCGGCGACAAAGTTTCTGATGGGCCGCACGCCGAGGCCGCTTCACATCCCGCGTTGGCTGGCCTTACCCGGCATCGCAGTGCGGGAGGGGCTCCTCAGGCTGCTGGGCCACCCTCCGTTCGAACGCACTTGGATGGTGCGCTACATCGATCGGGTGCTTCGTGTCGATCCGCGGCGCACGGAGGAGATGCTCCATTGGAAATCGACGCCGCGATACGACCTTCCGCGCCGATTGCTCCTGTTGATCGAAAACATGAAAAGCCATCCCGAGGTCTGGATTCAGAGGAACGAAGCCGCATTCCTGCATCCGTCGAGCCGCCCCAATCTTGTTCTCTATAACAAGCTGCTGCTCTTGCGCGAAGAGCTGGTTGAACGGATCTACCAGGATATCCGTCTTTCCCAACTCGCCGAGGAACTGATCGATTACCGAAGCATGAATGAAGAGACACTATCGGCGTACGTTTCGCTTTTCTATGAGGTTCTGATTACGACCATCAGGACCCGCGACAGGACGACCCTGCGCACCTACGCGCGAATTCTTGCCTATCATCGTTTCCGGCAGCGCTTCAGGGCGGGGCAGGTGTGCGAGACGCTGTGCACGTTCGGCCATCAGATTCGCGCGGTGCTGGCGCTCGAAATGGAAATGGGACTCTCACTGACGCCAGAAGAGATTCATGATAATCTTGACCTGAGCATTCAACTGGCGTGCGATGAAGTCGAGGATGTTTTCGAGCAGCTGCATGAGCGCGGCGGCGAGGCTGTCCCGGCAGTGGAAAGTATCGATATGCTCTCCAACAGTGCAGAGATGCAGCGACTGATCGATGAATTGAACGATATCTGCAGGGATGGATGGGAGATCAAGGGACTGTTTGGGAAACCGCGCGGAAAGGGTTGATTCGGCAGGAACGGGCGTCAGGGATACTCGGGGCTGGCCGCGATGCTGCCTACACCGGCAAGGCGATCACGAACTCGGCGCCGCTGCCGTTGCTGCTGCAGGTGAGTGAGCCGCCGTGGCCGTTGACGATAATGTCATAGCTCATCGAAAGGCCGAGGCCCATGCCCTCACCCGAGGGCTTGGTGGTGAAGAAGGGCTGGAAGACCTTCTGCTGGATCTCGGTGGGAATGCCCGGGCCGTTGTCGCGGACACGGATTTCAACCGCACCCTCTCGCTGCGAAGTGCTGATCCAGATCGTGGGTGCGACGCTTTCCCCCGCGCTTCCGGAAGCGACATCCTCGCCGAGGGCGGCAGCAGAAGGGGAGGAGGGATGGGCGTCGCGCGCGGCATACATCGCGTTGTTGAGCAGGTTCAGCAGCACGCGGCTGATTTCCTGCGGAACGACGCGCAGGTCCAGCTTTGAAGGATGGTAGTTTTTCACAAGGGTGACGTCGAAGGACATGTGCGTGGCGCGCATACCGTGATACGCGAGGTTCACCGATTCCTCCACCAGCGCGTTGATGTCGGTGAGAATTACTTCTCCAGTGCCGCCCCGGGCATGCAGCATCATTCCCTGGACGATCGTGTCGGCGCGGCGTCCGTGCTCTGCAATTTTCGTCAGGTTGCGCCGCAGATCCTCAAGGATCGCCGAACGCGCGTCTTCGTTTTCCGCCTGTTCCAGATCATCGAGCATGTCGTGCGAGATGTCGGAGAAGTTGGTCACGAAGTTCAGCGGATTTTTGATTTCGTGTGCGAGTCCGGCGGTCATCTCACCCAACGTCACCATCTTTTCGGCATGGATCAGCTGTGCCTGTGTCTGCTGCAGCTGCGTAAGCGTGCGCGTCAGCTGCTCGCTCGTGCGCCGCCTGTACCGGTAGCGGTGGAGCAGAAGGCCGGTGATCACGAGCAGCACGAGCACTCCACCGACGGAGACGTTGCGCGTCAGGGTTTCACGCTCGAGTTGGGAAGACTGCAACTGCTTGTTCTTCATCAGCAGCGAAACTTCGTTTTTCTTCTGTCGATTCTCTATCCGCTGGCGCTCCAGTTCGACGTTGGTATTTGCGAGCGTCAGTTCCTGAATCCTGCCTTCCTTGCCGAGAAGGGCGAGCATCTGCTGATTCCGCTGCGACTCCAACTGCCGGCGAAGGAGTTCTTCCTGCTGTCGCCCGAGAAGGAGATTCTGCAGTTCCTTGTCTTTTTCGAGCAGGGCGATTTTCTGTTCGCGCTTTTCCGTTTCGTATTTCGCCGCCATCTCATTGATCGAACGGATGTTGTTCTCATTGAGCAGCGAATCCTTGTAGATCGTGTAATCGCGGTGGTACTCGTAGGCCTTCGCGAAATTGTTCTTCAGGGCGTATGCATCGCTCAGGGACTTCGACGCGTCCTTCAGTTGCGCAATGGCGCCGATGTCTTTGGCGATCGTGTAGGCACGGGTCCCGAGCGTGATCGACGAATCATACCTTCCCCGCTTGAGGTAGATGTCCGCGATATTGGTCAGCGTTTCCGCGACGCCCGATTTCTCTCCGAGCTCTTCCCGCAGCGCGAGACTGCGCCGGGAAGACGCGAGTGCATCGGTGTAGCGCTGCTGGCGCATCTGGATGACGCCGATGTTGTTGAGGATCATCGCGAGAAGCTGTTTCTCGCCTTCTGCCTCGAAGCGTGCGAGCCCACGCTGGTAATATGCCAGCGCTTGGTCGTACTTCCCCTGGCTGGTGTAGATATCAGCGATGAAATTCAGCGCGACGGAGACTCCGCCGTCGTCGCCGAGGTCTTCGAACAGCTTCACCCCGCGTTCGTAGTATTCAAGCGCCTGATCAAACCTTCCCTGGCTCATGTGAATGCGTCCGATATGCAGCACGGCGGACGCCTTGAGTATGCGATCACCGATTTCATCGGACAGCTTCAGGCTTCGCTGAAAGGATGCCAGCGCCTGTTCGTATCTGCTCTGCTGAAACTGGATGTTCCCGATACTGATCAGCGATCCGATGAGGAGGGTGGTGTTTCCGAGCTCCTCGTTCATTTCCAATCCCCGACCATAGTAGTCGAGTGCCTGATCGAATCGACCCTGGATGTTGTGGAGGTGGCCGATATAGGTCAGCACCAGCGCGAGGCCGGATTTGTCGCCGAGTTCCTCGAACAGCTTCAGACTCTCGGTGAAGAGCGATAGTGACCGTTCGGTTTCGCCCTTGCTCAGCTGGATCGACCCGAGGAGGTACTGGCACGTCGCGATTCCGGACTTGTCCCCGAGTTCCTGGTACAGCGATAGGCTCCGTTCAAACATGGCCTGCCCCTGGTCGTCGCGGCTCTGCCTCCTGTCCATGTCGCCGAACTGCTTCAATGCGGCCGCGACACCGGGTGTATCCCCGATCCGTTCACTTATCCGCAGCGCCTGCTCGAACGACTCGCGTGCCAGATCGAATTTCCCCTCGACACGATAGATCCCGCCCTCGGCGATGATTGCCGCGGCGATACCGGCTTCGTCTGCCGTCCGTTCCGCCGCTTCCCGTGCCTGTCGAAAAAATGCGGTGGCGTTCTTCATGTGCCCCATGTTGTATTCGACATCGCCCAGCTCCCGAAGGGCCTGTGCGATGGCGGCGCCGTCGCGCGATTCCCGGGCATACTTCAGGCCGGATTCCAGATTGCTTCGCGCCTGGGCGTTCGCCCGCTGCATTTCCTGCGTCGATCCCAGCGCGATGAACGCGTGTGCCACGATCCGCTGCGACGACAAACCCTGTGCGAGCGTGACGGCCTGTTGTCCGTATTCCGCCGACTTCGCCAGATCACGCGTGCGGTACGCGTTGCACAACGCGGTGAGTGTTTTCGCCCGGCTGGTATCCTGTCTCTGCTTCGGGAGAACGGTCAGGAGGCTGTCGATCTTTCTCTGCTGGGATAGAGTGGGGAGTGATAGGAGACACAGGAGCAATACGGTATGGAGGCCGGATCTGTATATCATAATGCCGTTACGCGGTGAGAAAATAGCGTCGCAAAACAGAGTGCGGGTGCGTGCACAGCTTTGGGGGCCGCACGTCTGCCTTATGGAATTTCTGCAGGCCGCGGCGATCTGCCGTGCCTGCCTTGCGAGAAAAATATTGAGAAACTTTAATTCACAAGTTACATGCTGGCACAATGGCAGTCAATATTGCGAATGCGCTACGGGCGGGATTCCTTCCGCGTGCAAATGGCCGGGGCCGACATGGTTCTCGCGCGGCACAGGCAGACGTTTTACAGATCCATGACAATGATGTGACATCCGGGGCTCCGCCTCAAGGTAAGTTTGAGGTGTACCGTGCAGCCTCCTTCGGGAGCTGTGCGAAAAAGCAGACCAAGACCGGAGGTTCGCGATGTCACTTCTTGCCGGAATATTCATTGGTTTCCTTCTCGCCCTTCCCCCGGGCGGGATTGTTCTCGTCGGACTCAATCTCTCGATGACCACGGGCTTTCGCCGCGCAGTACCGTATGCCTACGGGACCATGCTGGTGGACATCTGCTATGCGCTGCTTGCCATATTCGGAGCACGCGCCGTGATCGATTTCCATGCGCGCAGCATGGCCGAGTTCCCCGTCCTGGTCATTGGCCTGCAGATTCTCATCGTGGCAGGGCTGCTCGGCTACGGCAGCTGGCTCATCATCCGGCGCACGCCGTTCATTGAGAGAAACGCCGAGGGAGGTTTCACCGTGAAGACAGGCGTCTCGCGCTCCTCTCGCCGAGGCCCCTTCCTTCTCGGACTCGGACTGAACCTGTCGAACATTTTCAGCCCGACCTTTCTCGCCGCGTTGGCGATTCTCGCTTCGCAGGCTCACGCGCTGGGCGTGCTTGAGGGAGATACGATGAGCAGCGTGCTGTATGCCGTGGGCTTTGGTATTGGGAATACGATCTACATGCAAATCGGCATGCAGCTCGTTGCGAAGTACGTGCGACGACTGGAGGACGTGCATATCCTCCGCATTCAGAAAGTGGCCGGCGCGGCCTTCGCCGCCATCGGATGCATGCTTCTGGTATTCGTGGTGCAGCAATGAGCGCCCGGACCGGAAGATACCGCGCGCTCCCCGTGCTCAAGGGCGCGGATGCGTCGCAGGCGGGCTGTTCCAGCACCGCCGGACGCGAGCAGACACCGCATGTGCAGCCCGGGAATGCCCTGCCGCACCGGCAGTTTAAGCTTGCGTCGCAGCCTCCGTTTCTTCGCAGGGACCGGGAGAACGTCACGCTGCTTTTCGGAGGCCTGACGCAGGCGCACGAACGCCTGTTCAAAGCATTGCTCGAGAGTCGCGGTTTCCGGGTGCAGGTCCTGCCGACGCCCACACTCGCGGATTACCAGACGGGTCGGCGATATGCGAATAACGGATTCTGTAATCCGCTGTACTTCACCGGCGGCAGCATCATCAATTATCTTCGTACCGTCGAAGCCGAGGGCATGCCGCGCAGCGAGGTCTGCCGGCGCTACGTCTATGTCACGTCACGCTCCGCCGGGCCCTGTCGCCTCGGCCTCTACGAGCAGGAATACCGGAATCTTCTGGCGAATGCCGGATACACGGGCTTCCGCGTCTTTGCCTTCTCCGACACAGTTTCGATGCGTACGGGAGAAAGCGAGGAAGGCCTGCCGTTCGACGTGCATTTCTATGCCGATCTTTTCAGCGCATTGATGCTGGGCGATATTCTCAACGACATCGCCAACCGCACGCGTCCGTTTGAGCGCAGCGAGGGCTCGACCGACAGCGCCTGGGAGGCATCGATCGCCTATGCGGAGGAATGTCTCCGGGAGCGTCCGCCGCTGAGCGTATGGATGGAACGGCGCCTCCCCCGATGGCTGCGGGGGCCTGTGGAGGTCGTCGGCCGCCTGCTGACCTGGCCGATGGATGCGCGGCTGCTGCGTGTGATCCTGCATGCGCGAAAACAATTCCGAGGGGTCCGCATCGATCCTTTGCGTGTGCGTCCCGCGGTGAAGCTCATCGGTGAATTCTGGGCGCAGACCACGATCGGCGATGGAAATTTCCATGCACACCGCTTCCTCGAGCAGCACGGCGCGGAGGTGGTTGTCGAACCGGTCACGGTATGGATGCTGTACCTGCTGTTCGAGGCCGATCAGAAATTGCGTCTTCAGCTGCGGAAGCTCCGCCATAATCGTGGCAATGGAATGGCCTCCGCCATGCGCTTTGCTTTCCAGGCATTGGGTTTGGCCGGGAATGCGCTCCTGCTGAGGACAGCGGAGATGTTTGCCCGGCTGAAATACAATCTTATCCGTCTCTGCTTCAATGGCGTGCCTGACCGGCTGCCCGGCATTTTCACCTTTGCCGCGCTCGCACGCAACTACTATAATCCCGCTCTGCTGGGCGGAGAGTCGCACATGGAAGTGGGGAAGACGCTGTATTACACCGCGATCAAGCGGGTGCACATGGTCGTTTCCCTCAAGCCGTTCGGATGCATGCCCAGCGGCATGTCCGACGGTGTGCAGCCGCTCCTGCGCGCGCATCATCCCGACACACTGTTCCTCTCGGTCGAAACCTCCGGCGAGGGAAGCACGAACGCACAAAGCCGCATGCTGATGGTGCTGAGCACCGCACGCGAGCGCGCATTGCGCGAGTACGCCAACGCCCTGCAGAAGACGGGGAGGAACTCCCGCGAAGTGAACGTTCGTATTGCGCGACTGCAGGAACGATCGAATGCACTTTCACGACTTCGCGTGCGCGGCGTGTACGCCTGCAGGGCGGCCTCGGAATTGCTGCCGTTTGCTTTGCGCGGCACCGGGAAAAGGAGTTGACATCATGGCATATCCTGACATTTGTCTCGGAATCGATATCGGCAGCATCACGGTGAAGCTGGTGGCGTACGACACGACCGCGCGCACGCTGCTCTGGAGCGGCTATCGCCGCCACCACGCGCGTCAGCACGAGACCGTCCTCATCCTTCTTACGGAAGTACGCGCCGCGCTGCAGCTGCCAGCGGATGTTCCGGTGGCCGTGACAGGGTCCGGCGCACAGCAGGCCTCCGAACAGAGCGGGATTCCTTACGTCCAGGAGGTGAACGCGCTCATGCGGGCGGTTCGCATCCTGCACCCGGATGCACGCAGCATCATCGAACTCGGCGGAGAGGACGCGAAGATGGTGAGCATCGATCCCCTCGAGAACGGCGAGGTGGCCCTGCTTCCCGTGATGAACGAGAAATGCGCCGCGGGCACGGGCAGCATGATCGACCGCATGACGGCACGCATGGATCTGACGCCCGCCCAGGCCGCGGCCATCGGCTACAGGCCCGGCAGCCGTCATCCCATCGCAGCGAAATGCGGCGTGTTCGCGGAGACGGACATCGTGGGACTCCTGAAAAATGGCGTCGCGCGGGAAGAATTGCTGTGCGCGCTGTTCGAAGCGATCGTGCAGCAGAATCTCTCCACGCTCTCACGAGGCAGAACGCCGCTTCCCAGGACGCTGCTGCTGGGCGGTCCGCATGAATTCTATCCGGGTCTCGCGCAGTGCTGGCGGCATCGTCTGGAGGAACTCTGGAATGCGAGAGGTATCGAGCCTATGGGGGATATGGAATCTTCCGTCGTCGTGCCCGAACATGCGCTTTTTCTTCCCGCCATCGGCGCGATCCTCGAACAGGCAGTGACGAATGATGCGCCTTGCGCGATGCAGGATGCCGCGGAGCGGCTGCGTCTGGCGACGGGAAATCGCAACGCGAAACTGCCGTCGCGCATCGCATTCGATTCGGAAGAGGAGCGGACGACGTTCACAGGGAAATATTCACCGCCGGATTTCATTCCGCCTGATCTCTCCGGTCGCGGCCGCGTGCGGGTCCATCTCGGACTCGACTGCGGGTCGACCTCCATCAAGGCCGTGCTGCTGAGTGAGGATTTCGAAGTGCTGCGAAAGGACTTTGCCTTCGCCACGCACGATCCGATCGACGATGCCCGTCGCATGATTCGCCGCCTCTGTGAAAGCGTGCGCGCCGACGGCGCCGAGCCCGAGATCGTTTCTCTTGGCACGACCGGCTATGCCAAGGACATTCTCGCCGCGGTACTGCGCGCCGACATCGCCGTCGTCGAGACGATTTCACACAAGGAATCGGCATGCCTGTACCATCCACGCGCCGACGTCATCTGCGACGTGGGAGGGCAGGACATCAAGGTGCTGCTTCTGCAGCATGGAAATGTCGTTGACTTCCGGCTCAACACGCAATGCTCGGCCGGCACGGGCTACTTCCTGCAGACGGTGGCGGACCGCTTCGACACGAGCATCTACCGTTTCGCCGACGAGGCGCTGTCGGCGGCTCACGCCCCGGAATTCAGTGCCGGGTGCACGATCTTCCTCCAGTCCGATATCGTGAACTTCATGCGTGCAGGGTATGCGCCCGCCGAGATCATGGCGGGCGTCACCCAGGTGCTTCCCGTGAATATCTGGGTGTACTCGGCGCGTCTCTACGATCTGCCTTCCGCCGGGCAGGTGTTCGTGCTGCAGGGAGGGACACAGCGCAACCTGGCGGCGGTCCGCGCACAGGTGCAGTATATCGAAGCCGCGTTCGAGGGAAGCGGCCGCATGCCCGATATTCGCATTCACCCTCATCCCGCGGAGGCCGGAGCGATCGGCTGCGCATTGATTGCAGCGCGTAAGCGGAAGGAGAACAACTCGGCTTCGTGGATCGGCCCGGAATTGCTCGAGCAGATAGAATACGAGACCGAGCAGTCCGATAATACGCGATGCCGCGGCTGCGGCAACCGCTGCGCCCGTACGATGCTTCATACGCGTTTTCGCAGCGGATCCGCGGAAGGCAGTTCCTCGGATGCCCCCCGCGAAACCATCATCATTGCGCGCTGCGAGCGCGGGCGCACCGACGATGCGAACGAGCAGAGGCGCATCCGTATACTTGAACGCGAACGGGATTCGCTGGCGCCGAACTATCCCCACTTGCAGCAGGAAGCTTTCTTCTCTCCCTCATGGATAGCGTCCCAAATGCGGAGCGTTTTCGGGAGGGAGGTCCTCCCGGTCTCGGGAACGAAGGGTACGGCAGGGATGATGGATGCGCACAGTGCACGCGAAGGGGAAGGCCCGCGCATCTGCATTCCCCGCGTCATGAATTTTCATGCATATGCGCCGCTGTTCATTTCCTGGTTCCTTGCAATGGGCATCCGTGAGGAGGACATCCTCATTTCACCGGCGACCACGCGGGCGATGAGCAGCACGGGCACGGCCCGGGCGACGATCGATCCGTGTTTCCCGGCGAAAATCTGCTTCGCCCATGTCGATGCGCTGCTTCGTATGGTCCGCTCTTCGGACAGGCCCTCGTGGTTGTTCTTCCCGGCGATTCTCCGTCTCCCGGGTCTGATCACGGACGCGGTCGACAGCATGACCTGTACCGTGGCGGCCGTCCTGCCCGAGGTGGTGAACGCTGCGTACACGCTCGAGATAGACGAATTCGCCCGGCACGGTTCACGATTTCTCCATCCCTTCCTCTCCCTGGAAACGTTGGAGAACTTCAGTTCCACGATGGCGACGTGTTTCGCACCGCTGCTCGGAGCTTCGCGAAAGAACTTCCGGCGTGCCGCCGAACTCGCCTGGACCACGCAGGAGCACTGCATGCATGCGATGCAGGCGGGCGCACTTGAGACGCTGTCGATGCTCGAACGAGAGCGGCGGATGGGCGTTGTGCTGCTGGGAAGGTCGTACCACGCTGACCGCGGATTGAATCACGGCGTGCTCGAAGCGTTCCAGGAGATGGGATTCCCGCTGTTCACCGCGGAGACCCTGCCGAGGGATGCCGCGCTGCTCGTGCGTTTGTTTGGCGAAGAGGACGCCGGTGCCGTACGCGACGTCTGGCCGAATCCGTTCTCCGAAAACAGCGGAAGGAAAATGTGGGCCGCGAAGTACGCCGCGCGCCATCCGAATCTCCTGGCAGTGGAGCTGTCAAACTTCAAATGCGGACACGACGCGCCGACCTATTCGCTGGTCCGCGAGATTTTCCGTGCGGCGGGAAAGCCGTATTTCTCTTTCCTCGATCTCGACGAAAACACGCCGCAGAACACGTTGAACATCCGCATTGAAACCATCCGGCATTTCATGGAAGCCTGGTGTCGCGAACGCGGATTCGTTTCACCGCTCACAATCCCCACGGAGGAAGCATGTCTGCAGATAGCCGAATGAAATCGATGCCGCGGTGGAAGCACGTGGTCGTCACCGGAGCGGCGCAGGGACTCGGAAGAGCCCTGACCGAGATCTGTGCGGACGCCGGCATCACGGTGAGCATGATCGACCACAACGAACCGTTACTGACGGAGGCCCGGGAGACGCTGACGGCTCGAGGTTCCGTCGCTCCGTACTGTTGCGACGTGAGCGACAACACGCAGTTGGGCGACGTCTTCCAACGGATACGCGAGACAGACGGCGTTCCCGACGCCGTCATCTGCTGTGCGGCAATCGGAGACAGCGCCTGGAAACAGCGCTTTGAAGCAGCCGTTCTCGAGCGTGTGCTCCGCGTCAATCTGCTGGGAATCGCGAACTGCCTCGAGCACTGCCTTCCCGGCATGTGCGCGGAGGGCGGCGGAACCTTCGTCATGGTGAGCAGTCTGCTGGATGCGCGCGGCTATCCGGGCACCGCGAGCTATTCCGTGAGCAAGGCCGCTCTGCGGGCCATGGCCGACAGCGCGCGCATCCTGCTTCGCGCGAGCGGCATTCGCGTGGTGCTCGTTCGTCCCGGTTTCATGCGGACGGCACTGACGACACAGAACACGATACGGATGCCGGGCATGCTGTCGGCGGACGATGCCGCACGACGCATCCTTCGGGACATCGCGCGAGGGAAGGAAGTGATCGCCTTCCCGCGCTGGCTCGCCGTGTTCGCAGAGGCCGCGCGCCTGTTTCCGCGTCCGCTCTACGAACGCATGACGCGGGCGGCGATGATTCGTGACGGAGAAGCGGAGGACCTGCACTATCGACCGCGTCCAGCGGAAGGAGGATAGCATGAATACGAATGAGGCGAAAACGCTGCTGGCCGCAGCGGGGGTGGACAAATCCTATGGCCAGCGGCAGGTGTTGCGCGATATACATCTGCGTGTGCGGGAAGGACAGATCGTCGGTATCTGCGGAGAAAACGGGGCAGGCAAATCGACGCTGCTGCGGATACTGATGGGACTGCTGCAGCCCGACGCCGGTACGGTCGAATGCCGTGCCGCGAAGGGATACTGTCCCCAGCAGCTGCAGCTTTTCGATCAGCTCACCGTCGACGAGCATTTTGCCTACTACGCCCGCGCGTACGGGGGTGCGCTGATGAATCCAGGAGTGCGCAATCGCAGGATAGAAGAATTGAGAGACCTGCTGCGGATGCGCTCCGTCAACGGCCAGCAGGTGCGTCAGCTGAGCGGAGGAACACAGCAGAAGCTGAACCTCGCCCTGGCCATGCTGCATGACCCGCCGCTCCTGATTCTGGACGAACCGTACTCCGGCTTCGACTGGGAGACGTACCTGCAGTTCTGGGCCGTCGCGGCGGATCTTCGTGAACGGAGGAAGGGGATTCTCATCGTGTCTCATCTCGTGTACGACCGCAGTCAGTTTGACCTGATCTGCACGCTTGAAAACGGAGGACTGACATGTTCGCCTCAAGATTCCTGATCGGTGTGCGCATGACGGGGCTCGAGTTGCTGCGCTCGCGATATATCCTTGCGCTGGTTTTCGCCATGCCGCTGATTTTCTATCTCATGATCTACGTCACTTCCGCCGAACGCGACATGCCCATGTTATTCGGCATGGTGTCGGACAGCAGGGAATATCTCGTCAACGAGAGAGACGAATCCCTCGTCTTCTTCGGCACCGGCGCGATCGCGCTGGTCGCCGCCTTCATCGCATTGAAGCTGACGCAGCGACATCACGAAAGCAGTCGGCGTCTGGTTCTCTGCGGGTACAGCACGACCGAGGTCCTGCTTTCCCGCATCGGCACGCTGCTGTTGAGCCTGATTCCGCTCGGCTGCTACGTGTTGCTGCTGCTGCTGTGCTTTTTCACTCCTGGCAGCATTCTTCCCGTGACAGCGGGATTCGTGCTTGCGGGTTTCGTCTATGCGGCGCTCGGTGCACTGATCGGTGTGCTTTTCCGCAATGAAATCGAGGGCGTGCTTGCTGTGCTGCTCATCGCCAATATCGACGCCGTCTGGATGCAGAATCCGATCTATTACACCGCCTCGGAGCACAGGGAAATCATCCGCGTACTGCCCGCATATTTCCCCACGCAGGCAAGCATGCTCGGCGCGTTCACCGACGAATCGGTGCTTGCCGCGGCAGGAGCAAGCCTCCTGTACGGCGGCATCCTCCTCCTGATCGCGCTCTTCATCTACTGGCGAAGAATGCGCGTCGTGTGACCTGTCGCATGTGCCCGGTGTACCGCGCACTCCGGGATCCACCTCCGGGGGCACATTACACGCACGCGTTGTCAAGCTTTTAGGGGGAAAGACAATCGAGGATAATTTCACTATTATATGGCGTAAATAGAGAAAAAATTATCAATTAGTGCCAAAATCTATTGCGGGGCCAGAGGGAAGTCTGTATGTTGGGCGTTACTCGTTGATGTTACCCGGCAGCACCTGCTATATCGCATAAAAAGCGATATAAAGAACCAATAATCGCATTAAGTCGTCACCACGCGGCGGCAGAGAGATGTTTTCTTCCGCCATGCGGATTCGACGCTCCGAATCCATGCTTCGTTCTCGAAGTGCGCGGGAGCTGCGGTCCAGGCGACCCATGAAGAACTTCAGAATAGAAGACGTTTAATACGTGTCCTCCCCCACAACGAGCGATGGAGTATTATGAGCCTCAAACAAAGCGACATTCGAGAAATCCTCGAATCGGAAAGTTTCAAGTCCCTCGTCAAAACGCGGGTTACCGTCTCCCTGACGCTGACCTTCATCATGCTGGCCGTGTATTTCGGCTTCATTTTGACGATCGCATTCAACAAGGAGCTTCTAGCCGTCAAAATCGGCGAAGTATTCACGGTCGGATTGCCCATCGGCATCGGCATTATCGTTTTCGCATGGCTGCTCACCGGCGTGTACACGCGCTGGGCCAATAACAGCTACGACAAACGCGTGCGCGAACTGCGCAATCAGATCCTGAACCGCTAGCACACTCGCCGTTACACGAAAGACCGGAGCACACTGTGGAAAATTTTCAGACAACGCTTGGCCAGGCCAACCTCACATCCATTATCATTTTCTTTGTCTTCGTGGCCGTGACGCTCGTCATTACCTATTGGGCCGCGAAAAAAACCAAAACGACATCCGAATTCTATGCCGCGGACCGCAGCATCAGCGGATTCCAGAACGGACT
Source organism: Bacteroidota bacterium (assembly GCA_014860565.1). Classification (GTDB taxonomy): domain Bacteria; phylum Bacteroidota; class Ignavibacteria; order SZUA-365; family SZUA-365; genus SZUA-365. Next base: position 23,103 of record JACZJN010000110.1, read on the forward strand.
CGCGCTCGCGGGCGACTACATGAGCGCCGCCTCCTTTCTCGGCATCGCCGGCATGGTCGCCCTGAAAGGCTATGACGGTCTGATCTATTCGATCGGCTTTCTCGTCGGCTGGCCGCTGGTCATGTTCCTCATCGCCGAACCGCTGAGGAATCTCGGCAAGTTCACGTTCGCCGACGTCGTCGCGTTTCGGTTGCGGCAGAAGCCCGTCCGCATCGCCTCTTCCGTCGGTTCGCTCATGACGATCGTCTTTTACCTGATCGCACAGATGGTCGGCGCCGGGGCGCTGATCCAGATCCTGTTCGGACTTCCCTACGAGACCGCGGTTATCATCGTCGGACTCGTCATGATCGCCTATGTGCTCTTCGGAGGCATGCTCGCCACGACATGGGTACAGATCATCAAAGCCGGCCTGCTGCTCACCGGAGCAACGGTGCTGGTTATTCTCACGCTCTCGCATTACAACTTCAATATCACTGCTCTGTTCAGTCAGGCGGTGGACAAGTATTCCGATGCCGTGCTGTCACCGGGTGGATTCGTTACCAATCCGTGGGACGCGATTTCCCTCGGCATCGCCCTCATCCTCGGTACTGCCGGACTGCCGCATATTCTTATGCGTTTCTTCACCGTACCGGATGCGAAGCAGGCGCGCAAATCGGTGTTCGTCGCAACCGGCTTCATCGGGTACTTCTACATTCTCACCTTTGTCATCGGCTTCGGGGCGATGGTGTTCGTCGGACAGGAAGCGATCATCGGCGTCGACAAGGGGGGAAACATGGCGGCCCTTCTGCTTTCCGAAGCGATCGGCGGTCAGCTCTTCCTCGGATTCATCGCCGCCGTGGCGTTCGCCACGATTCTTGCGGTCGTTGCGGGACTGACACTCTCCGGCGCTTCCACGCTCTCTCATGACCTGTACGTCAGCGTGTTCAAGAACGGAAAGACCGACGAGGCCGGTGAAGTGCGGGTCGCGAAAATCGCCACGCTCTGCATCGGGGCTCTTGCCATCGGACTCGGATTTGCTTTCAAGGGACAAAACGTCGCCTTCACGGTCGGACTCGCATTCGCGATCGCGGCCAGCGCGAACTTCCCATCCCTGCTGATGTCCATCGTCTGGAAGAAGTACACAACCATGGGTGCCGTATGGAGCATCGTCACCGGTGCGGGACTCGCGGTCATCCTCATTATTCTCAGTCCCACTGTCTGGGTCGACATCTTCAAAAATCCGGAAGCCATCTTCCCGCTGAAAAACCCGGCGCTGTTCTCCATGACGGCGGCATTCCTCGTAGGTATCGTTGTCTCTCTGATGAAGCCGGAGAAGGAAGCGCAGGTAAAATTCGAAGATGAGAAGATCCGCACCTATCTCGGAATCGGAGCGGAATAAGCGTCCCTTCCGTTGTGACTGCGTGCAAGTTTCATTGAATATTTCGGAGTACTCATGCGATATATCATCGTTACACTGTTTCTCCTGACACTGTTCTCATCCCACGCTGCCGCGCAGACCGAACAGAAGCCCGGCGGCATTTCCTTCTCGGGGTTCGTGAAATCGGATATCATGTACGATTCCCGTCAAACGGTCAATCTTCGGGAGGGACACTTTCTGCTGTATCCGGCCGCGGAAGCGCTCGGCGCTGAAGATGTCGATCTTAATGCAGCCCCCTCGTTGAACATGCTTTCGATTCAGACCCGATTGAAGGGCGACATCGGCGGTCCCGATGCACTGGGTGCGAAAACATCCGGCCAGATCGAAGGAGAGTTTTTCGGTACGAGCGACGGTGACATCAACGGATTTCGTCTGCGTCATGCCTTCGTGAAGCTGGACTGGGGTTCGTCGACGCTGCTGGTCGGGCAGACCTGGCACCCGATGTTCGTCGCCGAAATGTATCCAGGCGTGGTTTCCTTCAACACCGGTGCACCGTTCCAGCCGTTCTCGCGGAATCCGCAGGTGCGCTTCACGCAGGCGATGGGCGGACTTCGCCTGATCGGTGTCGCCGCCATGCAGCGCGATTTCCAGAGCTACGGACCCGGCGCCACGGGCGGGTCCGTCACAAGTTCTTCCTACCTGCGAAACGCCACGCTGCCGAACCTGCATTTCCAGGCGCAGTACGCCGCCGGCGGACATGTCTTCGGCGCGGGTGTCGATTACAAGCAGCTGCTTCCACGCACTGCCACGTCAAAAGGCACGCTGTCGGAAGAGCGCATCAGCGGGACGTCCCTGATCGGCTACGCAAAGATCGACGCAGCGCCGTTCACGGTGAAAATGGAAGGCGTGCTCGGGCAGAACCTGGCGGACCTTCTGCAACTTGGCGGCTATGCCGTGACCGCGTTCGATTCCACCAGCGGGGAAGCGACGTATTCCCCGATCGGCAGTTATTCCGTCTGGGGCGAAATCAGTTACGGCAAGGAATTCGAGGTTGCGCTGTTTGCCGGGTATTCCGAGAATCTCGGAGCCGATGAAAACATCATCGGGAGCTATTACGCGCGCGGCAGCAACATCGAAAACATTCTGCGCGTGTCTCCGCGTGTCCAGTACACGTCGGGCAAGGTGCGCATCGCCGCGGAACTCGAATATACTTCAGCGGCGTATGGCACTCCCAACGACGCGAACAAGGGTCTCGTGGAGAATTCCGTTTCCGTTGCGAATACCCGCCTGCTGATGGCGGTGTTTTATTTCTTCTGATGTCCTTTCTTCCATGTGAAGCGCTCCGCTCCTCCGGACAGCCATGCGGCTGTTCGGAGGACGGAGTCCGCGTTCCGATTTCAAGGTGGTCATCGTGAAAATTGGATTGGTCTCCGACATTCATGAAGACTACGCCAGTCTCTGTGCGGCATCCGCTGCACTCGAGAAGGCGCAATGCGACCGCCTGGTCTGTCTCGGGGATATCGTCGGCTTCTCCTTTCCGTTTCAGCAATCGGTGGGCCGGCGCAACGCGGATGCGTGCATCGCGTTTGTGCGCAACGAATGCGTGGCCGCCGTCGCCGGCAATCATGATCTTTATGCACTTCGCCGCATCCCACGGTTCACGGCGGGGTTTCAGTACGGAGAGGACTGGTATGATCTGGACGAGTCGACGCGGCGCGGGCGTGCGGCGGACATTCTCTGGCGCTACGAGGATTTCGACATCCCGCAGCAGCTGTCCGCGGGTTCAGTGGAATATCTCGCCGCTCTTCCCGAATTCCATGTAGCCCATTTCGACGAACTCACGATCTTTTTTTCTCATTTCCGTTATCCCGATCTTTCGGGGTCGGTTGTGGGCTCCCTTCGCTCCGACCACCTTCACGAGCACTTCCATTTCGTCCGTGACCAGAATTGCGATCTCAGTTTTTCCGGTCACGGTCATCCCGAAGGGTTCGCGAAGGCGGAGAACGGGCGTCTCGAGTTCAACGGCTTTGGAGCGCACAGCATCCATCGCGGACCGCATTGGATGGTCTGTCCGGCTGTCGCGCGCACAGGACGTGCGAGCGGCGTGATGACCTTCGACACCAGTACGTTTCTGCTCGAAGTCATCCCGCTGCATGTTTCATAATGCTGAACGGAACATGATGATGAATACGCTCTTGACACGGCTGCAGTCCCGAGGCTTTCTCCTGAAAATCCTCCTCCCGGCGATACTCACGCTCGGCCTGTTCGTCATTTCCCTTTACCAGATCATCATTCCCCGTTTCGAAGACATCATCATGGGACGGAAGCGCGAGATGATCCGCGAGCTGACCAACTCTGCATGGCATGTGGCCGATCATTATCACGGGGAGATGGTGGCTGGACGCATGACCGAGGAAGATGCGAAAGCCGCCGCGATCGCACAGGTAAGCCATCTCCGTTACGGCGACGAGGGGAAAGACTATTTCTGGATCACGGATTACCATCCGGTCATGATCGTGCACCCGTTTCGCGAGGACCTCAACGGCACGGATCTGACGGACTTCGCCGACTCGCGCGGGAAGAAGCTGTTCGTCGAAATCGTGAAGGTCGTTCGCTCCGACGGCGAGGGCTACGTCGACTATACCTGGCAGTGGAAAGACGATTCGACGCGCATCGTGCCGAAGCTCTCCTACGTGAAGCCATTCAAACCCTGGGGCTGGATTATCGGGACGGGCATTTACCTCGAGGATGTGCGTGCGGAGATCGCGGGGCTGGAACAGGACATCGTCCGAATATCGCTCTGGATTACCGTCACGATCACGCTGCTGCTGCTGCTCATCGTGCTGCAGAATGTCCGCAGCGAGCGGAAGCGCAGGCAGGCAGAAAATGAGATGCGGGAAGCGAAGGAAAAATACGAGGCCCTGGTCGAAGCGAGCACCGAAGGTCTGCTGATGCTGCTCGACGGATCGGAGGAACCCTTTCTCAACAGGTCCCTCCTCGCGATGAGCGGATATTCCGACATCGAAGCGCCGCGACTCTCGTGGTCCGACCTCCTTCCTGGCATCGACCTCCGCACCGTCCGTCCCGCGAGCGCCACGGGGGAAGACCCTGAGGAGTCTGACAACGCCGGCGAAGCCCCTGTGGAGACCGCGCTGCGCTGCAAGGACGGATCCGAGATCGATGTGATCCTGACGGCGTCCGAGGTGCAGGTATTCGGAAAGAACGGTACGGTAGTCATCGTCCGGGACGTTAGTCAGCACAAGGAAATATCAAACGCTTTGACCGAGAGCAGGGAACAATTTCTCGCGCTGACGCGGCAGCTCCCGTACGCGGTGTTTCGCACCGATGCCGGAAAGGGCATGCGGGTATTGGAAGGGAACGCCGCGGCGGCCGATATCTTCGGACTTTCGTCCGCGGCCGATTTCATCGGTACAGAATTCGCAGGATGTTTCGAAGACGAGTACAGCCTGAAATCCATGACCGACGAACTGTTCGCCACGGGCGTGGTTTCGCATCGTATCGCGCGCTTCCTTCGCGTGGACAAACTCCCGATCGATCTATCGTTCAGTATCGTTCTCGTGCGCGACGACGACGGTCGTCCCCGCTACTGCGACGTGCTTGCAGAGGACGCGAGCAGGAATGTCCGCCACGAAGAGGATACAAAGCGGCTGCTCAATGAAATGCAGGCTCCGCTGTTATTCCTGGCACAGCCCATCGCCTCCATGGTTCGCCCGGCGCTGCGCTGCAGCATGCGGGATCCGCTCGGGGGTGTTGCCCGCATGTTGAGTCGGTCAGACTGCAGCACGGCGCTGGTGCATAACGATGCCGGTGAACTCGTCGGCATGCTCGGTGTCGACGAATTGCGTCATGCGATCCTGCAGGGCGGGAGTGCCGCGGACCTTCTTGCGTACGAAGTCATGCGCGCTCCGCTTCTGCGTCTCTCCGTGGGTGCGACGATGCACGAAGCGTTGATACGCATGACAGACGCCAACGCGAGCGCGGTGGTCGTCATGGATGAGGATGGAGACGCAGCGGGCGTCATCGGCCTTGAGGACATCCATCGTTCGGAACTTCAGACCTCCACGTTTTTCCTCCGTCAATTGCAGCGCGCCGAATCGGTCGCGGAGGTAGGGCAGTGCATGCAGCGGCTGACCCGCTACGTCGCCCTCCTCATTGAAAGCGGCGCGGGCATGCGGCATGTCACGCACGCCCTGGCCATGATATATGACACCGCGGTGCGCCGCATCGTCTCGCTCGTCCTGGCGGAGCTGGGACCGCCGCCTCGTGCATTCGCATTCCTCGCCCTGGGGAGCCAGGGCAGATCCGAACAAACACTGGCCACGGATCAGGACAACGCCATCATATATGCCGCGCGAGAAGGCGGGATTCCCGGTGACGACGGAGACGAGGACGAACAGGTTCACGCCTATTTTCTCCGGCTCGGACAGCGCATCTGTCAGGGGTTGAATGAAGCGGGTTTCCCGTATTGCCGAGGGGAGGTGATGGCGATGAATCCGAAATGGTGCCAGCCCCTGCCGGTCTGGAAGCGCTATTTCACCGAGTGGATCACCACGTCGAATCCGCAGGATCTGCTCGAAATCAATATCTTTTTCGACTTCCGCTGCATCTTCGGTCAGGAGTCCCTCGGCCAGGAATTGCGCGAACATGTGCTGCGTACGGCGTCATCATTCAATTCATTTTTCATCTACCTCGCGCAGAATGCCCTTCGCGTCAAGCCGCCGGCGTGGCAGTTCAAGGCAGCGGAAACGGTGGACGTCAAAATGGCCCTTCTCCCGATTGTGGACCTCGCACGCATTTATTCACTGCGGCAGCAGGTGCTGCGCACCAATACGCCGGAGCGTCTCGAGGCGCTTCACGAGAAAGGCGTGTTTTCCACCGGTGGATACAGGGATCTCGCGCAGGTATATGATCTGCTGATGTCCCTGCGTTTCCGTCACCAGGCCCGCGCGATTATCGGGAATACCACGGCGGGAAATATCATCCCGACAGGAACGTTATCCGACCTTGAAAAAACGACCCTCCGCCGCGCTTTCTCGCTCATCGAGACCTTCCAGAGCAAATTGAGTCTCGACTTCAAGGGGACGATGTAGGGAGCAGTAACTTTTTGCCCCTTTCCATGTTATATTCCCGATGCACCCTTCCGCTTTTCGAAGGCGATCCTTCCTGTTCCGCGCTCGAACTCTCAAACGATTCCTTTCTGACAGATCCGTCCACTTCAGGCAATGAGGCATTTGCATGAAAAGACTTGTGACTTTTCGTTGGTCCTCCGGTCTTGTTCGTATACTTCCGGTACTCGTACTCTTCATGCTGCCTGGCCTCTCGTCGCTCTACGCGCAGCCGCAGTGTCATGCACAATTCCAGCATTACTCGCTCGTGGGACAGCCAGACAGCGTGCACTTCTACCCGACGCAGAACGGCGCGACCGCACGGTATTTCTGGTCCTTCGGCGACGGCACGTATTCCCACAATCGCGATCCCTGGCACACTTATGCACTTCCCGGATCGTATGTCGCGTGTTTGACCGTGACCGACAGCACCTCCGCGGGCACATGCACGGATACCTGGTGTGATTCTGTGATCGTCGCCGCGCCGCTTCCCCCGACCTGCAACGCGCATTTCCAGTACTATGCGAATCCGCATAACGCGGACAGCCTGCACTTCTATCCAGACCAGACGCAGAGCAGCAGGACCGCGTATTATCACTGGTCCTTCGGCGACGGGACGTTTTCACAGAACCGCGACCAATGGCATCTGTACGCGCAGCCGGGAACCTACGTCGCATGTCTGACCGTGACCGACACGACGTCGACAGGAACCTGTTCCGACACGTGGTGCGATTCGGTTTACGTCGTCGTACCGCCACCACCGTCGTGCGACGCGCATTACCAGTTCTATGCGCTGACCGGATACCCGGACAGTCTGCATTTCTATGCCGCGCAGAGTACTACCACAACGCATTACCTGTGGAGTTTCGGCGACGGCACCTGGGGCCATACGCGAGATCCCTGGCATCGATATGCGCAGACCGGAACCTACGTCGTCTGTCTGACCGTGACCGACAGCACCTCCGCGGGTACATGCACGGATAACTGGTGTGATTCTGTGATCGTCGCCGCGGCGCAGGCGCCACTGTGCGACGCGTCTTTCCAGTACTATGCGAATCCGCACAACGCCGACAGCCTGCATTTCTACTCGGGCGGACGCAACAATGCGAGCGCGCATTTTTTCTGGAGCTTCGGAGACGGGACATACTCGCAGAATCGTGATCCCTGGCATCTCTACGCACAGCCCGGCATGTACGTCGTGTGCCTGACGGTGACAGACACGACCACCGCAGGCGTGTGCTCGGATACGCAGTGCGACACCGTGTATGTCGTTGTGCCGCCGCCGCCGTCCTGCGATGCGCACTTCACGCATTACGCGCTCACGAGCTATCCCGACAGCGTGCATTTCTATCCGATGCAAACGCAGAATTCGCCTACCGCGCGGTACTTCTGGTCCTTCGGCGACGGCACGTTCGGCCACACGCGCGATCCCTGGCACCGGTATGCACAGACCGGTTCGTATTCCGTCTGTCTGACCGTGACAGATACGACATCCGCCGGAACCTGCAGCGCCACCTGGTGTGACTCCGTCATCGTGGCGGGAGTGCAGGGGCCGATCTGCAACGCGCACTTCCAGTACTACACCAATCCGCACAACGCAGACAGCCTGCACTTCTACGTGGGGCAGACGCAGAGCAGCGCGACGGCGCATTACTTCTGGTCCTTCGGCGACGGCACGTACGGACACACGCGCGATCCGTGGCATCTGTATGCGCAGAACGGGACGTACGTTGTCTGCCTGACGGTGACCGACACGACCTCGGCCGGCGTATGCTCGGACACGTGGTGCGATTCCGTGGCGGTGACGACTCCGCCGCCGCCGACCTGCAGCGCCCATTTCATCCACTACTCGCTGCCGAATTCTCCCGACAGCGTGCATTTCTATCCCGACCAGATGCAGAGCCGCACCACAGCGCGGTATTTCTGGAGTTTCGGGGACGGGACATACTCCCACAACCGTGATCCGTGGCACACGTACGCGCAGAGCGGCACCTACACCGTCTGCCTGACCGTGACCGACAGCACTGCATACGGCGTCTGTACGGATACATGGTGCGATTACAGCATGGTGGTGCCACTGGTTCAGATTTACCCCAATCCCGTCACCAACGTCGTCAGCATCACCCTTGCGGGCTGCGAGCATTTTCTGACCCTTCAGATTCATGATGAGAAAGGACGGGTGGTGCATCGCGAGCAGGTCGGCGACGGCACGACGACGGTGAGAATGGAGGGGCTGAGCACCGGCAGCTATTTCTATCAGCTTACTGACGGCGACAACGTGATCGCGACCGGAAAATTCATGCTTATGAAAGCGCAGTAATAGGCCATGACGACAGGGCGCAGCAGCGTCCGCCGATACTACATGCGGCGTGGAACTCCGGTTTCACGCCGCATGCTCGTCTCCGGTCCCTGGAAAATACATCGCACTTCCGCACTAGCTGTTTCCCTGCAGGTGCGGCTGTGAGGGGAGTACGGGGAATGCGCCTTCCTCTCCCTGCGCCTCCTCCTCCGCGCGTTTGAATTTCACGAGCAGCAGCAGGACGAAGCCGACGATGAAGTAGGCGGAAAGGGAGAGCACTGCGATGCGGTAGCTGCCGGTGTACTGCAGCGCGAGTCCGAAGAACAGCGGACTGAGCCAGCTGGTGCCGCGCTCGCTGATTTCGTATATGCCGAAGTATTCCGCTTCGCATCCGGCAGGAATCATGCGCGAGAAGGCGGCGCGGCTCAGGGCCTGGCTCCCCACGAGCACCAGCGCGGTGACGGCGGCCATGACGTAGAAATCGAATTTCGTCTGCAGGGGACCGTAGGCATACAGCGTGATCATGATGTACACCACCAGGGAAAACAGGATGCTCCGCTTGGTACCGAACCTGCGCGCGAGGCGTTCGAACAGCCAGGCGCCGAGCACACCGACGAACTGCACGATCAGGATCACCTGCGCCAGGTCTTCCATGCTCAGACCGACTTCCTCCTGGCCGAACTGCGTGGAGATGGAGGTGACGGTCTGAATGCCGTCGCTGTAGAGCAGAAAGGCCGCGAGGAAGAGCAGTGTCTGCGGATAGCGCCGCAGTGCGCGCAGGGTGGACCTCAGTTCACGGAAGCCCGCGATGATCAGCGGTCCGCCGGTCGTGCGGGCGCGCTGCGCCTGCCGGGACTCGAGGCGTGTGAGCGCGAAGCCGCCGAACAGAAGCCACCAGAAGCCGCAGCTCGCCAGCGCGATACGCGCGGCGTCCATTTCTGCGAGTCCGAATACATCCGCCTGCGCGATGAACAGATACTGCAGCACGAGCAGGACGCCACCGCCCAGGTATCCGAGTCCCCAGCCAAACGAGGAGACCCGGTTGCGGTCCTCCGGTGCGCAGATTTCCGGAAGGAAGGCGTTGTAGAGGACGTCCGACGCGCCGAAGCAGAGGTTGGCAAGGAGAAAGAGTCCTCCACCGAGGAGATAGTTTTCCGGACCGACGGCCAACATCGCCATCACGCTGCCGCTGCCTCCGAACAGGCTCAGCACGAGCAGCGGCTTCTTCATGCGCGTATAGTCGGCCAGCGCGCCGATCAGCGGCAGCAGGCAGATCTGCAGGAAAACGGAAATGGAGATGAGATACGGATACAGCGCTCCGTAATGCACCTCGATGCCGAAGGGATGGACAAGTCCGGACGCATCCGCGGCTGCGGAGGCGACCGATGTGATGAAGGGACCGAAAAACACCGTCGTCACGGAAGTGGTGAACGCCGCGGCCCCGAAATCGTAGACGCACCAGCCGAACACCTCACGCCCGAGACCGCGGATCCCCTTCGTGCGCGTTTCCATTTGCGTTTCCATGATTCATCTCCGTGAGACAGGGTTGGTACTGCGTGACGTGGTCCGTTCGTAGGGGCGCCATTGCGTGGTGCGTGACGTAGTCTGCCACACGCTCCGTTTGTAGGGGCGCAGCATGCTGCGCCCCTGCACGGGTCAATGAGCACACGGGTCTCGGCGACCTTAACAGTATTCATGCGACGTCAAATCCGTACCTGCAGCCGTGCGGTCATCAACCGGCCGATCATGCCGCCACCGACGAATTCGACGTGCTGGTGATCGAGCAGGTTGCGGACGGAGAGCTGCAGTTCGGGACGCATGGGAACGGGAAGCGGCACACGCACGCCGAGGTCGACCAATCCGTACGGTTTGATCGTTCCTTCGTACACGCCCGACTTCATGCGGAAACCGTCGATGAATCGGTACTGGGCCATGCCCTGGATGCCTGTCGAAGGCTCGGTGTACTGCATCGACAGCGACGCCTTGTTCTGCGGTACGTTAAGGGAGAGCGGGCCCTTGCCGTCGACGTCGTCGTAATACACCTTGTTGATGTAGCTGTAGGTGCCGCCGATCTGCAGGTTGCGCAGCAACCCCGCGCGGAAAGAGATGTCGGTGCCCCAGTAGTTGATGTCGCCGTAGTTGATGGGGATCATCAGGATTTCGGTGCGGTCCGCGGCCTGATCCGGAGTGACGGTACCGATCGGCACCTGCGCCATTCCTTCGGCGACCGCGGCAGCGAACTGCTGGGCGGCTTCGTCGCCAATGATCGGCGCGGCCTGTGCATACAGGTATGCGGCGGTCTGTTCGCCGTTGAGGAAGACGTTGGGCGTGGCGACGCGCGCGGGCGTGACGAAGTTCTCATACTGCGAATTGTACATGTCGACGCCGAACTGCAGGCGATCGGTGAGCATGCTCTTGTAGCCGATTTCCCAGGACTGCAGGGAGGTCGGTTTGAGACGCGCGATGTCGTTCACGCTGGAAGCGTCAACGAGATCGAAACCCTCCGTTTCGAGATTCAATTGCGCGAGGGATCCGCCGACCTGCGAAGCGTCCGGTGCCGGGATCATCGCGAGCAGCTGCTTGAGCTCATCAGGTAGCTCGGGCGAGGCCGAGAGCACCTGCACGACACCGTCCCAATATGCGGAGGCCATTCCCACGGGGAGTCCCATGGTGGGGTCGGGATTGAGCTTCGAATAGAAAACGAGATCGCCGTTCTGTCGTGTAAAGGTGTATCCCGTTTCCGGGACCCCTGCGTTGCGCAGACCGTACATCAGCGGATCGACGGTCATGCCGAAAACGTCGTCGGTGATCTGCATATCGAGAAAGAGATCGCTGATCGCGGGTGTCAGGTAGGCCTGGTTGTACGTGATGCGCATGCTGTGGTTTTCGGCGGGGGAGAAGCGGATTCCGGCGCGGGGCGAGAACACCGGGTTCTCGAGCGCGCTGTGATAGTCGATGCGTCCGGCGAGCAGGAGGCTCAGGTTGTCACCAAGGAGTTTGGTGTCGGACTGGACGTACGCGCCGAATTCGTTGACATTGTCCTTGTCCTCGTTCCTGCCCATGATAGTGCCGTTTGTCTCGGGACGCGTGAGGAACATGTCCACGCCGTATGTCAGGTGCTCCCAATCCGCGGGACTGGCGCCGTGCTGAACTTCGGCAACGATTTTCTTCGAATTGTCAACGATGGGCTGATTGGCACGCAGGAGATAGGTATCTCCCGCATCGTTCATGTTCAGGTATGCCTGCGCGAAGAAATCCCCGCTCACGAAGCGCGTCTGCACATGCGAGTAGCTGAAGTCCTTCGCCGCGACTGCACCGTTGTCGGTGAGATCGAGTCCGCTCACCGCGGTGCTGCGTCCGGCGTTTACCGTCAGGCTGCTGTTTTGACCGACGAGGTAGTCGAGCCGGGCGTCGACGTTGTAGCGTTCTGCCGTGCGATCCGCAGGATAGGGTTCACGCGGGTCCGTGTACTCCCAGTCCTTCGCTTTCGTGTAGCCGGCGGAGAGGCGATATCCGAAGTCGCTTCCCAGGGTGCCGGCGTGCCGGGCGGAGAGAGCCATCAGTGATTGTTCACCTCCGGTGACCGCAACATCCGTTCCGCGCGAGGCGAACGGCGATTTCGTGATGATATTGACGACGCCGTTGGTCACATTCGGACCGTACAGGGCCGAACCCGGTCCGAGCACGACTTCCACGCGATCGATGTCGGCGTCGGAGAGGCTCTGCAGGTAGGAAATATTCGCGCGCAGCGACGGCAGGTTGGTCAGGCGGTTGTCGACCAGCGTGCGCATCGTGCCGTTGAACACGTTGTTAAGTCCGCGCGCCACGTATTCATGCTGCATGACGCCTTTCTGCGCGATGTCCACGCCCTGCACACCCTCGATGTGTTCCATCGTCGAAACAGCGTTGCGGGCCTGAATATCTCGTGAAGAGACGATCGCCACCGAGGCGGGGGCATCGAGCGCTTTCTCCTTGCGGCGCGACGCGGTCACGACCACTTCGCCCATATCTAGCATTTCTTCCTCGAGGGCGATACCGATATCGGCCACCCCGGATGCGGCAAGATCGACGGTGCGCGCATCGGTTTTGCAGCCGAGGAAAGTCGTGACCAGCTGATACGAGCCCGGGGACAGTCCGTTGATGTGAAAATCACCGTTCATATCGGTGTAGGCTCCCGAGACGAAGCTGTTGTCGTTCGGATTCAGGAGACGGATATGTACACCGGGCAGGACCTCTCCTGTCATCGCGTTGGTGACGTTTCCTTTCACCGCGGCGTTCTGCGCGTGAAGGGGGGACATCAGGACGGCACATAAAAGCACGGTCCAGAGAATGGTTCGTTGTCGCATGACTTCCTCCGTGGAAATGATGGATGGGATTGAGATATGGTGGAATGCGATATGTGAATGCATGTCAGAATTCCTTCCGATAGACGCCAAAGTTTTTCCAGGGGGAGAGACCGAAACGGACAGCCATGCGCTCGGATCCGAGATTCCCCTCCGTGATCCAGGTGGAGTACATCGCGTCGTATTGCCGGGCGACGCCGGCCATGTGGCGCGCGAGCACGAGACCCGCGGGCGATTTCTGATGATCGGGGTGCATGCCTATCGCGAACATGAGCAGGCTGCGTGAGCGGCGTGCGAGACGACGGGCTTTGAGCACAGCCAGCGTCTGGGTGTCGCACGGTGCACTACGGAAAGCAGGATTGATGTCCGGGAAGGCAAGCGCGACACCGACGGCGCGGTCTTCGTCATAAACGATCGAGAAACTCGTAGAATGCCAGGCGGGGAGAAGAAAGCGGGCAACGAAGAAATACTCCTCGAGAACCATCGGTTCTCGACTCCAGTTGTTGTGGAACGCCGCGTCGAAAACCCCGGCGAGATCCTCCACGCCATGGCGCAGATTGGCGAGACTCATCTGACGGATGTGGTAGCGTGACGGACGATCAGGCAGGCGTTTTATTAGAGCATCCATGTCCGTCCGCAGGGTACTATTTCTCCACGATCGTCCACGCTGCTCGATCCAGTACCCCGCCTTTTCCAGGAGTGCGGCGTAATACGGCTGTGAGCAGGCTTCGTAAAGGATGGTCGCATCTTCGAAATGGTCGAGTTGTATTCCTGTGACACCAGAAGTCGTCGGATTGAACGGGCCGTGAATATGGTGGATGCCGTACGCGAGACAGCGCATCTCCGCGCGTTCGAGAAGTGCGCGTGCCGCTCTCTCATCGTCGATGCATTCGAAAAAACCGAGGATCGCGGTCTGGTCTTTACTCCCCGGTTTCGGCAGCACGAGAGAGCAGCGGCCCACGGCTTCGCCATCGTGCCGGACCAGGAGCATGTACCGGTTGCGTCCGTGCAGGGCGGGATTCCCCACTTCGTCGAGCAGCCGCCGGACTTCCCATTCAGGGAGCGGAATGGCCGGCGATCGCCGGTCGTAGACTTTCCGCTGCACCGAGAGGAATTGCCTCCACTCCTGCGCTTCCGTTACCGTGATGACATCGTACATGATCTGCTCCGTAGTCTTCGAATTCGTCTGCCGCATCAACCAGCGGCATTCGCAGTCAAAGTACTTTTCCGGGCACCGCGCGGTGTCACCACGGTATGGAGGTTTTGTCATGAATTTGTCGGGGAGGATCGAGGAGGAACGGTAGGGACGGAAGGAGCGGGAGGGGCACACCTGGAGGATGAGCCTTCAGGCTCGTCCATGCGGGAGGAGCGGCGAGGAAGCGGGGAGGATCAGGGAGGAATTTATCTTGAATTTGTTGCGGGTAGATGTCATATTGACGAGACAACAAGAACCGTTCTATCGGGCACGCGCCGGCGATGCATCATCGCGTCGCTGCAAACTGCTGTCCGTATACCGAGGAGGCAACCATGTTCCGTCATCCGTTCGTATCAGCATCAGGTGTTTTCGCAGGTATCGTACTATTTTTCTGCGGTGGAATTGCGCTGCATGCGCAGACGCTGCTGGTCAATTTCGGCAGCGATGCCGGCAGCAATGCCTTCGGGATCAACGGTTGGAACACGTTGATAAAAAGCACCGCCGTGGCGTATACGGCGGACGGACCGGGCGGTCTCGTCGCCGATGCTTCCGTCGATGAATACGCCGATTACCAGGGAGTGCGCGGTACTGCGAGAACCTTCTCCACGAGCGAACGCATAGTCGTCACCTGGTATAACCGTTCAGACGAGATCATCCGTTTTACTTCGCGTATCAGCTTCACCGATGCCGATCAACCCGACGGGGGCGTCTCCGACGGACGCTGGTATACGATGCGCGGGTTCGAAAATTATCGCGATACCTGGACGGAAGTCGGTCCGCATGAAACGGCGCGAACGATGTTCGCCATCCGCGGAAGCGGGACGCACAAAACCGACAGTGCCTATGCACTGGTCAATATCAATCTCGCCATCGAATGGGGATCCAGCGACTACAAACAGTATCTCGTCTGTGATCGGATCGAATTGTATGACGATGCGGACATCACTCCCCCGGCCGCACCGTCCGGCGTGCAGGCCACGGACGCGACGGATTCAAAAATCCGCATCGTCTGGGAGGTCCCGACCGACAACGTTGGCGTGTACGATTATCTCGTGTATGTGAACGGAGAAGTGGAAGGCTACAGCCGGGAAAACAGCTGCGTTCTGGTCTTTCTCGAGCCCGCGACGGACTATAAAATCGGCGTTACGGCGCTCGATGTCATGCAGAATGAAAGCGCGCGGTCATGGGAAGTGACGGTGCGCACCGCACCGTATCAAGGGGCGAATGCGCTCGTGAGTCCCGCCGCCGTGGACTACCTCGGGGCGCTGCGTCTCCCTGAGGATTTCGCATGGGGCGGAGAGTCCATTGCCTATCGCGTCGACGGCGACGGGGGCAGTTCGGGAGGCGGAGCGGCCGACGGTTTCCCCGGGTCACTGTTCGTCACGAATCTGAATCAGCCAGAAAACGGACTCGTCGGCGAGGTGACCATCCCGGCTCCCGAGATCAGGCTGGCTGGGAGTGTCGACGACCTTCCCGTCGCATCCATTCTGCAGACACCGGTGAACATCCGTCCGCAGGCCATCAACAACTGGGAGTATGTCGATATCTGGCGGACGGGACTCGAGTACCTGCAGTCCGAGCAACGCCTCTACAGCGCCTGGAGCATCCATTACACCGTCACGGGGGAGAAGCATGCGAACATCAGCTGCACGCCCGCGGCTGCGCTCTCGTCCGGGCCGTACTCGGGACCGTGGTACGTGGGGACGGCCGATCAGCCTCCGATCGATGCACAGCAGAGCGACTGGCTGTTTGCGGTACCCGATGCCTGGGCGTCGCAACATGCCGCGGGGAGAAGCCTGGTCGTCGGTCGCTGCCGGGACGGGGGACTGAGCGGACTCGGACCCACCCTGTACGCATTCGCTGCGGTGGGGAATTCTCCTCCCGCTGCCCAGACAACGCTCGATTTTACGACCATGCTTCAATACGGTCCGGTGGAAGCGAGCGACAATTATCATTTTCCCGACGCCATCGACGGATACAAGCACAGCGACGATTGGCGCGGTGCCTGCTGGCTTTCGGCCGGCACACAGTCTGCTGTCGCCATTATCGGACGCAAGGCGCACGGCGACAACTGGTACGGCTATACCGGCGAGCACATGCGTCATGACTGGATCATCGCGGATGTGCCGTATTACGCGTTCGATGAAACCGACCCCGATGGCAAGGGCTGGCGCGCACATCGACGGAGCCCCATGATGGTGCTCTTCGATCCGGCCGATCTGGCCGCTGTTGCCGAAGGCCGTATGGCGTCATACGAACCCCAGCCCTACGGCGCGGTGCGTCTTGATGAAAAACTGTTCTTCGGTGCGGAGCACGAAATCTTCTCATCGACATACGATCCCGTCGACCGGATTCTTTACGTCACAGAATTCGTGCGCGAGGCGGACGGCGCGCTCGTCGTTCACGCGTTCCGCATCAACGCCTCGCCAACAGGAATCGTCGCAGAAGTGCCTGCGGCATCGACGGATTTCCGTCTATCAAACGCTCCGAACCCCTTCCATTCCACAACGGATATTACGTACAGGTTGCCGCGTCCGGAGAATATTTCTTTGCAAATATTTTCCATCCTCGGACAGGAAGTGGACCGCCTCGTCGAGGGACCACGCGACGCAGGTGAATACCACGTCCGCTTCGACCCGGGCTCGCACAATCTTCCCCCTGGTTTGTATTTCGCGGTTATGCGAACCGAGACGACGGTGAAAACCGCGCTGCTGAATTACACGAAATAGCATCGGGATCGATTCTACCTGACGTGGGTATTCCATGGTCAGCGTAGTAAATTTAACTTGACAAATAGTAAAGTATCCTTTACATTGCTTGCGAATGGCAATGTAAATCGATTGTCTCGAAGGTATGAAAACCCATTTGCGCAGATACCGTTTTGAACGCGGGGAACTCAGCCAGCAGCGTCTTGCCGACATGGTGCAGGTTTCGCGTCAGACGATCATTTCGATCGAACGCGGCGATTACAGTCCCTCGGTCAAGCTCGCGCTGCAGCTGGCGGAAGCCCTCGGCACGACGGTGGAAGCGCTTTTCGAACTGGAGGATGAAGATCATGTTTGACTGGGATCGTTATTCATGGATCGCGGCCGGAATGTTCGTCGCCGGTATCGCGTTGGGCGTCGCCGTACACGAGGCGTTTTTCTTTCTCCTCGTCGGCGCGTACCTGTTCCGTCCGGCACTGCTCGCGGCCGGTGTGAAAAAACCGTTTGCGGACGAACGGCAGCTGCATATCCAGTACCGCTCGGGCAACATCGCGCTCATCGTCACCGTGCTCGCCCTGATCGCCATCGCAATCAATGAGGCGGCACAGGGAAGGCCGGCAGACAACTACTACCTGATTCTCTGCATCGGTCTCCTCGCCAAGGCGCTCGTCGGTGTCGTGATGAGCGGGGATTATCGCAGGGCGGGATTACGCATTACACTGTTCATCGGTCTGCTGTACCTGACCTTTGTCGGACTCGAGCACGGTCCATCCCTGGGCATGCTCATCGAGGGCGCGCCGGGCATCGCCATCCTTGCCGTCGGATTGCTCGGAATGCGCTGGCCGTATGCGAGCGCTGTGCTCCTGGCGCTTCTGGGCATCGGTACGCTCGTTGTATTCGGCGTTTTCGGCGGTGTCACCATCTCGCGCATCGGCGTGAGCATCATCCTGTCTCTTCCCATTCTCGCGGCGGCGTATTGTTATCTGCAGATCGCGCGTCAGCCGCGTGAGGAAGGGACAGACGTCGTTTTCTGAACCCGATTCCCCCTGCGGTTTCCGGGCACGAATGTCGTGCATTCCCCCGCGGGATCATTATTGTCGTCTGGAGAAATCATGTGTACAGCAATCAGCCGCCGTTTCCTGATCGTGTTCGGGATTCTGGCAATCCTCATCACCAGCGCCGGTATGCAGATCGCTACCGCGCAGATGCGTGTCGGAGTTTTCGACTCGCGCGCACTTGCACTCGCCCGCTTCCGCTCGGCGGACTACGATAATCCTCTCAAAGGGATGATGCAGGAAATGAAAGCGGCAAAGGAGAGTGGAAACGATGCGGAAATCGCACGGCTCAACAAACTGGGCGGTCTGCACCAGGCACATATGCACGACGTTGTGTTCGGTTCCGGTTCGATAAACGACTGTTTTGCAGAGCTTAAGGACAGATTGTCCGTTATCGCGAATGAGGAGCATCTCGACATGATCGTCTCCAGATGGGAGACGGCGTTTGTCGCTTCAGATGTCGTACTGGTCGATATCACGGGGAAACTCGTCGAGTATTATCATCCCGATGAAGTCGTGCAGAAGATGCTGGAGGGGTTGAAGACCGTCGAGCCGGTGAAAGACGCTCTTTTCCTCGAAGACTGAGACGTCGTTTACGGATGGTATTTCGCTCTTTCCGTCATAGCGCGGAAGGGAGTTATGCGGCGCTGCGTTCCGCGATTTTACGGAAGTGGAATCCGTAAATGGAAAAGAGGATGGCAAGGGGAAAGATCTGCGGTTTCCTGAACAGGGACCAGAGGAAGAGACGCCAGTAGTGCAGCCGTTCCCGTCCGATCATGCCCAGGAAGACCATCGATCGGAGCAAGGCGAGCGCGTAGCGCGGACTGATGCGCAGTTCTTTTTTCCTGGGGTTGAAATCCTGCAGGAAATGCCGCACGCGTGCGTAGTACTGCTTCGGAGTATAGATCTCTGAAAGCACGTTACGGTAACCGTCGAGTAGAGATTCCTTATTCATGCGCGGAATGAAATTCATCGCTGCATCAGTATTGTTGCCGTTGAAATCGGCGAGCAGTCGTCCCTCGGCAGACATGCGTTTATGGAGCCGCGTGCCGGTAGGCGCGTTCAGCAATCCGACCATCGCGGTGACGATTCCCGTCTCCTGAATGAATGCTGTAAGCCGGTCGAAGATCAATGGGGGATCTTCGTCGAAACCGAGGATGAATCCACCCTGCACTTCGAGTCCTGCGCGCTGAATGGTATGGACGCTTTCCACCAGGTCGCGATGCCGGTTCTGCGCCTTGCCGCATTCGATCAAACTCTCCTCGTGCGGGGTTTCAATGCCGACGAATACCGCTTCGAAGCCTGCTTCCACCATCAGACGCATGAGTTCCGGATCATCTGCCAGGTCGATCGATGCCTCGGTGTTGAGAAAGAAGGGCCGGCGGCGTTCATCCATCCACTCCGCGATTGCAGGCAGAATTTCGACCTTGAGCTTGCGTCGGTTGCCGATGAAGTTGTCGTCGACGAAGAAGAGGGGTCCTTTCCAGCCTGCCGCATTGAGGGCATCGAGTTCGGCAATGATTTGTTCCCGTGACTTGGTTCGCGGTTTGCGTCCGAGCAGCACGGTGATGTCGCAGAATTCGCAGTCGAAAGGACAGCCCCGGGAATATTGCAGATTCATGGAGGAATAACGCTTCATGGAAATCAGGCTGAGGTCGGGCAGCGGCGTACTGCTCAGGTCGGCCCATTCCTCACTCGTATAGAGATGGCGGGCGCAGCCAAGCTCGAGGTCATGCAGGAAAGGAGGGAGGGTGAGTTCTGCTTCGTTGAGCACGAGATGGTCGACATGCTCATACAGCTCAGGGTGGCTGGTGAAATGCGACCCTCCTGCCACGACCCGCGTCTCCAGCGCGCGGCATCGGGCCACGACCTCGTCCGCGCTATCTATCTGTACCGACATCGCACTGATCAGGACGATGTCGGCCCAGCGGATATCGTCGTCGTAAAGATTGTCGATATTCATATCCACAAGCCGTTTATTCCATCCTTCAGGCAGCATCGCCGACACGGTCATCAGGCCGAGCGGCGGGAAGCTCGCTTTCAGGGAGAGGAATTTCAGGGCATGACGGAAGCTCCAGAATGTATCCGGATATTGTGGGTATACGAGCAGGCAATTCATCGTGCACCTCCGTGCGCGGCGAGCAGGGCGAAATTCACCGTATGGACGGGGAACGGTTTCTTTATTATCCGTGGATACGAGGTGAGAAGCAATCGACCAGATGGACGATTTTCAGACTAGTTCTTCGGACCCGTGAAGCGTCCAGAGGAAGCGTCCGCAGGAGGCTGCGCCTGTGAAAGGGGAGGAGCTTTTTGTACGAGGGAGGCGATCTGTACCCTTGTGCGGAGGGAGAGCTTTTCAAGAATATTATGGATATGGCTTTTCACCGTATAGGGGGAGAGGTTCAGCTCCCGAGCGATTTCCTTGTTCGTCAGGCCATCGGCGACCAGCATGATCACTTCGCGTTCACGCCGGGTCATCCGCACGGCTCGCTGTAGAAGCTGGGCATGATGATTCGCCACCGAGTGATTGACGATCTGGGTGAAGAGTGAATCGGTCAGCTGGTGGGGGAGCACCTGCGATCCTTTCGCGACTTCCCTGATAGCGCTCAAGAGTTCTTTCACAGGCGCATCTTTCATGATGAAGCCCGACACACCAGCCTGTACATAGGCATAGATATCATCCTGCGTCGGGAGAATATCCATCACAATGACCTTGCAGGCGCATTCTTCGCGCTGCAGGGCCTTGACGAACAGGAGGCTGTTCTGACTGTGAAGGCCGATATCGAGCAGGACAACGTCCGGCATCCGTTTACGGATCTCCTGCAGCAGGTTCCCCCGGTTGCCGAGTGTGGCGACGACATGAAATTCCGGCAGCGGATCGAACAACACCTTGAGGCCTTCACGGAGTATGAGATTATCCTCGATGATCGCGATGTTGACGGGTTTCATGCAGGGTATGAACTGAGAATGGAATTGGAGAATATATAAAAAGATAAAATGTGCGGAGAAAAGATTCAAGAAGAGCCTTCCTGGCCTGCGAGAGAACTCGAGGGTGCTATTGCCAGACGTACGGATTGGTCCAAGCCTCGGAGGAAAAAAGCGTCCCCCCGCGGAAAAGCGGGGGGACGCTGGGAGGAGATTACGAATCCGTATCAAGGTTCTCTGTTATTTCACCATCACGGCAACTTCCTTGCCCGGGCGGCTTTCCTGTCCGAGATTCCCCACGGTCGTGAGATAGTAGAACACCGGGGATTGACGATCCTTGATTTCGTCGGTGTAGCCGATGATATCGAGGGAGAGGGTTTTCACCAGCTTCGGTTTCGCGCCGCGTGTGTAGCGGTACAGGCGAAATTCCTTCGCGGACGGTTGGGCGATTTCGTCCCACCGCAGGGTGACGACGCGGCCCTGCGGCTGGGCAGTGAGGTTCGCCGGGGGATATACTTCGGGCAAGGGGATGGCCGCATGTGCGACGAGACTGAGGGAACTGCTGTCGCCGTCGAGTCCGAACGCACGAACCGTGTACTGGTATGTCCCACCCGGCTCAACACCGGTATCCGTGAATGAATTTTGCCAGGGCTCGGTCAGGACATCGTTGAGCGGACGCCAACGTCCTGTCTTGTCTTCTTTGCGGTAGATGCGATACCCGATGCAGGCAGGCTGATCGGTATAGCGCTGATTCCAGTACAGGGCCACCTGGCCGTTGACAACACGCGTGATAAGGTCACGCGGGGTTTCGACAGGGACGGCGATCTGGGGAATGGCGGACACGGTGTCGGACAACGGACTCTGCACATGGGAGGAATTTTCGCTCAGTACAGCGTAGAGATACGTCATCATTCCTTGGAGTCCCAGTGTATCGACGAAGCTCGTCTCACGCATCGGGATGCGGTTGGAAATCTGCTGCATGGGTTGATTCCCGCCAGGGGTGCGGAAAATGAAATATCCGTCGAGCTGTTGTGT
Organism: Bacteroidota bacterium; assembly: GCA_014860565.1. Taxonomy (GTDB): domain Bacteria; phylum Bacteroidota; class Ignavibacteria; order SZUA-365; family SZUA-365; genus SZUA-365. Next base: position 45,143 of record JACZJN010000110.1, read on the forward strand.
CGTGTCAAGGTTCCAGCTGATACGCACCCCACCGGGCACGCCTTCCGCCTGGACGCCCATCGGCGGGGTTGGCGCCTCGCTCGTTTTCCAGATGCCGATCAGCACGGCGCTGGGGGAGGAACGCATGCCCTCCGGGCCGACGATTCTCAGGCGGTAGTAATACCGGGTCATCGGAGTGACGGTCATATCCAGAAAGCTCGTATCCTTCGCTCCGGCAGTGAAAAGTTCGACAAAACCGGAATCGATCTTCGGACCGCGCTCGATCAGAATTCCGTGCACAGCAGAGGCTTCCCTGATTTTCCACGTCAGCATGAGACCCGCCGTATCGATGGAGCGGACCTTCATGCGCTCCGGCAGCGGCACCTGCGTCATGCGGAAGGACATGACCGTCGCGGTATCGCTCGGAAGGCCTTCGTTCCGGAAATAATCCATCGGGACGGCGTAGTACTGATAAACCGTCCCCGGACCCACCAACTTATCGATGACCACGCAGAAAATGGTATCTCCGCGTGAGGTGAGTCCCTTGTTGACGATACAGCAGCTGTCGGTGACATTGCTGGCCAGTTCGGCGAACGGCCCGGTGATGCCCTCGCGACGGTAGACACGAAACGCGGAAGGCGGAAGACCGTTGCCCACGCGGAACGTGACGCGTGTCGAGGTCGTTTCGCCATGGAATCCATCGACGGAAAGCGTGGAAACTTCACCGACCCCCGGCCAGGTCACCGCGGGTGTCGTGAACGCCTCCCGCACGCTGCCGTCGCTGAGCACATGGGAAATTCGATACTCGGTGAGCTGTGCGCGCTCCGCCGCATCGTCGAGGTAGCGTACGCCGAGCGCGAGTTGCACCGGCAGCAGTCGGGTCGCCACGCCGATGCTCTTGAGGTCGCGCCCTTGTTCGATCCGCTGCCACAGCCCGGCGGCATCGATAGTGACGTCCCGCAGCTCTGGGAAGCGCGTTCCGAGCGCGGCGAGATTTGTGGAAAGCTCGGCCGCGGACTGCGGACCGGTGATGTCGCGTACCGTGGTCCACTGGCGGGATCCCGCTATCCGTCGTTCCAGGCGATATGCTGTCACGGTGCTTCCACCGACCGCCGCCGGTAGGATCCAGTTCCCGAGATCGACGTAGATGCCGTCGGGTCCTCCGTGTGCGAGGCCGTCCTGGGCAAGAACCGTTTCCCCGGCAATGGAGGGAAACAGGGCAGCGCACAGAGTCAGAAAAAGAATGAAGTGACGCATGGCTGTTCCTCCATTATTTAAAATAGATTTCAAAGTCCGAACCGTCCTGTGTCATCGTGCCGCGGACGCCGAGCTTCATGCTGGCGCTGACCGATTCCTTGCTGCAGAGCGACCCTTCGCATTTCGAGTCGCATATGCCCCAGCCGGCATACGCTGTTCCGTAGAGGGTGATGCCGAAGTCCCCCATGACGGACCAGTTCCCGTTCGACTGGAATATGCCTTCGAAGCCGGCCTCGAGCACAACACCAGCCGAAACTCCCGCGCACGCGATGACGACGGACATTCCGACGCCCGCTTCCAGTTGTCCGAGGGCCCGTATTGCGATGAAATAAGTATCGACCGGACCGAAGTTCATTCCGAAGCGGCAGTTCACGCCGATCTGGCAGATCATATACGCGCTGACGATCCCGAAATCAAAATCGAAGTTGGGACACGGGAAGGGCGGCGGGAATTTTACCGACCCTTCGAAGAAGAAACCCTTGAGGTTGTGGAACAGCGGCGGAAGCCCGACGTTGTTGTACGAGTACGCGGCGAACTGGTCGAGTTGTGTCTGCGTCAGTTTGAAATTGCCGACAGCGAACGCACAGGTCCCGTCGATTTTCGGGGCGGGTAGTTCGAATGAAGCGCCGAGGAAGAAATACCAGCCCTTCCCCGCGCCGCTGATGATCAGCGTTGCATCGCCGACGATGGAGACCCCGCTGAGGTCCTGCTCGATATGCATCGAGCCTTCGATCTGCTGTTCCTGGAAGTTGTAAACGAGGGCGATGTCTCCGAAAGGCGTCTCGATCTTGTCGACGCCGATCGACTGCCCGTCGGCGACGATGTCGCCCATGACGGTGAACTTGAGCCGGCCACCCTGGTCCTTGTTCTGCAGGTCGCCCTCGAACCAGAACAGCTCCCATGCGTCATCCGCGACATGCATCTCTCCGACGACGTTCGTCATCGAGACTTCGGTACCCACCTGCACGATCTCGCCCTCATCGACGATGAGTTCCGTCTTGGCAGGTGTGTGATGCAGCGTAGCGCTTATATCGAACGCCCCTTCCTCCGAGACCTTCACGCCCGCATGCAGGCCGCCTTCCTGCCAGTCCGTCTGACCGGTGGCGGTCTTGAACGCGATTTCGACACCGTTGACCGCGATGATCTGGCGGATGGGATCGGTCTGGAGGAGCACCTCGTCATCCTTTTCACGGAGATTCGCTGTCTGGTTGAATATCGGCAGGTTCGGAATCCCGAGATCCAGGGCGCCTGCGATCTCTACGAAGGTTTCCTTCGGGATGAACTGGTTGATCACGTACTGGCCGACCTTCGAAAGGGTGACGATGGCGCCGGGTTTCATGTTGAATCCCTTTGACCCGTCCGCGCGCACGTAGAAGCGCTCGAAGCGGATGCGGTCGTTCGGATCCATCGGGGGAACGGGCTGCATCCAGCCGCATTCCTCGTCCTGTGGGTCTGCCGGTTTCACTCCCAGCGTCCAATGCATGACAGCCGGATCATAGCCGAACTGCACGTCGCCGGTCACGTTGATCTCGGCGACGCCGGAAAGCAGCAGCTTGTTGAGTTCGAACGACCCATACGCGATATGATCAGGGTAGATCTGCAGTCCTTTGAAGGGAACACCGATGAAACCTGCACGGATGCTGCCGCTGTCCAGAGAGAGTCCGTTCTGGTCGAGGGTCCAGGAGCGTGACGCGATCTTCCAGTCTCCTTCGAGGACGATCTGCATGTCGTTCCCGTCCTTGATATTCTCGAGATCGTTGTGATGCACGCGTACCGCCCCGATATCTATGGCCAGGTCGGGCGTGGCGATGTTCTCGATGTTGGTATGCAGGATGGTCGCGAGCGACAGCGTGTCGTCCTTAAAGTACGAACGCATGGAATCGCAGGTAGTCTGGAAGTCGTAGAGCTCGAAATGCAGGGCGTTGCCGTCCTCGCCGAGTGCGAAGAAACCATTCGGAAGATCGGAGGCCGGACTGCCGTCCGATGTGAATGTGGGAATCACCATCCCTTCCTGCGTACCGGGCGCCATCGAGAGCGCGATACGTGACGTGCCGAGATCAAGAGAACCCCCGGGGAAGGTGAAGGACGATCCCTTCACCGAAACGCGCCCCAAAATTTCGCCGCGTGCTCCGGTGCGACGGACACGGATGCCATTGGTCGCATCGTGTTGTTCGGCGCGGTAGATGTCGCCAAATGCGCGGATATCAATACTGTTGACAGGGGTCACCAGCGGCAGAGTCGACGGTTCGGCATACGGGAGGCCGTTCTCATTCGTTTCCGACGAAGGAACGATGATGATATCCGTGAAGGGCAGCCCGGAAGTACTGTCTTCAGGACCGAACTGACTGTTGGTCGGTAATTCGACGAAGGCACCCGAGATTTTCACGGCACTGTCTGTCGAATCCAGGGAGCTGACCTCTATCGGGAAGCCCAGCAGGGTGGTAATGTCCATGTCATTGTAGGCCGTCAGCTCGAAATCGAGAATGCTTTCCTGTCCCTTCATGATCGGGATGGCGGCAGTGTCGCCAATGAACTGGCTTTTCGATTTCGCCGCAAGGAACACATGCATACTCGCAGGGATTCCACGGAGCACGTACTTGCCCTGCGCGTCCGTGTAGGTCTGCTGAGGTTCGTCTTCGGCGGGGTTGTCGTACAGCGCCACGCGTGCTCCGGCGATCGGAGCTTCGCCCACTGTCACCGTGCCAGTAAGTCTGCCTCCGAGTTCAAGCGGCACATTCAGTTCATACCATTCAGGCGTTTCGTCCGAGACCTCTGCGGGGATTTCCTTTGGTACATAATCCTTGTTCGGCGGACCGACGACGCTGACGGTGGACTCATCATCCCCTGGGGAAAACCAGACGAAATAGTGTACGCCTGAGGCATCCACCGAGTCGGGCTCCTCCTCGTTCACGGTAATCGTGCATCCCTGGATGACGATGGTATTCGCCAGCAGAGGGAGGAGGAACTGGTTGACCCCAATCTGTGCCATCATTCCGGCGGTCTGTGTCTGCGAGAACGTCGTGCCTGCCGCAGGAGGACTCATCGAAGA
>JACZJN010000111.1 GCA_014860565.1 Bacteroidota bacterium
CTTCGGGACTCCGGAGATGACGTTCGAGGCGAACGCCGCCCGCCACCACCCCGGGTTCCATTTTCCTATGTCCTACATCCTCTTTCCTCTATCTCTTACCTGTAACCTTCCCTATATTGGAGTGTTACTAACAATGTGCGCTGTATAACGTGCTTCGAACGAATGAATCACTGATACCCCGAACCTCTCTACGCCGTCGCAATGTCCGGAAACAAGACAGACAATACCCCGGACGCTGAACTGTTTTACCGCCTGTCAGGTGAAAAGGAGAAAGCGGAAGCAGCCTTCACCGAGCTTTATGCTCGATACGGAGGTCGCGTGTTTGCGTACTGCCTGCGATTTCTCGGACATCGCGATGAAGCCCAGGATGTGTATCAGGAAACGTTCATTCGCTTTTTCGAAAGCGCGCAGAAAGACAGAGAAATGACCAATGTACCGGGCTATCTGCTTAAAATCGCCCGGAATCTCTGCCTCAACCAGAGACGAAACAAGAAACAGACCGTGGAATTCGAGGATTATCAATCTCTCGTGCTTCCCTCCACGACGGAAAAAACCGAGTTCCTGCAGCTTATCACAACCGCCCTGGACATGCTGCCCGAAGATTATCGCGAGGTCTTTGTGCTGCGGGAATATGAAGGACTCAGCTATGCGGAAATCGCGGATATCGTCGGAGCGTCTCTCTCGAATGTGAAAGTGCGCATTTTCCGGGCGAAACAGAAGATTCGTGACATTTTGGCTCCGTATATCACCGAATTCAGTGAATAATGAGAATGTGACCACTCAGGATAGATGACGATGAGCAACCCCAACGACTACATGGATTCGAGAATGCTGCATGCATTCATGGACGGCGAACTGGGCGGCACCCACGAAGAAGTGCTGTTCCAGAAACTGTCTTCCAGCGCGGATCTTCGCGCGGAAATGCAGGACCATATCGCCATACGGAAAGCGATACAACATGACATCGAAGCATTCACGCCCCCTGCATCCGCGACGGCAGCCATTTTTGCTACGCTTGGCTTCACCATTCCTTCTGCTTCGGTCAACGCCGCCGCCGCGGGAAGCGCCGCCGGATCACTTGCGATGAGGAATATGTGGTTCAGCACCACCGCCGCCGTGATCGCCACCGTGGCCACGCTGCTGCTGTACCTGCAATTCCCGCTCGCCTTTGACTCCATCGGAAGCATGGTGGAACGGGTCGTCAGCACCCCGGCAGGCAGCATGATACTCGAACAGCCGGCCCCGATCGCCGATCTCCCGGTCGCACAGACGCCTCCTGCTGTGCTCGCACGTACATCCGCCACTTCCGAGGCGCAGGTGATGGAGCCAGCACCGATGACTGCTGGCGTACAGGTGCGCGAGGTGACGCCGCGCGACATGGAATTGCTTGCCTCGGCCATCGCTACCCCTGAGGCACCCGGCCGCGTGCGCACTGATCAGGTCCGATTTTTCGATCTTGTCCCGGCCCCGGACGGCGTCACGCTGTATGCGCGCAATGTCGCCATGCGGTCGGATCCTGCACCTTCGGTCGTATCGCAGTCCGATCCCTGGTTTCACAACGTGAATCTTGGCATGATGTATTCGCTCGGCGATCATCACACGATCGGCATCGAGGGGGGGAGGGAAGCTTTCTCGCAACATTTCTTTGGAACTGAAAATGGGGAACGCGTGCGGTACGAGCAGAATCCCCTGGCATACTGGGCGACGGCGGTATACCAGTTTACAGGAGACGCACTGCTCCCGCACGTACACCCCTTTGCCCAGCTGCAGGCTGGCGGCGCCTTCGATCTCGGACCGCTCGCCCGCGCTACACTGGGCGTCAAATTCAAGCCGTTCGATCGCATCGCGGTGGTCGTCGGTGCCGAAGGAAGCGTACTGATGTACCGCTTCCAGAATAACTGGTTCAGTACGAACAAGGTGGGCATGACCTACGGCGTCTCGTACGAATTCTGAGCATGAACGCTTTCCGTTTTCATGGTGCTCTCCTCATCGCGGCACTGTTCTCCCTTTTATACAGCGCCTGTGATTCCCCGCTCGATGTGCAGACGCCGCGTAATCGCTTCGTTGACCGCGTCTCCGTCCCCGAAGCAGATTACATCGGCTCGGCGGTATCCGTCGTACTGCCACCTGACACATCCGGCAATGATACGACCGCGCAGAAAATCCATTTCTCCGTCGCACTGGTGGTCGACGCGAGCGGCAGTATCACAGAGCAAACCGCACTTGCGTTTCGTGAGGGGTGCAACGCGCTGCTCGATTCCCTCGATGGAGAAAAAGACGAGGGCGTGGTCGTGTTCTTTACACAGACCGCCACAATCGCTCAGCACATCACTTCACAAGTATCCTTGCTGCGCAGCGCAGTGGATAACATTCCTTCCTACGGCGCCACGGCGATGTGGGACGGCATCTACAAGGGAATGCTCGAATTGCAGTCGAAAGCGACACATGCCCGCCGCGCAGTCATCATCATTACCGACAGCGACGATAATTCCAGCGTGACCGGAAGCCCGAGCAAAATCACTTCACTCGGACAAAGCGCAAAGATTCCTGTATATTCCATCGCACTCAGACTCACGAGCCAAGAAGTGGTGCTGCGCAACATCGCGCAGTCCACCGGGGGGCAACATTATTCACAGCCGTTCCTCTCACAGATCGACGATATCTGCAGGGAAATCGTGCACAAACTGAAAACTCCCTGAACCCGAAGCAATCGATCGATTGCGAGAAGGAAACTTTTGGAGGTTGGTATGAAACGTATTTCTACTATCGCGGCCTCGTTGCTGCTTCTGATTTCAACTTCACTCTTCGCGCAAACCGAGGCGCGTGTCACAACCATGCATGTAGTGAAGGGAGACCCGAACGGACTGTTCACGATCTCCATCCGCTGCAACGGTGAAGCACAATTCGATCTGACACGCAGCCAACTTACCATCACGGATAACGGCTCACCGGTCGAGGATTTCAACATTGTTGAGAGTTCGTCGCCGATGGTGCGCAACCCGATTTCCGCCGCGCTGGTCATGGATGCCAGCGGCAGCATGTCGGGTTCGGGCAACGCCGGAGCGAAGAACGCGGGACACGCATTCGTGGATTTCATGGACGGCGTGGTGGACGAGGCCAGTGTGTTTTTCTTTACTCAAGTAGTAACGCGCTATCAGCAAATGACGACCGTCAAACCGATGCTGCATGTCGCGGTTGACGCACTCCCGGCCTCGGGCGCCACAGCCGTGTGGGACGGGATATGGGAGGGACTAACAGAACTGCAATCCAACGGCGTCAACAGCAAGAAGGCGGTCGTTGTCCTCACCGACGGTGGCGACAACAGCAGTTCGAGATCGCCAGCGCAGATCATCCAGCTTGCTCAACTCTACAATCTCCGCGTCTTCACGATCGGCCTCGGCAGCGGTATCAACGCGACGGAACTGCAACTGATCGCACTGCTCACCGGCGGTGCCTACTTCCAGACCCCCAACGCGAATGATCTGCAGCTTATTTTCACACAGATCGCGAATTTCATGGGACACGGGTTCGAGGAACACACCGTCGCGTTCAAGACCCCGGATCCCGACGCAGTGGAACATGAACTTCAGATTTCGGTCATCGCCTGCGGCGAAACCGCTGCATCAACGTTCAAGGAAGCCGCGGTGACCACAACAGGCGTCGCCCGCGCACCGCATGCAGCACCGTTCGCACTGGAACTTGGTCAGAACGTTCCGAATCCGTTTTCGCCGTCAGGCGAAACCCTCATTCCCTATACCCTCAGCGGTATTAACTCCCCACAGCCTCTGCGTCTTGAAGTGTTCGACCTTCTCGGCCGCTGCATGGCGAAGCTGATTGACGCGGATGTGCTTCCCGGCAGTCACTTCGTACGCTTTGATGCGAGAGGGCTCGCTCCCGGCATGTATCTCTACCGGCTGAGCAGCGGCAGCGTGACCACAACGAAGACAATGATCGTGCGCTGATCTTTTGTATGCACAGGCGCACTAGAAAAAGAGGCTGTCCGAAAGGGCAGCCTCTTTGCGTATCGATACATCGAACGTATTCAGGAACGGGTGGCTTTCTCCATGAACTCCATGGCACGGCGGACGAAGTCCACCGGGTCCTGAAGATTGTCTTCCACCAGCAGGGCCCCCTGATACATCTGCTCCACCGCCTGCACAAGCGTCGGGTCGTCATGGTTCTCGCTGTTGATGCGCGCGAGATTCTTCATGAGCGGATGGCGCATATTCACTTCGAGTATCTTTTTGCTCGAGGCGAAATTGCTGTCCATCATCTTCATCATGCGCTCCATCTGCGCGTCCATCCCGGTCTTGCCCACGACAAGCGTGGCAACGCTGTCGACGAGACGCTTCGATTCAATTACGTCCTCCACCCGGTCGCCGAGAATTTCCTTGCAGCGTGTGAGGATGTCCTTCGCCTCGCGTCCCTTGAGCGCATCTTCCGCGTCGGCATCCTGGTCCTTCGCGATGTCGATGTCCGCCTTCTCTGTGGAAATGATGTTTTTTCCGTCGTAGTCCGTCAAGGTCGTGATTGTAAAGAGGTCGACCGGACCAGTGAGAAAAATCACCTCGATATTATTCTTGCGGAAATATTCGAGGTTCGGATTTTTCTCGACCACGGCCCGGCTTTCACCGGTGATATAGTAGATCTCCTTCTGGTCTTCACTCATTGCGGAAACATACTCTTTGAACGAGGTCATCTTGCCCGCATCGGTCTTGCTTGTCTCGAAGCGCATGAGTTCGACAAGTCGGTCCTTGTTGGTGAAGTCGCTGCCGAGTCCGAGTTTCAGATAATTGCCGAACTGCTTGAAGAAGGTCGCGTACTTTTCGGCGTCCGACGTCGCCCAGTCCTCGAACATGCCGAGCACGCGGTTGGTGACGATTTCCCTGATCTTCGCCGTGACGGGGCTCGACTGCGTGACCTCGCGCGAAACGTTCAGCGGCAAATCCTCCGTGTCGACGACGCCCTTGAGAAATCGGAGATACTCAGGTACGATATCCTTGCAGTCGTCCTGGATGAACACGCGATTCACATACAGGTGCAGGCTTTTTTCCTCGCGTGGATCGAAATACCCCATGGGTGCTTCGGCAGGCACGAACAGCAGCGCCTTGAAATTGACACGGCCTTCGATATGCAGGGAAAGTGAGTCCATTGGTTCGCGGAAATCTCCTGCGACGAATTTGTAGAACTCGTCGAGTTCCTCCTTCTGCAGATCCTCCTTCTTCCGCTGCCAGAGCGCGCTGACGCTGTTGATTTTGTCCTTGCCGATGAAGATCGGAAAGTCCACGAAGTTCGAATATTTCTTGATCAGGTCCTTGATGCGGTATTCGTTGGCGATGTCCTTCGCTTCCTCCTTCAGCTTGAAGAAGATGCGCGTGCCGCGTTCCTTGCGGTCGATTTCTTCGATGGTGTATTTCCCCTCGCCGCGGGAGGTCCATCGCCAGGCCTTCTCGTCGGGATTGGCGGAACGCGTTTCGATGGTCACTTCCTCCGTGACCATGAACACGGAATAGAATCCCACGCCGAACTTGCCGATGAGTTCCCCTCCGTCGAATTTCTCCTCGCCGGATTTCGCTTTCGAGAGAAACTCAAGTGTGCCGGAACTGGCCACCGTACCGATGCGCTCGATCAGATCCTCGCGCGTCATGCCGACACCGGTATCTTCGATCGAAAGATTCTGGTTCGCTTCATCGATGTCGATCGTGATGCGCAGCTCGGCCTCGGGCTGCAGTACCGGTAGGTTGCGCACCTGCATGAAACGCACCTTGTTGAGCGCATCGGACGCGTTCGACACCAGTTCGCGCAAAAACACTTCGGGGTGCGTGTAGAGAGAATGAATGATCAGATGGAGAAGCTGCTTCATCTCCGCCTTGTATTCGAATTCTTGCACTGGGGCGTTTGTTGCTTCACTCATGACGTGATCCTTGAATGCTTGAACATTTCAGACAGCATATAAAGTAAGAAGAAATGGGGAATCGGGACAAGAGCCAATCTTGTGACCTCTTGCCAATGAACTGTTCAATGGTCCCTTCGGCATCAAGGGAGGACACGAAAAATATTTTCTTTCTCCAGGAATTTTTTTTCCCTCCTGCAGCGTTTTCCTGATATGTGGAATTATGACAATACCGAGTATTTACGTCCACATTGAGTCTGTCATTCGTAAGACCATTCCTTATTCACCATCAGTTTCCGGAGGATCGCTCCCATGCTTACAGTCGGAGATAAGTTTCCCGAGTTCAATCTTCAGGCCTGTGTCAGCCGTGAGGCCGGCAAGGAGTTCACAGAGATTTCCAACACGACCTATGCCGGGAAGTGGCAGGTCGTTTTCTTCTGGCCAATGGATTTCACCTTCGTCTGCCCGACCGAGATTGCGGAGTTCGGCAAACGTAATGCGGATTTTGCAGCAAAGAATGCCCAGCTCCTTGGTGCGAGCATCGACTCGCATTTTGTACATCTGGCGTGGCGCAATGATCATGCCGACCTGAAGGATCTTCCCTTCCCGATGCTTGCCGATGTGAAGCGCGAGCTTTCGTCATCACTCGGCATCCTGCACAAGGACGCCGGTGTCGACCTGCGCGCGACCTTTATTGTGGATCCCGAAGGCATTATTCAATGGGTAAATGTGAACGGTCTCAATGTCGGTCGCAACATTCCCGAGACGCTGCGCGTTCTCGACGCACTGCAGACCGGCGAACTGACTCCCTGCAACTGGGAACCGGGTCAGGCGACACTGTAATCTTTCCCGAGTGGAGGGCTTGGGAGATGCGTTTCAACGCAGGATATACATAAGAGACTGAGAGCGATAAAGCCCGCCATCCGGCGGGCTTTATTCGTATATGCACTTCTGCAATTCATTATCGCCGATCGTCTGCGGGCCGTCCGACGCGTTTCTTATTCACCATCGGCATCCAGCTCGGTCACAAGTTTCTGCTTGAATCGCGAACCGCGCGTGATTGGATCCTTCCCATATCCGAGAGCCTTCCAGTCGAGCCGTTTCTCACCCTGTTTGCCATGACAGCTGGTGCAGTGAAGTGCCTTTTCCTTTGGCGCCACCATGTGGTTGATCGGCCATGCCATTTCTGTCTCTGTGAACTCCACGCTGCCGGAGAATTCCAGTCCTGCCGATACCATGCCGATGCGCGCCGCGGAAACCCAGTCAAAGGTTTTCCAGTACCCGTCGCTGCCGAAGAGACGAGGCACGATAAGAGTGCGGAATTCGCCGTCGTAGGGCTGCGATCCGCGCATGATCTTGAACGGCGCGATTTTCGCCGACGCTTCCTTGATACTTCCACGGAGTGTATTCAGCTGCACGGGTTTCGCAGGATCGATCACCTCGCCCTGGCGATAGTAATCCGCTCCGCCATTGAACCAGCGATATGCGGGTATAACATTTTTCTCCCAGCGAAACGCACCCTTCATCTTGCTGTACACTTCCTTTCCATATTTGTCTTTTTCTTCCGGTCTGTCTTGTCCCGCGGCGGACCAGTCCCACCAGGTTTTTGTGGGCTCCTTTCGCGCGAATGCGGGGATGTGGCAGGTTTCGCAGGCGACGGTGGCGATATGCTTGTTGAGCAATGCCTTGGAATGGACTTCCTCGTCGTGACAATTCATACAGGTGATATGATTCTCGTTCGCAGCCATCGATCCGTGGCTGGCTCCCGAGATCTTGTGCTTTTCAGTCGTATGGCAATCGATGCACTGCATATCCATCCCGCCCATGTGTACGTCGAGTTCACGCGTGGGAGCGTACATGCTGTCGTCGAGGTCGCCGTGCTTGACGCCGCTTCCGCCGCCGCCGTCGAAATGGCATGCACCGCAGTTCTTCCGCGTCGGCTTGCCGACGCTCTGCGCGGCGGTCACAAGATCCACTCCGTCGGCCGGCATTCCCGCGCCGGTGGGAGACTTCTTGTATGTCCCGCTTTGATCGTGGCATACAAGACAATCGATATTCGCCGGATCGCTGTGGTCGAAGCTGGCATCCTTCCATCCGTAGCCGATATGGCAGCTCGTGCAGCGCGGCCAGTTTGAGGACACTGCAATGCAGAAATTGTTTATGAGATTCTGTTTACCGATGCGGATGGCACCGCGCTTCCCATCCTGAATTTCGGTGCCAAGCCAGTTCCAATGCCGTGTCAGCAGAATATCCGTTCCGGCGTCTTCATGACAGCCAAGGCAGGTTTCGGTGACTTCCTGCGGTGTAGTAAATGGTCCGGAGAGATACTCGGCGTGATTCTGGGCGGAGACGTGGGCAGCAAAAAAGAGTATAAGAGCTGCTACGGTTATTTTCATGTGGAATCCTCGAACCTATGGAAATGCGAAACCTGTAAGCGCGATGAAACAGTTGTCGGAATGAAAGCGGGATACTCGGAATCTGCAACCCGGGGGGGGGGAAACGGGAAAGGCGCGATGAGCGCCTTTCCTGTATGTTCGTCGTGATAGACTCAGACTGAAATCACCGAGTCCTCGGTACCGTGCTCGTTCAGTGCGTAGGCTTCCGCTTCCCAGTCATTTTCCCATCGCTCGCCGTCCAGAAGAAAGCGATAGCGGTAGGACTGTCCCGCATCGAGATACAGGGATGTGTAGAAGGTGCCGTCTTTCTTTCTGCCCATCGGGTGTGCGGCAGGATCCCAAGCGTTGAATTCACCGCAGAGCGACGCGGTTTCGGCGACCACCGCGGCAGGCAGGTAAAAGGTGACGCGGCACGACCGTCCGGTCTTCGTGTAGTTTTTCTTCGGCATGATGACAGTATTTGCTTCTATAGTGAAACGTTTATTGTGACTGTTACAAAGATACGAGTTCCGAATCTGAGAATCACGCAGTACACGTCAGACGATCAGAGCCATTTCTTTTTACGGAAGAACAGGAACATGCCGACCGCCATCGACAGCATGATTGCGATCGTGCCAGGGTACCCCCAGGGTTGTGACAGCTCCGGCATGTACTCGAAATTCATGCCATACACGCCGGCGATAAAAGTCAGTGGAATGAAAACAGTCGCGATGATGGTAAGCACTTTCATCACTTCATTCATGCGGTTACTTTCATGCGACATATACAGTTCGAGCAATCCGCCGAGTACTTCGCGATTGTGTTCGATGCCGTCGAGCACTTGCGCCAGATGATCCTGCACATCGCGCAGGAACACGCCCACATCACTGCTGATCAGTCCGCCTTCGTTTCGCAGCAGCTGCATGACTGCTTCGCGCAGCGGGAGCACCGCCTTGCGCAGATGCAGCAGCTTGCGCCGCAGACCGTGAATGCGATGCACGGAGTCGCGCGTCGGGTCGAGCAGCACTTCATCCTCCAGTTGCTCGATGGTATCGTCGAACTGATCGACGGTGGCGACATAATGATCCACGACCGAATCGATGAGCGTATAGAAAAGATAGTCCGCACCGCGTGTGCGGAATCTCCCGTTCGCCGCCTCGATGCGTTCGCGATTCGGCTCGAAAACATCTTGCGCATGTTCGCTGAATGAAAGCACGGCATTGTGCTTGAGCACGAGTGCGATATTCTCTTCGTGGAGCTCCGCTCCGTCGTCGCTGCGCAAATGCTTGAGAATCAGAAAAGCGGCATCGTCATACTCATCGCATTTCGTCCGGTGCTCGGTATTGACAATATCCTCGAGCACCAGCATGTGCAGCCCGTAGAGTTCGCCTACACGCTGCACGGTATCGACGTCGTGCACGCCTTCGATCTTCAGCCATGTCACCACGTCGCTGTCTGCTTTTGTGAGTGCGTCCGCCGTGACGACGCGCATCTCCACGTTGTCTCGATCATATGTCACGCTGCGAAGTCGGGCGGGACCTTCGACGGCATCACCCACATACACCAGCGTGCCAGGAGGCAGACTGACTTTTTTTCTCTCTGTTCTGTTCCGATGTCTCGCCATGTCTGTCTCGGGAAAAAGAAAACTTGATCGAAAGGTTGTTTACGTTGTAGGTATTATTACGTAAATTGCCTTCGAAAAAAAACAACCGATTTCACTTTGTTGAATACAACGCACACCACAGTAACCCGCATGCACGCATGGAGGAAACCGCGAATTGGTGATGTCTGCGACTACGCAACATGACCTGAAGCTGACGAGGCCGCTGGCGTTCTTCGACCTCGAAACCACCGGCATCAATACGCAGAGCGATCGCATCATCGAAATCGCAGTGGTGAAGTACCCCCCGCGCGGAACGATCCGAGAATTCGAACACCGCATCAATCCCGAAATTTCTATCCCCGCAGCCGCGACCGCCATACACGGCATTACCGACGCAGACGTCGCGCTCGCTCCTACCTTTGCACAGATCGCACAGCGTCTTCTCGATTTTCTCGAAGACTGCGATCTCTCCGGTTTCAACATTCGCCGATTCGACCTCCCACTGCTTCAGCAGGAGTTCCGACGCTGCGGATTGGAGTTCGATGCAAGCACGCGGAAGGTGATCGACGTGCAGACCATTTATCACATGAAGGAGCCGCGTGATCTTTCCGCGGCGCTGCGCTTCTACTGTCAGCGCGATCACATCGGCGCGCATGGTGCGATGGCCGACGTGCGTGCGACAGCGGAAATATTTTCCGCGCAGTTGCAGCGCTACAACGATCTCCCACGTGAGATCGATGCGCTCGAGACTGTCGTGCATCCGAAGGATCCTTCGTGGGTCGACGATGACGGCCGGCTTGTGTGGCAAGGAAATAATGTTATACTAACGTTTGGCAAGCACCGTGGCACTCCTTTGCAAAACGTTATTCAACGAGACCGTGATTACATTCAGTGGATTCTTGATGGCAGCTTTCCG
Organism: Bacteroidota bacterium; assembly: GCA_014860565.1. GTDB lineage: Bacteria > Bacteroidota > Ignavibacteria > SZUA-365 > SZUA-365 > SZUA-365. The sequence goes on from JACZJN010000111.1 coordinate 10,788, forward strand.
GAAGCGACGAAAGACGTCATCCGCAGGATGATGGACGGCGTCATGCCGAAGCCTGCCTCGACCTGATTGCAAAGCACTCATGCTCCGTGACACATCGTCACATTCACTATCATCTCACTTCAAGGAGGAATAACCATGGCAAAGACAAAGGCAGCGGCTCCCGCTAAGAAGGCGGCGCCTGTCAAGAAGGCGGCTCCCGCTAAAAAGGCGGCTCCCGCCAAGAAAGCAGCTCCGGTCAAGAAGGCAGTCGCCAAGAAGGCGCCGGTGAAGAAAGCTGCTCCTGTAAAGAAGGCAGTCGCCAAGAAGGCGCCGGCAAAGAAAGCTGCTCCTGTCAAGAAAGCAGTCGCCAAGAAGGCACCGGCGAAAAAGGCCGCTCCTGTCAAGAAAGCAGTCGCCAAGAAGGCACCGGCGAAAAAAGCCGCTCCCGCGAAAAAAGCGCCCGTGAAGAAGGCCGCTTCCGCAAAGGCACCGGCGAAGAAGGCAACGACCAAGGCACCGGCGAAGAAAGCCGCTCCGAAGGCACCCGCGAAGAAAGCCGCTCCGGCAAAGAAAGCCCCCGCAAAGAAAGCGAAGTAATTCGCTCTTGAACGATAAAGACCGGAGCAGTGCTCCGGTCTTTTTTTATACGCTCCTCCGATTCAACACCGCGACGGACGCGGGGAGACTACATCGGCATGCCGATCGCGATGCTGATTTCATTGGGCACGCAGGTGATGCGCTGCCCCGGCGTGATGATCGCGGGATGTCCGACGCAGGTTTTATGCCCGCACGGAGCCGCGATCACCTTGAGTCGTTGTCCCGCCACCACCACCACCATCGTTCCGAGACTTCCCTCTATTTCATACTTCCCGTCCTCATGCAGCGCAAGCGCCTGCACAAGCCGGTTGCGATGAAATATTTCCGCGCTTCGTGAAAACGCCGGTACGATGTTGATATATCGCAGCAGCACGGGATCGGTCTGCAACTCTCGCAGCGCAAGGCCCTCCTCGAGTTCGCGCAAGGCTGTATAGAACATCGACGCACCGTCATGATAATCCCGCAGGCGATTCTGCTCGAAGAGAAGCACACCGCCCGGATACATGCCGCTCAGCCTGCTCTGTTTGAGCCGTAGAAAGCGCTCGCCGAAATACTCTGGCAGCAAATCGTCCGCCAACTGCTCCGCCCGCTCTACCTGATCTGTCAGCACACTCACGTCAAGCACCACTGGAGTAATCTCCTTGCGTATCATCTCCGGTGCTGCCTTTCGCGCGTGATCCTTGGCGCGAAGAAATCCGAGTTTGAAAAATTCTCTCCTGTCCATCAATGCTCCTCTTACTCGGTGCCGCAGGTCAAGCAGAAATTCCCGCCCTCGCGCTGATCAGGATACTGCAGCCACTGTCCAACAATATTGAATGCGCCCTCCTCGCCCTGATGCCAGACGATAAGATACCATCCGTCCGCTGCCATCACGATGGCAGGCATCTTTCGTGCGATGCGGTCGTCGCGATCATTAACCTTCACGTTGCCGCCGCTGCGTGCACCGTCGCGGGCGAATACCTGCAGATACACGTCGCCACGCTGATTGTTTTCCGTGTTGCGGTAATCCTCCCAGCAGATTACTGCATTCCCGTGTCCGTTGCCGTCGACAGAGGCGAGCCGCTGCCATCTCTCGCCGGTGTCATCATTGATCCGTTCGGCGGATGAGAGCGCGTCGTGGCTGATCTCGGCCGTCCTGCGGTAGATATTGCTGTGCCCCTCGCGATAATCCTTCCACGCAAAGAGAACGGAATCTTCCGCGATCCAAGCACCGCTGATGATGGTCGTCATCGCCTTGCGCTGCGCCGAATCGATCAGCACGTTCCGCGCCGCGGGCCCGCCGAACAGCTGATAATAAAATTTCCATGCGCCGTCGACCCTGTTGTCGGGCCACAGAAGGAGGAAGGACTTTTCGTTGTCCGCCGCGACACGTGGCTGTCCCTGCATCGCGCGCATGCCATCGTCATTGATCCGGACGTTGCTGCCGAGGGTACGTGCCTCGACGTCATAGTGCTGCGCGTAAATATCAACGTCGCCGTTGCGGTAATCCTGCCAGACGACGACCGCTTCATGCGCGGCATTGCGTCCCGCGGCAGGCATCATTCCCGGTGCACTGTCGTCTGAAATATCAAACACCGGCCCCGCCCTTCCATCGCGATCAAGCACGCACCCCTTGATCACATTTTTCCCGCCACTGTTCCTTTGCCAGGCGACAAGTACCGTGCTGTCGGTGAGAAAGGCGGCGGCCGGCCGCGTGTCCTCCTCACTCGTACCGGGGAAACTCACATCGATGAGACGGATGTCTTCCCTCTGCCCTCGAGAGAGAAACGCTCCGCGTACGGCGGCGCCCCGCTGTGAGCGCATGGACCAGACACAGAACCACACACCGGCGTCATTGCCGCAGAGTGTCGCATGCCAGGTATTTTCCGTGCTGTCACGCTGCATGTGTCCGAACACAATGGTGCTGTCCTGCGCCGATGCGGCGACGCCGAGAAGAAAGGAGAGCAACCCGGAAATGACGATACGGTTCATAAAAGAAATATACTGTTTGGGCGCTCACCGCGCACGGGGCGCGATTCTGCCTTTGCATTTGGCCTCACCCCCGTGTAATTTTTGAGGTTGTCCAGATGTTTAACGTGGATGAAGCTCCACACGATATCATGCCTGTAAAGAAAAGCACAGCGAAAAAGGGGACCCGCGTACGCGCGGCGGCGAGTCCGGCCGCTGCGAACGCTCCGTCGTCACTCGTCATCCGCGGTGCTCGCGTGCATAACCTGAAGAATATTTCGCTCGAGCTTCCGCACAACAAGCTGATTGTGATCACGGGCGTCAGCGGTTCGGGAAAATCCAGCCTCGCCTTCGACACCATTTACGCCGAAGGACAGCGCAGGTATGTCGAAAGCCTCTCGGCATACGCTCGGCAGTTCCTCGAACGCATGAACAAGCCGGATGTGGATTTTATCCAGGGCATCGCACCCGCAATCGCCATCGAGCAGAAAACGACAAGCCGTAACCCGCGCTCCACGGTGGGCACGACGACGGAAGTCTATGACTACCTTCGCCTGCTGTATGCGCGCATCGGCAAGACCTGGTGCCGCAACGACGGCACGCTCGTCCAGCGCGACTCGGTACGCACGGCGATGGAACGTATTGAATCCCTTGAAGACGGCAGCCGGCTATATGTCATGTTTCCCATGCATGCGCATGAAGGCCACAGTGTCGAGGAGGAACTCGACAATTTGCGGAAACAGGGATTCATCCGCATCGTGATCGGTGACGAACTCATCAATCTCGAGGAAGTGGAACGCATCGACGCGGCCAAGGAAGATATTTTCATTCTCGTCGACCGCCTCGTGTGGAAGCGCAGCGCCGACAGCTCGCGCTTCTCCGATTCACTGCAGACCGCCTTCGTCGAGGGCGACGGCAATGTATGCCTCCGCGTACTCGACAGCGGTGAGGAATGGAATTTCAGCGCGCGCTATGATTGCGGCACCTGCGGTACCGGTTACAGTGAGCCCGAGCCACAGCTCTTTTCCTTCAATAGTCCCGCTGGCGCCTGTCCCACGTGCCAGGGATTCGGACGCACGACCGGAATCGATCCGAACCTGGTCATCCCGAACGAGAACAAAACGCTGGCTGAGGGCGCGGTGCAGCCATGGACCACACCGAAACACAGCAAGCATCAGCGCGATCTCGAGCGCGCCGCGCGCACTGCCGACGTGCGTCTTGATGTGCCCTGGCGCGAACTCACCGATACCGAACGCGCATTCGTGTGGAAGGGCAGCAAGGGATTCAAAGGCATCCGTGGGTTTTTCGAGATGGTCGAATCGAAAAACTACAAGATGCATTACCGCATTCTCATGGCGCGTTACCGTGGCTATACTACCTGCAACGCCTGCGGCGGCTCGCGCCTGCAGCCCGATGCGCTTGCCGTGCGCGTGGCGGGACGCCATCTTGACGAACTCGTCTGCATGCCTATTGACCGCCTCCACCGCTTTTTTGAGGAAGCGGAGTTCACACCGTTCGAAATGGACGTCGCAGGCCGCATTCTCACCGAAGTTCGCAAGCGGCTGAGCATTCTCGCAAAAATCGGACTCGGGTATCTGACACTCGACCGCCTGTCGCATACGCTCTCGGGCGGGGAATCGCAGCGCATTAACATCGCGACCTCGCTTGGCTCGGCGCTCGTGGGATCGCTGTACGTACTCGACGAACCGACCATCGGCCTGCACCCGCGCGACAACGGCCGCCTCATCGCCATTCTCCTCTCCTTGCGCGACAGCGGCAATACCGTTCTCGTCGTCGAACACGATGCGGAAATGATGCAGGTCGCCGACCTCATTGTCGACATCGGACCACAGGCCGGCGAACACGGTGGGGAGATCGTCGCCATTGCCCCGCTGGCCGAGCTGAAGAAAAACAAGCAGTCGCTCACCGGCCAGTATCTTAGCGGCAAGCTCAGCATCCCCGTTCCGAAGAAGCGGCGGAAAAGTAAGACCTCCCTGGGCATCCAGTCTGCACGGCAGAATAATCTGAAGAACATCGACGTATCGATTCCCCTCGGCGTCCTCACCTGCGTGACCGGCGTCAGCGGTTCAGGCAAGAGCACTCTTATTACCGACATCCTGTACGGTGGATTGAAAAAAGAGCTCGACGGTGCGTACGATGATGAAATCGGCAGCTTCTCCGGCTTCTCCGGTGTCAAACGCATCAAGCATGTGGAGATGGTCGATCAATCACCCATCGGACGCACGCCGCGCTCGAATCCCGTGACGTATCTGAAAGCCTTCGACGGTATTCGCGACCTGTTCGCGGCTGTGCCTGCATCGAAGCTGCGCGGGTATGCGCCGGGAGCCTTTTCCTTCAACGTTCCTGGTGGCCGCTGCGACGTATGCGAAGGAGACGGCTTCATCAAAGTTGAAATGCAGTTCATGGCGGACCTCTACCTCGAATGCGAGGCCTGCAAGGGATCGCGCTACAAAAGAGAAATTCTCGAAGTCCGCTACAACGGGAAAAACATCGTCGACGTGCTCGACATGACCGTGACCGAAGCCCTGCAGTTTTTCGAGCATGTACCGCGTGTCGCCAACAAGCTGCAGGTGCTCGACGACGTCGGACTCGGATACATGCATCTCGGCCAGCCCGCCACGACGCTCTCGGGCGGCGAGGCACAGCGTCTCAAACTGGCGCTGCATCTTTCCTCCCGCGACGACGGGCATACGTTGTTTATTTTCGACGAACCCACGACGGGCCTACATTATCACGACGTGCGAAAGCTGCTCAACTGCTTCGAGGCCCTGATAGAAGCCGGTCACAGCGTGATCATCATCGAACACAACCTCGACGTCATCAAGAGTGCGGACTGGATTATCGATCTCGGTCCGGAAGGCGGCGAAGAGGGAGGCAACATCGTCGCGGAAGGTACACCCGAGCAGGTCGCGGCGGTCGAGACAAGCTATACGGGCCGCTTTCTGCGGGACATGCTTCCGCGCATGAAGACAACGTAACGACATTCGCATCAATCAACGGAGCATATGCATGGCACATGGCATCACCTGGTTTGAAATCCCGGTCGTGGGATTCCAGCGCGCGAAGAAATTCTATGAAACCGTGTTCGGCGTGGAAATCCGCGAACAGGAATTGGGGCAGGCACTGTATGGATTCATCGGCACACAGGACGACGGAATCAATGGCGCGATCGTCGTGCATGAGTGGTACGTTCCTTCCGAGCATGGCCTGCTTGTCTACTTCGACGCGGGCGAGGATTTGAACCACATGCTTGCCCGGGCAGAAGGCGCTGGCGCGAAAGTCGTCATTCCCAAAACCCAGGTTTCCGAGGACATCGGATATATGGCGGTCTTCCGTGATCTTGACGGCAACCGCATCGCCCTGCATTCGAAGAAGTAATTCCCGGCATGCCATTCATCGGTGAACTCAGCGCATTACTGACCGCATTCCTGTGGTCGGGAACATCCTTGGTGTTCACCGAAGCCACGACGCGCGTCGGATCCATCCAGGTCAACATCACGCGCATGATCCTCGCGCTGCTTTTCCTGGTGGTTACCGTCTGGCTGCTCGGCGCGGACTACCGCATGTCGGAAACGCAGATACTCAACCTCGCGCTGAGCGGGGTCATCGGACTCGTCATCGGCGACAGCTTTCTCTTCCGCGCATTCAAGGACATCGGCGCACGCGTTTCCATGCTTGTCATGTCCATGGTTCCCGCCATGACCGCCGTGATGGGGCTCGTGTTTCTGGGCGAAACCTTGACACCCCTCGGCGTGACCGGGATGATCATCACTATCGCCGGTATTGCCGTCGTCGTACTGGAACGGCAGCCGAGCACCGTGTCGAAATACACGGTCACCCCAAAGGGCCTGATGTTCGCATTGCTTGGTGCGCTTGGACAGGCCACCGGACTTATTTTCGCGAAATTCGCCCTTAACGAGTCACCGCTGCACGGCATGGTTGCCACAACGGTGCGCGTTGCGGTTGCCGTTGCGCTGTTTCTTCCGGCGGCACTGCTATTCAAGTGGTACCGGAATCCTTTCCGTGTGTACGCACGCGACAAAAAAGCGCTGGCCTACACCACCGCCGGTGCGGTTCTCGGTCCTTACCTCGGTATCACGTTCAGTCTCGTCGCCATCGCGCATACCAAAGTCGCCATTGCCACAACCATCATGGCCATGCCGCCGATCATCATGCTTCCGCTGGTATGGTTGGCGTATCGCGAACGGTTGTCGATTCGCGCCATCATTGGCGCCGTCATTGCCGTGGGCGGTGTCGCCCTGCTCTTCCTGCGCTGACAGCGTTTCCGCACATCCCTCTTTCTCGGAGTCGCCATACCCGATCTGCTGACATACGCATTGCTGCTCGCTGCGGGATTCATGGGCGGCCTTATCGATTCCATGGCTGGAGGAGGAGGGCTCATTACGCTCCCGGCCCTGATCGCCGCGGGTCTTCCGCCGCATGTCGCCCTGGCGACCAACAAGGTACAGAGCGCCATCGGCACAAGCTTCAGTACTTTCCGCTATCTGCGCAGCGGCTACGTCATTGTCCCGCTCGGCATCACGGGATTCGTGAGTTCATTCATAGGATCGTATGCCGGAGCCTGGACCGTGCTGCACGTACCCGGCTCCTCGCTCGAGGCGTTGATTCCCATTCTCATCGTCATCGTCGCAACAATTACGTTCCTTCGCAAGGACTTCGGCGTCACAGACCAGCGCGACACGATCGAACGGCGGCATTTCATCATGGCCGCGGCATTCGCGTTTGTGCTCGGGTTCTATGACGGCTTCTTCGGCCCGGGCACCGGATCTTTTCTCGCTTTTGGCTTCGTGCTGTTTTTCCATTTCGGCTTTCTTCGCGCTACAGCCCACGCAAAGCTTTTGAATCTCGCCTCGAATTATGCAGCTATTCTCGCGTTCGTCATGGGTGGAGAAATTGCATGGATTGTGGCGCTTCCGATGGGACTCGCCAACATCACCGGCGCCTGGACCGGAGCTGGCCTTGCGATCAAGGGCGGAGCCCGTGTGATCAAACCCGTCT
>JACZJN010000112.1 GCA_014860565.1 Bacteroidota bacterium
CCGTACAGCCGCTCTCAAGGCAAACCACGGCGGCGGCAAGGGCGATCGCTGCGATGATGCGTAGCGCCTTCATGATGTCACCTCGTTTCGTTGATTGCTGACATCCGAAATATCAGCGATCAGGCGACATCGGTTGTCACAGGGGTGTCATAATTGATGGAAAAATCGAGTCGATGTCCCTTCCCGCCCTTCCGTGAGGTCCTGCGCGATATCGATTTCCGTCCCCAGCGCGCTGGAGCGCGCCGCTCCAGATTCTCGCCTTCCCCTTCCGCCCTTCCGCCCCTTCCGCCCTTCCGAGTGCGCGGTCACCGGGCGGATGAAGATCCGAAGCTGAAATCCATGTCGAACGTGAGAATTCCGACAATCGCCACGACGTCCACAAGCAGACCGAGTACCGTGAGAAGAGTGCGGGCGTCGGTGGGATAGTATTCGTACTGCAACGCGGCCACGTCCGCGGTGTCGACGGGCAGCACTGCGTCGTCCGTGCGCAGATGCAGCCGCAGCGGCGTGGAGAACAGTCCTTCGGTGAAACGCTGCGTGAGCGGCAGACGGATCCGCGTACCGTCGCAGCGGGACAGCGACTCGACGAATTCGAATTGGAGATACTGGTGTCCGGTTTCTTCCGCTGCCCGATAGCAGAGGCGCCCTTTTTCAGCTGAAACGTAGACGACGGTGTCCGTTCCCCTTCCCTTTCGCGTGAGGATCAACCGGTCGCCGGGCAGCACCCGGGCCCGCGAGGCGCTCTCCGCGCATGGATTCACTGCGAGGGAAGGCACGGAAACATCGCTGCGCAGCGGTCCGTGTCCTTCATATATCCCGGTGAGCTTGCTGCCGTCCTTCATCAAACACTGCACAGCGTCCCCCGGCTCGAGTTCTTTGAGGGCGGTCTGCGGAGGATTGTTCCGCTCCCCTGCCCCGCCGTGGTCGATGGCGCTTCCCGCGATATGCCCCACCACGCTGCATCCCATCGTACACGCTGCTGCGCATAGAGTGACAATGATACCGACAAGTGCCTTTGGAATCCTGTCGGGTATTGGCAGATGAATGATGGGGCGCTGCGTATGACGCTGGTTCCAGAAAGTGCGCATGTCAAATCCTCCGTTTGTCATTTGTCATTCCCCATCGCCGTCACGCTGTCCCAGAACAGCCCGTCCGCATACCGCGCGAAATATCCGGGCTCGCCGAGAATCCGCCCGATGAGTGCGGGTTGCGGATCGGAGGTCGGGGCCATCTTCGGACGATAGTAGCCGGTGAATTCGATGAGGAGATCCTGCGCGCGCCCTCCCTGGGGCGGCGTGGGAACGCGGAACGCGGCTTCCACCCATTCGCCGGTGTCGAGGGAAACGTAGTCACCGTCGACAGCGCGAACGACGGATTCGCAGTGGCGTCCGTCGTTCCGTGCGGCGGAGACGAGGGACAGCGGGGTCACGCGCACGGGCGACGGCGGGGCGGCGTCGACGGCGACCTGGTCGACCATCCAGATCGACGCGGGCGCATCGAAGCGGAGACGCAGTTCGCCGGGCGCGATACCGCGCACGTTGATGCGCCGGGCGACGTCGCGCCAGGCTTCATGACCCACTTCCCGGACGGTCCCGACGCTGCGCCACTCCGCGCCGTCCCAGACGGACACGGCAAGCATGGCTGCCTCTTCGAAGCTCCGGCGCAGGGAGGCGCGGGCTTCGGCGCTGCTGTTGAGCAGGTCGTATTGCGCCTGCAGTTCGCTGCCGAACAGGCTGAGGAAATGCCCGTGCAGTCTGGAACCCCATTGCGTGTTGCGCAGGCACAGCAGCAGCGTGACCGAGTCCGCCCCCGCGGGCAGCGGGAAACGGCATTCGATGCTGCGGCGCTCCCCGCGCCGCTGGGGATCCGCGGCAGGCAGGGCGAGCCAGTGTTCTTCGTCCCCGGCGCGCAGCAGCGGGAGCACATTCCGCCCCCTGTCGTCGACGGCGGACAGCGGGGCCGAAGGCCGGACGGCGAGCAGCCGCCCTTCTTCGGTGGGATAGACGACGCTGCCGGGCGAGTGCTCGACGCACAGCACCCCGAGCTGGTCGATGGAATCGACTTCCTCGAGAAAGTCGCGCACGCGCAGCCGCAACAGTCCGTCGACAGGACGGATATGACGCAGCCGGGCGACGTCGTAACGCTGCGAAGCGCGGAAGAACGCTCCCGGGACACATTCGACTTCCCGCTGCCAGTCAGTACCGTCCCAGCTTTCGGCGAGCGGACAGCCTGTTACGCCTGTGCCGTACTGGCTGCTTCCCTCGCCCCCTTTCTTCACGGGTTTTGTCGGGGGCGGCGGACTGTCCTTCTTTTCCGATTTCGTCATGATCGCCAGCGCCACCCCGTCGACCACGGCGCCGAGCACGGTCAAGGCCATGCGTCCGCTCACCGGACTGTATTGAAACCGCAGGTCGACGATCTTCGAGGTGTCGATGGCAATCGGCGCACCGGCCACGATCAGGCGGATGAAACTCGGAGAATCGAACACGCCCCGCTTTACCAACTCTTCGAATGGCGGCTTCAGCGACTCCCCGCTTTCGCGCGTAAGTCCGGTGATGTGCTCGAACAGCAGAAGCCGGGCGTCGGTGCCGCTGGACGGCACGTACCATATCCGCTGCGCGTCCGCGGCGAGAAAGCGCACGCGCTCGGGTGCGCGGTCGCGGCGATGCAGTTCGAGCGGCTCACCGACGGATACGCGCCCCGTGTCCGTGCGGTCCACGCCGTCACGTTCGCGAAGCAGGTTCATGAGCTGCTCGCGCGATGGCATCGTCATGCCGCCGTACTGCCCGGTCGTCATGCGGCCGTCGCGGAAGCGGCAGGTGACGACGTCTCCCGTTTCGAGCAGCGACAGTGCGGTGTCGGGCGGGAGGATCAGGACCCTTTCGCTGGATGCGTCGATCCCCGAACCGGCCCAGTACCCCAGGAGCGTGCAGCCGCTGCCGCCCAGCAGGACGGCCATCAGCAGGACAGAAAAAAATAGGTTGTATAACGCGCGCATGACAGACCTCCGCTTGCTGTGTGTCTGATCGAAAGATCGGGCGTCAGTAAAGGGATGTTGTCACAAGCATGTCAATGTTTTATCAGTTCGGACCCGCCCCTTCCGCCCTTTCGCCCCTTTCGCCAGGGGTTGCGCGATATAAGTC
>JACZJN010000113.1 GCA_014860565.1 Bacteroidota bacterium
GATGCATATCTCTTGTTATGATGGGCGTATTCCTCGGGATCACGACAGGCACACAAGTACACTCAGCGCTGTCACGCCGTGATCTCCGTACCTGGCGTGGCGAAGAATCACCACTCCGTCGATGTGCTACGGGATTTACCGGGATGCAGGAGCATCGGCTCCCATGGTCTGTTTCGTACTATTAAAGATTATACTGGATGAGATTGTAATTGTCAAGTAGGGCGGATTCATGATTCCGACCTACGACGGGATTACAAATAGCGGATGTGTCGTGGTTCGTCCGCCTACGGTCAGGCGAAGAAAATAAATGCCTGGACGCAAACCCTGGATGTCGAACGGAAGGGTGTGCACGCCCTGCGATTGCACTCCGCCAAACACGGTGCGGAGCCGGCGTCCCATCACGTCAACGAGTGCGAGAACCACCACGCTCGCATGCGGGAGCGTGTATCGCAGCGTGGTGAACGTATTCGCCGGGTTGGGATAGACCTCCAATGCCGGATCGGCACGCAGCGTCTCGACAACGCCGGATGTACCCTGCCCCATGAGCGCCATCGTGTCGAGCCGCAGCTTCCAGCCGGGGTTCGAGCAGCATCCGGAGTACGCCCCGCGATAGTGCCAGTCGTATGGGGCGCCGTTGAAGTCCTTGCGGGCATCGGTGAAGGAAGCGAACAAAGCATCGGGAGTGACGTCGCCCATCAGCCGGTCCACCTGCGGGTACAGGTCCAGGACTCCGAGATCAGGGCTTGCCGTGAGCAGCTGCTGTGCCGCGTCGGCGTAGCTGCCGGAGACATTGTCCAGCGTGTCAGAGAAATTCGAGATGGGGTTGAGGCCGAATGCCGCGTTCGCATAGCAGTATTGCCGGAATGCGCCATTGGGATTGTACAACCGAATGCCGCCGCTAGAATTCGCAGTCCATACTGTGTTGTGAAAGACCCATATGTTCCGGGGTGAAAAACCATTCTGCGCGGTAATGTACACGGCGCGATAGCCGGACGGATCGAAGTGGTTCACGAACACGTTCGCATACAGCGCCAGGTTCCCCGTCGCCTGCAGCAGAGCTTCGACGGGATTCTGGTAAAAGAAATTTCCGTACATCTCGTAGACGTCGTTCGTCCCGTGTCCGGTCGAAGGAAACGCGCCGAGCAGTACGTTCGGCCGTGCGTTTCCGCCGGTCGACGCATTCTCCTCCTTGCAGAACACGTTATGGCGGATGATGGTTTTCCCGTCCACTGCAGTCCCGGCGTTTTCGTCGCGTACTCCATCGAGCTGATGCTTGATTTCCATGTTGTAGCCGATGGTATTCATGACGAGGTTGTACTCGATCAATCCGTTGACGAACGGCCTGCCTCCGTCGGAGTTGCCGAGATACAGTCCTGTTCCCGCACCTATGATGCGGTTCTTACGAATCGCCCAATTCCACGCGTGGCACTTCGTGCTTATACCGACGCTTTGCTGGTCCGCGTCATACCCGACGATGTTGAGATATTCCAGCGTGATGTGATGCGCCCAGTTTCCCGCCGTTCCTTCTCCCTTCACCGCATCCACGAACACTCCCCCTCCGTTGAGTTCGAGATTCTTGATGACCAGATACGAGCAGCGCGTGATGCTGACCGTATTGCAGCAGCTCCGTGCCGCGAACATTGTGGTGTAGAGCACCGGACTCCCCATGATCACGATCGGATCGGTCTCCGTCCCGCTGAGGTCACGCAGCGGGAGATCCCGCGTGTACGTGCCCGGCGCGAGCGATAGCGTGTCCCCTGCCACGAGGGTGGTCAGGAAGTCCGTGTAGTCACCCGGCGTGGCCGTGATGAGTCGGGCGTGGAGCGGAAGCGATGTAAGAATACATGTGGCGAGGAGGAGGGAAATGTTTTTCATCGATGATTCGCACGCACGATGTGATGGGGAGAATGCGAATTGACATTGTAACGACGACGGTCATCACATACAATTCCGTCCGTAGGGCGGATTCATGAATCCGCCCTACAATCGTGCAGGAACACATTCCCGGGACCGTTGTTCGGATTCATGAATCCGCCCCGCAAACGGTAATACGAATAACCGGCGGATGTTTTTGTATGTATCCGTTCCATCAGGTAGTGTTACGCATCCGGTCCCCGTTTACGAGGCACCAAATGAAAAAACCGGAAGCCTTTTTGGACTTCCGGTTTCCGGAGCGGGAAACGAGACTCGAACTCGCGACTTCAACCTTGGCAAGGTTGCGCTCTACCAACTGAGCTATTCCCGCACTTTCACCCCGCGTTACCGAGGTGAATACAAATATAAGAAGAGGACGCTTTTGATGCAAGAGCGCGAAGAAATTTTCGTCCGTTCAGGCTCAATTGAAGTCGTCCTTGTTCAGATTGTGCTTGCGCATTTTCTTGACGAAGTTCGTGCGCTCGACCCCGAGCTGCTCGGCCGCACGGGTCTGATTGCCCCCGTTTGCTTTGAGGGCCTCGGTGATGAGCTTCTTCTCAAACTCCTCAACCTGATCCATCAGCGGACGGCGGTCAATCTGATACGAACCACGCTGCGGCTGGAATTCCGCCTTCAGCGCATGCGCGACGGTGTGTACATCGATCTCCTCTGCCTCGGCGAAAATGGCGAGTTTGGTGACGACGCTGTCGAGTTCTCGCACGTTGCCCCGCCACTCCTGCTTGGTGAGCAAATCGAGTGCCGCCGGAGAGAAATAATGATTCGAGAGATCATGTTCGCGGCAGGCCTTGGTGAGAAGATGGCGAACGAGAGGCGGCACGTCTTCGATGCGGTTGCGCAGAGGCGGCACGTGGATGTCGTACTTGTTCAAACGGTAATATAGATCGTCACGGAATTCCCCGCGTTCGATCAGTTCGGGAAGATTCTTGTTTGTCGCGCTGATCACGCGCACGTCCACTTCACGCTCCTGCGTGTCGCCCACACGGCGCACCTTGCTGTTGTTGAGCACGTTGAGCAGCTTCTGCTGGAAGGTGACGGTGGTGTTGCCGATTTCATCGAGGAAAATGCTGCCGCCATCCGCGATTTCGAAGAGGCCTTTCTTGTCTGTGAGCGCACCGGTGAAGGAACCCTTTACGTGGCCGAACAATTCGGATTCGAGCAACGTTTCGGTGAGCGTGCCGCAGTCGACGCTGACAAAGGGCTTCTCCCGACGCAGGCTGAGCTTGTGGATGGCGCGCGCGAGCACTTCCTTCCCCACCCCGCTCTCGCCGGTGATGAGCACCGGCACGGTGGTCTTCGCCACCTTCTCAGCCATGCCCATGATCTGCTCGATGGCCTTGCTGGCACTGACGATGCCGACGTCCTTCATCACTTCTTCAATGGATTGCGAGACGATTTTCGGACGCTTTGATTCGATGGCCTGCTTGACCGATTCGCGCAGCTGCACGAGGTCGATGGGTTTCGCCAAAAAGGAGAATGATCCCTTTTTCGCTGTTTCAATGGCCACGGGCACGTTGTAGGCCTGGCCGGTGATCATGATGACAGGAATTTCCGGATGGTTCTGCACGATCTCCGTGAGCACTTGCCGGCCGTCCATCTGCGGCATGAGAATGTCGAGCAGCACGAGGTCGACAGTCTCGACCTGCATCAATTCCAGCGCTTCGACGGGATTCTGGCGCACGACGGTGTTGTAGCCGGAATGCACGAGAATGTCGGAAACGGTCTGGCAGAAATCTTCTTCGTCGTCGACGATCAGGATAGTGGGTTTGTCCGCCATGGTAGCATCAATATTTGGTGACCGGTAAACGTATCTGGAATGTGGTGCCCAGGCCGGGCGAGGAATTGAAAGTGATTTCGCCGTTGTGCTCCTGCACGATTTTCTGCACGATCACGAGCCCGAGGCCCGTCCCGCCTTTGCTGTGCGTGGAGAATGGACGAAATATACTCTTTTTCACTTCATCATCCATCCCAATTCCCGTGTCCTGGATGGTGATTTCCACGTATTCGCCTGGACGGTTGATCCACTGTCCCGGCGCCGTGGCGATGATGATGCGTCCGTCGCGCGTGCCGACGGCGCGTATGGCATTATCGAGCAGGTTTTCCACCGCTTCGGGGAAGTGCGCGATGTCGATGCCTACCTTCGGCAGCGACCGGTAGAAATGCGTGATGATGTCGATGTTGCGCGTGACTTTCGTACGGTACTCGTCCGAGATATTCTGCAGAATGATGTTGACATCGTTCGGCAGCAGGTTCATCTGCTCCTTGTTCGCGAGCCGCGTCAGGTTATGCACGATCTCGTTGAGTTTGCGCGATTCACCCACGATGCGGTCGATGTAGCGTGTGATCTCTTCCGCCGGAGTATTCTCACGCTCGGTGAGCAGCATTTCAAGATGCTGCGCCGTGAGTGTGATGGTGGAAAGTGGCGTCTTCGCCTTGTGGGCCACATGTTGGGCGACGCCCGACCAGTTGACGCGGCGGTCTTTCTCGATCGCTTCGGTGATGTCGGCGATGATCATGATGAAACCGTCGAGACGCTTGCTCTCGGAATAGTACGGATACGCTTTCACGATAAGCGTGCGCATCACCTTATTATGATTGAACACGACTTCGCGTTCGACGGCGTGCCGGTTGTCGCGCACTTCCTCGAACACGTCGAGAATCTCGGGCGACGGAGCGTTCTTGAGATAGTACTTGTAGTCCTCCGACATCGATACGAATTCATCGAGTCCGAGGAGCTGCTTGGCGGCACGGTTCATAAGCCGCAGATCGGAGCCACGGTCGAAGAGAATGAACGCATTGCTTTGCAGCGTGTCGAAAATGCGCTGTTCCTGCCGCGCGACGCTGCGCGCGTAGTTGCGCATGCCGACCATAAATCCCAGCGCGACGAGAAGAAGTATGAATGTTGTGGTGCGGTAATGCTCCCAGAGAATACCGAGACTGAAATTATCATTGAAATACTCGGTGATGATCTCCTGCTTGAGGTCCTCGGGGACCTCAGAAGGACGCACCGGCTGCTCCTGCGCCTGCGCGCTCAAAAGCAGCGTGACGAGAAAGAGGAATATGGTGAAGTTTCTCTTCATTCCTGGGGTGTCGTTTTGGTGTTCATGTCAGTGCCGGCTGAGGATGCGGCTCCGGACTCCCGCAGATCGCTTTCGATCCGTTTATACACTTCAATTAACGGAAGATTCCGCTCCTGCGCAATGCGCCGGCATTCCTCGAACTCCGGTACGCGCGTGACGACTCCCCCTCTGGTGATCGCTTTCACCGCCATCTCTCCGAAGCTCGTCGCGACACGCACTATTTCACGCGGCAGCTTACGGCGCGACACGGACTGCATCCGCACCCCGGTCGTGGTGGTTTCGTTCATGAGAATACCGATCAGATCGTCGCGCAGCGCCTCGTCGGTCAGGACACTGAGCACATGCGCGGGACGTCCCTTCTTCATCAGCACGGGCGTCAGCCAGGCATCCCGCGCTCCTGTGTCGAGCAGACGCTCGAGCACGTAGGGATACAGCTCGGGATTCATGTCGTCGATGTTCGTCTCCAGCAATACAAGGCGCTCATCCTGTGCATCGAAGTCGATTTCGCCAACCACCAATCGAAGCATGTTCGGGAGCCCTGCGAATTCCTTCGTTCCGGCGCCGTATCCGATGGACTGCACGCGCAGCGGCACCGTACGTTCCATCACACCCGAAGAGAGAGTCGCTATGATCGTCGCCCCGGTCGGCGTGGTGAGTTCATACGGGATGTCCGTCAGTTCGATCGGATAATCCTTCAGCAGTTCCACCGTCGCCGGAGCCGGAATGGGCATCATACCGTGCTGCGTCCTGACCGTGCCTCCGCTGCCGGTGCGCACGGGGGTCGAATACACGCGCTCGACGCCGAGTATGTCCATGCATATCGCCACGCCCACGATATCAACAAGCGAATCCACCGCTCCGACCTCGTGAAAATGCACTTCCTCCACGGTCGTGTTGTGCACGGTCGCCTCCGCCCGCGCAAGATTCAGGAACATCGAAAGCGCCGTCTGTTTCACGCGGTCCGACAGGCCCGAGGCATCGATGAGTCTCGATATTTCCAGGTACGAACGCTGCCTTCCGTGCTCGTGACCGTGCTCGTGCTTGTGACCGTGCTCGTGACCGTGCCCGTGCTCGTGACCGTGCTCGTGACCGTGCTCGTGCCCGTGCTCGTGCCCGTGCTCGTGATCGTGCTCGTGACTGTGCACGATTACATCGATTTTCACGGCGCTGATCATCGACCGTATGACTTCCCGTTTCTCGATCCGATATCCTTCGAGCGGCAGCTTGCGCAGTTCCGCGACGAGCTGCTCGAACGGCACGCCGGCGCCGACACACGCGCCGAGCGTCATGTCGCCACTGATGCCGGAGACGATATCGAAGAAAGCGATGCGCATCAGGCGGGAGTCCGGAACTGGTTGATCTGATCACGCAGCGCCAGTGCCTCGGCACGTGCGCGGTCGGCGAAATCCTCGCCGCTGCTGGCGAAGATGATGCCGCGGCTGGAATTGTAGACGCCGCGGAGTCCGTCGGCAGTCGTGCCGGCGCGGACGCTCAGTTCCACATCGCCTCCCTGCGCACCGAGTCCGGGAATCAGCAATGGCATGTCGCCGACCATGGCGCGGATCTCCTCGAGTTCCGACGGATGCGTCGCGCCGACGACGAGTCCGATATTGCGCTTCTCATTCCATTTCACGAGCGTGCGCACGACGTGCTTGTACAGCGGTTCGCCGTCCACTTCGAGATACTGGAAATCGCGCGACCCCTTGTTCGACGTCAGGGCGAGGACGAACACCCCTCGTTCTTCATGCCGCAGGAAAGGTTCGACCGAATCGAAGCCCATATACGGTGCGACCGTGGTTGCGTCGAAGCCGAAATCCTCGAACATCGCCTTCGCGTACATCAGCGACGTATTGCCGATGTCGCCGCGCTTGGCATCGCCGATGGTGACGACCTGCGAAGGAATGGCGTCAAGCGTTTTGCGGATGATATCGTGTCCCGTCGCGCCCATGGATTCATAGAATGCGAGATTGAGTTTGTAGCTCTGCACGAGGTCGGCCGTGGCTTCGATGATCGCGCGGTTGAAGGCGATAACGGCATCGGCGCCCGTGCCGAGATGGGCGGGAATCTTCGCGGGATCGGTGTCGAGTCCCACGCACACCAGGCTGTTTGCCGCACGCGTCGCGGCGTCGAGTTTTTCGTAGAAATGCATGTATGTCGCCGGAATTGCTGAAAAATGCAGGAAACATAAAAATAGTCCGAAATCGCCTGAAAGGCAATGCAGAACGGAAGGGGCATGCTGTTCCATTGCACTCATGCTCCAATGCTCCAATGTTCCAATGCTCCAATGTTCCAATGTTCCAATGCTCCAATGCTCCAATGTTCCAATGTTCCAATGCTCCAATGTTCCAATGTTCCAATGCTCCAACGCTCCAACGCTCCAATCAAACATTTCCCGAAAATTGCGTACTATTCAAGGTTACCCCGATTTTCGAAACCGGAACCCGTATGCCAGCACAACCATCCCCCGTTCGAATCCGTCTCTCCGACGATAAAAAAACCCTGCACGTATCCTGGTCCGACGGCCTCGATTGCCAGTATCCGCTATCCTTGCTGCGAAAAAAGTGTCCCTGCGCCACCTGCACGACGGAAGCGAAGGCGAAGGGTCCCTTCTACATCCCCCTCTTCACCGCGGACGCGATGGCGCTGAAGGAAATCAACCCGCAGGGCAATTATGCGGTGCAGTTCGTCTGGCATGACGGCCATCACACGGGCATATACGACTACGCGTACCTGCGTGGACTCTGTCCCGAATCCCCGGAAACCTCCGAGGCATGACCGCTGCTTCCGCGCATAGCGACCTGGAGCCGCGGCTGGACTTCCTTTCTCCCCTCGCGGCGTCTCCCCTGCTCGAGCGGCTCGCCGGGGCGCTTCCAGCGCCGGGCGCCTGTCTGCAGCTGCGCGGCGTGCATGGCGCGCTGAAGGGCATTCTGCTGGCGAAGCTGTTCGAGCGCAGCGGACGGCAGCTGGTGCTGATCGCGCCGGACGCGGAGGCGGCGCAGGAGGTGTGGAACGACGCGTCGCTGCTGCTGGGAGAGGAGCGCGCGCTGTACATCGGCGATCGCTATTCCCGCGTGCAGAAGCGCATCCGCAACATCGCCAGCACTTTCGCCGAGAACGCCGACGCCCTGCGTTCGCTGACCGACGAACCGCTGCGCCTGGTGGTGACGGATATTCGCACGGTGGGACAGGAGTTTCCCTCGGTGCGCGACATCCGCGAACAGTCGGTGCATCTCGCGCTGGGCGCAGGAATGGAGCAGCTCGAACTGATCAAGCGCCTGTCGTTCGGCGGCTTCGAACAGACGGAATTCGTTTCCACCACCGGGGAATTCTCCCTCCGCGGTGGTATCG
>JACZJN010000114.1 GCA_014860565.1 Bacteroidota bacterium
CGTGAGATTGAGCGTGTACGAGAGGCTGGCATTCAACGTGTTGTCGAAGAATCCGTTGCTCACCTCGAGCGTCACTCCGCGGATGATATTCGTGAGGAAGGCCGTGCTTACCTCGGTGAACTGGAACGCACCCGAAAAACCGAAGCCCGACATCAGCGTACCGGTATAGCTGAGTACCGCAGTCAGGACGTCGTTGTCCGAATTGGCGCCGGTGAGCAGGTTCTGGTCCGTGTACAGCTGGCGGGTAAGGAAGAGCATGATGAAATGCTGCATGGCTTCGGACGTAATCGAGAGCCGCGGAGAGAGCGACCAGGATTCGGATACGTTGTCCAGCCGCGTGCTGTCGTTCACCTGAAGCGCCCCGCCGCTGTTCGACATACTGTAGTTGGAGTAATTCGCGTCGATGTTGAACATCGGTCCCGGCATCCAGCTTACCGCGCCCGAACCGATCAGGCGGCTGGTCGTGTACAGTCTGTCGTCGAACAGGTTGTCCGTGCGCTTTCCGATCGAACCATTGATGCGCAGCGATCCGTCCGAAAGTCTGAACGCCGGCCTGACGGTGATATCCTGATAATCGTTTTGCGTGTATATCGCACCCATGGTTTCGTACTCCGGCTCCACGCGTGCGTACTCTCGCCTCAGGGACCAGAGCTCGTCGTTCCAGCCCAGCCCCGTCCGCGCAGCGAGGTTGAAGCGCGACGAGAGGCGGGTTTCCATCAGTCCGGTCTGCGGTACGTCCGTATCGGTGAATTCCGGCAGGCGCAGGTCCCGTGAGAAAACGCTGCCGGCAAGCTCGCCGTCGAGCACGAGCTTTCCCGCTGCAATCGGCAGGCGGCCGTTCAGCCCCACGACGATATTTTCGGAGGGATAGACCTCTCCGAACGTCGGCCTGCGCGTGAGCGAGCTGCTGTCGTCCCAGGCCTTGAGGAGATTGATGTCGATGAAGCTCTGTTCACTGCCAATCCCGGCCCCGAAAGCCCAGCCCATACGTGTGTACACTGCACGGATTGATGTACTGGTGTCTTCCTCGATCGCGCGGCGAAAGCGGCCGTACATGGCCCGCACGCGGAACCAATCTTCCCGCAACTCCGCTCCGCCTCCGAGGACCAACGCATCGCTGAGTGTGAAGTCCGAAAAGTGCAGCGATCTGTAGCCGGCATGAACGGTCAGCGATTTGTACGTCGGACTGACCCCGAACTGATTGAACGGCTGATTATAGGAACGCTCATGCGTGGACAATAAAAAGCTGAACGGCAGTTGCAGACCATAGATGCTGAGCGTGGGATTGAAATAGAGGCGCGCGCTGTTCACAGGCCGCCTGGTGTCGAGACCGGGGATGGAATAGTTCTCCGCGGCGGTAATCAGACTTCCGGTCAGAGAGATCGGTGTGATATCCTCGCGGGAGAGATCCTGCGACATCATGTCTTGCCCCGGCAGGCCGGACTGGAACAGCAAGAACAGAACGATGAGCGGCAGCGCAGCATTGCGCTTCGAACCCGGACCGGTTGGGACACTCGTTTCTGTCATAACTGATTCCACCACCGGAAATAGTGGTGCCAATATCCATGGGAGTAATTATTGAGGAAACATAGCATGCTCAAACAAAAGAAACCATTGTTTTTCAGCCATCAGGAGAAAAAAGGGTATGAGTGATTGCCGGTTGCGTTCCTATCCCTGAATACTCCTCGACATCAGAAGTAGCATGGGAAAAAATCGGATCGGATAAACGGATTGGAAAAAAGGGAGATTCGGGTTGGATTCCTTTCCTCAGAGTGCTATAATGCGTTATAATATTCGTGGCTGTACTCATCCTGCACGGGATGAAGTCCCTTTCGATTGGAGTGCGAAGGGATACGTAACAATGAAAACTCAGCGTTCATC
>JACZJN010000115.1 GCA_014860565.1 Bacteroidota bacterium
GTTCTGAAGTGCGCATACGCTTGATTGCAGACTTATGCTGAGGCATGGTTCTCCTGTGATACAAAATACACGAACTCAAATATATGAAGCGGGGAATTGGGATGCAAGGGGGGAGAAGCGAGCACGAGCGGGGGACGAGGACCGAACCGTGCTCGTGCTCGTGCTCGTGCTCGTTATCACCTCACCACGGTCATTTTCTCGGTCACAATGCCCTCACCCGAACGAAGCACGATCAGATATGTCCCTGCGGGCAGGGTGCTGCAATCCACACGGGCGAAATGCTCGCCCGCCGCGGCGTTTCCTCCGCCGAGGTCGCTGACCGCACGGCCGCGCGCGTCATAGAGCACGAGCGTGAATTCCCCGTCGCGAGGAAGATTATATCGCAGCTCCGCGGACGATTGGGCGGGATTCGGCACGGGCGGCGCCATGAGCAATCCTCCGCTCCTGCCGATCAGACGCGTGCCGTCGGCGAGGCAATACCCCATCAGATCAAAACGGCCCGCCGCATAGCGGTCGATCAGCACGGCGGGATGCGCGAATGTGGCGGCCTCGGGCTCAAGCGCGGTGCTGCTGTCGCTGCCGACAAGCACCAGACAGCGCACATAGACCAGAACGTCGCCGGTTCCGGCGAGGCGACCGCCCGCGGCGGTGATCGACACGGTTCCTGTTGCCTGATCATAGGCATGGTTCAGCTGCATCGAAGCGGACAGTGTGCCCTCGCCCCTCACGGCCAACGGATAGAGCATACTGGCATTGAAGCGTAGGCTGCCCTGCCATTCAGAGATATTGAGACCGGTGATATCCCGATTGAGCAGCAGCGGAATGTCCACCGTGTCGTCGGGCGCACCCGTGACGGTACCCGCGCTGAGCGTCGTCGGCAGCAGATCGCCGTATCCTTCGTAGGTGACCGAAACCGGAAGCGTAGTCGCGCACGGTGCGGAGTAGCGGATAGTGAAGCTGTCGCCGCGCATACCGATGCGGTCGGGAATAAATGCCAGCGCGAGCACCAGACTGTCGCCCGGAAGGATGTCGACCGGAGTCGCGGGGGTCGCGGAGAGCAGTCTCAGCTGAGGCGAGGGGAATTGAATTTCTTCAACGCGGACCGGGAACGTTGCGGTGTTTGTTCCAACCAGCAGTATGCCGGGATACTCCGTCCCCAGCTCTCCGCTTCCGAGGAAGGCGGCGGGAGTGAACACAAGGCCGCCGTCGCGCACCATCGCCCTCAGCTCGGACTTGAACGCGACGAGCTTGCCTGCTATCAGCACCTGGCTGAGCAGGTCCGCGACGTACGGACCGAGCACCCCCGGCAGCGGCGTCATGCTGATCGTGAGCGTCAACTGCACTCCGGGATCAAGGGTGTGTGGGAGTGTCGGAAGGTTTTCTATGCGGAATGCCGATGAAAGCGCACCACTGGCCTGCATGCTCTGCAGGATGATTGGTGTGCTGCCGTTGTTGAGAATGGTGACGATGCCGCTGCGGGTTTCGCACGCAGGAACGTCACCGAAATCCAGCGAACCCTGCACATACTGGCGGAGTACCGTGCCGCGCACGATGAGGCGGAATTCCCCGCCACACGGATCAATCGGAATGCGGAGCGTGTCGTCGAGCACCCCTTCGCGCGAAGGAACGAGCATGAGCGAGAGGGCCGCGCTCTGTTTTCCGTAAAGCTGATAGGGGAACGCGGGGCCTGCATTGCTGTAATCGCTGTGCGCAATGAGAGAGAGGAATTCCAGCGTGGCGTCGCCGGTGTTCATGATCGCGGGATCGATATTGACCGGACTGCCCAGCAGCAATTGCCCGAGATTCAGCACGATGTCCTGAGGAAGCTCGAAGCGAACGCGCGTGCCGAACAGCGGCAGTTCGAGCAATGGCTGATCGACGGCATCCGTGGTCACGAAAAGCGACGCCGTCGCGCTGCCGTCGGGAACGTCCGCGGCGCGGAACCGCAGATAAAACGGCCGTGCACTGTTTGCAGCGAGCTGCTCGTCAGGCGTGACCGGGTTGAGCAGGGTATATCCCGCTGCACCGGAACCGTTGATGCTGCTGCTCTTCAGGATCACGGGAATGTTGCCGGAATTCTGCAGCATGACGGTGTCGATTTCCTCCTGGCAGAAGGCCAGCGAGTCGAAGCGCAATTGCGGCAGCGAGAAGAGCAGATCACCGTCGATGGCGATGCCTTCGAGCGCGACGCAGACCGTGTCGGGACAGGGCCGGTCAAATATCAGACAGAGCGTTCCGAAATAATTCCCCGGGTCGGCGGCCTGGAACACCACGGAAATATCCGCCGATGTCCCCTTCGGAATGTCCACGGGCGTGGCCGCGACGGCAGTGAATTGCGCGTTGGGCTGCACGTCGATCGCCGCGAGCCGCAGGCCGTCCATGTCGCTGTTCATCACGTTCAGCGTCTTTGACTGGGCCGTTCCGGCGACGACGTTGGCGAACAGCAGCGTCGACGGCGTTGCGACGATATAGTTCTCGCTCGCGCGTCCCCGGAGCACGAGCGTCGAGCGGCGCTCACAGCTGCCGCTGCGGCTGCGTATGGTCAGCAGCGCGGTGAATACCCCGGGACCCGACGGCGTAAAGCGCATGCGCAGGGTGTCGGATGCATGCCCGGCGATGCGCATGGACAGCGCGCTTTCGAGAACGAACACCCCGTCGCTGCTCGACACATCGAACACGATTTCCTCGAGTCCGCCCCTGTTCTCAATGGGGATGGAGAAGAGGCGGTCGGTCTCGCAGCCGGGAATATTGCCGGCGTCCACGGTGTCGGGCAGAAGCAGGCCCTGATCCTGCCGCACGGCGACCAGCGCGACGGCGGAAAGCGGCGCGGCATTCGACTGCAGCAGCAATTCCCCGCGCGCGATGCCCAGTACGGGCTTCCTCGCGCAGATGCGGAAGGTCGCACCCTCCCCTGCTTCGAGCAGAATGGCGGTGTCCGGCTCCACGGAAAACACCGCGGCGTTACTGATCGCGGGCTGCAGCAGCTGCGGCACGGTGAGGGCGTTGGTAATGCGAACCGTATCGCAAAGCAGCGTATCGCAAAACGCGAAAGTGAAGGTCAATGTGTCGGCCGAGAACGCGAACGGCGTACCGATGAACTGCGCGCTGACATCGAAACAGATCGTGTCGGGACAGGGCGAGGAAAGCACCGCGCAGAGCGTCCCGCTGATAGCACCGGTATCCTTGGCGAGACGCAGCTTCAGATCCGCGGCAAGCGCTTCGCCCGGACGCAGCGTACGCGGTGCGCTGAGCTGCTGCACGAGATACATGGCCGATGCGGCGCCGCGCAGGATGAGCGAGTCGACGACGACCTCGAGCGTGTCGCTGTTGCGGATGCGCACCGCGACGACGCTTGTGTCGGTGACAGGCAAGGTGCCGAGCGCAAGCGGCGAGGGCTCCACGGTAAGGAGGGGAACAGGGACGCCCGCCTTGAAGCGTATGGTATAATCGGCACGGCACGGCTCGGTGAGGACTCGCAGTTCCACGTCAAGCACAGTGTCAAGGGGAAGCGTGACATCCGCCCACAATTCGAATGATCCCCCCGGCTGAACGCTGGTTGGTACCTGCGGGGACCGCAGGGTCACGAAGGGACTTCCCTTCATCACGTCGATGCTTGCGAGCAACAGCACCTCGCTGTTGTCGTTGCGAAGCACGAATCGCCTTGACCCCATCACATCGTGGCACAACTGCAGCATGCCGAGCGTATCGCCCACCAGCGTCAGCGACAGCACTTTCTTTCTGCCGTTGAGCTGAACCACGCTTTCCCCGTGCACCGTCAGGTCATTGTGCCGGAGAACCAGCGACGCACTGCTGCCGCCGTTGGTCGGGGCGTTGTATGCAAGGTATATCCATGCGGACGCCCCCGGGTCGATGCTCAGCGGGAATTTCGGCGCCGTCACCCGGAAATGCAGGGCGCTGCTTCCGCCGATCGTCGCGGAAGTGATCACCAGCGGCTTCTGGCCGGAATTGTGCACGAACACGCTGTCGAGCACATCTTCCTCGCAGGTCTGCGTCTTGAAAATCACGGCATCGATCACTTCCGCGATGGGCATTTCGTCGCTGATCAGAAGCACGGGTTTTTCAAGGCTGCCCGCGCAGGGATCCGACCAACGCACCCGCAGCGTCGTGCGGACGCTGTCTCGGTTCGACGCCTGGTAGATGAACGAGACGTCGATGCTTTCCTTCGGTCTGACCGTGAGCGGGAGATTCGTCGGTGCGACGAGCACCAGTCCCGGCACGGGAGGATCGAACCATACCTCTTCGATCGTGGTCGGGAGGAAGCCGGTATTGCGCAACTGCACGGTTGTGGAAATCTGCCGGTCGAGGGGTGCGGGACCCACGACGAGAATCGAATCCGTCTCTAGTTCCATGAAGGCTTCGACACCGCGGCCGGAACAGGCGAGTAGCAGCGTATCGGAGCAGGGAGAAAATATCATCCGGAACTGGGCGGTGGTGCTCAGGGAATCCGCCTTCTTTGGATGATAGCGGAGGGCGAGAAGAACATACTGTCCATCCTCGATCGTCAGCGAGGTGTCCACCTCGAGCGTGAACAGGGAGTCTCCGCCGTACTGTTTGAACTCCCGGATTCTGCCGGGGACATTCCCCTCGTTCTTGACCTGCACGTACTGCACGACGTCATCCCCGGCGCAGACATCCTTGAACTGCACCAGTTCCGGCACCACCTTCATCTCGTTGCTTTGAATCAGGCACTGAAACGGTATGGTGAGGATGTCCGGACAGTCGGGATTCCCGGCGGTGATCAGAATGTTGCCGCTGATCGTGCCCGATTTCCCGCTGCTGAGAGCCAGGCGCAGTGAATCCGTGCCCGTGATGCGATCTCCGAGCGTGTGCGAAAGCAGCGTGAGACTTCCGCGGTCACTGAACAGCGCGATGTCGAGTATGGTCGGTGCGACGTTGCCGAAGACGTCGACCTTGAGCGTGGCTTCGCTTTTCTCACCGCTGCAGACCGGGGGAAACACCAGTGCGCCAGCGCGCGGCACCAACCGGGAAATAAGACGGGTGCCGTAGAGATCCACATGCCAGGGCGTGTGGTCGTTGTCGCTGCTGACGATGGACATGCGGCTGCCGGCCGGCGGCGCACCGTAGTAGTCAGGACCGGGTTCCCACCGTACTTCGACCTCATGCGTGTTGCCAGGTGGAATGATGATCGGCCAGGAAACATTCTGCAGGGAGAATGCCGGGTCGTTGAACGTGATACCGCCGGTGAAAATGGTGATGCTTCCCGTACCGCTGTTGCGTATAGGGATCAGAATATCCTTCGATTCCTGACATGCCATGGTATCGAAACTGGCGAATGTCGGCGTGGTGGAAATGTCCGGTTTCTGCGTGCCGACCCATTTCATGATCCAGCCGTACGACACGCTCGGATAGCCGTCGGTGCGCTGCGGACCGCCCACGGCCCAGCCAAAGGCCTCGTTCAGAAATACCATCTTGTTGACGGGCGGGTACGGCTTTCCGCCGAATACCTGCGGCATGTACTTGTACCAGGTGAAGCCGCCGTCTTCCGTGTAGGCGAATTCATCGTAACGGCTTGAGACCCAGCCCTTCAACGAATCGAAGAAAAATACACCCTTGTGCCCCTCGGGTGTCGCGGCGAAATTCGGCTGATACTGCGTGGGCGCCCAGTCCAGTCCCCCGTTTGTGGTTTTTAATACGTGCAGCGGGTTGTTCTGATTGTACCCGTTGAGGTATCCGTAGTTGTCGTTGACAAACGAGAGCTTCAGATGCGTGGGGAAATATTCGGTCGATCGCGTGAAAGAGAGATCGTACCACCGGTTGTTGATCGGATTGTATCGGTAAAAAATATTCTGGCCGGCCGCGATGACCCAGTACGTGCCGGTAAACTTCACATCGGTGAGCGGCGGCTGTACGGGGATCGTGTAGCTCGTCCAGTTCACTCCTCCATCAAGGGTGCGATGCGCTCGGCCGGGTCCCTCCCCGACGATCATGCCCTCGCGAACATCTTTGAAGTACACTGCGAAGCGGGTCCCGTAGAGAATCGGATTCAGGGGTGAAACCGAGAACCAGGTAATTCCCCCGTTCGTCGTCTTGTAGACGAGACTGCGGTAATCGTCGCGCCAGGAGATGAAGGCGATGGACGTGCCGGGGACGGCGTGGACATCCTGCGCCCATGACGTGAGCGCGATGTTGAGGGCGGGTGCGAACGCGGTGGCGGCGATCGTACGCCAGGTCGGGTCGCCGGGCGTTTTCCGCAAAATGCCGGTATGCCCGAGGATCACGTCGACGTCGCCGACGGCATAGCCGGTCCCCGTATCGGCCATGGAAATCCCCATCAATCCACGGACGGGGATTTCGATTGGCTGTTCTGTCCACGTACCGACGGGCTGCGCCTGTACAGCAGTGAAAACAGCGAACATCAGCTGTGCGATCAGGCACAGTATTCGGGAAGGACGAAGCAAAATGCGATACTGTCAATGCGAGGATGAAAATATTGTTGAATATAACTTTTTCTTTTCCTTAAAGACAATAACGAGGATTCGTTCTTAGCTTGCTCGGCATGCGCGGAACGTTATCCTGCTGCCCGGCGATCCCGAGGCGACTCTTGAGCGCATGTACTACCGTCTGATGCTGAAGAGCCTTGTATATACCGATGTGGGGGTCGAATTCACGAGGAAATACGCGCCAGGTGCGAAACGCGAGGCCACGATATTGACCCGGTACTCGCCTGGCTGGAGCTTCCCCTCGAAGAGCACGGCGATGGTGCGTCCCAGCAAGTCATGCAATGTTATCCGATGCACTCCTCGCTCAATCGATCGGCAGACAATTGTTGATGCGCTCTCGGCCGGTTGGGGACTGATGGAAACGAATCCTGCCCGCAGACTGGCGTCCACCAGACGCGTGCCTCCTTCTCGGCAGATATCGGTGAGCAGGAATCGGCCATTCTCAAGTACCACGTCCGCATCGAGATCCTCTATCCGGCTGTTCCCGAGCAACAACATGGTTTCTTCCTTGCGGCCAAGCATGACCTGAAATGGCAGCAGCGTAACGGACTCGATTCTGCCTGCCGCCATCTCGAGCTGAAGAGGTACGGTGCGTACTCCTGCCTCATCAACCCCTTTCACCGATCCGAGGGGATAGAGAAGCGAGGCGTCGAAACGCAGCGACGTAGTGACGCGCAGCACTCGATCGAGCGTTCCGCTTTCTTCGAGCGATGTGCGAACCCGAATCTGTACTGTATCACCCGGGGCGGCGGAGGCATCCTCGACGGAGATGCGCATGGCCGTTGCTGCCCGTTCGGCACGTACGGGAACGAGCAGGGTTGCACATACCGGCTCGGTGTCGAGAATCAAATCATCAGAATACCGTCCCGGAATATCCGGATCATCAAACTCGACGAGCACCGTCGCGAATGCGCCGGGTTGCAGCAGCAGGGGGAGTGCCGCGTAAGTGCGAAATCTCTGGCCGGTGGTGAAACGCAGTCCGGTCACCGTCAGGGGCAATGTGCCAGTGTTCCAGATCAGAATCGAATCCCGGGCGGGGAGTGAGGCGGGACCGTGCAGACCGAATTCCACAACTGGCGGAGCTCCGAGAGCCGTGGTGTCTGTAACCACCGTAAACGGTACGGACCAGTTTGTCGCACAGGGAGAGGAAAGCAGGGAAAAACGGATGTTTCCAACAATCCTTCCCCCGTGCTTCGCAGCTTCATACCGAAGGGTCACACGCATCGAATCACCGGGAGCGATTGGAAACGGGAAGTCTCCCGGTAACGGAGAGAGGAGATGCAGTTCCGACACATCCGGGACAGGCAGCTGCAGGCGTGTTGTGCGCGTCCCTGTATTGCGTACCACAATCGTGCGTTCGTTGTCTCGGTTGGAACAGAGATCGATACGCCCAAAATCAAGCCCCGCATCGCTTGTCGCATACCCGACGCTGTCGATCACCGCCACGAGTGGAATATCGATCTTCGTGTCATGCAGGGAAATATCATCGGTCAGAATGCGGAGCGTGTCAAGGTAGGGGCCGGCCGGTCTGCCTCCTCCGTGAAAATGCAGGGGGATGCGTGCGGTCGATAGCGGCTCGATAATCAGCGGAAAACGGATGGCTGAATCAATCGTGAACACTCCCCCGGCGTCGTGAAACGTAGCAGACCGCAGCGTGAGCCGGGAGGAAGAGTGGTTCGGAATGTCAAGCGTGTCAGACGTGGTATCCTCGCAGGCGGCAGTGACGAAGGTGAGAGCGAGAGGCTGCGCCGTCTTCACTTCGGCCTCGGAATTATAGAGGAGATTCGTGGCCCCCTGGGCCAGCACGAATCGCGGTTGGGCGGAGAACCAGTCGACTACAGGATTCGGCTGCTCCTGCACGGCAACCATGTAATACAATTGGTCGTTTCCCGGAAGTTCCAGTGCGATGCTCCAGTGATTCCCGGGATAATCGAACACTGTCGCGAACTGCGTCCATGGCATGGACGCGGATTTGATATACAGACGCAGGCGATTGCCGTCCCCCGTCCCTGAAAAAGAAAATGATGACCGACGGATGAAACGTGTCGTGTCCGTGGTGGGACCATGGTATTCCCATGAACTCGATGGGATGACCGAGGCGGTTGTGACAGTGCCGTCGAGACGCACACGACCGCGTCCGAACAATCCCGTAGCGTCGGCTCCGGTCGTGGTGATGGTGCTCCTCGTGATCCTGGTCTTCCCGCTAACAAGTACTCCACCGCCGGATCCGCTTCCGCCTGGATGGAGGTGGGAGGAGTTCGAATCCACTCCGTCTGCGGACACCCGTAGTCCATCGATGCGTAAGGCGGAAATACTGAGCCCACCGCCGCCACCGCCACCGGGAGAGGCACATTCACCCAATACAGAGGGTGTTCCGCTTGCACCACCTGACCCACCTGCGAGCGGGATGAGTTGCGGATTCCCGTGTGCACGTCCGCAGGATGGCACAGCGGACGATCCGCCATCACTGCCATACCCGGCATGCGAAGGCGGGTTGCCCGCTTCGGTCGCGCTCCCCCCGCCAAATCCCCCGTTCGTGCTACAAGCACGAGCGAGGTCGCACGCGCTGCCGGAACTGCCGAACGGATGACCTGTTCCACCTCCGGCGTTATAAAAGCCGTTCTCAATTCCCCCCGCGATCCCATTCAGCGATCCTCCGCTGGCGCCACGCTGTGGGCCGCTTCCGAAGGCGGGTACGGTGAATCCTCCGCCGGCGGCCGGCATACCGCCGGGGTTTCCGCCACCGGGGCCACCAGATGTAAATCCATCCCCTCCCCGCTCACCGTTGAGAATACTGAAGCAAAAGCTGCCACCACCGCCACCGCCACCCGGACCGCCATGCGTTCCCTGTGCGGAGACGTCCAGGACAGCGTTTCCCGTTCCGCGAATTTCCCCTCTCGCGATCAACACAAACGGTAGGTATCCCTGGTTCCCAGTGGTACTGGAATCGCAGTCCTGTGTCGACACATGCACTCGCGCATTCTCGATATCCATATTCTCGATGATCATCGCCCCGCGCGGGGAACGCACGCCGTATGCGCCTTCACCTAGCATGACATCGGAACGGATGCGTGGCAGTCTCGTCGGTGCCACGATGCGGAACAACACTGTATCCCCCGAAAAACCGTTGCGGATGAGACAGAGCGGGACGGTACATTCTCCCCCCACCTTTCTCCAATCAGACGAGGGAGGAGCGAGATACGGAAGCACGAAAATCTGCGAAGAGAACATCCTCCCGTTCCACCCTACGATCACAGGACCGATCTTGACCTTGTGTGTATCCGCGGGATGCACACAGACCAGGCGCAAGCTGCTGCCGTCATTGTTGAGATACAGTCCGTCCAATCCGAAATTCCCGATCGCATCGACGGGACCGATGCCCTCCACGTACGTGCTCATGCCCGGCGTTCCGATATCCGGCGTGATGTAGGACAAGCGCTGGGCCTCGCCGCGGAGGGAGCAGATCGTGCACAGCAGAATAATCACGAAAAGCCGGGTTCGTTTCTTCGTGCGAGTACGCAAATTCTTTGCTTCGCTGTATCCCATCGATCACCTGTCACCTGCATGCGTCGATCCTGAAGCGTTGTACACTGTCGGGGCTTCAGCGAGGATCATGCCCTGGATCGCAAGGAAATGCAATGACAGCAGGGGAGCGGGTCGAGGCGGTTTCATTCCCTCCGGCCAGAGCAGCTCGCCGGGCCAATGAACGGTGTAAGCGCCAGGATTGCGGAGGACGATTGTCAATAGCTGTCCGGGATCGGCATTCCTGAAACTGACTTCGGTGGGACCTTCTATCCTTACATCGATGACGTTCGATGACTTCCAGTCTATCACCATTTCCCCGCTCCCCTTCAGCTGTGCGGCATCCGCGAACATTCGGCGACTCGTTCGGACCTGTCCCGCAACGTTGAGCATGGTGAAATCCGGCGAACGGTCCAGTGTTAAGTCCACCTGGGGGCTGTCGCCACCGGCGGCGGCGCCGCCGTGATGGAAGGTGAAATGATCGTAGGCCCAGCTCATGGACACGCCCTGTCCGTCATTGCGGTCAATCGCCGTTTTCATGCGACGGACGAAGGCGCCGCGCGCGGTGCGCACATCGAGGTTGTGTTCGAACCAGCCGTGATAGTCGTTTTCGAAATTCAGCCATATTCCCCCGGACGTCGTGTCGAGTCCCAGCGGATTCCAGCCGAGGTAACTTACGTCGTTCGCCGCCCCGCGCTCCCCTTCCCCGTCGTACCGTCGGAGAAAGAAGCCGAAAGCCGGCGTCTCACCCGCGACCGGCGAGAAAAGGAACGGGTACCGGTTGTGCATGCGCCGCTGCCGCATGCCGGATGCCATTTCCTCCCCGGTCTCCTGACCGTGAGTATTGCCGACCCAGAGCAGGGCGAGCAGAAGAACAGCGGCGAGGCAGCGGGCAGGCATTTATTGAATCCTGATCGTGCATGGAGAAAGCAGGTAGATCCAGTACCCCCGTCCCGGCCGAATTTCCGACGGCGTCTGGTAGGCGCCGCCGACGTACTCGTACATCGTTCCGGGCAGTATCGCCCCGGGCGGCGTCGTCGTCACCTGGCTCACCGGTACTGTTCTGCTGATGGACCCGAGGAGAACCCAGCGTCCGCCGTCGGGGACGGTGACCTGCGCCGACGTAAGCGGTTGTCCGGAGAGAAAGGCGGAAGCAGGCGATATGAAATACGCCCAGTATCCATGCCCGTTCACGAGCGTCGATGCCGCCTGATACGCACTCGTGGTGAATGACCAGAGCGATCCGCCGAGGGCCTGCGGGAACCAGAGCGAGGGATAGGGACGGGCAGTCTGGAACGGCAGCGAGACGATATTCCAACCGGCTTCGTATGGAACGACGAAGGGACGGTCATAGCGGCCGAAGCGGGCGGATGGCCGTCCACCCGCGAGCGTGAAGGCGCCTCCGACGATCACACCGCTGTCGCTCGGTGCGATGGCATGGATCGTCGTGTCGGTGCCTGTGCCGGACGAAAGCCAGAGCTGTCCGTTCCAGAATGCCAGGTTGCCCGATGCGGCACTGCCTGCGAAGTGGAAGTCCCCACCGACGGCAAGCAGCGAATCGTAGCGCGCCAACGCGAGCACGGGACCGTCGACGCTGCTGCCGAACGCATTCCAGGCGCTGCCATTCCAGGCCGCGATGAAGGAGTGGCTCTGGTTGTCGAGGACGGTGAAACGGCCTCCGACATACAGCAGTGTATCCGTCGAACACAATGCCTGTATCATTCCATTGCAACCGCTGCTGATCGAGGTCCAGCCGTTGCCATTCCATCGTGCGATGTTCTGCGCTGGAATCCCGCCTGCGTGGGTAAACGACCCACCGGCGAAAAGTGCGTTCTTATGTGTCGCGAGAGTAAACACGCGACCGTTCGTGCCGCCGCTGAAGGCTGCCCAGCCAGTGCCGGTCCATCGCGCGACATGATTCACCGTCACACCGCCAGCAGAAGTGAATAATCCCCCTGCGATGACTTCCCCGTTGAATTCGATCAGCGCGTCGACGGCGTTGTCCATGCCGCCGCCCACGGCAGCCCAGGCGCTGCCGTTCCATTGGGCGATGCGGTTAACGGTCGTCGTGTCAGAGTGGGTGAACGCCCCACCCGCGTACAACGCGCCGTTGGATACATGGAGCGTGAAGACACTGGCGTTGAAACCGGCGCCCAGCGAATGCCAGCGCATTCCGTCCCAGCGGGCGACATAGGCTGCATCAACGCCTCCGATGGACAGGAAATCACCACCGACAAACACTGAAGTATCAGTCATGGCGATGGTGCGAATCGCTGCATTGGCACCGAGTCCCAGCGGCTGCCAGGTATCGAATTTCAGAATTGTGATTCCGCACATCCGGTAACCGCCGGCGCGCAGAAAGTTGCCTCCCATGATGACGGTCCCGCTGTCCGCGACCAGAGCGTGTACAGTAGCAGTCGCACCGCTGTCGATCATGGTCCACGTACTTCCGGTCCATGCCGCGACATGGGCGAACGGTGCACCACCCACAGTTGTAAATGAGCCTCCGGCGATGACCAGATTGTTCAACGTGGCCAGGGCCAGCACTTCGTTGTTGGTTCCTCCCGCGAATTCCTGCCAGATATTGCCGTTCCACTCCGCCAGGTAGCGCGCCCCGGAGAGCGGCGGGAGATAAAATGAACCTCCCGCCAGGACCTGTTGTCCGTTGACCAACAACGACCGGACGGTTCCGGAAAGATTCGTCCCGAGGGGCTGCCATTGAACACCGTTCCATCTCGAAACGCCTCCAGCGAGTGCTCCGCCAACATAGAGCGCAGTGTCAGTTGCGACGAGGCACCGTACTGCACCGTTTGTCCCTGTCGCGAAGGCGTTCCACTGGCCGTCCTTGTACTTGCCGATATTGTTCACCGTGTTGCCGCCGCCGAGAGCGAAGAATCCTCCGATAACGAGACTGTCGCGCCAGGATGCCAGTGCATACACCGTGCCCACGACGCCGGTGCCCAGCGCGCTCCAGTTCGCACCGTTCCATTCCGCTATCCCCTTGACAAGAATCCCGCCCGCACGCATGAACGCGCCGCCCGCATACACGGTGTTCGCGGTCACGTGCAGGGCGAACACCGTGCTGTCGCAGCCGCTGCCGAGTGCTGACCAGTTGCTGCCATCCCAGTGAGCGATATTCTTTGCGAAGATTCCACCGGCCATGGTGAATTCGCCGCCGATGAAAATTTCGTGCCCCCGCCGCGCGACGGCATGCACGGTGCCGTTCGTTCCGGGGAACGCGTAACCATCCGCCCAGCCGACGTCAAGACTCTGTGCCATGAGCCCACCACTCCCGCATGCAAAGACGAGGAGCAGAACAGCGAGAAACCGGGACACGTGCTCCCTCATTGCATATACATCATTTTCCGCGTGAAGCGTGTGCTCGCGGTATACAGAGTATACACATAGACGCCGGAGGGGAGGTGTTCTCCTGACTCACTCGTCGCATCCCAGTTGACGACATGACGGCCGGCCTCCGCATATCCCGAATAAAGGGTCCTGATTTCCTCTCCTAGCAGGTTGTACACCACGAGGCGGATGTTGCCACCCGACGGCAGATGGAATTGAATGCGCGTCGTGGGATTGAACGGGTTCGGATAATTCTGACTGAGCTCGTAGGTTGGCAGTGTACGCACTTCCTCGACAGGGTTTGGGGAGCCATAGACGATCGAGGCTTCGATGTCCGTCACCGCACCGTTGCTTTCATCCGCCACGATGAGTTTATGGAAGCTCACCTGCAACGGATTCCCGATATCGAAATTCATTTCGATCACGATGCGGTCCCCGGGAGTAACGACGCTCGCACCCGAGAGGTCGGCGGCGATGATGCGGAGGATATTGTTCGAGAAGCCCTTCGAACCCGGTCCCCAGATCGTGTTGACTTTCGCAGTATCGGGCACGATGGGAATATTGCTCAACTCGAGTTGAATACCCTTGACGTTGACAGTGTTTTCAAGGCGCACTTCCACGCCTTTTTTCGTGATGTACACCGTAACTTTCGCCTTGGGGGCATTGAAGGCAACAGCGCGGGCATGGGAATCGGCAGTCTGTCCCTGGATGCGCAGGCGCGTTCCATTAGGATATTGTCCATCAAGTATGATCTGTTGTGTCATGGCAAGGTCCTTTACGTCTATCGTCCCGTCACCAGCCGGCCAGGGCGCGATGTCGGCGCGAGTGAATGTCTCTCCCGAATACGTCGACTTGCCGAGAATGACGTGCATGACATCGAGGAGGTCGTTGATGTTCACATCGTCGTCGTAGTTGACGTCTCCCTTCTGAACGGTATTGGTTAGTGCCAGTGTTTGCCCGGAGCCGGCCGTGAGCATAGCATCTACTCCCCCGGCAAGCGATCCGATGACGTCATAGATCTCCAGCACCGTGCTATTGTCGCCGGCGCTGCCGATGTCGACTGCATCGTAGGTGAATCGCACGAGTCCGTGCTGAATGCCCGCCATGAGTTCCGCGTCTTCCTGGCCGAGAATAACCACCGAAACGGTGTCGTTTGTACCGAGGTCAGGGAGAATGCTGCTGCGCTTGATTTCCCACATACACAGCCAGCGGGGATCCTGCGCGAGCAGTGGATCGAGTTGCACGCCCGTAATGCGGATCTTCCCATTGGCATTGCGTATACGAAATTGCAGTGCTTTGAGGGGTGCGCCGTCGTACGCGTACAGACCGACACTGTCGAGGAAGCCTGAGGTATTATCAAGACAGGTACGTTCGGTGGTTGCGAAACCGACGATTCCACCCTGATCGCCATTGATAGATACCGGTGGGGAAGCCAGCACTCTGATGGCTCCAGCGAGAATGCACAGCATTGCAGCTGCAGGAACCACGAGGCGATGAAAGAATGTGCTCTTCATGTGTCAGCTCCAGAGATTGAATCGTGCGAGGATAGAATGCGCTGCATCAGCGCCGAATGATGATGAGGAAGCGGCTTTGCTCACGTCCTTCGAGCATGATCTCATGCGTCGAGCGCATGTCGCAGACAAGCTTCGATCCGTCGGCAGTGCGTATTTCAGCTTCAGAATATTGTACGTACGCCAGTGCCGGATTCCACTTGACACGCATCGGATACCCGTCATTCATCGGCTGGCAGTGCACGACGAAGGTATCGACATCTGCGGTTGTGATGCCGCGGATATCGCGGTAGGCGCCGGTAGAGGGCTTACGCGGGTAACCTGGCGGGTCGAAGAAGCGGACGTCGAACACTTGGTCGATGGGGACGGGCGGAACCGGCGATTCTCGGAGAGGGAAGTCAAAATCCGGCGTCGCCTCGGCGTGGTGTCCGAGCACAAGTGCGTTGCGGAGTTCATTGGAATCAGTGACTGTGACGACGAGCGAGTCCGCAAGTTCCTGCGCTTCGGCATGTAGCGGGAATGCCAGCCCGGCGGCGACAACGATGATTCCGAGGAGATGTCGATACGCCATGCTCATCGCACCACGATCATCGTGCGGGTGATCGTCGTCGTGCCAGCCTGCAGTACGGCAAGATATGCGCCACCGGAAAGTCCGGCTGCATCGAAGCGGACGAAATGCGTTCCGGGATCGCTCTCCGCATTCGTCAGGAGTGCGACTTCCTCACCGAGAATATTGTGTACCGCGAGGCGGACAGGCATGCGTTCGGCGAGCGAGTAGGAAATCGTCGTCATCGCGCTGCCCGTGCGGCTTCCACTGCCGAAGGGATTCGGATAATTCTGCGCAAGGGCGATAGCGGCGGGCGCATCGGTATGTCCGACCGACACAAGGCGGGCACCTTGCTTGATGATGATGACCGTCGGTTGTCCGAGAGGCGGAATGGTTACGCTGGTATCGCTGAGCATATCGAGCGTCGGCCAGTCACTGCCTGACTGCGGTTTGATCGTCCATGCGCCGGCGTAATCGGAAAGATTCTGCGGCCAGGAAATCAGCACCGGTGTGGTTTCCAGTAGTTCCCCGCTGAAGCGGATGCGAAACGAATCGAGCTGTGCCGGATCAAGATAGCCGCGGAAATCCCTGTTCGTCCCGGTACCGAGTCCGGTCGGGAAGGCGGAGACGCGCCCGGGAAGGGATATCATGCGCGCGTCGAACGGAAATGGAGGCGGCGGAAGGGGCGGCATCATGCCTTCCTGGAATTCCTTGAAGCTCTCGTCGCTGTCGATGCCGATCGTATTTCCGGGATTGACGCCGATGAAGAGCGTGTCGCCGATCGTTCCGCAGCGCACGAAGATCGGCACCTTGAACGAGACCTGTGCCGTAGCGGATGCGGACAGGGCAACGGTAATCAGAAAGAGAAGCACAAAGCGTTGCATGGGTTCCTCGTATGTGAGCATTTGATAAAGATCGATTCCTGCGCCGATCCCGCACGCCTTTCGACGCGCGGGATCGGTGCGGAACAACTGGATATTATTTGGACAGTGTCATGCTGCGCACGGCGGAGAAGCTGCCGGCGCTCAGACGGTAGAAATACACACCGGAAGCAACCGCTGCACCGGTGGCATTGAGGCCGTCCCAGGTGATCGTGTGCTGACCCGCTGCGACGCCGCCGGAAAGCAGAGTGCGCACTTCCTCACCGATGCTGTTGTAGATGCTCAGGCGAACAGGCATCGACTCGGGCACGGTGAAGCTGATCTCGGTGCTGGGATTGAAGGGATTCGGGAAGTTCTGCGCGAGGTCGAATACGCCAGCAACAGCATTGCCCTTCTTGACGAGGATGACGTTGACGTCCATCGCGCGGTTCTGCGCATCAGCGACGGTCACGTTCGAGGCGCTGAGTTTCTCAAGGTTAATGGCGGAGGCTGCAAGACTGAACAGCTGGCCATTCTCGACACCGTTTGCATTGTAGAAAAGCACACGGCCGTTGCGACCGATAAGCACGGTACCGTTCGTGGTCGACGCGGTCTCGATGCCGGCTCCCATGAGATCGAACTGCACGCCCTTGACGGCGACATTGGCATCGATGGACGCATCAATACGGCTCCCGTCGACGTTGATGTACAGCGTGGCACGCGTGGCGGACTTGCTGACGGAATTTCCGCTCCCCGTGAAGGGCAGCGGCGTACCGTCGGGAAATTCGCCATTGAGAATCATCTGCTGCAGGAGAGCAACGTCGGTTGCGTCAAGGTTCCCGTCACCGAGAGGCCACGGAGCGACGTCGGAGCGGATGAATTCACTGCCCTGCAGCGTGATACGATCGAGGATATGATCAATGACCTGAAGAAGATCGAGGATGTCGACGAAGCCGTCAGCGTTGGCGTCGCCCTTCTGACCGACACCGAGATCGGTGATGGCGATCTGCTGGGGATTTGCTATGCAGGTCGTCACCATCGCCGGATGACCGAGAGAAGTGGAACCGATGATTTCTGCGAGTTCCATCGTAGTGCTGGCGTCCAACGGGGTGTTGGTGGTTGAGTACTGGAAGTACGCGATGTCCGCCGGGTAAGTGTCGCTGGCTTTGATGGAGTCAGACACGCCGAGGATGACAAGACGGATGGTGTCGATGGAGGCAAACGTGAGCGGGTCCACAGGACCGTGACCTATTTCGTATTGGAAGATCCACTTTGCGGGATCGGAGACACGGTCACCGCGGCTGACGGAATTCAGACGGCTGGTTGAACCGTTGATGATGCGGAACTGCAGTGCGCGCAGGGGCTCGCCCGCATAACTCTGGAGCTGCACCGTGTCTTTCAGACCGGTCTGCGCATCACCCACGTTCTGTCCTGGGCTGCGAAAGCACAGTTCACCACCCTGCGAGTTGCCGGTACCCGTCACGTTCACTGTCGTGGGAGATCCCGGCGCGTTGTGGGTGAACTGGAGCGTGGCGGTCTGGGCTCCACCAGCGATCGGAGCAAACTGCACCTGGATGGTCGTGCTGCTGCCAGCCGCGATCGTGATCGGCAGCGTCGGAGCGGTGACATAGGAGAAATCGGTGCCGGTGAACGTATTACTGATCGCCGTGATGTTCAGCGGAGTGCTCAGACCAGTGTTGGTGATGGTGAGCGTCTGCGTCGCGGTGATGCCGGTCGCGACATTACCAAACGCCAGAGGATTCGGCGAGGCCGAGAAATTCACGGGGCTCGGCTGGAAGGCGCCAACCTTGATGATGATCACGTCGACGGCAGAACCGCTGTTCGGAGCGGGAATCGTCACACTGGTGTTGGCAATCATGTCGGTGGTCGGGAAAAGGGAACCCGAGCGCGGCTTGATCGTCCACGTCGTGCCGTACGAAGCGAGGTCATTCGGCCAGCTGATCGTTGCACCTGTCACATCGAAATTGTCGCCGACGATGCGGACCATGAATGAGTCAACCTGGGTCGAGCTGAAGTAATTGCGGAAGTCCATGTACGCTCCCGTCGAACCGAGGCCGTCGGGAAGTGTCGACACGCGGCCGGGGACGGTGCGGAAGGTCCAGTCCATCGTCGCGACGGAAGGCGGGGGGGGCGGAGCGGCCTGTTCCTGGAAGCTGCCGAAGAGAGGATCGCTGTCGAGTCCGACGCTGTTGTCGAGGCTGCCGCCGGGGCCGTCGCCGTTCACGCCAAGCGGACGCGCGATGGTCGTGGATCCGCTCGTGATCGTGATCAGTTTCTGGAAGCTCACCTGCGCGAACACCGCCGGTGCCGCGACAAAGAGCATCAGAAAAAAGGCAATGTATTTCGTCTTCATTTTAACAATATCTCCTGAGTACTTTTTTTCGGTTTTTGGAAAGAAATGGATCAGGGTCATCAGTTTTTCTTGACCACGATGTCGACCGGGAAGGTGCCGGGGGTGACGTACACCCAGTAGCCGCGTCCCTGGTTCATGCGGTTGACGGTCTCGTAGGTTGCGCCGTTGTAGCCCCAGACGTCGCCCGCGAGGATGCGTCCGGTGACAGGCGTACCACCGACCAGCGTGATCAGGTCAGCGTCGCCGTCGCCATCGATACCACGGTCCCAGTTACCAATCGGCGCCAAATCAGGGAGTTTGTCCTCCACGGTATAGTTCGGGCAGCCGATGAGATACCAGCCCTCGGCCGTGGCCGTGAGCTTGAACTCTTCCACATCACCGCCGTTGACCGATGTTGTCTTCGAAGTGGCGAAATACGCCCAGTAGGCAGGACCGACTTTTACCGTTCCGGTTCCGTTGATGGTGTTGTACGAAACCCCGTTGTACTCATATACCACGCCGCCGAGCGTGCCCGGGAAGATCGTCGCGACGGTCGAGTCACTTGCGACGAAACGCGGCACTGAAACGAGGTTCCAGCCGGCGTTGTGGAGGTTGAGCGTACTGGTGGCTCCGCCGACGTACGGCGTGTTCTGAGGATCGAAGTTCGTCCAGTTGGCGGTCCACTGGCCTGCAAGCGACAACGACGGATCGAAGGCGCCGCGGTACGAGGTCGGAGTGAAAAACCCGGGGAGACCGCTGAAGTCCGTACCTGCACTGATCAGTTCCGAACCAGTGGCGGGACGGGGATCCGGTGCGGTGAGGGATACCATGTTGGTCAGCAGCAGAGCGTCCGGCTGACGCGAGAGAAGCGGCGTGGTGCCCCACTTGTTGCCGTTGCGATTGATCCAGGCGTTGACATTCGGTTTATCCGTCGAGGGGATGCCGCTTGTTTCAACAGAGTCAACAGCTCCCGCATACGAGGCAAAGCTGGTATTGCGCACACGGATGTCTTCGTTGGTATACGAAGGGTAATCCATCGAAGCATAGGTCTCGGCATCGCGGAACGACACACTACGCTCGTAACCGACTACCGCGCTGTTGAGAATGTTCAGCTGCGTACCACGGCGGAGCATGAGAGCGTAATCGAAGCGTTCGGCCGCGGGGACAGTCGTGCTGTTCGTCCGCTTGGGGCCGATTACCGTGAAGTTCGAGAAGATCGCCTTGGTGCGCGGCGAGGTGCCGTAACAGGAAGAACTTCCGCAGTTGTCGGATTCGAACGCACGGGAGTTGTCCGTGGGATCCCAGAAATTCGGATCCTTCATCTGGAAACCAAACTGGATGTTGCCGTTGTAGCCGAAGTCGGTGTCGAAACCGTCATCGGTTTCACCCACGGTGACCATGTACTTGCAGTTGACCGTGCCGCCAAAGAACTCGAATCCATCGTCGAAGGAATACGATACCTGGACATGGTCGATCGTGGTTCCGCTGCCAACGCCGCCGAGCGTGAGGCCGTTAACCTCGTTGT
The DNA here is from genome assembly GCA_014860565.1 of Bacteroidota bacterium. Lineage (GTDB taxonomy): Bacteria > Bacteroidota > Ignavibacteria > SZUA-365 > SZUA-365 > SZUA-365. The sequence continues at coordinate 20,149 of JACZJN010000115.1, forward strand.
TCAGCTGAAACCGGTATCCGGCAAACTCGATGCGCACGTACTGAAACTCGCCGCTGTTGTCCGTCGGGTTCGAACCGCCGTATGAGCCGGGAACGATGCCCCCTTCAATAATCGGGTTTGTCTGGTTCGTCGGAGCGTTACCAAGAATGACCACACCGCCCCAGTCGCCCGGCTGACGGGTACCGACGGGCTTGGCGCTCGTGAAGATGATCGGACTGGTCGCGGTTCCGGTCGCATGAATCTGCGCGCCCGGGGAGATACAGAGCACCGCGGCGGAGTCGCCGACGATCGTCGTTCCTGCCGGAATGGTAATCGAATACGTCGGGTCCACAAAGTAGACACCCGTAAGAACGTACACATTCGATGCAGAGAGCGTGACATTACTTGTCTGATGATACACCGTGCGGCCCGAACCCACGCCGGGACCAAGAACCACGGTGGTTTGCGCGAATGCCTGGCCCGCGAAGAGCATAATGGCAGCCGCAGCAAGCGCGAGGGAAATTCGTTTCATTGTTTCTCCAGATATGCGTTATGTGTGTGACAGGTTCGTTGTGACTTTCATCCCGCCTGCGGGCGGAGTTCGATTCACTGTTCCATCCGTAGAGCATGGACTGACGCGTCCGACTTGATTTCCGTTCACGGACACAACGCGTGGAGAACAAAAAGACAGGCGTTGCGCCGCAGAGATCACCAGGTTTTCCTCGATTTTCATCCGGTGCGTCAACACCGGGCGTTTCGTCACGGAGAAACGCGTCCGTCATGTGTAATTGTCCCCTCCTTCCGCTTCATCTTGTTTGTCTGACATGCTTCAATCTAATTCGAGCATGTTATCGCATTGGGGAGAGGAGGTAAGGACTCTGTTTTACTTTCCTTACATGCTCACGCTTCGCTCATGCCTGCTTATTCTGATCAGAATGCATAGGACATTTTCAATGAGAACACCGAACCGTTGCGGATCTTCCGATATGGATCGCCGGTGCGAGTTTCGAATACGATTTCCTTCGGCAGGAGGTCATGCGCGCTCAATTTCATTTCCAGCGCGGAGGTGATTTCCTGCGTTACGGTTAAGTCCAGAACGCCACGCGCAAGTTCATACACGTCCGATTCGCGATAATCCCCGACAGCTTCGAGGCGTTTTCCGTACGAATTGTACTGCAGGTTCAACGAGGTCCCGAACGTGGGCTCACGGAAGGTCAGGTAGAGATTGACCATGTACGGTGACTGGCCCTGCATCTCGCGGAACTGTGTCCGGAATTCGTCGCCATATGCGCCGCCACCGAGATCCACCTTGTAGCCCTGTTGGTATGCAATCTCGGATTGCACGATCGTGAAATTCCCTCCCAGGATCAGGTTCCCCCAGTAGTGCCCGATGAAATCGAAAGATTTCCGCAGCTCGAATTCCCAACCGCTGTTTACCCCGGTGGGAGAGTTGAACCACGTGCGTTCCGGATTCGAGGAGATGAGAATCTTCATTTCGATTGGATCCGTCAGTTCTTTACGGAACCAGCTGACGGCGAGCACCTCTCCCAGGCCGGGAAACAATTCCACCCGTGCGTCGATATTCTTCGATAGTGCGCGTTTGAGCAGCGGATTTCCGAATGTCCCTTCGTAGATGCTGTAATCATAAAAATAGAATGAAGCCAGTTCGCGGAATTCAGGCCGGTTCACGGAATGGCTGTACGCAAGTCGAACGTTGAGTTCGTCGGTGGCCTGCCATGTGAAATTCATCGACGGCAGAATATCGACGTTTCGTACCTCCGCCCGGTACGGTTCGTTCGTGGAGAACGGACTCAGTGTGTACACGAGCTGTTCGGAGTTTTCCACACGCGCACCGCCCGTGAGGCGAAACCGTTGTTCGAGTACGGAAAATGGTACGTCCATCATCGCGTAATACGCGATGAGCGTGTGCTCGCCCCAGTACTTGTCGCGTGCGTCGGAGAGGACGGACGTCGTGAATTTATCAGGACCGTAATTCCCCGGCGTAAAAATGCTGTCGAGCGGAAGGAGGAGCAGGTCGAAATTCCTGCTTCCGCGTTCGAGTTCGTTGATGAAAAATGTGATGTCGTAGTAGCGTTCGCGTTTCTCGAACACTCCCCCCAGCTTGATTTTTCCGAGATCCCCGATCGGCATCGATGCGTCCATTCCCGCCATGCGGGAGAATTCGTCGAGATTCGACCATGAACGATCAGCGAGCGAGAGTGCCCAGACATCCTCATTGACCTCCTGGAAGATCGATTCCTTGCGATCAGGCTCGTCGGCGACGGACTGTGTATAGGCCATGCGCCACTCGAAATTCAAAGCTCCAACGGATTTGAGCAGATGTTCGCCCGAAAGCTGCGAGACAAGCACCCGGCGTTCGTCCCACTCGGTGATGCGTACATCCGAGGGATACAGGTTATCGCCCTGAACAGCCATCCGTGTCAGCTTGTCCTCGGCCGACTGGTTGAAACTGTTTTTCCAGCTGATCTTGTTCACTCCGGCGAGTTTTGCGCTCATGTTGAAAATTCCGCCCCAGAGTACATTGTACTTGTCGCGCTGACCATTTCCCGTGAGGATGGTGGTTCCCCCTTCGATGTTATTGTATTCCGTTTCCTCGCGGCTGTAGCCATTGCGATACGTCAGCGATCCGATCATTCCGAGCTCCGCCGATTCGCCCAGGAAGTAGCGGTCACCTGCGGAGACATCAAAAGCACTGTTGACAGGCGCCTTTGAAGAACCCTGTACCCACGTGTTGGGAAGAGACTTTCCCAGGTCATAGTTGTTCAACTGTGTATTCGGTGCGCCGCGGCTGCCGTCATCGATCCCCAGCCAGTCGCTTCCGCCACCCTGAGACACGAGGGCGTCTTTCCCCGTGATCTGCGTGTTCCAGGAACTGGAAATCCCGATCTTCAACATCGGATTGTCCGGAAAATCCAGCGTGTTCATGCGCACGAGTCCCCCGGTGAAATCCCCGGGCAGATCCGGTGTGGCCGTTTTCGTGACAACGGTGTTATCCACCATATTGGCCGGAACGAGGTCGAAGGCGAAGCTCTTTTTATCGACATCGGTGTCGGTGCTCGTCACCGTCACACCGTTGAGCTGCGTGCTGTTATAACGGTCGGTGACGCCGCGAACATAGATGAATTTGTCGTCGACGATGGTCACACCGGTGACCCGCTTGAGGGCGTCGCTCGTCGTCGCCGCCGGTGAAAGTTTCACCTGTTCCGCGCTGAAGCCGTCGCCGATGGTGGATTCCGCCTTTCGTGCGGCGAGCAACGCGCTTTCCGTGGCGATTTCACGATCGGCGGAGATGACGACCTCCTCGGTGCTGAAGACGTCCTCTGCCAGTGTGAAGTCTGCCTTCACATTTTCACCGGCGGTGACGGTGATATCTTTCAGCGTTCTGGTCCCGTACCCGACGTAGGAAACACGCAGCGTCACCTTTCCGGGCTCCAGGTTGCGTATGATGTACTTGCCATCCATATCCGTGGAGGAACCGGTCGATGATCCGACCAGCAACACGCTCGCGCCTACCATCGCCTCGCCGGATTTTGCGTCGCGGACCGTGCCGTGAATGCTTCCCTTCTGCGCCTGCACACCCGGTGCGAGCGCAGCAATGAGAAGAACGAGAATCAGTATCGTTCGTGTCATGCGGACTGTATCTCTGTGTTATGTGTGTGCTGTTCCTCTGCCGTGCGGAATGACGAAACGCAATGGCGTGCATTCGAGTGCGGGGGAACCGTGGGAAGGCATGTCATAAAAAAACGCGCGGCTCTTCCTTTGGGAGAGAATGGCCGCGCGCACTCTGACCAGCGTGCATCCGAAAGGATGCAGCGTGATACCGGGTATGGGGGAGTAGGACATCGATCACCAGGTTCGTTTGTTTTGCAGTCCGTCAAAACCGCATCCCGCAGTGCGAAGAAACAATTGCGTCCATTCCTTCCGCGAGGTTCTCAAACATAGTATCCCGACTGTTAGCACAGCGTTACACATCGGTGAGAATTCGGTACCGTGAAACGGAGAGCTTGATCCGGTATTCCTTCGCTTGCAATTACGCGTCTCCACGCATGCGTTACTTGAACGAGATGGCCAAAGTCCCTATCTTGTGTGTGCAAACGGCAGGCTCCGCCTGCAGAGATCACCAGGTTCTCATCACGTTTGCCCCGAGGCGGTGCGTCAACACCGCCTCACTTTCGTTTCTCCCCGCCCCACCGATCCCCGCGGAACCACTCACCCATACAACCGACTTACGCGCTTTATAAGGAAATCGCCGGCAGCGCGTACATCACCTCCACCCTCCCCCAGGTATAGGAGGACGGCATTCCTCCCCCATGCGCGGTGATGAATGCGTCGGCATACCACATGTGCTCGAGCATCGCGAGGGCGCTGACGGGGAGATCGGGTTTCCAGAAAACGTACAGCGCGAGCAGGCGGCCGATATCACCGGTCGCGAGCCCGGGCCAGGAAAGATTATGCGGTGTGGAATACTGCAGCTGCTGCATTCTGCAGACGGCGCGGATCGCAGCGCAGGGCCGGAGGGATGCTTCGGCGAAGAAAGCGTTGAGGTTGGACCAGTAGCCCGGCGCCACCAGGATGCCGCGGGAAAAGACCATCGATTCGTTCCATTTCGGCCAGCGGCCGAGAAGCGGTTCCCATCCGTCTGAATAGGAGAACAGCCCGAAACGTGTGCTGAGACCCATGAGCTCCCCGGCGGGTGCCGACCAGCCGACATCGCCCTGGAACGCAGCTTCCCAATGGTGCGACGACCATCCGAAATCGTAATGGCTTCGCAAATCCTGAAACGCGAGTTCTGCGCGCATGTCGAAGCCGCCGCCGAACCGGGTCTCGATCCGGAGCCCGATGGTGGTGGATGAGAGCTGTTCGCCCCCTTCCCGCACTTTCTCCATCCAGAACCGGTGTTCCCCCTCGGCGCGGATCGCATAGGCGTTCACCGCATTCCCCTCGATCGTCCCGTCGTAATAGACTCCGGCAATGTCTCGGGTATATTCCGCAAGCGGACGATCTCTGTCGTTGATGATGGGAAGCAGATCATCCGTCATCGGCTGATGCAGATAAAACAGCGTGAACCGCTGCCTCTGCCACGGCTCGAGATCCAGGCGAGCGCCATTCACGTACAGCGTACGTGACCCGTCGAGCGGACTGCCATCCATGATCAGAAAACCATCACCTAGACGCATCTCCTGCCGACCGACCGTGGCTCCCAGTGGAAATCCCAGCGTATCCTGCCATTTCACATACAGGTGCTCGAAAGCGACTTCGTCGATATTGAACGGCTTTTCGGTGGGAAATTCCAGGTAGTTGAAAAACTCGTTCACCAGCGCCGCGCGCAGCTCCAGCGATGCCGCCGGTCGCCATGTCAGTCCCGCACGCGTGCGGTTGCGTATGAACTGCACCGGCGCCCCGCCCACTCCCGACAATCCGGCGTCCCAGCCCACATAGCGCATGCGATGGGATGCGTCGAACGTTAGCGCGGACTGCGCGCGAACTGTGGAGGCGAAGGTGAGAATGGTGGCGACGATGGCAATAAAACGAAGCATGGCGTCCTACGATTCCGAAAATCGGAATATCGGACACCATGCTCATTTTACCAAACCGGACGTTACGCCATTCAGCATCAGCGAACAGCCATCCTGCTTACTTCGTCATCCACCCGCTCGCGGGAAACGCCGTGAATCCCGAGGTGACGATATGCAGCAGTGCGGATGTGTTCACCTTGATGAAGTAGGCCTGCCCGGGACGCAGCATGCCGTCGGCCGGGATGAAATACCCGAGGGCGGGATCGTAGCCGTAGACGACGACGAGCGCGCCGGAGGGATTCTGCACGATGCCCGACAACGCGGCGGGACCGCTGGGCGCGCCCATCAGGTTCCACCCGCCGAACTGGTCCTGTGCCTGGTAATCCAGGGTGTTGAGCAGAGCGCCGTTGACCACCACCGAATCCCGCGTGGGGAATTTCAGCCAATAGCCCTTGCCGTACTCGAGCGCATTCACTTCCACGTACCCCTGCGAAGGCACGTACTCATACGCCTTCCCGTCGGTGGCGGGGAAAAGACTGCTGACGGCGTTCTGCGCGGGCTGCAGCGGCAGCGAAATCAGGTTCCACCCTGCTTCGTAACGGATGACGACGTCGCCGGTCCTGCCGCTTGCGACAAAGTCAATGCCGGTAGTGTTGGAAGCGAGTCCCTGCACGGCTCGGAATGTCGGCGTGAAGCTGAAGTACGGACTGACGGGAGTCACGGAATAATTCCCACCCACCAGGCCGGGTACTTCGTAGTCGCCGTTGGCGTCGGTGAACGTACTGCGATCGCCGACCCCGGATGCAATGACTTTCACGCCCTCGACCGGAATTCCGGCACCGTCTTTCACCGTCCCTGAAATGGAATAGGAGACCAGCGGAATGATGCGCAGTGTGACGTTGACCGTCAATGGCGCATTGACGGCATTGCCGCCGACAATGATGTTATCAGAATACGATCCGACCGGCAGATTGGTGGTGTTGACCTGAACCTGAACCGAATCCTGGTTGCCCGTGCCTGCGTTGGCGGAGAGATCATACCACTGCGCGCTGCTGGCCTGCGCCGTCCAGGAAAGAACGGATCCACCGGTGTTGAGGAACTGGATGGACTGCGCGGGCGGCAACGGCCCGTTTTCGGATGCGGTGAATACGATCTGCCTGGGCTGAACATACAGCACGGGCACGGGATCCTCGATCTCGAACGCCTTGCTCCTGTCAAGGAGCACGGTGGTCGTCGGAGGACGCACACGCACGACGGCATTCGTCGTCGGAGGTGCGGTGACGGTCCAGTTGAATACGCCCGGGGATGCAGGCACGGAAGGTGCGAGCACCTCCCCAAAAGTCTGTCCGCCGTCACGCGAAAGCTCCAGCCGCACGTTGATCAACCCCTGCGCCGTCCAGCGAATCTGCTCGACGTGGCTGATGGCCCAGCGTTCGCCGCCGACAGGACGCGTCAGCGTGAGCGTCGGTTCCGATGGCAGCGAGGTCGTGCTCACGAAATAGGCGAAGGAACTCGTGCGAAAGCTTCCCGTGCCGTCATACCCGTTTCCGGACATGTCGAGGTCGTCGCCGTCGAGACGGTAGCAGGCGACGAGTCCGGTCATGGGTCCGTTGAATTCCATGCGATGGTGATCCGCGATTTCCGCGTCGGTCCGCGCCACGTTCCAGAGACGGACTTCATCCAGCGTGCCGGAGTAGCCGTATGCCGTCTGGCCGGTACTGCGTGTATCGCTGCAGCCGAGGAGCAGATCCCACGTGGTGCCGGTACCGGGCTGCGCGTATGTACTGCTTCCCGCCGGCAGGCCATTGAGAAATATCGTCGCGCGATAGTTTTTTCCTTCCGGCTCGAAGCGTGCCGCGACATGCGTCCATGCATTCAACGGAATCGCTGTGCTGCTCTCAAGCGGTGCGCTCCAGTTCCCTGTCGGAAGGAAACGCACCTTGTTGTTGGACTTGTTGAGGCCCAGCCAGTAATTCCAGACGCTCTGGGCGTACGCGCCTTTCGAGATAAAGGTCTGATACTGCGCATGGCCACCCGTCGAAGCAGGTTTCACCCAACATTCGAGCGTGAAGGTCTGCGTAAGTGTCAACGCATTGGCATGTTTGACCGTCACGTGATCGCCCAGATCGGGACCATTCGTCACCTGCAGGCCGATGCGGTCATAATGCGCGGGATCCGGCGATGCCGGGTATAGGACTGTTCCGACCGCACTACCGTTCACGCTGCCGTCGATCGAAATCGCGTTGCCGTTGAAGCGCCAGCCGCCCTTGATATAGCGTCCGTAGCGGCCGCCGGTCATCGCGAGGGGAATTTTATAGAGCAGTCCTTCGGCGGAGGAGAAATCGATGTCCGTGGCCCATATGCGCACTTCGTCGATCATTCCCGTCCAGTACAGACTCGGACCACCCACCTGCCGATCGGCGCCGATGCGCAGATCGAAATAATTGAAGCCGAGATAGGTCTGGCCGGTATTGATCTGTCGATCGAGTGCGCCATTGATGTAGAAACGCAGGTTGTTCTTGAACGCATCGAAGCTGACCGCGACATGCGTCCAGGTGTTGGCGGGAATCGCGGCCGTGCCTTCGAACGATACGGAGGGATTCGGGTAATATCGAAGTTTCCCTTGCGCGTTGAGGCCGAACCAGTATCCCTGCGCGACATCGTTGCCGACGATGGTCATGACAGACCCGCCCGCGGTCGGACGCACCCATGCGCTGATGCTCACGGCACCTGAACTGATCAGGTCTGTGTTAAGGGCGCTGCTGTAGGGAACGGATACATAACTGGCGCCGTTGAGCGAGAGCACGGAATTCACCGCGTTGTATTGAGCATGGGAAAGCGAAAGCGGCGCAAGGCAGAGGAGAATGCAGAGAAGCAGGAAATGTTTCATGACGCTACCGTCCGTTTTTCTTCCGTGAAGTGTAGAGGCATCCCCGGGATCTGATCCGCCATGAGGACGGTCAGATCCCGGAGTGTGCCTCCATGGAAACAAGGGAGCTATTTCGTGAGAATCATACTGCGCGTGCGTACGGCGCCTGCATGGCGCAAGGTGTACGTATACACGCCTCCGGGCAGCGAGGCGGCATCGAAAGTGACTGACTGCAGACCGTCATGCAGTTGCAGACGGTCCGACAGATCCATCACTTCCCTTCCTGCCATATCGTAAATGCGCAGCGAAGGAGCAGTGACCGCGGACAGCGAACCGAGGTCCACATCGATGCGTGTCGACACGGAACCCGAGGACGCGGCGGAACCGAAGGGGTTCGGATAGTTCTGTCCGAGATAGAGCTGCCCGGCGACCGGCGCGTCTTCGACGCCCACGACCATGATCATGCGCACCGGTACATCGAGTCGGGCGGGATCACTGAGCGAGCGCACGGATATCATGCCGTCGTAGGTCCCGGCCGGAAGTAGCCGCGTGTTGACCATCACCTCGACGTCCTGCTGTCCTTCTCCACCCGACGGCTGGATGTCGATCCAGTCGGCGTCCGTCGAAAGCGACCAGGATGCCTGGGGGTCTCCACGAGGAGTGATCCGTAAGGTCTGTGTCGGCAGAGGATCCTTGTTGTTGACGTTGAAGAGCACAGGATTGGGACTGGCTTCAAAACTGAGCGCAGTCGGCGTGAAGGTGATCTCCACGGTGATCTGCCCGGTCGAGAATCCCGACTCGTAACTGGTCTTCCCGCTCTGGTCTTCGCCATCGATGAGGATGACCTTGACGCGGCCCGGGATTTCCGGTCCCCAGCTCAGTGTCACTCCGCTGGCGTTGATGCCCGCCTGATAGGCGAGCGTGTACGTTTCCTTGATGTCCGCGGTGCCGGTACCGAGACTCCGGTAATCGGCGAGCGTTCCCGTGCCAAGCTGGGATTTGCCCGGCGTGCTCACGACGCGTGCGTCAAAGATTTCATTGGGTGGCTGCGGCGGCAATTCGGCTTCCTCGAGCGCGGGATCGAGTCCCGACGTCGCGCCTTCGCGCAGTCCAAGGGCGAGGACCTGTTCGCGTCCCGCGCCGTTGTTGACAGTGATTTCCAGCGTGACACCCCGGTATTCCTGGGCGACCGCTTGCGCGGCCACCAGCAGGAACACCAGAAGGATCAATCGTGTGTGTTTCATGTTCGAGCTCCTTTACTTGACAATCGTCAGGGTACGGGAAACAGTGCCGGCCGCGGTTTCGAGACGGTAGGTGTACATGCCCGCGGGCAGCACATTACCGTGTTCGTCGAGGCCGTCCCAGGCGGCGAGCTTTGTGCCCACGGCCTGCGTATCATCGACGATCGTGCGGAGCCTGCGCCCCAGCATGTCGTAGATGGCAAGGCGAACGCCTCCCGGCTCATTCACCGTGTAGGGAATGATCGTCCGTGAAGCTGATTGGAAGGGATTCGGGTAGTTGCTGCCGAGCGCGTGCGACTCCGCCGCGGCCGGTGACACCGTGGCGCGCAGTTTGAGCGTGCGCGTGACGGCGACGTCGACGAGCATGTGATCGGCGGCGTCACCCGTGAAGGTGTGCAGCAGACGGTCCTGCTCGTCGCGAACCTCGATACGAACACGCGGGGAAGGCACGGGGAGTGCGAGCACCATCCGGCCGTCGCCGCGAAGCTGTACGAGATTGTCTCCGTTGAAGAGGAATGCGGATCCCTCGCCGGAGCGCACGTCAAGCACGCCGGCAGGGGGTGCGGCAGGCAACGCCAGCACATCGCGTTCGGCTTCCGGGAGATCGGTTGCGGTGAGATAGAGCGAACGAGCGGCGCCCTTGCCGTCTTCGACGGTGAGGAAGGCCGCGATATCGAGACTGTTGACCGTCTTGCGGTACTGCGTCTCTCCACCGCTGCCTCGGACCGTACTGATGCTCATCTTCAGCTTGGTACCGGGATCAACGCGCACCCAGTAGCCCTTGCCGGGAACGATGCTTGTCGGGATGATGTATCCCTGCGCGGGATCCCATCCGAAGATGGCCTTCATGCCGCCCGCGGGCGTCACCTGAACGGCGGGAAGAAGCAGAGTCTTGAACATCGAACCGATCATGTTCCAGCCGTAGCCGGCCGGCTCGCCGATGCCGTTGAGACCGGTCCACTCGTAGCTGGGCTGCGAGAGACCGATGAGAATGGCTTCGAGCGATTCCGACTTGAGCCAGTAGCCGCGGCCGAATTCCATTTCGCTGGCCGGGACGTAGCCGCCGACCTGCGTATCGAAGGAATACAGGCGCAGGTTCGGATCGTTGAACAGTCCATCGATCTGCGGCTCCTTGAGCAGCAACGGAGTGGAAACCATCTCCCATTCGCCGCTGGATTTAAAGACAAAGCGCTCCGGATCTCCGTTGCCCGTCGGTATCGGTGGCGGAATGCGCACGATGAGCGTGTCTTTCATCTGATCGGGATCGTCGTCGTTGTCGTTGACGATCTCCACTTCACGGTTCGGATCGTTGTTGCCCGGATCGCCGCAGAGACGCACGATCAGCAGCGAATCCATCTGCGTGAAGTTCGAGAGGCGCATGGGCCGGACCGAACCGTCTCCCATCTTCTCGTTGAAACGGAGGAAGTATGGGTTGTAGAACGGCAGGAGTTCGCCCGTCTGCTTGCTGCGCAGGCGGAGTTTGAGTTCGACGCAGGGCCAGTCGCGGTTGTCGACACCCACGGTGGTGACATCCACTTCATTCTCCTTCGTCGGCTCAGGACATGCCGCTTCCTTCACCTCGATGGTGAAGACGTACGTGCCCTCGTCCTTGAATTCGAAGCTGGAAGCCGTGCGCATGTTGATCGTGCCCGGAGTTCCCTGCACCTTCAGCGTATAGCTGGCGTTCGGGGAAGCCGCGGGGGGATTCCATGTCATGTTCACCGGGGCGGTGCCGCCAGTCTGGACGCGTCCCTGGAACGTATGCGCGCTCTTGATGGCGCGCAGATCGGTCGTGCTGCCCTGCGAACCGGTGATATTGATCCAACGGATGTCGAGCGCCGTGGGGGGCGGAATCGGAGGCAGATCGGTCTGGCCGGACTCGAGTCCGTCACCCGCACCCGACGCCATACCGTATTCGAGTGACACGTCGTTCTGACGCGCGTTGCGCAGCAGGAGCTGGTGGCGCCACGCGGTCATGGGTTCGGGCTGGCAGGGAACGGGACGGTAATGCGCGATCAGGCGCTTGCTGCGCCAGAGCGTCACGGGCATCGGATTGGTGGTGCCGGTCGTATCACCGCCCCAGCCGACGAACACAGATCCCGTGGGGGCCTTCGCCTCCGCAGTGACGACTGAACCGACCGCACCGCTGGTGCGGAATTCGATCGGACCCGCCGGTCCTTCAGGATGAATCACCACCAGCTCGGCGGTCGCCGCGCTGATGGGCTCGATCATGGGATACACCTCGTACTCACCCGGCGCGGTGTTCGGCCCGATGTTGATGGGACTCGGATTGTTCGGCAGGTTCCCGAAGCTTCCGCCGAACCCAAGGAAGGAATACCCGGGAGGAACCTGGTAGTACATGTCGAACATGGTGGGCGTCGCGCGGCTGAGTCCGAGATTGAACAGGTCGAATTTCGGATGCGGCTTCATGATGATTTCGCCGGGGAACGGCTTCACCACGAGCAGCTTGACGCAGTTCAGACACGGGGTCTGCAGCTGCGGCTGCGCCTGGGTGCGCTCGACGGTCATCTCATACTCGCCGAAACCGAAATGGCCGCCCGTACGATTGACGAAATCGTAGCTGATCGTCTGGCTCATGTCGGATTCGACCTTGATGAGATATTCGCCGTCCGCCGTGAGGTTCAGCGTATGCACGCCTCCGCTGACGAAGGAATTGATGTGCGTGGTGGTGCCGACGCGCTGCGCGCGAAGGCGCAGGTTGAAATCGGATCCGGGCTTCACGCGGGCCTTGAACGTCAGGCGCTCGCCGAAGAGCAGGTTCGACACGTTGATGACCGTGATGCGATAATAATCGTTGATGGGAATGAACCAGCTGAATTCACCAGATATGCCGGTCACAGGAATGGCGCCCTCGATCGTGTAGGGAGCCATGCCGGGTCCCGAGGAGGCAAGCGCCTTCGGACTCGACGTGCTGTTCGGTTCGTTTGCATCGTAGCAATACACAGTGTCCGCGGGCGCGGCGGGACGGGTGGTCACCTCGGCGACCGAAGATACCGTGCCACGGTTGGTATTGAATTCACCGACGATGCGGAAGCGATACAGTTTATTGGTCGTCACATTCGTCGAGCCTGTGCCGCTCGCATTCGGGACGGCATATATCATCACGCCGGTCCACTGTCCGATCGGGACATTGAACGGTCCGACTACATAGTGACTGTTGGTCAGCGGTTTCCAGTTATTCGTCGACGCTTCATACTCGATGATGGTCTTGACGTCGCTCATGTTGTAGCGCGTGCGCCACTTGAGCGCGATGCCCGGACTCGGGGAAGCCGATGTGCCTATCGGCGCGAGATGGGCCTCGATCGACGTATTCGCCGTGAGGAAATCCGGTGGCGTATTCGTGTATACCGCCTCGATGTCTTTGGCAGGATCGGCAAAAGTTGACGTATACGCGTACGAGGGCAATTCGTTGGCATAGTAATCGATATTCGTTATCGCTCCGCCCTTCCGGGTGATCTTCCAGTGATCGAAGTACCAGTTCTGTCCGCTGCGGAAAACCGATGCGGGAGCGACGATGCGATGGCAGTAATCGAAATCGACGCCCACGCCGATCGGCGTGGTCCAATCCCGCGTCAACACGCCATCGCAGTTGCGGAAGCTCAGCGTAATGCCAGTCGGCGTACTGCTGTAAATTCGCACGGGAGCGGTCTGTGCGGCGGAAATAACACCGGTATGCACCGGCGTTGCCATGCTGTTGCCGTTGATGTAATTCCCCTTCATGATGCCGTCCCAGCCTTTCATGTTGAAACCGGGGCGTCCCCAGGCGGCATGCGTAGTCTGGCAATTGATGTTGGGAAGGCCGCGGTACGTCCATCCGCAGTTATCGTTGCGGTATTCGTCGGGCGCACCCCAGAGGTGGCCGATTTCGTGGGCAACGACGTTGCGCATCGGTGCGGCGAAGGGATCGAGTTCCGCCTGCCAGTACTGGGTGTCCATGGTGAAATACACACCCTCGCGATCGCCGTTATTCCAGGAAATCACCGAGGCGTGCGGCCAGATGCCTTCGTCACCGCTGGGCTTATAGGCGATGAAGCCGCAGATCGCCTCGTCGGCGTTGTAATCGTCCCGCACATTTTTATTGTACCACCAGCACCATTCCGTGCCTGGATCGATATTATCCCACGACGGCGGCCAGTTGCCGAAGGTCGGGACCTTCAACCGCAGCACGACGACAGGGATGAAGGCATTCTCACCCACGGTCACCGGTTCGCCATTGATCTGCGTCACGCTGCTGTACGGTGAATACAAACGCCACCATGTCGTGATGGTCTTGCCGTAGCGCGCGGCGAAACTGACCCAATAGTTCATCCCCGCGATGTAGAAATTACGGTAACGGTTGTAGACCGTCGCATCCCAGTTCCAGCTGCCGGAGCCGGTCTGGCTCTCCAGGAAAAAGCTGGTGTGGATGATATATCCATTCAGGCGCGTACGGCGCAGGATCTGGTCCCCTTCCCCTCCTACCGCCGGCATGCCTCCGGTTATCTCGTACGGAGGAGCCTCATTCGTTTCGAAAATGCTGGTGCACTCCGGCTGTTCCTTCGTCTGCATCAGTTTCTCTATCTCGGCTTCACGTTCGGCGATGCGCGCCAGATCATCTTGCGTCAGTGGACGCTTGATGAAATCGAGATATTCGACGATGGCCTCATCGGCCTCCGACTCTTCGGCATTGATCTGATCCATGCTTCGATTTCGGTCAAATTCGGCAGTGCTGTACGAAAGCGACAGTACCGAGAGTTTCCCGACGGCAGTCTCCAGCCTCGTCGCCTCGACCGCCGCGCGTGCCGTGGGGGGAACCCAGGCGAGCATGCGGCGCGGGGAGGTGATGATGGAAACCAGTGCGCCGTTGCGCGTGAGGGCGTTGCGCATCTCGATGGCGGAAGCTACATCCGTACAGTTCGTTTCTATGACGGCGAGATGCTCGTTGTGTGATTCCAGCCCGTATGCGGCGGCATCGGGCGGGACATAGGTCGGTTGCGGCACCTGTGCGAACGCACTTGCCGCTACTATGAGAAAAGTGAACAGAGTGATCTGAACACGTATATATCTATTCATAGCAGCTCCTTGTAAACATGAAGAGAACCTGGTCTTCGAAATCTCATGGCTGCGACCGCGAAGGGGAATTCCCGACGATAACGGTGAACAGCAAGGTGCGTGCTCCACGAACGCAAAGCTCCCCGTAAGGGCGTCAATGGAATTTTCCTACTGGATATCAGGTGATTCTAACGCGGGCATAATAATGAATAGGATATGTATTGTCAAGTATGTCTGCTACAGTGCATTCTTTCTCATCGATATTTTCCTATCTTTTCCTGAATTGCTCACTTCCGGGCAGGGCCTGACATATCAGAAAAGCATATGACACATTCCCAGATTTTTATGGACGTCGAACGTGCTGGCGACGATGAAGCGAAAATCCGCAATGCACTGCGTGGACTGTTGGAAAAGGAACAACCCTTTGATGGCGCCCAATTCCTCCTCTCCCGTTCTGCACTGCTTCCGCTCTGCTTCGAACTGACGCGCCTGTATGATATTCCCTGCACCTTCGATCCAGGCGTGCCTCTGCATTACAGCAAGGCGGCGCGCACTGCATTCGCATGGCTGCGCTGGCTGGCGGAGGACTACTCCGGGAGACATCTGATCCGCATGATGTATGACGGCATTCCCGCCCCGCAGGAATTGCATTTCGAAGGGGAACGCGGCGGACGGCTGCAGATGGCCGCGATGCTGCGCCGCGCCGCGATCGGCGCCGGACGCGAACGGCTGCTGCCCGCGGTGGACCGCTCCCTCGCCGTCCTGCGGAAATCAGCCACGGAGGATAACACTGCACTGCGCAGCTGGAGGCAGGGACAGGCAAATCGCCTCTGGCTCCAGAAGCTGCTCGAAGCAACTCCCTCCGCAAACGCTCATGGCCTGCTGTCGTTGCACGCGATCGCCGAGGGTGCGCGAACACTGGTGCAACACCTCTGCCGTGACGCCTATCCGGGCGAGGAACTCGCTCTGGCGCGCATTGCGGAATTGATGTCCGGCCTGCAATCCGCCCCGGATGCCGAAATGAAACCCCATCAGGCAGCGGCGAAGGTCATCCCGCTGCTGCGGGAGGCCTATTTCCCCATGGCACTGCAGGCGCCCGGCAGCGACGCCATTCCAACGACCTCTCCTCTCCCCGGTCATCTGCACGTGGCGATCGACAGCCATCCGGACCAGACCCACCGGCCCGCAACCATCCGCATTGGGTCCCTGAGCGACGATGCCGGCCAGCATCACATGCAAACGCATGCCCTGCAGCCACCCCTCTCCCTGGCGGAATGGTGGCTCTCCGCATGCCGACAGCGGGATCGTACCACGGTGCGTTCGGCACTGCTCGCCTGGCAGCCCCTGCTCCGCGAAGGAGCGCGCGCGGAAGCGGCCCGCGCGACGAATGATTTCACAGCGTGGGACGGCAATTGCGGCGCGGGATCGATTACCCGCCTTCCCGAAGAATTCCGTGACGACGCGCTGCACGACTTCTCCCGCTGTCCCTACTCATTTTTCCTCGAGTATCTGCTTGAAGTGAAAGAGCCCCCTCCCTGGAGGCAGTCTCCTGATGCGTCGGGCGACGTTCCCCGGGCGGAGGTCTCCTCGCCGAGTATTCCGGAAGCGGACACTTTACGGCTGGATCATTCGGCACGTACGGACCCGCCCTCGCCTTCGCTCCGTATGGCATTCGCGACGGCCCTGGCCGCGGGAAGCTTCCCGCATCCCGACGATAGCGGGACCTGCGCCGCATGTCCCCTCCGCGAGGTCTGTGGGCCTTCCGCATCGCGGCAGATTCCCGAACTGCAGCATCTGCTCAACGCGATGCGCATATTGACGGATCCGGAGAACCCGCTTCCGATGGTGGCGTTTCTGCGTGGACCGCTGTGCGGCGCTGACGACCGTGCCTTACTGGCATACCGGAATGCAGGGGGACAGTTCGCCTTCAACGCGCGCGCGATTCCTGGTACGGACGAGCGCATCACGCGCGGCCTGCAATTCATCAAGGATACCGTCCGCCTGGTACGATCGAATCCACCGGGCACGGTCATCGCCAGCATGCTCGAACGTCTCGCGCTCCACGCCGCCATCGCCTGCTCGCCGAGCGGCTGGACGGGGGTCGCCGCGTTACAGGAGGTTTTTTCCCTGGTCCAGTCCTGGTCGATGACAGGAAGTTCCATTCCTGAAATTGTGGATAGGCTCCAGGCGGCGTTTCTTGAGACCACCTTCCCGTCGTCCCCTCCCCCGGAGGTACTCCCGCGCCCCGCGGCCTCGCCGCCTGCGCTGACCATGGGGGACATCGACGACGCCGAGCGCAAGATCCGCGCCCGCTTCGAACGCGCACTGCGTCCTAGCGGAGTTTGAGAAAGCGAACGCTGCGCAGGCCGTAAGGGAGTCGATCAGAAACTGGCCTTGGCGTTAGTGCCGAATTCAATGAGTTCGGTGACGGCGCCGTTGTCTTTCGAGACCGAGCGCACCACGCCGTTGAGGGGGACCTTCGGGTGGAGGAAGGATTCGGATTCGTAATCGCCGAAAAAAGTCTCCACTTTCGACGTGGCTTTCGTGCAGCCGTTGAACGTGCCGGCGGGAACGCGCACCATGGCCATTCCCAGCTCTGCGTCGAACTTCATCGCGATGCCCGTAAGCGCCTTCGAATACGTCCCCTTGACCAGGGAGAGCGTCATGCCGTCCATCGTCTGCACGTTTCCTTCCTTGTCGCGAATCTTGATCCATTTGATATCGAGGTCGTCGGTATTGAGCGTCTCCTGCACTTTCTCCATTCCGCTCACCGCCATCTGCATCATGGTTTCCCCGGACTTCGTGAGGGTGGTGGATTCCATGATCCAGGCATCCCCTTCCCTGCCGACAAGCGCGG
This sequence comes from Bacteroidota bacterium, assembly GCA_014860565.1. GTDB lineage: Bacteria > Bacteroidota > Ignavibacteria > SZUA-365 > SZUA-365 > SZUA-365. Next base: position 37,684 of record JACZJN010000115.1, read on the forward strand.
TACGGTGAATCATGTGATCGTCACCGTCCGTCGTGCCCTGCACCACATATTGTCCGACGGCGAACGGCATCGGTTTCTGGTACACCGCCCCGGCTTCATACGATTTGGACGACGTCTTGTTGAACCACTCGGCGATACGGTTCTGCATGGCCGGATCGACCGATGCCGCGCATGCGCTCAGAAAAACCAGCGCTATTGCTGTTCCAAAAATTCGCGTATTCATAAGACCTCCTATAGGGCACAAAACCGTACGTGGCAGCCACGCTTTCACGACGGCTTCCTGCATGTATCGATAGTGGAAAGACAAAGCAAGTTGCGAAGTCATTGTGTCAAATGCAATCCCCCTGCGATTCCAGGTGGAGTCCCGCCTTCCGGGACCCCCTTGAATTCAAGCGGCAAATGTCCGATTTTCTTTCAGTCCCCGAGTATCCCTGGAGTACCGCCGTGAAAGTGATTCTGATCTCCGTCTTTCTTTTTCTCGCAAGCGCTCTCCATGCCCAGGACGATCCGCTCCTGTTCGCCCCCCCCGATACAACGGCGGCATTGCATGGGTACACGCCGCTGCGGCTGTTCCCGCTTTCGCCGAAAACTGCCTGGCCCGGAGCGGGCATGAGCGGGCGCGGCGTATTTGCGATCCATGCCTGGGCAGTGCCGAAAACCGGTCCCACCGAGGACCGCGCCAATGAGGCGGTGCTGATCGGATGGAATCCGATGGGACGCCTCCTGCCCGAGCAGCCGGGATACTGGTGGCAGTATGAATGGAGCTATGGACAGACAGGAACGCCGCTGTTCGAACTGAACCTTGACGTGCGCGACAGCGCCATGCTGGGGGAACGTCCCGGACTCCGCCGCATCAGTTATAAAATCAACCGGAAAACCGGCGCCGGCATTTCGGCGGATTTCGCTTTCCAGAACGTGAGTTTCGTCGAAGGCTCCACGAGCGCGGGCGACAAGCTCCCGGAAAATTACCTGCAGATCAACACGCGTTCGAACCGCTTCCGCGCCAACCTGCGTGCGGAGTTCCGCAAACTCGTGCAGCAGGCGGTGTTTACCGCCAGCAGCGCCGACAGCAAGCTGTTCCTCGCCTGCGAGCGCGGCAACATTTTCAACGCCCGGCTGATTCCGCTCTACGGCGCCGTGTCCGACAGTACCGAAGTCACGCTGAATGCCATGGAAATGGGCGCGCGCTACACGCTGAAAATCCGCAACGAACGAGAGTACGCCGTCCGGCTCACCTGGAAGGCGACACACGGACGGCGTCTCTACTGGGATGCGCAGCGCGCCCTCCCCGAGAAGGTCGAAAGCGGCATGACGCTCATCGTCGAAATTTTCGTCGACGACACCTACAATTCCTTCGGCAGCGTCCTTGGCATGTTCCGCGAGGAGGACCGCTAGCGGATTCCGCCTGCCTGCACGAAACACTTACCTCCGCAGTTGCAGCGCCTGCACCGTCGACGTATCGCCCGCGCGGACGTAAACGAAATACCATCCGTTCGGGGAATCCGCCAGATCGACGGAGAGCGAACCCGTCGGCGCGGGACCGTCGAAGAAGTACCTTTCCCGTCCGAGAATATCGGTGATGCGGATCACGGCGGAAGCGGCCGCCGGGTCGGTGAATTTCACCGTCACGATTCCCGTCGTCGGATTCGGATAGAGCAGTACGGATTCACCGGGAACGGGCGCGTCGTCGAGACCCAGCACCGTCACATCATACTGATCCGACCATGCCTCGCAGCCGAAGGCGTTTTTCACACGCACCCGATACCCGCCGGGCTGGTCGACCAGATATGATCGCCGTGTCGCGCCCGTGAGTTCATGTCCGTCACGGAACCACTGCCATTCATCAGCATCGGTCGCAACGAGCGAATCCAGCTGCCGGGTAATCACCGGCTTCGCGGGCAAGGGAATGACCACGACCTGGAGGGTGTCGGAAAAACCGGGACGTCCGTCGCCCGACATTGTCTGGCACCAGTACGACCCCATCTGCCGCACGCTGATGCTGCGTGTCGTTTCGCTCGTGTTCCAGAGATACGATAGATACCCCGAGCCTGCATCCAGGGTGACGGAATCCCCGTCGCAGAACATCGTGCTGCCACCTGCGGCAAGGCGGAAGGAGAATGGAACCCCGGGAATACCTGGCAACGAGAGCGTTGTCGCACAGCGATGCGGATCCTGGTTCCGCGCGAGAAGATCGAGATACACGCTCGCCGTGTCCAGCGGGAACGGCGACGGATCATGCCACAGCAGCCATCGCGCCGTTCCGCCTTTTCCCGGATCGAGAGTAGCCGGAGCAAGCATCTTCGTGACCTGTGTCGGGGCATCGGGTGGAGCGATGGAATATCCTGGCGGGAGCGTGATTGTCGCCTGGACCTCTTCCGCGGGTGCATCGCCGGTATTCGTCACGGTGACGGTGATGGGAAATGGCATGGGGAGATAGGTCCGGTTCACCGAATCGACCACGACCGGTGGGTAACTGAGACTGCAGTGGAGTTCCGGTGATGGAAATTGCAGTGCGGCGATGGGAAGATATTCCGAGCATTCGTTGGTGCCGCCACCGTCGTCGACGCTCTCGACCGTGATCAGGGGCATACGGCGTTTCCCTCGCGGTGGTGCGTACAGCTTCCATTCCAGAAGAAGTGTGCGTCCCACGTCGAGGAGCGTATCGGGATGCACCAGCGCGGGATTCGGTGACGACGGATCGAGCCCGAGGTCCTGCGCCGGGAAACGCAGCTGCACGCGATCCACCCGGGCGGGGATGATCGATCTATTTGTCAGTTCGTACCGTACGGAAAAGGGATTCGGCTCGACGTCCGTCTCCCCCGCATTCAAACCGAGAGAGTCCGGCATCACCAGTGCACATTCCCATTCAAGCGGAACACCGGGAATGCGCACGCCGCACGAGGTCACCACGGTGTCGATGAGAACGCCGGTGCCGTCCTCCGCGCTTACATGGAAGCTCAGAACGGGATTCTGTTCGGATCCGACGAGGCCGGTCCAGGCAACCGTCCACTCGATCTCCGGTACCAGATTGCCTGGTTTCCATGGCATCATGTCGGAAGGGACAAACGTGACCGTCTGCCGCTGCGTCGGGGGATCGAAGGCCAAACCCGACGGAAGCAGCAATCTCCCGGTGACATTGCGGAGAGGGACCGAGCCATCATTGATGCACGTCAGACGTACCGTAAAAGGATTAGGAGTGTATTGCAGGAGTTTTGCATCGAAATGGAGAGAATCAGGAACGTAACAGCGCGGTGCGAGATGCAGTCCCTCCTGGACGGGTATGATCAGGCTGTCGTCACAGACCACGCCGTCATCGCCGGGGAACTGTCCGGCCTGCACACTGATTTTGAATCGCCGCTCGACTTGCGTCAATGGATGCTCCACCATCCACGTCACGCGACCCGTATCGCCCGGCTGCAGGATCGCCGGCTGAAGCGCCTTGGTGAAATGGTCGGGGGCGTCAGGACCGGCAAGTGAAAGTCCCGTCGGCAGCATGAGTGTTGCGTCGATGGGTGCGGAAGCGATCGTGCCGACATTGACGACTTCATAGACCACCGGAACGGGCATCGGATCGTAGCGCCCGTTTGCACTGTCGGCAAGCACGGGTGGAATCACAAGACGGCATTCCAACAACGCCGCATCCCGAAGGACGAGCACGGAGCCGGGATCGAAGCGAGGGATCCAGCATCCCTGCGAGAACGTGGGACCGACTACCTCGAGCGGCAGCAGCAGGCTGTCTGTTATCCCGGGGAGAGGGCTCGCCCGGAAGTGGAACTGCAGAATGCTCCGACTCCCAGTGGGCGACCATGGTTTCTGAATCATGACCGCCGTGCCGTTCGCAACTCCGGCGGTGGCAATCGACTGCGGAGTGATGGGCGAACCCGGGGAGGGTGCGACCCAGAGCAGCTGAAGCGCCTGGCGATCGTAGAGTAGCGTGAAGTTGAGCGGATATAGGTCTAACGGTTGTTGCGCTTCTACGGCGAGATTGACAACAACCTCCTCACCCGAGAACGCGATCGCGTCATCGAGCGTGAACTGCAGATCTGCAAAGGTCGTGGAATCCAGCGGCGCCCGGTATGTCTTGGTTTTGACGTCCGTCCCGCCGCAGAAATTCTTCAGCTGCAGCTCCACCGTCCGCATCCCACCGTCCGCACAGTCGCGCTCGTACGTAATGACGCATTCCTGGAAGCCTTGGAAAATGATCGTTGTAATTTCCTGGTATATCGCGGCCAGCTGTCCCGCGTTCGGTGTCTGGTAATACTTCCCGCCCGTCAGCTGCGCGATCATCTCGAGCTCGGTCGAGTTGATACTCGAACCCAGTCCGATCGTGAACACGCGGATACGGTGGCGGTTCGCCAGAGAAATGATTTCTGCTACGGTCCGCGTGGACGAAGCATCGCCGCCGTCAGTCATCACGATCACCGCACGGCACGGGTTGACGCCGTTGTTGATCAGTTCGATGATCCCCGCATAGATTCCGTCCCACACCGCTGTCGCACCCGTGGCCGGGAGCGCATCTACCGCCGCATGCAGGGCTAGCTTGACCGTTGTCATCTGCTGATACACGGTCACCACATGGGTAAACCATACAATCGCCGCTTCGTCGACGACCCCGTCCATCAGGTCAATGAACGCATGCCCCGCCTGCTTGGCACCCGTATTTCCCGAACCCGCCATCGATCCCGATGCATCGAACACCAGAGACGCCGATAGCGCGCAGCGGATAGTCGGATCGGGACACCACATCGTGAAGTCCTTTACCTCCTCCCCGTTCTCGAGAATCCGGAAATCCGGTTTCGTCATATTGTAAGCCGGATTTCCGTCGCAGCCGACCGAGTAGTACAACTCGATTGTCGGAAAGTTGACGGTGACCCGTTTGAAATTCAGGTTCGGCTGTGCCTGCAAAGCCGATGAAATGCCGAACAGCAGCAGCGCGGCGAACAGGAAATGGACGCGCGGCCCCCGCCGACGTTTCCTTCCTCCCAGTACGTCATGAAATCCCATTCCCGTCCTCCTTGTATCAGTGTACTGTTCCCGACAGCAGCAGCTGCCGTGTGATATTCGTCGAACCGGCAAGCAGCCGGACATGATAGAATCCCGTGGGCAGACCGGAGAGATCCAGCCGCAGTTCTCCCTCGCGCGTCGCCGTCGGCAGCGCGCGCCGCAGCAGTTCGCGACCGAGCAGGTCATGAACACTGACGACCGGCTGGCCCGCCGCGGCCAATGTATACCGCAACGTGACCACACCGCTCGTGGGATTCGGAAAGAGTTCGAAGCGGTCGACCACCGCGGCGGCATCCGCCACGTCGAGCACCGTCACGTCGAAGGGATCGGACCAGGCCTCGCAGCCGAAGCTGTTCGTCACGCGGACACGATAGCTTCCCGTTTGCGAGGCCGCAAGGTCGCGGGACGTCGCACCCGGAATTTCCATTCCGTCGCGATACCACTGCCAGGTGTCCGCATCGGTCGCCGTGAGCCGATCGAGCTGACGCGTGATCACCGGCGTCGCCGGCAGGGGATGCACCGTGACCGATATCGTATCGGTGATGACGGGACAACCGGGAGGAACCGTCATTTCACAGAAATATGCGCCGCTCCGTCGGACGACGATGCTCTGCGTCTGCTGACCGTCGGACCAGAGATAATCGATATATCCGCTTCCCGCATCCAGGACGACGGAATCACCGTCGCAGAATGCCGTGCCCCCCTGCACAGCGATGGTCGCTTTCTGCGGAGCGGGAGCAAGGACGACAAGGGAGAAGCCGCAGGAAACGGGAGGCATCGGTTGGCCGTTGGCAAGATTGCCGTTCGCCTGCACGGAAATGAAGACCGTCGTATCGCGACAGATTATTTTCCCCAAGCGCGCGAGCCATGTCAGCGTCAGGGAGGTATCCCCCGGCAGCAACGGATTCGGCGTGACGTATTTTTTCCCCGTCTCACCGATGTCCAGGACAAACCCCGGTGGGAGGAGCGGTGTCACGTTCACCGACGAGAGCGTATCCGGCGTTGCGTTTACCAATGAAACCCGTATCGGAAAAGGATCGGGGGTCCATGCGCCCGTCTGCGGATCGAAACGGAGGGTGTCCGGACCGTAGCAGCGCAACTCCAGGTTCGGGGAGTTCAGCGGCGGTATGACGATCGTCTTTTCACAAAATGAGGAATCGGCGTTGGCGGATTTCACCCAGATCCGTACCTGGTACGATTTCTCCACTGTCGTCGGCGCGTGCTGCAGCATCCATTGCGCCTGCCCCTGCTGGTTCGGATGCAGCAGCGAAGGCAGCAGCCGCTTTGTCGACGATTCGCCCGTGATGAGTTTCAGCTCCGATGGGACAATGATCGTCGCGAAAACGGAGTCGGTCTGCATCCCGCCCGCGTTGGTCACCGTCACCGTCAAGGGGAACGGCATCGGCACGTATCGCGCATTCGCGTTGTCGGCGATAACGACCGGAGCATCGATCTCGCATTGGAGAATGGGGTCGGCGGGAGGAACGTACGTCTGAACGCAGCACGAAATATCCGGATGATTGTCGAACGAGGCGACGATGCAGAATCTCAGCGAGTCACCGCTCGTCCTGCGTTTTGCCGCGACCTGCCAGATCGCCTCCGCAAATTCTCCCGGGTTCAGGTTCGCCGGCACTCCGTTCTGCACATCCGTGAGCGGCGAGGCCAGCCGGACGTCGCCGGCATTGTATATGATCCTGTACCGCACATTCGTCGCTTCCCTGTCGCCGGTGTTGAACACGCGCATGCGCACCGGGAACGGATTCGGCGTGTAATCCGTGATTCCGCGCTGCCACCGCAGTTCCTTCGGCGCGTCCATGTCGCAGGTGACGATTGGCGCGCGGGGAATGATGCAGATTTCGCCCGAAGCGATGACCGGGATGAAACACCCCTGCTCAAACGCCGCGTTGCCCGCCGACACGTCACAGCATGTCGTATCCAGCGGATCCGATGCCGTGAAGACAAACTCCAGGAGCATGCCGCTGCCGGCGAGCAGCTTCCGATCCATCGTGGCGATCCGCACTCCGCCGGGTACCGGAGTCACCGTGAGCGGAACGCCCTGGAGCAGGGATCCCGGGGGAGTCTGCACGCTTTTCAGCTGCGCACACAGCGAGTCGCTGAGCAGCGTAAAGGAAAACGGATACAACATCTCGTTATTCAGCGGCGACACGAGATTGAGCGGCACCGTGATTTCCGTACCGCCCCGGCCCTGCGCATCGCCGAGTTCCAGATTCAGATTCGAAAAGGTTGTGGAGTCCAGCGGCGCCCGGTAGGTCTTGGTCTTGACGTCCGTCCCGCCGCAGAAGTTCTTCAGCTGAAGCTCCACCGTCCGTATGCCACCATCGGCGCACTGACGCTCATACGTGATCATGCATTCCTGGAAGCCCTGGAAAATGATCGTTGTAATTTCCTGGTATATGGCAGACATCTGTCCCGCATTCGGCGTCTGATAGTATTTGCCCCCGGTCAGAAGTGCGATCAGTTGGAGTTCCGTCGCGTTGATGCCCGTGCCCAGTCCGATGGTAAACACCCGGATGCGGTGGCGGTTCGCCAGGGAGATAACCTCCGCTACCGTCCGCGATGATTGGGAATCACCGCCGTCGGTCATGACGATCACCGCGCGGCACTGGTTCACCCCGTTGTTGATCAGTTCGATGATGCCTGTATAGATGCCGTCCCACACCGCGGTGAAACCCGCCGCGGGAAGTGCGTCCACGGCGGAATGCAGCATCGGTTTGACCGTCGTCATCTGCTGAGCGACCGTCGCCACCTCGTTGAACCAGATGATCGAGGCCTCATCCACAACGCCGTCCATCAGATTGACGAACGCGTGTCCCGCCTGCTTCGCGCCGTCGTTGCCGGCACCCGCCATCGAGCCCGAGGCATCGAACACGAGCGAAACCGAGATCGCACACCGTACCGTCGGGTCCGGACACCACAGTGTGAAGTCCGGAACCTCCACACCATTCTCAAATATCTTGAAGTCCTGCTTCGTCATGCTGTAGTCGGGGTTCCCGTTGCAGCCGACGGAGAAATACAATTCGACCGTCGGCCAGTTCACCGTGACGCGCTTGAAATTCAGATTCGGCTGCGCCTGCAGTGTCGTCGCTGCGCCGATAAGCAGCAGTGCGGCGATCAGAAAAAGGACGTGCGTCCCCCGACCGTATTTCACTGTCCTGGAAATGTCATGATTCGTCATCCCGTCCTCCTTGAATCAGTGTACTGTTCCCGACAGCAGCAGCTGCCGAGAGATGATCGTTGAACCGGCGAGCAGCCGGACATGATAGAGTCCCGCCGGGAAGGCGGAGAGATCCAGCCTGAGTTCCCCTTCACGTGCGGACATTTCCGAAGTGCGGCGAAGCAGTTCGCGGCCGAGCAGATCGTGAACGCTGACCGTCGGCTGTCCAGGCAAGGCAAGAACGAAACGCACGGTCACCACGCCGCCTGCGGGATTCGGGAAGAGTTCGAAGCGGTCGACAACCGCGGCGGCATCCGCCACGTCGAGCACCGTCACGTCGAAGGGATCGGACCAGGCCTCGCAGCCGAAGCTGTTCGTCACGCGGACACGATAGCTTCCCGTTTGCGACGCCGCAAGGTCGCGGGACGTCGCACCCGGAATTTCCATTCCGTCGCGATACCACTGCCACGTGTCCGCATCAGTCGCCGTGAGCTGATCGAGATGACGCGTGATCGCGGGCTTCGCGGGCAGGGGATGCACGGTAATGGAAACAGTGTCCGATGTGAACGGACAACCCGCCAGGCCCGTCAGCATGCAGAAATAGCTCCCGCTTTGACGGACAACGATGCTTCGAGATGCCAGGCCGTTCGACCAGAGATAGCCCTGGAATCCGGCTCCCGCGTCGAGCATGACGGAATCCCCTTCACAGAACGCGAGGGATCCGAAGACCGCGATCGGTGGATGCGCAGGCTGAATCGGCGCGCGGATCAGGACGGGAAGGCTGCAGGACACCGGCGGCAGGGGGGTTCCGTCCTCCTGCGTTCCGGTCACCGTGAATGAGACAAGGACGGTGGTGTCGCGGCATACCGGCGGAGTGCGCAGCAGCCGCATCGTCCACCGGACCAGAGGAACGCTGTCTCCCGGTGTCCACGGAAGAAGCGGGGATGCCGAGACGACCCGGACAACCTGCTCGCCGGGCTCCAGCGAGAGTCCCGCTGGCAGCGCGATCGTCGCGCGAACGTTCGTCGCGGGAGCCGTTCCCGTGTTTTTTACCCGCACCCCGGTCCAGAAGGGATTCGGTATCCAGGCGTCGGCCTGCGGATCGTAGACAAGCGTCAGCGGTCCGGGACACTCCACATCGAGTGCCGGAACGCCCGCGGCAGGGACGTACAGATCATGGCAGAGACGGAGGGTTTGATAATTGTCGAACATCACCGTGACGCAGATATGCATCGTGTCGCCCTTGCTGCGCGGCAGCACGCGCAGTTTCCAGTCGACCTCCTGCCTCGTCCCCGGTGCGAGGTCGGTGGGATTGCCGTGAACGGTGTTCGACGCATGCGAAGTCAAAACAAACGCAGTCGTGTCGTATTCCATCAGATAATGCAGGTTCTTCGCATCCGCATCTCCGATATTCGTGACCGCCGATTTGAGCAGGAGCGGGTTCGGAACGTAGTCGTTGATCGCCGGATACCAGTTCATCACGGCGCTGGACCCGAGGGTGTACTCAACCTGCGGCAGCTCCTTCACGATGCAGATCAATCCGTCATCGGTGACGGGAATGTAACAGCTGCCTTCGAAGCGCGCATCGCTGAGCGTCACGTCGCAGCAGACCGTATCCGCGGACGTCACCGGCGCATTCACCAGCATGTCGAGTATCGTCCCGGAACCTTCGACGGTGAACGTATCAGTGAGGGCGATGCGTACGCCGTTTCCTTCGGGAGTGACCGTGATCGGTTTGCCGTAATAGAACTCGCCCGGGATACCGGGTGAACCGAAACCACTGGATGCACAGCCGGGGCCGAATTCGAGATGGAAGGAAAGCGGCGGAAGGACAGTGCGGGGAAGCGCCGTGCGCAATTTCAGCGGGAGCGTGTATTCTTTGCCTGATTTCACGAACATGTCGTCGAAACCGATTTTCACCTTTGTCCACGTCGTCGAATCGAGCGGTACGTCATAGCGGGTGTGAACGCTGCCCGTAACACCGCAAACACCCTGCAGCTCGATATCCACATCATGCACGCCGCCGCCGGCGCAGGGCGGTCCGGGGATGTCGTATTCTATGAAGCACTCCCCGAAATTCATCCGGGTAATAATCGAGTAGATTTCCTGATACGCGTTGACAATGGCGGACCGTGGCCCCTGGTAGAAGCGCCCGTATGTCCGTGTGGCAACTTCTTCAAGCTCCTGTGGATTGAATTGATCCCCCACGCCGACGGTGTAGATGCGTATGTGATGACGCAGGGCAAGCGCGATAACCTCGGTCATTGTCCGCGAGGACGCAACGTCCGTTCCGTCGGTAATCACGATCACTGCACGCTGCTGGTTGACGCCGTTGTTGATCAGTTCGATCACACCTGCGAAGATACCGTCCCAGAGCGCTGTTGGTGAACTGGCAGGGAGGGCGTCGATTGCGGAGTGAAGCATGGGTTTGATTGTCGTCATCTGCTGGTAGATTGTCGAAACCTGATTGAAGAAAATCACCGCGGCTTCATCGTTGATCCCATCCATGCTGTCGACGAAGGCGTGTCCGGCCATGATGGCCGTATTGCGGCTGGTTCCGGCCATCGAACCGCTCGCGTCGAAAACGAGGCTGACCGACATTGCCGCGCGCATGGGGGGATCGTTGCAGAAGAGTGTGAAGTTCTGCACCTCCGTTCCATTGTCCACAATGTGATAGCGAAGAGGGTCTGTGACCCATACCGGCGTCGAGTCGCACTCGGCGGCGACCGGGATGCGAACGGTGGGCCACCAGACACTCAGGGGTCCTGTCCTGAGCGTCGCTTGCGCACGGCCTGCTCCCAATGGCAGCAGCAGAAGGACGGAGACAAGAATCATTGCCTTGACGGCGGCGCGATCCAGCCGGAATGAACGCAGGGCGAGGCGAGACATGATGTCCTCACATGAAAAAATGAACTGGTAAATTGCGTTCGAAACAGCGCTTCTGCCGCCCCCGGGGCGTACTGTACGATAGTCGCGCTGCGTGGCTGGATGGTAGGTCAATGTAGCAATCCTGGCAGTACATGTCAACACGAAGCATGTTCGTCGGGAACGACCGATCATTTTGTAAGAAGATATCGCGCCAGCCACTGCCTGCCGCTGCCGACGAGACGCAGCAGATACAATCCCGGCGGCATGACCGACAGATCAAGAGTCGTCGCGCCGAGGGTTGTTCGCCATGCTCCTTCGCCCGACGGAGATGGGCCGCCGGTAGCAGCCGCATCGACATCACGTCGAAGGACGATTCGTCCCAGCGCATCGGTCACGAAAAGGTCCGCGGTGCCGCTCAGCTCCGTCGGCAATGCAACGCGCAGCAATCCGCGGCCGGGATTCGGCCAGAGTTCCAACGAGAGCTGCGCGGACGCGGCACGCTCCACCGCGAGCGGCGCGTCGACGAAATACATGCGGCAGCAGCAGGTGTGGGACCGATTATTGGACGCGTACAGCGTCATGCAGGAGAGGACGGAATCCAGCGGACGCACGCCCGCCTGGGGCATGAGTTGCCATGTGGCTTCCGCCCAGTCGCCCGCGGCAAGCGTCCCGCCGGGAAGCGCATACACGCCGGTATTCGGAGTGACGAACCGCAGTTTCGTGGTATCGATAGCCAGCCGCATGGTGACGTTTTCCGCATCGCGGTCGCCGGTGTTGTAGACGCGCACCTTGACGAGGAAATCCGGCGGTTCCCACTCACCGGTCTTGCCGTTCCAGTAGATCCAACCGGGATGCTCGCCGTCGAACCACAGTTCCGGTCCGTGCGCGAGTATCACCGCGTGCGCGTCGTCGATCCGCAGGTCGGGACAGCCGTCCTCGAACGCGGCGTCGGTGACGGCGACGGTCAACGGGATGGTATCGCCGCGTCCCGCTGGTGCATGCGTGCGAAACGAGAGGTGCAGGAGCGCCCCTTCCGCCTCCGACCAGCCATTGCCGCCCGTTGCGGTCACGCGGACGCCGCCCGGAATGGGTGTCGCGGTGATGGTGAGGTTGCGTAGGAGGTCGCTCTCCCACGCGCTGACATACGGGAAGGCAAGGAGCGTCGTGTCGTATTGCACGGTGAAATGAAAAGCGCCGCGCTGCCGGTCTGCGACGGGATCGACGATATGCAGACCGAGGTGGAGACTCTTTTCCGCGAGGACGGTATCTCCAACCAGCGTCAGGTGCAGCGGCTCGAGCGTGGAAGAATCGAGCGGGGCGGCGTAGCGGCGGGAGAATTCGACCATGTCGCCGCAGAGATAGCGCAGCTGCACGACGATCTCATGCTCGTTTCCGTCCGCACAATGACGCGTGTACCGGAGGAGGCAGTCCTGGTCACCGCCGGTCCTTCCGTAGCTGATGGTCTGATAGAGCGCGGCCATTTGCCCCGCGTTGGGTCGGAAGAGATACTGCCCTCCCGTTTCTGATGCGATCATCCGCAGCTCGGCCGTATCGGCAGCCCCGCCGAAACTGATCATGTGAATCGGAATCCGATGCTGCTTCGCCAGGGCGAGCACCTCGGGAAGCGTTCTGTAGGAGGAATCGGGACTGCTATCGGTCATCACGATCAGCGCCTTTCCGGGATTGAAGCTGTTGTACGCGACTTCAATCACACTCAGATACAGTGCGTCATAGAGCGCGCTGCCCCCGTTCGTACCGAGTGCGTCGATGGCCGAATGCAGCATGGGTTTGATCGGTGTCATCGCCTGATACGTCGCGGCATGGTCGTTGAACAGCGTGACCGTTGCCTCGTCGATGATACCGTCCATCATGTCCACGAAGGCGTGGCCCTTCGATTTCACCTCCGCGGTACCCGTCCCGACCATGTCGGCGCTGCCGTCGAGTACGAGGGCGACGCCGATGCTGATCTTTCCGTACAGCTCGGGACACCAGACATCGAAGTGATCGATTTCCCTGCCGTCTTCGAACAGGCGAAGATTTGTGCGCGTGACGTCGTCGCGCTGCACCCCATCGCAATGGACGCGGAACCCCACGCCGATCTCCGGCCAGAGCGCGGTGTCGACGGTCCGCAGATACAGTTCCGGTTGCGCCTGCGCTTCAACGCAGACGAGAAGGAAGAGGGAGATCATGACCAGAATCAATCGTCTCATCGGTACTCCGTTGTGCCGCCCTTTCAGGGCGGAAGCCGCACTGGATTGCGAAAGTTCCGGGTGTCGTTCAAGAACTTTCTTCATCCTACGTCCTACGTCCTACATCCTACATCCAACATCGCGATTCGCGAAGCGAATCGCTTACCGTACCACGACCAGCCGCGCCTGCACACCGCCTCCCGCCTCCAGCTGGACAAGGTACACTCCCGACCGCAGGCCGCGCAAATCGAGGCGCTCGGTGAAGGAGCGCGATTCCGCATCACGCGATATCCGCCAGAGTTCGCGGCCGAGCAGATCGCGCACGACGAGGCGGACCGGAGCAGGATGATCAATCACGACGTCGATGGTGAGGACCCCTTCCACGGGATTCGGATACAATGTGAAACGCTGTCCGGGTGTCTGCCCCTCATCCACATCCAGAGTACCTACGGCAAACACGTCGGACAGCGCCTCGCATCCGTTTATATCAGTAATTCGTACCTGATACTCTCCTGTCTGGTCAGCAGGCAAACTCTGGGCACTGGCGCCAGGGATTTCATTCCCGTCGCGATACCACTGCCATGCCGAGGCGGGATCGGTCGTCAGCACGTCCCCGCTCCGGGTGATCAGCGGCGTCGCTGGAAGCGGATACACCGTGACGGTCACCTGGTCGGACAATCCCGGCAGACCGTCGGCCGCGGTCACTCCGCACCAGTACGTCCCGCTCTGCGACACCGTGATCGCCTGTGTAGTGTCGCTGGTGGACCAAAGATACGTCGCATACCCTGCACCGGCATTGAGCACCACTTGTCCACCTTCACAGAACGCGATGGGGCCCGACGGAGACAGGGTGAACCAGAACGGCGCAGGCATGGCGGGAATCAGCACCTCGGTTTCACAGAACGTCGTGTCGCCTCCCTTTTCCCAGAGCATTGTTCGCACGGTGTAGCGCACTTCCTGCGTCGAAAGCGGATGCGTGAGCATCCATTGCACGCTCCCCTGCTGCTGCGGAAACAGCAGCGCCGGGGAAAGAGGCTTGGCGAATATTCCGATATCCGGTCCCGCCAGCGCGAGTCCGCCCGACGGAATGACTATCCGTGCCCAGACGGAATCACTCAGCGCCGCCTTGTTGCTGAACGCAGTGAGCGTTACGGCGAATGGCATGGGGATGTAGACCTGCTTCGTATAATCCGCCGTGATGCTGTCCGTATAGAGACCGCAGTCGAGCGCCCCCTGCGGCAGCGAAGGAATAAAGAGATGCCGCTCGCACAGATGCACATCACCGTCGGAATCGAGCGTCCGCGCTTTGATCACAAACGATCGGGGATAGCTGCGATTCTGGACATCCACGATCCAGATAAATTCCGCGCTGTCGCCTGGTTGAAGCGGCACGGCGATCGGATCGCCCATCCCGTACGGTGACGTCGGGGCAAGGGAGAGGCCGTCCGCTATCCCGATGAGAACGAGCGTATTCAACCTGGTGGCCGTCTGGCCGATGTTGCGCACCCAATAGCGGATCGTGAAGGGATTCGGCTTCACACTGTCGCCCGCGACATTGAGATGAAGCGCATCGGGCATTTCCATCCCGCAGAAAACCTCTTTCCGTAATCCGGCAATGCGTACGGTGCAGCTCACCGGAACGTCCGCAACCTTCGCGCCGGTGCGCGTCTCGGCCCCGACGACAAATGAGATGCCGAGATCCACATCGTGTGCTTCGCGCTTCGTCCAGCGCACCATCCAGGAAATGCTCGGCACAGGATCGCCGACCCGCCAGGGAGCGAGCGGCGCGGTGTATATGGGTTTCGTCAGCGGCTCCGTCGCCGAAACGAGATCAAGGCCGTCCGGCAGCTGCAGTGTGCCGGTGACGGCAAAGGCCGTGTCCGTCCCGTTGTTGACGCAGCTCAGCTGCACGGTGAAAGGATTCGGGATATATCCGTCGACGCTGGTATCGAAATGCAGTGAATCCGGCACGTAGCAGCGAGGCGAGAGAATGGCTTCTCCGGTGAATGGCCGCGGGAGCACTGTCACGGTCGCTCCCGATATCAGCGGCGTCAGACAGCCGGATTCAAACCACGCTCCGCTGACGGTAAACGGCGACGTCACGGTATCGTTCGGATTCGTGATCGAGCGGAACTTCAGTTGCAGCAATACGCCACTCCCGTTCACAAGTTTGCTCCCGACGGTCTGAATGCGCCGGCCGCAGGCGATGGGGCCGGCGGTCGCGCTCATTCCATCGAGCAATCCGCCGGCAGGAATTTCCACTCCACGGAATTCGAACATGTGCGTGTTGTAGCAAAGATCGAATGTAAGGGCGGTGAGAACTTCCCCGCTCAGCTGCGATGGCAGCGTGAACGGGACCGCGAAGTCCTCACCCCCTGTGACTGTAGTATCCGTGAGCGTCAACGGCAGTTCGCTGAATGTGGTCGTATCGCGCGGCGCCCGGTAGGACTTCGATTTCACATCGCTGCCCCCGCACACATTGTTCACCTGCAGTTCGACGGTATGAACCGCTCCGTCCGCACAGGTTGCGTCGTAATCGATCCGACATTCCAGAAAACCCATGTGAATGATCGATGCGATCTCGGGGTAGATCACGACGAGCGATGCCGGGGTCAGTGCCTGGTAGTATTTCCCTCCGGTGAGCTCCGCGATGAGTTGAAGATCGATAGGGTTGAGCCCGGACCCGAGTCCTATCGTGAAGACGCGGATGTGGTTCTGGTTGGCGAAAGTGATCAGCTGGGCGGGCGTGTACATCGAACTGTTGTCGCCGCCGTCGGAAATGACGACGACCGCCCGGCAGCTGTTGCTCCCGTGCGTCTGTACTTCCTGCAATCCGGCCCAGATCCCATCCCACAGCACTGTCGGTCCGGTCGCGGGAATCAGGTCTATCGCACGATTGAGTGATGCCGTATCACCGGTCATCCCCTGCTGCAATGTGGCATTCTGATTGAACCAGGCGATCGCGGCTTCGTCCGTGGCCCCGTCCATGGTGCCGACGAAGGCCTTGCCTGCCTGTATGATTCCGGCATTGCCCGCTCCCGCCATCGAGCCGCTCGCGTCGAAGACCAGGGCGGTGGACATCGGACAGGCGACGGTGGGATCGGCGCAATGCATCGTGAACTGCGGCACTTCCTTCCCTGCATCGTACAGCCGGAAATCCCCCTGATTCAGATTCCATACCGGCGCCCCCGAGCAGGCGACGGTATAGTACAGTTCTATCGTGGGCCAGTTGTTGACAATGCGTTTGAACGTCAGGTTCGGCTGCGCGGTGGCGGACCCCAACATCGCCATTGTCAGAGCGATGACCCAGGCCAATGCACGGAATATCGTTGTCGATGACGGCGTGCTGAACGAACGGTCCCAGTTTGTCATATCATCCTCATGTGCATCGGCATGAACCTCCCCTGTCGGGGACGACGGGAAGGCAGGGAACTTGGCCACTGCGTCAATAACACCGTAACGGCTCCGATGTTACAATTATTCACACAATATATTCTATCCCAGGCGCGCATCAACTTCAACTTCGAAATACCCCCTGAATCCATACAGAAAAGGGCGGGTACCGCGCCCGCCCTTTCCGTAGATTCATGCGTGTATCGAAGGCGAAACCCTACCGTTTGCGGATCCAGATCGCCCAACCGTCCGCGATTTCTTCGCCCCAGACGCCATGCCCCAGTTCGCGGAGGGCGTCGACCATCGGCGTGGGATAGAACGACACACACAGATGAATGATCGCGCCGGAACCGACGCCGCCGAGTCCCTTGTGCACCGCGTTCATCGGACTGGCACCCATGTCGAGCAGCGCGGTTGCGTCGATGCGCGCTGCAATCGCGGAATCCTCGGCCCAATCGGGACGTGGTTCACGTGTTGCGGGGGGAACATGTCCCGCGGGTGGCGGACTCCCCGCCGGGATTCGCGCATGCGCTCCGTATTCCGCAATGGCCTGTTCCGCCGTAAGCGTCGCCGCCTTCGCCGGTTCGGGCCGCGAAACCCCTGACGTGATGGGAAAGACTGCGTCTCCCGGAACATTCACGTCGGCTTCGGATTTTTCGCCATAGGAAAGCAGGCGCTGTTCCCCTTCGAGCGCCCGTTTCGGCGTGAGGTCCTGCGACACCTCGAGCGTTCCGAGATACGTGCCCTGCGGATCGCGCACGGCAAAATATTCTATGTGGATGAACTTCCCGTTCAGCTGAATCCAGAAGGGCGCGCGTTCTTCCCGCCCACTTTTGAAGTCCTCGAGAATGCGATCGACGATGTTGACGCTCGAGGGCGGATGGCACATGCGTACGTCGCGTCCGAGTATCGTCCGGTTACGGTCGAAGATGCGCTCGGTTCCCTGCGTGAAGTACTTCACTTTGTCCTGCGCATCCACGAAAGTCATGTCGAAGGGCGCGGTGTTGAGAATGGCCGTGAGTTCCGCCGGCGTCAGCGCGCCGCTGGGCATGCGCACCGCGTCACCCGCGACCTGGGTGGCAGGGGCAACCTCCACATTCTTCGGCCTCCAGTCGATCTGGGGATCGAACAGGCAGAAACCGATTTCCGGCGTCTGGCGATGGATCTCGTACCATTCGAGTTCGGTGAGCTGATCCATGCACATGGGAAGAAGAATCTGCTCTTCTTTCATGATCATGTCATCGACCCCGCGCGCGGCGGGAATCAGCAGACGCACGGAGAGTGCGTCCAGTTCAGCGGCATCGGCATCCGGCGAAGCAGCCAGCGTTTCCCGGGCGGATTTGAGCAGGACGCGGATTTCGTCGTGCTTGCCCCACATGACCGTCGGGGGCCCAGTGATGCCCCGCTGTTCGAGAAAGGGAAACAGCAGGTTTTCTTTCCTGCGATAATGCTTGTCGACGTCACCGAGTTCGTTGAACAGCGCGCGGAATTGAAGCACGCGCTCGCCCACCTGCTCCGGTGGCAGATGATCCACACCTTCGCTCAGCTGCATGATGCGCGCGGTGACGCGGGCCAGCGCCTCGTTCTCCTTCTGGAAAGTGTCCACGGGATGTCCGGGCGGCACGAGCCTGGCCATGCTGTGATCGATTTGTCCGTCGAGCACGGCGGTGTGGATGTCACAGAACTGCTGAATTTCTTCCTGCGAAATTCCTTCCGCGATCAATTCCTGCTCCACTTCCACTACCTCGCCGTAGGGAATCCCTCCGAGCAGATGTTCCAGGCGGCTGCGCACTTCCGCGGGCGCCGTCCCGCTGTGCAGCTCACGGATCATGTGCTTGAGCAGCTGTTTTCTCTGCTCCGAATTGTTGATGAGTTCGCTCATTGTTCTGACCTGTATGCCTGAGTGAGTATTGTAGACTGCTTTATCGACATTAAACATAGAGTATTCTGTCTACGTTTGCAAGAATAATATTCTTTCGATTTTTTTATCCCACGTGCCAACCTGATCGATCAGGCATGTACAACAACAACGGGCCGTCTCACAAGACGACCCGTTGTTGTTGTACAGCGGCTTCCACACCGTGCTACAGGAAATGCACTCCCTCACCTTTCTCTATTGGACAAGAATCATCCCTGCGCTGCTTCCTTCCGTCGTGCGCAGCAACAGGCGGTAATGTCCCGCGGCACAACCGGACAGATCGACCGGTACGATGTGCCGTCCGGCATCGAACCAGCCCTCGGCAACCGTACGGATGCGCCGTCCGAGTACATCATGCACTTCCAGCGAAACGACGCCGGCCTGCGGCAGGAGAAACGGCTGCATTGCCATGGTGGCTCCCCGGGGCAGGGGTTGTGGGTAAGCGGACTCCAGCCGCGGCGCGGGAGGAAGCATGGCGTCGGCTTCAACCCCGGTGACCATCTGCGCTTCGTGCAGCAGCCACCCTTCCGGATCGAGACGCCAGGACGCGACATCGCTGCTCTGTACTTCATCGAAGACGAACATATCCTGCGCCAACGCATGCAGCATCCGGCGGAGCACCAGCGTATCTCCACTCGTCGTGACGATCTCGACATCCACCGGCATCTCAAACAGAGGCCAGCCTTTCTCGTCCTGCTGCCGCTGCTGAAGCCCGATGCGCAGTCCGCCCGCAGGCGAGGTGTCGAGCTGCCGCACCGTGAGCATCGGCCAGCCGCCGCTGTACACCCATTGATCGAAATACTGCACGAGCGACTCCTCCGCATGCTCTTCCATGACTTCGCGGAACATGGTGGACGTGACGTTCATATCGCGATAGCGCAGATAGTAGTCGCGTATCCCGCCCCAGAATCTCTCGTCTCCCATCCAATGCCGCAGCATGTTCAGCACGATGGCGCCCTTGATATAGATGACGCTCTGGTAATTGTATTCCGCCCCGGCACCGAGAAAATCGTACAGCGGCAGGGCGCCCTCGGCCGGAGCTTCCGTTACGCGGTAGAATTGGGTGAACTCCTTCAGAATCCCGTCGAATGTGCGGCGACGGGAAAGCGCGGCAGTGATCAGCCATTCGCCGTACATGGCGAATCCCTCGCTGAGCCAGTTCTCGCGCACGTCCATCGGCGTCACGCAGTTGCCCCACCAGTGATGCGCGAGTTCATGTCCCGCCGTTTCGTACGCGGCGCCATACAGGTTTTTCAGTTCCAGCAGCGTCATGGTGTGCACTTCGCAGGTCGCACTGTCTGTTGCAACGAAGCCGATTTTCTCTCCAGGATAGGGACCGTAGTGCGTCGTAAAAACGGTAAGCATGCTGTCGATGGCTTTGAAATACATTTTCGCGGATGAGAGACCTTCGGGCCACACGTAGGCACAGAACGGAATACCCTGCAGCGTATCGCGATACACTGCGTAATCGCCGACGGCCCAGCCCGCACCGGCGGGATGCAGGGGCTCGTGCAGCACCCAGTGTGCCAGGTTGCGATCGTTGACTTCCTGCTCGTCCTCCAGCGTTCCCATCGAGGCCGCGCGCCATCCCTTTGGCGTATCGAAGGTCAGATCGTAAGTCGCCTTGTCGGAAAAGAGGTTGTTGCAGGGAAGCCAGTGCGGAAGCATGGCCACGTAGCGCTCTATGTGGGATTGCGGATGCGCCCACACGCTTCGCGGTCCGAAGCCGACGCCCGAGTAGCCGGTTCGGTCGTGCGTCGGATTGCCATGATACCAGACCGTCACCACGGCGGTATCGAGAGAACGCAACGGCGTATCGAAGTGAATAATGATGGTGCTGTCGCTGACGCCGAAAGTCAGGGGAACCCCCTCCTGTTCCACCCGGTCGGTCATGAGATTGCGTAGATCAAGTTCGAATTGTTGGATATCAGAACGCATGACGTTCCGGAACGTCACGGTGGCGACGCCCGCGAGATACCGCGCGGAAGGTTCGATCGTCAGCCGTGCCCGGTAGGAAACGACATCGATCCCGTGCGTTTCGGCGGTAAGCTGGGCCGACAGAAGCAGGCACACGAACAGTGCAAGAAGCCTCATGGGATCCTCCTCATGAATCTGGGAAACGTTATGACACCGTCGCGTGACTGAGAACAGGACACATCCACCCGATTTCGGTTACCGGGAGTCGTTCGCATGTGTTTTTAGGATTTCCTCATCCCTTACGGAGACAGGGTGCATATGATTCGGGGGGACGGATTTTTGACCTCCCCGTCCGATGCACCCTCGGTTTTTTCCGGGGGTGGAAAATGGCGATGTTTGTTGATTCTGTTTTCGTTTGATGCATTCATCGCGAAAACAGGAGCTTCATGCGCACCGCGACCCCGATAAACCTTTTTCCTCGCTGCGCATCTAATCTCAGATACATTCATTCGGGACACCCATGAAATTCGCAGCCGCTGCATTCGCCATTTTCTCGCTTCTCGCTTTCTCATCGGTCACGGCACAGGATCTGAGTATTCAGGGACGCATTCTTCAGAAGGACGGCGGCACGCCGCTTGCCAACGCAAACGTTATCCTCCAGCGCCTGCCCGACAGCAGTACCGCGGGGGGCACGGTGACGGGAAAGGATGGGCGTTTTCTTTTCGATAATCTGCGCAACGGGCGCTACGTACTGAAGATTTCCTATATCGGATACACCACCCTCGTCAAGGACGTGCCTCTGCGCGGACAATCGGCCAAACTCGGGGATCTGACGCTCAGCGAGTCGACGATTTCCCTCGAACAGGTCGAAGTCACCGGCGCCGCACCGATCGCCGTCATCAAGGAAGACACCACCGAGTTCATCGCCAGCGCATTCAAGGTCAATCCCGATGCGACCGCCGAGGATCTCGTGGCCAAGATGCCGGGCGTGACCATCAAGGACGGCAAGGTGGAAGCGCAGGGTGAGGAAGTGAAGCAGGTGCTGGTCGACAATCGGCCGTTCTTCGGGGACGACGCTCGCGCCGTGCTGCGCAACATTCCCGCCGAGATCATCTCGCGCATCCAGGTCTTCGACCAGCAGAGCGAACAGGCGCGCTTCACCGGGTTCAGCGACGGGAGCGAGGTCAAGGCAATCAATCTCATCACACGCGATGCGATCAAGAACGCGCAATTCGGCAAAGTGTACGGCGGATACGGCGAAGAGGATCATTACCGGGCCGGTGCCGTGCTCAACGCATTCAGCGGCAAACAGCGTTGGTCCCTTCTGGCGATGTCGAACAACGTGAACGAACAGAATTTCGCCTCGGAAGATTTGCTCGGCGTCATGCTCTCGTCAAGCGGCGGGGGGGGACGCGGCGGAA